>JAXLWE010000045.1:0-41817 GCA_046328655.1 Anaerolineae bacterium | reverse complement strand
TTCGGCGACCTGCCGGGCGACCTTGCGGCAGACGTTGGCGATCTCGCGGTTGAGATTGCGCACGCCCGCCTCGTAGGTGTACTCGCGGATCAGCGAGCGCAGGGAGGAGTCGCTGAAGTAGACTTTGTGATCGTTCAGCCCGTTGGCTTCGAGCGCCTTCGGGATCAGGAAGCGGCGGGCGATGGCGATCTTCTCTTCCTCGATGTAGCCGGGGAAGTCGATCAGTTCCAGACGGTCGAGCAGGGCGGGCGGCAGCGGGTCAAGCTCGTTGGCGGTGGTGATGAACAGCACCTTCGACAGATCGTAGGGCACGTCCAGATAATGGTCGGAGAAGGCGTAATTCTGCTCCGGGTCGAGGATTTCGAGCAGCGCCGCCGACGGGTCGCCGCGAAAATCCATACCCAGCTTATCGATCTCGTCGAGCATGAACACCGGGTTGACCGTCCCGGCGCGGCGCATGGTCTGGACGATGCGACCGGGCAGCGCGCCGATGTACGTGCGGCGATGCCCGCGAATCTCGGCTTCGTCGCGCACGCCGCCCAGACTGACGCGCACGAACTCGCGCCCCAACGCGGTGGCGATGCTCTTGCCGAGCGAGGTTTTGCCGACGCCGGGCGGTCCGACGAAGCACAGGATCGGCGTGTTCTGCTGCTCCGGCGCGAGCTTGCGCACGGCGATGTATTCGAGGATGCGATCCTTGACCTTAGGCAAGCCGTAATGCTCGCGGTCGAGGATTTCCTGAGCTTTGGCTACGTCAAGCTGGTCGTCGGTGGCTTTGTGCCAGGGGACGCCGGTCAGCCAGTCGATGTAGGTGCGCACGATGCCGACTTCGGGCGACATCGGCGGCATCATCGCTAGGCGGCTGAGTTCCTTCATCGTCTTTTCGTGAACTTCCGGCGGTAGTCCTGCCTGAGCGATCTGCTCGCGGATTTCGTTGATCTCCTGCTGAAAGACGTCTTCCTCGCCCAGTTCGTTCTGGATGACGCGCATCTGCTCGCGCAGGTAAATCTCGCGCTGGGTGCGATCCATTTCCTGATGTACCTGGCTGGTGATCTCGTCCTTCAGCTCCAGCACGCTCAATTCCTGGCTGAGCAGCTCGGCGACGCGATCCAGCCGCTCCTCGACGTTGAGCATCTCCAGCAGGCGCTGGCGCTCCTCCGGCAGCAGGATCAGCGTCGAGGTGATCAGGTCAGCCAACCAGCCGGGGTTGTTGGCGTTGAGGGCGTAAAGCAGCACCTCTTCGGGGATGTTATCGTTCAGTTCAATCGCGCGCTTGAACAGGTTCAGCACCGCCTGCATCATGGCGTTGGTGCGGCGCGTGTTCGGGTTGATCTCCGCCAGTGGGCGCGCTTTGGCGATCAGGTAGGGGCGGGACTGAGTGAAGCGCACGATCTCGACGCGGCGGCGTCCCTGCCCAAGCGCGCTGTAGCTGTTGTCGGGCAGGCGCAGGATGCGCCCCAGCGCGATTTCGACGCCGACGGTGTAGAGCTTGTCCGCGCCCGGATCGACGGCGTTGGGGTCGGTCTGGGCGATGCCGATGATGGTCTGCTGCGTATCCTGAGTGGATTCCGCGCCGTTCACCGCGCGCTTGCCGCTCAGCGTGATCGGCGAAATGACGTTCGGGAAGATCGCCCCTTCGCGCAGGGGGACAACCGGGCATTCAATCAAGCCGTCCTCGTCCGGCTCGGCGTTGTCAATCATGTAGAAGTCGTTCGCACCAATTGGATCGGTCAATCTCAGTCCTTCAAAGTCGCAGGCTACCAGGGGGTAAGGGTTCTATTTTACTCCAATGCCAATTTGGGGTAAAGCGTCGAACGGAAGTTCGACAATCTGTGGATCATTATGGTGTGAATGGTGTTCCGGCGCAAGTGCGGCGAGGCTAGCCCGTCATCGTAGGGGCGAACACACAGGTTCGCCCAGGAGTCACCGGGCAGACCCACGGGTCTGCCCCTGCATGTCCCGGTTTGCATGACTGTCCGGCTGTGCGGAGCGTCGAAAGTGCGGTGGTCAGCCGCGGGCGCAGAGCCGTGCGCCCTTACGAAACGAATGCCGACGTTC
This sequence comes from Anaerolineae bacterium, assembly GCA_046328655.1. GTDB lineage: Bacteria > Chloroflexota > Anaerolineae > Aggregatilineales > Phototrophicaceae > Flexifilum. The sequence goes on along the minus strand of JAXLWE010000045.1, from coordinate 39,759 downwards.
GACCGTCGTTTGCTGTGCGCGACATTGCTTTATAGACCCGAACGGCTTAGACTCGCGGGCGGTGTATCGATGACGGGGTATGCGGCTTTATGCGGATTCCCATCTGGCTGACGTTGATTACCGCGATGATCGCGCTGGTGGTAGTCGTGGTCATCGGGCAGGCGCTGATCGCGCCATCTCGCCCGCTGATCGTGGACGCGGCGTTCGCGCCGACGACCATTACGCCCAACGCCGACGGCAGCGACGACATCACCATCCTGAGCTACGATCTGTCGCGCAACGCGCGGATCACGCTGACGCTCACCAGCGAGGACGGCAGCACCTATGCCTTCCGGCAGGACGAGGCGCGCATCCCCGACCACTACAGCGTCGCTTTCAGCGGCGTGGTCGACGGCTTCACGCTGCCGGGCGAATCGTTCGGCGAGCAGCAAATCGTGCGCAGGCTGATCCCCGACGGGACGTACACCTGGACGCTGACGGCGGTCGACGAGCAGGGCAGCGCCGACGAGCGTACGGGCACGCTGGTCATCCAGAATGGCGACGCGGCGCTGCCGGAAATCCCCGAATTTTCGGTGTTCCCGACAGTGTTCACGCCGAATCAGGATGGCATCGCCGACCGGACGCAGATCAACGTATTCTTAAGCAAGGACGCCGACCTGACCGCCTATCTGCTCGATCCCACCGGGCAGCCGATCTACCTCGCCGAGCGGCAGGAGACGGTGCTGCCGGACAACTACGGACGGCATCTGTATGACTACGACGGCGGCGTCGACCTGAACGCCGATCCGCCGCCGGATGGCACGTATCAAGTGGTGGCGTTCGCCCGCGACGCGGTGGGGCAGGAAATCCAGCGCACGGCGACGCTGACGATTGAGCAGGGCGGCAAGCCTTACGCCCAGATCATCCCGCAGCCGACCGGGGCGACGGTGGTTTTCGAGACGCGCCCCTGGGAAGATCGCTTCCTGACGACGCGCGAGCAGTCCGGCGATTTGATCGATCCGCCCGGCGACCCGGCATCGCTGAACATGGACGACCTCACGCTGACGGTGGGCGATCTACTGGTGTTCAAGCTGTCGGTCGAGAATTACGGTGACGTGCCGATCCGCACGTCGGGACCCGCGCCGGGCACGGTCTACGAATGGGATCAGCGGGCATCGACGCTGGGGCTGCCGGACGAAGCCGGGGCGTGGCGCGTGGGCATCGACTGTACGACGGCGATCAGCGATTACCCCTGGCGCTGGGCGCTGGGCGACGCCAGCACGCTCGAAAGCGCGACCGACCCGGAGACCGGCAATACTTATCTGTACCTGCCCGCCGGGGCACGGGCGGTCGTGTGGGGCGCGGTGCGCATGACCGATCTGGAAGCCTACAACCCGCAGAACTGCTGGGCGGGGCTGATCCACGAGCAGGTGAGCATCGACACGGTGAACAACGTGGTCGGCGCGCGCAGCGTCGAGCTGGTCAAGCCTTAAGTAAATAGAAGCGGTGAAGGCGGTTACGATACGTACAAGACGATGTAATGCTGGGAGGACACGCCGATTAACCGCAAAACGCACATCCTCATCATCGGGCTGGTCTGCGTCGCGCTCCTGCTGGCATCGTGCAAGCGTTTTCGCGGCGTCGAGCCGACGGCACGCCCGACCCTGACCCCGACCCCGCGCTCCACGCCGCTGCCGCCCGTGCCGACCATGATCCCGCTCGGCTCGGAAGCCAACCCGCTGCATCTGGAAATCGTCGCGCCGGATAGCTCGACGCGGCTGGTGGAGAATGCCGTCACCGACCTGCAGCAGGCGCTGCTGGACGACACCGAAATGAACGTCGTGGTCGAACTGGTGGAGAGCGACGCCGAAGCGCTGGCGGCGCTGTGTGATTCGTCGGGCGGGACGATTGCCGCCGCCTGGCTGAGCGGGCTGGCATACGCGGCGGCTTACGATCAGGACTGCGGGACGGCGGCGCTTCAGGTGCAGCGCGGCGAGCGTTCCAGCGGCAGTACCGGCGACACATCGCTGATCATCATCCGCTCCGCGCTGGACGTGTCCGGTGTGGGCGATCTGGTCGATCACGTTTTCTGCCGCCTGGGATACAGCGATTTCTATTCGTGGCTCGTGCCGTCGCTGATGCTGAGGGCGGGCGGGATCACTTCGGCGGCGCAGTTCTCGGAAGTGCGCGACTACGACGACCCGGCGGCGATGATCGACGACGTGGCATCCGGCGACTGCGACGCAGCCGGGATCGCCGCGTCGGTGTACGAAGACTCCGCCAGCGCGACGGCGCGCGCCCGCGTGCGCACGCTCCAGCAGTCGGTGGAAGTCCCGTATCTGGTGCTGGTCGTGCCGTCGCAGCTTCCGCTGGCGCAGCAGGACGACCTGACCAACGCGCTGGTGTCGATTGCCAACGGGTCGCGCGCGGGGACGCTCGCGCCGCTGCTGGATCAGGATCAGCTATTCGTCGTGAGCGACGACGAGTTGAGCAGCCTGCGCAGCTTCATCAGCCGGGCGGGGATCGATCTCGCGCAAGCAGGGACTTGATGCTCGCGGTCGTCATCGTCACCTGGAACGTCCGCGATCTGGCGCTGGACGCGCTGCGCAGCCTGTACGCCGACCTCGATGCCAGCGGCTTGCGCGCCGAGGTGTACGTGGTCGACAGCGCCTCGTCTGACGGCACACCGGCGGCGGTCGCGGCGGCGTTTCCGCAGGTGAAGCTGACCGCCAGCGCCGAGAATCTCGGCTTCGGGCGCGCCAATAACCTCGCCATCCGCCAGATCATGGAGGCGGCGGAGCAGCCTCAGGCGATCTATCTGCTGAATCCCGATACAATTACCCAGCCGGGCGCGACGCGCGCGCTGTACGATGCGCTGCTCGCCGAGCCGAGAGTCGGGCTGGTGGGCGCGCGCCTGAGCTACGGCGACGGCAGCTTTCAGCACGGGGCGTTCGGCTTCCCGGCTTGCTGCAGCTTTGGTTCGATCTGTTCGGGCGACCGGGGCGGTTTCTCGAAAGCGGGCTGAACGGACGCTACCCGCGCGCGCTCTACGACGGCGGCGCGCCGTTCGTGGTCGATTTCGTACTGGGCGCGACCATGATGCTGCGCCGCGAGATCGTGGCGCAGACGGGCGGCTTTGACGAGGCTTTCTTCATGTACTGCGAGGAGATCGACTGGGCGTGGCGGATTCACGAAGCGGGCTGGGACGTGCGCTGCGTCCCGGCGGCGCGAGTGACGCATCTCGCCGGGCAGAGTACGGCGCAGGTGCGCCCACGCAGCGTGGTCGATCTGTGGACGAGCCGCCTGCTGCTGGTCGACAAGAACTATCCAGCGTGGAAACGCCCGCTGGCGCGAGTGCTGATCTCCACCGGGATGACCTACAAACTGCGCGGCACGGGCGATCCGGCGCTGCGCGAGGCGTATCAGACGGTGCGGACTCTGGCGCTGGGAAGGCGGTGACGGGGTGCGGCTCGCGGGGGTGATCCTGACGTACAACGAGGCAGCGAACGTGGTCGACTGCGTCGAGACGCTGCGCTTCACCGACCGGATCGTCGTGTTCGATTCGTTCAGCAACGACCGCACGGTGGAATTCGCCCAGACCGCCGGAGCGGACGTGATCCAGCATCATTTCGAGGACTATGCCAGCCAGCGCAACGCGGCGCTCGACGCCATGCGCGGCGCGGCGGACTGGGTGCTGTTCGTGGATGCCGACGAGCGCGTGCCAAAGGCGCTGGCGGAGGAAGCCCGCATGAGCGTCGACTATCCCGGTTATGCCGGGTTCCGCATCCCGCGCGACAACTACATTTTCGGCAGGCTGACGCGCGGCGCGGGCTGGTATCCCGATTACCAGACGCGGCTGCTGCGGGTGGGCGCGGCGCGCTTCGACCCGACGCGGCAGGTGCACGAGGTAACGATCCTCGACGGCAAGGAAGGCACGCTCAAGAATGCCTTCATCCATTACAACTACCGCGATATTCAGCAGTTCGTCGCCAAGCAGCGCCGCTACACCGCCTATGACGCCCAGATCAGGCTGGAGCAGGGGATTCGCCCGAAGCCGCAGAATTACGTGCTACAGCCGCTGCGCCAGTTCTGGTGGCGCTTCGTCACGCTCAAGGGCTACGTGGACGGGCTGCACGGCTTACGGCTCAGCCTGCTGATGGCGTGGAACGAGTTCAGGAAGTATGCGGTGCTGCGCCAGTTATGGCGGGCGCAGGATTACAACGCGGGGAAAAAGTAAGGGCACAGCGCCGCTGTGCCCCTACATGCGGATTTGATTATTCGACCTGTGGGTTCAGGACGCCGTAGCCACCGGCGCGGCGCTTGTAGATGACGTTGATGCCGCCGGTCGTCTGATTGAAGAAGATGAAGAAGGTGTGACCGAGCAGTTCCATCTGCTCGATGGCTTCTTCTTCGTTCATGGCGATGACGGCGACGTTCTTGCGGCGGATGATCTCGGCGTCGGCTGTCTGCTCCGGCTGCACGTCGCCATCGACCTCCAGATTGGGGATGGCTTCGGCGGCGTTCAGCTCCTCGACGGTGGCGCTGAAGCGCTCGCGCCCCTTGCGAATACGCTTGCCCTTGAAGCGCTGAATCTGGCGATACATCTTGTCGACCGCGAGGTTGAGCGCGGTTTCAATCTCGCCCGGCTGCGTCTCCTGCGCGCGCAGGATCGCACCGCGACTGTGGCGAACGGTAATCTGAGCGACGGCGAGGTCTTCGCCGCGTCGAGTGTGCTCGCGCCCCAGCTCGACGCGCACCTCGGTGATATTCGGCAGATAACGATCCAGCTTCCCCAGCTTCTTCTGTACATAGTCGGTCAAGGCGTCCGAGACTCGAAGATTGTGCCCTTGAATTTCGATGTCCATCATCCGTCTCCTTTGATAAAGTCAAGAACGCGCCGCAGTGACTGTCAACCCGTAGACCTGGCGTGCGCCCGCTTCGTAGGCGGCACGCGCACAGTCCTGCAAGGTCGCGCCCGTTGTAAACACGTCGTCAACGAGCAGCACGGTACCGTGCAGCGTGGTGGTCGCCCGAAATGCGCCGCGCACGTTCACCTGGCGCTGCTCTCGATTAAGTCCAACCTGGGGAGGTGTATCGCGCCAGCGAAGGAGGGCTGAAGGATCACAGGAAATGCTCAAAACCTGCGCCATGTACGCTCCTAGCTGTTGAGATTGATTATACCCGCGCGCCTGCTGGCGGGCAGTGTGAAGTGGCACGGGAATGATCGTGTCAATCGTCCAATTCAGGGCGCTCAGCGCGTAGATTAACCGATCTCCCAGGGGTGCGGCAAGATCAAGTGCGCGCGCGTACTTGAGGGCGTGTACCGCCTGCTGGAGCTTGCCTTCGTGGATACCGGTGGCGGCGATGATGAAATCAGGCGACAGCCGTACCCGTTTCAGGTCGACCGCCGCCTGATTTAAGTCGTTCTGACAGCGCTCGCACCACGCCGTGCCGACCCGTCCGCAGCCCGCGCAGCGCGGCGGATAGAGCAGGTCGATGCCCAGCGAGAGCAGGCGCGCGAAACTGAACTTCTCTCCCGGCTCGCGCAGCGGATCACGATTCGTCATCGTGTCCTCCGGGGGTTAGTCATGCCGGGTGCAGGTGCGACTAAAACACCGCGCCGACCTCGGATGTGTTGAGCAGGATGATGATCGACGGTCCGAGCAGCACGATCCATAGCGACGGGAAGATCAGGAAAACCATCGGCAGCATCATCTTGACGGGCGCCTGATGCGCTTTTTCCTGGGCGCGCTGGCGGCGCTTGACGCGCATCTGGTCGGACTGGACGCGCAGAATCTTGGACATGCTCACGCCCAGTTGATCCGCCTGAATGATGGCGGCGACGAAGGCGGTAATGTCGGGCACGTCCATGCGGTTCGCCATGTCGCGCAGAGCGTCGCGGCGCAGCTTGCCAAGCTGGATTTCGCGCAGCACACGCCCGAAGGCAATCGCCAGATCGTTTTCCCACTTCTCGTACACTTTGCCCATCGCCATGTCGAAGCCGAGACCCGCTTCCACGCAGATGACCAACAGGTCGAGCGCGTCGGGCAGCGCGCGCCAGATCGCTTCCTGACGGCGCTTGATCTTGCTCTTGAGCCACATGACGGGGAAGTAGTAGCCGAGCGCGACTGCGCCGACGGTGTAGAGCAGGGCGCTGGTGGGGGCGGTGCTCTTGGAGCCGACGAAGAAGATGAAGAACGCGCCCAAGCCGAACACGATGGTGATGACGATGCGCATGGCGAAAAACGTGCCCGGATCCATCGTCATGCCCGCCAGCTCAAGCTGGTGGCGCGCTTCTTCAAGCTGCTTCTGCGGCGTGAATTTGGTCGTAATCAGGGCGACGCGCCGCATCAGGGGCAGCAGCACACGGTCGCGGAAGGAAAGCGAAAGCTCGATCTCCTCCAGCGACGCCGGTAGTTCCTTGTCGTCGTACTGCGCCAGACGCTCCTGAAGCGGGTCGCGCCCACGATCTTCTTTCGTGCCGACGTAAACCAGACTGCCGAATACAACTGTCCCGATGACGACGACCGCAAGAACGATAATAGGTTCCATAGTCTTGCTTTCCGCTAAATGTCGATGTCAACGATCTTCTGGACGATGGCGAAACCGATTCCGATCAGCGCCAGACCGACGCCGAGCATAGGCCAGCCGCATACGCGGTTCTCGAACAGGTTGCCCATGTAGCCGGGGTTGATGGTGTAGAGGAACAGCGCCAGGATGATCGGCAAACCGCTGATCAGGTAGCCGGTGATGCGCCCCTGCGCGGTCAGCACGCGAATTTCGCCCTTCAGCTTGATACGCTCACGGATGGTGTGGCTGATCACGTCGAGGATTTCGGCGAGGTTACCGCCGACTTCGCGCTGGATGTTGACCGCCGTGATCACGAGGTCGAGGTCTTCGCTTTCGACGCGGTTGAGCAGGTGTTCCAGCGCGTCTTCCATGTCGATGCCAAGCTGGACTTCCTGCACCACGCGCTTGAACTCGGTGGCGGTCGGCTCCGGCGCGTCACGGGCAATCGCTTCCATCGACTGGAGCACGCTGTAGCCGGAACGCAGGGCGTTGACCCACAAGCCAAGCGTGTCGGGTAGCTGGTTCTCGAACCGGATCAGGCGCGTAGACGTGATGCGCGCGACGTAAATGCGCGGGGCGAAGAAGCCGATGAAGCCGGAGACAATCGCCATGACGATCTGCTGACCGAACAGCACGAAGTAGCCGAGGGCGAAGAAGCCGAACATGCTGATCACGTGCAATGCAGCGTATTCGGAGACCGTTAGCTTGAGGTCGGCGCGCGAAAGCTGCTGGCGCCACTGCTTGCCGAAAGATCGCTGCGAGACGAGGCTGTCCAGCCGCTCCTGTAACGCGGTGGACTTCTTCTCCGCTGGCTTATCTTCGGGCAGTTCTTCCAGCTCAAGGAACGACATGTTGGCGTTCTCGATGCGCGAGAGCCGTTCCTCGATGATGTCCTTTTCCGACCGGACGCTGATGATGCCCCAGATGATGACGCCGATGGCGATGACTACGGCAACGCCGATGATGATAACCGGATTGATCGTCATCGTGCTTTACTCCATAACCGCTCGTTACTCAATTCCATAGCAAAGCCGTGAAGCCGAAAACCGCGTCAGGCGGTCGGGCGATCAGTATTTGCCGACGCCGAACACCGACGGTGGCAGGTAAATGCCCGCTGCTTCGATGCGGTCGGTGAACTTCGGACGGATGCCGGTCGGACGGATGCGCCCGACGATCTTGCCGCCTTCGACGCCGGTCTGCTCGAACTCGAAGATGTCAGACATGGTGATCATGTCGCCTTCCATGCCCTGCACCTCGGTCACTTTCACGACCTTGCGCGAGCCGTCGCGGAGGCGTTCCTGATGCACGATCACGTCGAGCGCGCTGGCGACCTGCTCGCGGATAGCGCGAACGGGCAAGTCCATGCCTGCCATCAGGCACATGACTTCGAGACGGGCAATCGTGTCGCGCGGGCTGTTGGAGTGCGCCGTCGTCAGCGAGCCGTCGTGACCAGTGTTCATCGCCTGGAGCATGTCCAGCGCCTCACCCGCACGGCACTCGCCGACGATGATGCGGTCGGGGCGCATACGGAGGGCGTTGACGACCAGATTCTGGATGGTGATTTCGCCCTTGCCTTCAATGTTCGCCGGGCGGCTTTCCAGCGTGACGACGTGCTCCTGCCGAAGCTGAAGCTCGGCGGCGTTCTCAATCGTGACGATGCGCTCGTCGTTGGGGATATAGCCGGAAAGTACGTTGAGCAGCGTGGTCTTGCCCGAACCCGTGCCGCCGGAGACGACTCCGTTCAGGCGACCGATGATGCAGGCGCGCAGGAACTCGACGATCTCTTTGGTGATCGAGCCGAACTTGATCAGATCTTCGGTCGTCAGTGGCTTCTTGAAGAATTTACGGATGGTGATCGTCGGTCCGGTCAGGGCAATCGGTCGGATGACGGCGTTCACGCGCGAGCCATCGGGCAGGCGGGCGTCGACCAGCGGCGAGCTTTCGTCAACGCGACGACCGAGCGGCGCGACGATGCGGTCGAGGATGCGCAGGACGTGATCGTCGTCTTCAAAGGCGATATTGGCGCGGGTGATGTTACCCTTGCGCTCGATGAAGATGTTCTTCGGTCCGTTGACCATGATTTCGGTGATGGTCTCGTCCGCCAGCAGCGGCTCCAGCGGACCGAAGCCGAGGATTTCGGCGACGATGGATTCGAACAGGCGCTGCCGCTCCTGCCGCGCCAGCACCATGCTTTCTTCGGCGAGGATGGCGTTGAACAGTTCTTCGATGTGGGCGCGCACTTCGTTCTTGCGCGTCAGATCCATCGACTGGTCGAGTTCCGACAGGAGGCGGTTCTGGACACGGGTTTTCAGGTCGACGTAGGCATTTTCGCCGCCGCCGCGAGCCTGGGCGCGCCCCATGACCTGCTGGTTGCGCGACCGCATTGCCGCCAGACGCGACTCGTCGCCGGGGTTGCCGCTGTCGGCGCCGAAGTCGCCGGTTCCGCCGGACGAGCCGCCCTCGCCGCCGCCACCCTTTTCAATGCGCCTTAATAAAGACATAACGCCGTCTCCAGTCTCAACTTACTCCTACGTTACACGCAAACTCGTACTCTCGTGCCTTTAGTTTCGTCCGAGCAGCCCGAATCCGATCTTTTTATTCTTCTTATCCTCATCTTCTTCCAGTTCGTCGGAGCTGGCGCTCATCAACGAGGTGAAGACGTAGTCGGAGAAGTCGATCAGCTCCTTGATGGGTGACTTGGAACGATCCCGCGAGGCAACCGCCGGGACACCCTTGTTGACCGCGCTGAGGATCACCTGCTCGTTGAAGGGGATTTTGGCGACGGTCGTCTTTTTCAGGTGCTTTTCGATCACGTCGGTCGGGATGGTGACGCGGCTGCGGCTGCGCTCATCCTCGACGCGGTTGAGCACGAGAGCGGATTTGTCCGGCGGGTAATTCAGCCGGTCGAACAGGTCGATGACGAAGCGGGTGTTCTTAACCGCCGCCAGCGTTGGGGTGGCGACAAGCAGCACCCTGGTGGCGACATCGGTCAGCGAGAGCAGTTGCTCGTCAATGCGGCGGCTGGTGTCGACGATGATGAAATCGTAGCTGCTGGCGATCTTCTCGATGATGCGGGCGACGGCGGTCGGGACGCCTTCGACTTCTTCGGCGAATTCCGGGCGCTGCGGTCCGAGCAGGACTTTCAGCCCGCTCTCGTGCGTCGCCACCACGCTGTCGAAGAAATCGGTGTCGAGATCGTCGATTTTGTGGACGAGGTCTGCCAGTGTCGACTGCGATTGCAGCTTGAGAAAGACGCCGACATCTCCGAACTGGAGGTCGGCGTCGATCAGCAGCACCTTGATGCCCTTGCGCATCAGCCCGGCGGCGAGATTGGTGGCGATGGTGGTGCATCCGACACCGCCCTGCGGGCTGTAGACGACGATGATGTTCCCGGCGCGGATTTCGCCGCCCTCGGTCGAGAGCGGCTTGGCTTTGCGGACTTCCATCGGCAGGTCTTGCATCGCCATCGCCTGACGACGGATCGGCTCGTAGTTCTTGTAGACCGAGCGGATCGTGCTATAAAGCTCGTCAGGGTCAATCGGCTTGCCGAGGAACTGGCGCGCGCCCGCTTGCATCGCCTTGCGCATATAGTCGGCATCGGTTTGCACCGACATCATGATCACGGCGGCGGTCGGGACGGCTTTGGTGATTTCGTTGGTCGCCTGGATGCCGTCCATATCCGGCATGTTGATGTCCATGATGACGATGTCGGGGCGCGTTTCCAGCGTGACTTTCAATGCCTCGCGCCCCGTACCGACCGACCCGACGACCTTGAACTCCTCCTCGAAGGAGAGCAGCTTCTTGATGTTTTCGCGTGTCTCCTGGATGTCGTCAACGATCAACACCTGGATGACGTTCTTCTGTTTGTCCTGCATCGCCTAGTGTCTCATCCGCGTGATTACCTGCCGTTACTGCGAACTATCGGATAGCTGAATTTCTGCGCTTGCCACCAACTGGCGGATACTGCGGATCGCCGGTTCGATGGTGAACGGACGCTTGCCCGGCAGCGTGATGCCATAGGTGCCCATCATGTAATCGAGGGTGACTTCGGTGGTCGAAGTGCGCGCCGTATCGCTCGCCGAACGCAGCGCCAGCGTCACCGGCACTTTCGCCTCGATCAGCCACGTAAGGACGACCGCTTCCTGCGGCGTGACGCCGAGCGTCACGATGTCTGGGCGCGGCGGAGTGGGGGTCGGCGGAGGTGGCGTGCCACCCTGTGCTTCCTGACCCTCCTGCGGGACGGGCGTCGGGGTTGGCGGGACGCCAATGAAGCGTCCGTCAATCGGGAAGTTGCCCATGTGGATGATCAGCGCGTCCTGAATGGTCATCTGAGTGACGAGGCGCGGGCGCTGGCGCTCGGACGGTCCGATGATGACGGGACCGAGCGAGGTGCTGTCGACGCGCCCTTCGATTGGCTCCAGAATCTGGATGCCATCCTCGGAGATGCGGAACAGGTTAATCTTGTTCGGGACGATGCTCTGGAAGGCTTCGTCCACGTCCACGAACAGCAGCGAAATGATCAGGTCGACGCGGTCGCCGTCCTGGGGGGCATACGCGATACTGGTCAGGCGGTCGACCGGGATCGACACGGCGCGCAGACCATCAGGCAGCACCGCCGCCGCGTCCGAGCCGACGTGCGCGGCTCCGGTCAAGTCCTCGACAACCATGTTGGAAAGGATGGGCTGTTCGCGGAAGATGTCAGTGCGCGCCCGTTTGCCGATCACATCTTCCAGGTTGCTGACGCCGTTAAAGGGCGCGGCATCCTGGGGCCAGGGACGGATCGCTACCGCATTGGGCGGGATGACGATCCCGCGCGGAAGTTCCTGAACGGCGATCACCAGGTCGACAAAGATGATCGGCGTTGCGGTGGGCAGGGGAGTTGATTCCGGCTGCTGGACGACTGGACCCGTGTCGCCCTGGGCGCTCTGGGTGGGAGCGGGCTGCTGGTTGATCCTGGGCAGCACGACGACCACTACGAGCGCGACCAGTACGATTAAGATCGCAGCGATCAAGAATATACGCAGACGTCCCATGAATTCCTCCGAATGTAGCGATGTCCCACGCCTAAATGGGCGTCAAACGGACGGATAAAGAATTACAACATGACGTTTCTTAATTCAGTGTAAGCTAAGACTGCAAATTCGCAAACAGGCAGAATGTCCCCTCAAAAGGGCTGTCATCTCAATACTTCTGCCGCACACCGCATCCCGTCAAATCCCCTTCGATGCGATTATCTCCCGGTGCGTGCGAAGTCCCACGTTTGCGCCTGGCGATCCGATCCGCCTGGCTAGTCGTTGACCGGCAGCTCCAGACGAATAGACGTGCCTTCCGTCTCGCTGCTGTTGATGGCGACCGATCCGCGAATCAGCTCGAATTTCTCCTTGAGGGTCATCAGGCTCTGAACGCGAGGGTCTTGATAATTCTCCTCAGCCCCGCTCATGGCGGCTTCGGCGTCGAAGCCGCGCCCGTTGTCCTCGACCGACATCTTGACGACCGTGTTACCCATGTCCAGCTTGATGGAGATCTCGGTCGGGCTGGCGTAGTCGCGCGCCAGCGCCATCAATTCCTGGATGCCCCGGAAGATCATGACTTCGCGGTGCGTGGCGAGGCGGCGCTCGTCACCGAAGATGTCGAGCTTGATCTCGATGTCGTTCTTCTCGCGGAACGAGTCGACGTAGCGGCGCACGGTCGGCACGACGCCGAGGTCGTCGAGCATCATCGGGCGCAGGTCGAAGATGAAATCGCGCACCTTCTGGAAGGTGATGCTGGCGACGTTCTTGAGGTTGTCGAGTTCTTCGGCGGCGCGCGCCGGGTTGCGGTCGAACAGCCGCTGGCAGATTTCGGCTTGCAGGATGAAGTTGGTCAGCGACTGCGCCGGTCCGTCGTGCATTTGGCGGGCGAGGCGCTGGCGTTCTTCCTCCTGCGCCTGAATGATGCGGACGAAGTTCATCGACCCCTTGCCGCCGTCCTTGCTGTCCTCGGCGACCACCGCCGTCGTCGCGGGCAGCACCTCGATGCCCTGAAGCCGCTGGAGCATCTCGCGCAGGAGCGCCTGTTCCTGCTCCAACTGCTCGCGGGTGCTGATGAACTTTTCGAGCTGCCCGCGCATGGTCGTCAGGCGGAAGCGCGCCTCAATCGCCTCGTCATACTTGCTGCGGATGTCCTGGCGCGGGACGGTCTCGATGTTGTCCTGCACCGTGCGCAGTTCGGTGAACACGTCGTTGTTGCGCTGCTGTTCGCGGTCGACGACGAGCTGAGTCTGGTCGATCTGGATTTTCAGCTCGTTCAGCTTGTCGCGCAGCGCCTTCATCTCTACGGTGAGATTGTTGATCATTTCCTCGCGCGCGCCGGTGTCGGCTCGATAATCGCGGTCTACCATCGCTTCTATCCTCGGTTATGGATGCGGACCCAACCATGCCGCAGTGCGGTGACGGCGGCTTGCGTGCGATCCTGAACGTTCAGCTTCTTCAGAATGGAGGTCATGTGATTCTTGACGGTCTGCTGGCTGATGTTCAGGCGGCTGGCAATCTCTTTATTGCTCAGCCCGTTGGTGACGAATTGCAGGATTTCCAGCTCGCGCGGGCTGAGCGGGATGTAATGCTCGTCGGGGTCGACGGTGTACGGACCGCTCAGCGCTTCGACGTTCATGTTGATCCACGCCTGCATCTCATGCACGTCCATCTTGAGCGTGCCGACGATGTAGTAGCCCCGCGCGACGGCGCGGATGACTTCGATCAGCTCGTCCGGCATGATGTCTTTGGGGCAGTAGGCGGATGCCCCAGCGCGCATGGCGTGAAGCACCTGCTGGGAGTCGTGGTATGCGGTGAGGAAGATGACCGCGATGGCGCTGCGCTCGGCTTTGAGCAGCCGGGCGACCTGCAAGCCGTTCATCGCCGGGAGATTGATGTCGAGCAGTACGACTGCTGGCTGCACACGCTCCACGAAGCGAAGCGCGTCCTCGCCGTCCGCACACTGCCCGATGACTTCAATATCCTCCTCCAGTTCGAGCGCTTTCTGAAGCCCGTCACGAAAGAGCGGGTGGTCGTCGACGATGAGGACGGAGATCAAACTGGAAGTGCGTCGCTCTCTCGAATATGTCATAACCATATCTGGCGGCTCCTTGCTGTCCGTCCGATCAGCGTACCGCGCTCCTTTCCGGGGTATCTATGCAATGCTTTCGCCTCGCTTGAGACCGTACTGTAACCAGTATACTGCCACTTTCTATGTGCAACATACCTGATTCATCTTAAGGCACGCTATAATTCCTCGGTGGAACGGAGGGGATCGTTGAATCGAATCGCAAGCGACGGGCTGGTCTACTACCAGTTCGAGATGTGGGGCGGCGTGAAGCATGGCGTCTTTACGCGCAGGGGCGGCACGAGCGCGGCGCCGTTCGCCTCGCTGAACCTGGGCGGCAACGTCGGCGACGACCCGCGCGCCGTGCGCAGTAATCACGAGCGCATGTATGCCTCGCTCGGCGTTGACGAGGGCGGTGTTTGCAGCGTATGGCAGGTGCACAGCGCCGACGTGATCATCGCCAACGCGCCGGTCGGCGGGCGGCGCTGGCTGGCGCGCGCCGACGCCATGATGACCGACCGCGCCGGGATCACGCTGTCGATGCGCTTCGCCGACTGCGTGCCGATCCTGTTCCGCGACCCGGCGCGCGGTGTGATTGCGATGGCGCACGCGGGCTGGCGCGGCACGGTGCAGGGCATCGTCGCCGAGACGGTGCGCGCCATGAGCGCGACCTACGGCTCGCGCCCGGCGGATATTCAGGCGGGGATTGGACCGAGCATCGGACCGGAGCATTATCAGGTGGGCGAGGAAGTGGTCGACGCCGTGCGCGAGCATTTCGGCGCGACCGACGGCTTGATCCGGCGCGACCCGGCGGACGGCAGCGCGTATCTCGACCTGTGGGCGGCGAACCGCCTCGATCTGGAGCGCGCGGGGGTCGCGCAAATCGAGATCGCCGGGATCAGCACCGCCGATCATACCGACGAATTCTTTTCGCACCGCGCCGAGAAAGGGCGCACCGGGCGCTTCGGTGCGGTGTTGTGCCTGTCATGACGATAGCCGAGAACCTGAACCGGGTCAGAGAGCAGATCGAGGCGGCGTGTGTGCGGGCGGGGCGCGACCCGGCGGCGGTGACGCTGGTCGCGGTCAGCAAGACGCATCCGGCGGAAGCGATCCTCGAAGCGGCGGCGGCGGGCGTGCAACATTTCGGCGAAAACCGCGTAGAAGAAGCTGAGACGAAGATTCCGGCGGTGCTGGCGCAGACCGATCAGCCGCTGGTGTGGCACATGATCGGGCACATCCAGAGCCGAAAGGCGAAAGACGTGCCGCCGCTGTTCCAGGTGGCGCATTCGGTCGACAGCCAGCGGCTGGCGGAAAAGCTGTCGCGCGCGGTGGTCGAGCGCGGCGGGTCGCTGGACGTGCTGCTGGAAGTCAACGTCTCCGGCGAAGCCAGCAAGTCCGGTTTGGCGGCGCACGGTTGGGAGCGCGATGCCAGCGTGCGCGATCAGGTCCGGTACGACGTGGAGCAGATCGCGGCGCTGCCGGGGCTGCGGGTGCGTGGCTTGATGACGATGGCTCCCATCGTCGACGAGATGGAGCAGGCGCGCCCGATCTTCGCCAGCCTGGCGGCGCTGCGCGGCGCGCTGGCGGAGTCGCTGGGAATGCCGCTGCCCGACCTCAGCATGGGGATGACCGACGACTACCCGGTCGCCATCGAGGCAGGCGCGACGCTGGTTCGTATTGGACGGGCTATCTTTGGTGAGAGGGTGCGACAGGAATGATCATCATCTACTACATTCTAATGCTGCTGGAACTGCTGATATTCGCGCGGGCGCTGCTGAGCTGGTTCCCGAACCTTGACCGCTCCAACCCGCTTGTGCGCTTCGTCTATCAGGCGACCGAGCCGATTCTGGAGCCGGTGCGCCGCCTGCTGCCACAGGGCAGCATGGTCGATTTCAGCCCGCTGGTTGTGCTGTTGATCCTCTGGGTGCTGACGCAGGTACTGTTCTAGCGCCAAGGTCCAATCGATCCGTCAATTAAGGTGCGGGGGCATCGGTCACCTGACCTCACCCCGTCTCGCGCGAACCTTCGGTTCACGTGCTCGACTTCCCCTCTCCACGTCGTGGAGAGGGGTTAGGGGTGAGGTTGCGACGCGATTTCGAACTCTTCCCACACCCAGCCGACGAACTGAATTTTTCATGATTTCCCCTGCGGTGAACTTGTCGGCGTTTCAAGCGCGTGATACGATGGTTGCTGAATTGTGATTGCGCGAAAGATGACGAGGCGTGCCTATGCCCGCAAACCGCAAGTTCCAGATCACCGACGCGCGAGGCGGCGCGGCGCTCAATATCCGGGTCGTCACCCAGGCGACGCGGACGGAAATCGCCGGGGTTCAGGATGACGGCATATTGAAGGTTCGCCTGATGGCGTCGCCTGCCAGCTCGCCCGCCGCGAACAAGGAGTTGATCGAGTTTCTGGCGGCGCGGCTGGGCGTTTCATCGGATCACATCGAAATCGTCGCTGGCGAGGCGGGACGCGAGAAGATCGTCAGTGTCGAAGGCGTGTCGGTTGGTCAGGTCGAGGCGATGCTGAACGTAGACTGATGGCGCGGCGGCTGATTTTCCTCATTGCGTTGATTGCAGCGGCGTGCGCGCCGGGCGGGGGCGAGACCACCGTGCCGACGCTGACGCTGATCCCGGCGACGGCGACGCTGACGCTCACACCCGCGCCACCCACGCAGACCCCCGCCAACCTGCCCGCGCCGCAGGATGTGGTTTTTCCGACGGCGACCGCGACCCCGCCGGGTTCGGTCGACGACTTGATCGGCGCGGCGCTGATCGCGCAGGACCCGGTCGCTGCCGAGCTGGTCGGCATCGCCCAGCGGATGGTCGCCGCCGACCTCAACCTGCCGACGCGGCGCGTGTTTCTGGTCGACGTGCGCTCCGCCGTCTGGACGGACAGCACGCTCAACTGCCCGCAGCCTAACAGCGAGGTCGTCAGCCTGCAAAGCGACGGCTATCGCATCCTGCTGGAAGTGGGCGACCAGCAATATTTGTTCCACACCGATTTTGACCGCGTGATTCCGTGCGATCCGGCGAACGAACAGCTTCCGCCGGGCTTCGCGCTCGCCACCGAGGAACCGACCGCTGAAGTCACCCCTGAAGCGACCGACGAGTCTTAATTCGGGAAACTAGCGCCGGTTCAGCCGCTTGCGCAGCAGCACGCTGTCGAACGTCCCGCCGGGGAAGGTCACGTCTTTGCGGGCGACCTGCGTATAGCCGAGCGAGGTATAGAACTTCGGCAGCACGCCTTCGCCGTACAGACAGTCGAGGTAGATCGCGGGGAGTCCTTCTCTGGCGAGATGCTGCTCGGCTTCGCTCATCGCCAGTTCGCCGAGCTTTTGCCCCTTGAAATTGCGCGACGACGCCAGCGTCGCCAGCCACTTGAAGCGCTTCTTCGGCAGATACTCCGACCAGTATTCCGGGCGATCATCGATCAGCGACACGACGCACGCCAGTTCTTCATCCACGAACAGCCCGTAATTCTCGCCCATCACCTGACGCCGGGCGTAAATTTCCGGCGGGAGCGGCTGCAACCACTGGCGAATCCCCTTGCTCAGGAGCCATTCCGTGACTTCGACAACGATTGCGTAGGCATAGGCGAATTCGTACTCTTCAAGGCGGCGGAAAAGATAGCTGGGCACGGCTGCTCCTGCATGACTGGCTCGGCACAGCTTCCATTATATGACTGATGCGCCCGGCGCGGGAACACGACGCCGGGTTATGCTGCGGCGGGGTTTACATTGGCGCGGGCAGCGGGTAACCGATCTGTAGCTGAAGCTCGCCCAGCGCCTTGTGCGCGGTCGAGCGGACTTCCTCGCGCCCATCGCGCAGGGCGGCGTACAGCGCGCGCATGGTATCCGCCATGCCAAGCTGCCCCATGTTGGATGCCGCCAGCGTGCGGATCGGCGCGTCGCCTTCGGTCAGGGCGCGCAGCAGCATCTGGTTGGCGGCTTCGCCCGGCGGGACGTTCTCGCCCTGACGCGCTGCCCAGCTTTGCAGCCAGACGATGTTCTCCGGCTTGGGATAGGCTTCGGTCAGGCTGGCGCTGCGCCCGTAGGTCAGCTCCTGAAATGCCTGCTGCGCGGCGGAGCGGACGTACCACTGCTCGTCCTCCAGGAATGTGCGGTAGATGGCGACCAGCGCCCAGGTCGTGCGCAGGCGGCGCAAGCCGAAGATCGCCGCGCGGCGCAGCAGGAAATCCTCGTCGCTGACAGCGTCGTAAAGTGTTGGGTAGCCCACTTTCGGCATGGCGGCGAAGGCTTCCGCCATCGCCTGACGAAGCTGTTCCGTCCCGCTCGTCAGGGCGATTACCATCGGGCGGAGCGCTTCTTCCGTGCCAATCGCGCCGAGCGCCATGCCCGCTGCCAACTGTACGTTGGCATCCTGATCGTTCATGAGCGGGGATAGGTCACGCAGCGCTTCGGGGTCGCCGAGCGCGCCCATGCCCAGACAGGCGAGGCGGCGGATGTCGCCGTCCATGTTGCGGGCGGCTCTGCGGAAGATCAGCAGGGCGTTCTTGTCGCGGCTGTCGATCAACGCGGCGGCGACGCGCTCGCGCAGATACGGGTACTGGCTGGGTGCGAGCAGTTGATTGCCCAGATGATTCAGCACCGGACCGCGCCATTCGACGGTCGCTTCGGCGTAGGCAAGCCAGCGCGACATCTCGACGACATTGTCCAGCAGCAGGTCGGGCGCGGTTTTCATGCGCTCCCTGACCAACTCGTCGAGCGAGCGGGTCATCGCCGAGTAAGCAATCGCCGTGCTCCAGGACGGCTGACCGGCTTTCGACCGAAGCTGGTCGAGGCTGGCGTCCTTGATCGCCAGGCTGCCGAGGTAGGCGGCGAGCAGGGGGTGGCGGAACTGGTAGCGGTCGCCCCGGTAGCGGATGAGCAGACCTTCACGGCGAAGCTGACCGAGGAGCCGCCCCTGTGGGCTGGCAGTCTCGGTGTCAACCGGGCGTTTGCCATCAGCGCCGGTTTCTTCGGCGGACGGCTGCGCTTTTTTCGTCGCGATCTCGCCGCCGATTGCCAGCGCCTGAAGCCGGGACGAGCTGATGAAACCCTCATCCAACTGAAGCGCACCGATCAGACTCATCTGCCCGATTAGCTCGTCGACGTTGGCGACGTGACGGCGCATGTAGGAGCGCAGCCAGCCGTCAATGCCGATGCGCTTGGCATCGTCAGCGTAGGTCGACCAAAGCTTGAGGGTGACCTCCAGCGGCGTAAGTCCGCGCGAGTAAATCTGCGCGCGCTCGACGACTTCGGGGTCGGGCGTGCCGGACTTGCGGCGCTTCCTGCCGAACTGAGACCAGGCTTCCGCCCAGCGCTCGGCGGCGCGCTGGATGTCGAGGTCGCTCCAGGGACGCATAAACACCGGCGTCAGCCCAACGCGCAGCAGCGGACCGTAGCCCTTCGCCGGACCGGCGACGATCAGGAAATTCTGCCTGTACTGTTCCAGATAGGCTTTCAGCCAGACCAGCACGGCGGGGCGCTCATCCTCCGGCAGGTCGTCATAGCCGTCGAGCAGCAGCAGCACCTGTCCCCGGTTCAGACGACTGTAGAGATTGCGCGGGATGGTGCTGGCGGTGACGCGCTTGACCGAATACTGCACCGCACGGACGAGATGCTCGGCGGGGTCGGCTTCCGAGCCGAATTCGCGGCTGGTGGCGTTAAGGTCGGCGGCGTGGACGTAGACCGGCATCAAGCGGTTGAACAGCGGCACGGCATTCTTCAGTTCCTCGTCGGCGTTCTTGTCGAAGGCGAGACCGGCTTCGTTGGCGAGGCGTTCGCGGGCGCGCTGCTCCATGACGACGCGCTCCTGCACGCGGACGGCGCGTTCCTTCTCTTCCAGCTTGGCTTCTTCGGCGTCGAGTCGCTCCTGCACGGCGTCGCGCGGCGGGACGAAACGCACTTTGCCCAGACTGTGCAGGGCGATGGTCAGCAGGGCGGTGGTGCGCCCGCTGCCCTGCACGCCGAGCAATGCCAGCGCGTTGGCTCCGGTGCCAAGCTCGTTGATCGAGAGCGTCTCGATATTAAACGGCGCTTGCAGGTACGGATGATCGGGGATGTTCGGTACGACCCGGTAGACGCTCTGGACGACATCGTTTTCAGGCGGGGCGGCGAATTCTGGCGAGGGCAGGAAGCGCGGCTCGATAATGATGTCGGTCAGGTTGGCGAACCTGCCGGCGATGTGCATGGTCTCACATTGTTCGATCAGGTCGCTGATGTAGCGGCTGTCGGCGCTGCGGGTGGCGGAGTTTTGGACGGTCGCCGCGCCTTTGCCGACCGATTCGCGCGCCGACTGGATCGAGTGGCGGGCGCGGTAGACCGCGTAGGCGCTCGCCCAGCCGACGACCAGCCCGATGCCGAAATTCTCAAGATCGAAGCCCATGCGCGTATCCCCATCTGAATTTCGTATTGATCCTATTCTAAGGACACTCCGGGGTTGGATTCATTGATTTTTGCGGCTGCGCCCAATTCCTTGAGATAAATCTCGGCAAAGCCGCCCTTACAATAAGAATCGATGCAAGCGCGTCGTGCAAATGCGCTATAGTTGTGGGAGGGGGAGCGATGCCGCCGTCGTTGAGTCATCCCGCCACGTCGTACAGCAAGGTAAGCTCGATGCAATCACGACAGACTGTCCACATCATGTCCGCCGAGTGGCGCTGGGTGATTCTCGTCGGCAGCACGCTGGTGCTGCTGGCGTTCGCGCCGCTGCTATGGGTCGCTCTGCGCGGAACGTCCGGCTGGCAGTTCATGGGCGTGCTGCACAATTTTCAGGACGGCGCGACCTACATCTCCAAGATGCATCTGGGCTACGACGGAAGCTGGCTGGTCTACTTCCAGCACACCCCCGAGCTGCACAGCGGCGCGTTCATCCAGGTCATCTATCTCCTGCTGGGGCATCTGGCTCGCCTGATCTCGATCCCGCCAATTGTTATGTTCCACGTGGCGCGCGTGGGCGCAGCGCTGTTCATGTACGTGGCGCTGTACCAGCTTGGCGCGACGGTGTGGACGCGCGTGCGGGCGCGGCGCATCTTCTTCGTGGTCGCGGCGCTTGGCGCGGGACTTGGCTGGCTGTTCGGGCTGCTGCTTCAGGATACGTCCTTCCCCGATCTGACGCTCCCGGAGGCGTTCCCGCTGTACAGCACGTTCATGAACGTGCATTTCCCGCTGACGATTGCCTGCCTCGCGCTGGTGATGAGCCTGTTCATATCGGCGTACCGCCCCGGCGCGGAAGCCGACCCGACGATTGATGCGTCGTGGCCCCTGGTGTCGCTGCTGAGCATCGCGCTGGCGCTGCTGTACCCGCAGGCGCTCGTGCCGATCAGCGCCGGGCTGGTGCTGTACGTCGGCAGCGTGTGGTGGAAAGATCAGGTCATACCGATGCGGTTGATCCGCTGGCTGCTGGCGCTGATCCTGCCCGCCGTGCCGATTGCGGCGTACTACGCGATCACGGTGATGTACAACCCGGCGATGGCGATCTGGAACAGCCAGAACGTGACCACGTCGCCGTCGATTCCGGTGCTGGTGGTCGGCTTCGGGATTCCGCTGCTGGTGGCGCTGCCCGCCGTTTACCGGGCGGTACGCCGCTTCGAACGTGACGGCGACCGGCTGATGGTGATGTGGCTGGCCTGCATCGTGATCTGCCTGTACCTGCCGCTCAACGTGCAGCGGCGCTTCGGCGTCGGCATGATGATCCCGGTTGGCTATTTCGCCGCCCGTGCGATTGAGGATGTGTGGCTGCCGCGCATCAACCGCCGCTGGCGTAATTACATCTTCGCGCTGTTCTTCCCGCTGATCAGCATCAGCCCGGTGTTGATGCTGTTCTTTCCCGTGTTTCCGGCGATTACCGGCTACCCGCAGGCGGCGAAAGGTATCTTTCTGGAGCGCGATTACGCCGTTGCTTTCCACTGGCTGGAGCCGCGCACGACCGACACCGACGTGATTCTGGCGTCGCCGCTGGCAAGCGCGTGGATTCCCGGATGGTCGGGCGCGCGGGTGGTCTACGGGCATCCCTACGAAACGCTGGACGCCGACGCGAAATATGAGGCGGTGCTCGACTGGTACGGCGGCAGCGCCGATTGCAGCGCGCTGCTCGATACTTACAACATCCGCTACGTCCTGTACGGACCGGAGGAAGCGCTGCTCGGTCAGCCGGAGTGTCTGACGAGTCTGCGGCAGGTCGAGCAAATCGGCAGCGTCACCATTTATGCGCCTTAAGCTGTTCGTGATCGTGCTGGGCATGGTCTTTCTGCTGCTGGACGGCTTCCGCCCGGATGCGCTGCCGTACACGCCGGGCGGCGTTTACTCCGACGCGGCAACGTCGCACCTGCCCGCCGCTCAGTTCCTGCGCCGCTCGGTCGTCGACGAACACGAATTTCCCCTGTGGCGCGATACGATTCTGGCGGAGCAGCCGTTCGCCGCCGACCCGCTCAACAAGACGGCGTACCCGCTCCAGTGGCTCGTGTTGATCCTGCCGCCCGTGCTGCATCTCGACCTGATGATCGTCCTGCACCTGCTGATCGCCGGGGCGGGGATGTGGGTATGGGCGCGGGCGCTCGGCTTGCGCGACGAGGCGGCGGCGCTGAGCGCGCTGGCTTACGCGCTCGCCCCGCGTGTGATCGGGCACATCGGCGCGGGGCATCTCGACCTGCTGTACGCGCTGGCATGGTTTCCTGGCTGATGTGGGCGGTAGAGAAATTATTTCGGGCGCACAGCCGTGCGCCCCTACCTGGAAATCCCTGTACGTTGCCCTGTTTGGGGCGCTGATGCTGCTCGCCGATGTGCGGCTGTGCCTGTTCGGCTACGCGCTGGCGGGCGCATACGCCGTGTACGAAGCGGTACGCACGAAGCAGGCGCGGCGGCTGTGGCGCTTCGTCCCGGCGGGCGCGCTGGTCGTGCTGCTGACGCTCTCGTTCAGCCTGCCGCTGCTGGCGTGGCGACCGTACCTGAGTCGCGGCGCGCTCGCGCCGGAAGAGTCGGGCGTGTTTTCGCTGACCCCGGCGCAGCTTGTCGGCTTGATCCTGCCGCCGCAGGGTGGCAACGTCGAGATGCTGACGTATCTCGGCGTGCCAGTGCTGGCGCTGGCGGTAATCGGGGCGGTGGCGGCGCGACGCTGGTTCTGGGTCGCCGCTGCCGGAGTCGCGGCGCTGTACGCGCTTGGCGTCAACGGCTTTCTGTGGTCGGCGCTGGTTCGGATCGTCCCGGCGCTGCTGTGGTTCCGCGTGCCATCGCGGGCGTGGCTAGTGGTCGCGCTGATCGCGCCGCTTCTGGCGGGCTACGGCGTTCAGGCGCTGCTGGAACGGCGGCGTTTCGGCGCGCTCGTTCCGCTGATCATCAGGGCAGCGTCGGCGGCGGGCGGCATATTTTTCATACTGAGCGTCCCCGCCATCAACGGGCTGGCGCTGCTAGTGGGCGGGTGGGGCTTGGCGCGGTTCTTTTGATATTCAGCGGGCGCAACACGTTGCGCCCTACGTCGGATTGGCATTGATCGTGGTCGTGTTCCTCGATCTGGCGATTGCCGGGCGCGGCTGGCTGGAATGGCGGACGCACGACGTCTGGCTGCCACCCGATCAGGTACATCTGGCGGAGCGGCTGGTCGAACTGGGCGCATACCGGGTGTATTCGCCGACCTATAGCTTGCAGCAGCAGGTCGCCGAGGACTATGATCTGCGGCTGTTCGGCGGCGTCGATCCGTTCCAGTTGAGCGGCGTGGTCGCGGCGGTCGAGCAGGGCGGGGGCATCGCCGATCCTGGCTACAGCGTGGTCGTGCCGCCGCTGAATAGTGATGATCTGGCGCTGGCGAACCGCGATGCTGTGCCGGATGCGGCGGCGCTCGGTCGCTGGGGCGTGACCCACGTCGTCGCCGCCTATCCGCTGGATGCGCCGAGATCTGGAGCAGGTTGACGTGATCGACGGGGTGTACGTGTATGCCAACCGCGACCCGTCGTTGACGACCGAATTCCGACGACCCCGGCGTGGGCGGCGGGCGCGAGCGATCTGCCTGACGCGGCGACCGTCGCCGACCTGAACCAACTGACTCTAACGGCAGCAGTAATTTCCGGCGCGGCGTTCCTCGGTGTGCTGGCGTCGCTGGGCTTGCTGACGCCGCCTGACGTGACGAAGGTGAAATCCTGATGCGGATGCGTTCTCATTCGCGGCTGCCGCTGCTGATCCTCGCGCTGGCGCTGGCGGTGGTGTTTTACCGGCTGCTGCTTGGCGAGGTGTTGTTCTGGGGGCTGCCGTCGCTGCAATTCTACCCCTGGCGCGAATACGCCTTCGAACAGGTGCGCGCCGGGCTGCTGCCGTTGTGGGATCCCTTCAACGGTGCTGGCGCGCCGCTGTTCGCCAATTATCAATCGTCGCTGCTGTACCCGTTGAGCTGGATCGGCTTCGTCCTGCCGCTGGCGCAGACCATGAGCGTCGTCGCCGTGCTGCACCTTTTCATTGCCGGGTGGGGCATGTGGCGCTTCACGGGTGATCTTGGCTATTCGTCGGTCGGGCGCGGCGCGAGCGCTCTGGCGTTCGGCATGACCGCGTACCTGATGGCGCGGGTCGGCACGTACCCGGTGGTGCAGGCGGCGGCGTGGCTGCCCTGGATGCTGTGGGCGACGCGGCGGCTGCTGGCGGTGGGGCGACCGCGCAGCGCCGGGCTGCTGTCCGTGTTCACGGGGCTGATGCTGCTGGCGGGTCACGCCCAGACGGCATGGTACAGCCTGCTGCTGGTCGGGCTGTTCGCGCTGTGGTGGGCGGTGTTTCAGGGCAAACGCACGGGGCTGCCCTGCGGAGCCAAATCATTCGGCTGGCGTTCGTCGTCGGGTGCCTCGCGCTCGGCGCGGGCATCGCCGCGCTGCAACTGGCGGCGACGGTCGAGCTGCTTCAGCAGTCGCAGCGCTCCGGCGGCGTCGATTTCGACTTTGCCATGAATTTCAGCTACGCCCCGGCGCGGCTGCTCAACCTGTTCGCGCCCAACGTCTTTGGCACACCCGCCAGCGGCAGGTATATCACCGGCGGTGCGTTCTTCGAGGACGCTGTCTACATCGGATTCATCCCGCTGCTGGGCGCGTTCGCGGCGGTGATCGGCTGGATCGCGCGGCGGCGCAAATCCGAAGCGCTGCCGTCCGATACGACCACGCCGTTCTGGGTGATCGTCGTGATCGTCGGGTTCGTGATGGCGCTGGGCGTCAACACGGGCATCTTCCCGTTCCTGTACAACAAGGTGCCGACGTTCGACCTGTTTCAGGGACCGGTGCGCTGGCATCTGTGGACGGTGTTCGGCTTGAGCGCTGGCGGGCATCGGCGTGACGGCGTGGGGGCGCAGCCGCCGCCTGCGGCGCTGGGCGATGCGCGCCACCGTCGCCTGCGGGGTGGGGTCAGCCCTGGCGATTGTGGCGCTGGTGTTCCTGCCCTCCACGGTCCGCGCCGTGACGCTGCTGGAGCAAGCCGGGGTCGCTCTCGGGCTGCTGGGCGTGGCGGCGTGCGTGCTGACGCTGACGCAGCCCGAACCCGGCACGAACGGGCACAGCCGCTGGTCGGTCGTCGCGCTGGCAGTGATCGCGGTCGATCTGGCGTGGGCGGCGTGGGGCTTGAACCCGACCGTCCCGGCGCGCTTTTATGAGCAGAACCCGCCGATCAATTTTCAAGCACGCCGCTACTGGACGGAAGCCGCCGAGCAGTCGATCAAATTCGAGCAGTACTTCCGTTTCGATAATTACGTGCGCGCGACCGACAACTGGCGGGATGTCCGCGCGACCGATCTGCCCAATATGAACCTGATCGACCGCGCCCCGCTGCTGAACAACTTCGAGCCGCTGCTGGTTGGGCACTTCGCAGACTACCTCGACTTACTCGAAACGTATCCCACCGAAGGGCCGCTGAAGGCAGCCGATGTTGGCGGAATTTATGATCAGGGTGGATATGAACCTCTCCCGTTCAAAGTGACGCGCGCGTGGCTGGTGTCGTCCGTCTGCTGGCATGAAGATGAAGCCGGTCTGATCGCCGCAATCAGCGACCCCGACTGGCAGCCGCACGAACAGATTCACATGCTCGGCGACGGCGGCTGTCCCGCGCCGGAAGCGCCGTCCGGCGACGTGCTGGCGATCTCGGACGCGGGCAATGTCGTGACGATTCAGGTGGACGCGGCGCGCGGGAGCTGGCTGGTGCTGGCGGACACCGATTACCCCGGCTGGACGGCGTCGGTAGATGGCGTCGAGACGCCGATTTACCGGGCGAACCTGGCATTTCGCGCCCTTCAGGTTGACGCGGGGCAGCATGTCGTACAATTTGAATATCGCCCCGACTGGCTGCTGCCGGGCGCGCTGGTGAGCGCGGTATCGCTGCTGATCGCGCTGTTGTTATATCGTCTCGGAGCCTGACATGTTCTTTTCCCCGTCGCCCCGTCGACGGCTTCAGCTTCAGATTTCCGAACGACGCCTGCTGATCGCTCTGGGCGACATGGTGGCGATCGTCACGGCGGTGCTGATCGCGCTGCGGGTGTGGACGCTGGTCGCGGGTTATGCGTTTTCGCTCGACTTTATCGTGGCGCAGAGCGGCTGGTTCATCTTTCTGGTAGTGGTGTGGCTGCTGCTGGCGAGCGCCAACGACTTCTACGACCTGCGTGTTTCCGCCAACCCGCTGCGGGCGACGCGCCGTCTGCTGGTGATCACGGTGCAGACATGGGTGATCTACGTGGGCGTGTTCTTCATCTCGCCGCCGCTGGCGCTGCCGCGCCTGTTCATCATCTATTACGGCATCGCCTCGTTTCTGCTGATCTTGATGTGGCGGCTGGCGCGTCCGTTTCTGGTCGGCTGGGTGAGCCAGCCGCGCCGGACGCTGATTTTGGGCGCGAACGGCTCAGCGCGCTACCTGCTGGAAGTCATCCGCGACAACGCCGCCGACGAGTACGAGGTGCTGGGCATCATCGGCACGAGCCGCGACGACGTGGGCAAGGTGATCGAGGGCGTGCCGGTGCTGGGAACCGGCGGCGACCTGATGAATTTCGTGCGGCGCGACCGCATCAGCGAGCTGGTCGTCACCGAGACGCACAATCTGCCCGGCGAAGCGTTTCAGGCGGTGATGGACGCCTACGAGCACGGCATCACCATCGTGCCGATGCCGCTGCTGTACGAGGGCATCACCGGGCGCGTACCGGTCGAGCACGTCAACAATGACTGGGCGGTCGTGCTGCTGCCGATCAAGAATACTGAAGGCGCGTTCGACCTGTACCCGGTGTTCAAGCGAATGGTGGATGTGCTGGTGGCGCTGGTTGGGCTGGCATTGTTCGCGCTGGTGCTGCCGTTCATCGCGCTGATCCAGCGGCTCGATTCGCCCGGCAGCCTGTTCTACGCGCAGGATCGCGTCGGGCGGAACGGCTGCATCTTCCGCGTGTACAAGCTGCGCTCGATGATTCCTGATGCCGAAGCCGCGACCGGGGCGGTGTTCTCGCACGCGGGCGACCCCCGCGTGACACATGTCGGGCGGTTCTTCCGCAAGACGCGGCTCGACGAAGTGCCACAGTTGATCAACGTGCTGCGCGGCGACATGAGCATGATCGGTCCGCGCCCGGAGCGCCCCGAACACGTCGTCCGCTTGCAGCAGAAAATCCCGTTCTACCGCACCCGGCTGATTGTGCGCCCCGGCTTGACCGGCTGGGCGCAGGTGCGCTATGACTACGGCTCGAACGACGAGGACGCGCTGGTCAAGCTGCAATATGACCTGTACTACATCCGTCACCAATCGCTGATCCTGGACATCAACATCGCGCTGCGCACCGTCGGCAAGGTGCTGAGCATGAGCGGGGTGTGATGTCCTCAGTATAGGGCAGCAAAGGCGTATTGGTTTTGTAGGGGCAGACCTGTGTCTGCCCGGTTTATTGCCGGGGCGAACACATAGGTTCGCCCCTACAACAATGTGCCTGCTTGACGCCCTGCTCATCGCCCTTTGTGCTTCGACATTGTATATAGGTGCTATTCTGTGGGATGGAGTACTTCGCCGCCGTAACAGAGGGCGTGAATGCGTAATCTGACCATCGAACGCACGATGACGATCATCCTGTTCGCGCTGATCTTCGCGCTGGCGGCGCGCGTCCCAGTCGACACCGATACCTGGTGGCACATCCGCAGCGGCGAATACACGCTGTCGCACGGCATGATCTACGCCGACCCGTTCTCGTTCACCATGCAGGGGCAGCCCTGGGTCAACCATAGCTGGGGGTCGCAGATCATCCTGTACGCCGCCTGGCAGATCGGCGGGGCGCTGGGGCTGTCGGTGTTCACGGCGGCGCTGGCGACGGCGGGCATGTTCTTCATCTATAAGATGTGCGAGGGCAGCAGCTACATGCGCGCCTTCGTGCTGATCATCGGGGCGGCGGCGGCGGCGGTATTCTGGTCGCCGCGCCCGCAGATGCTCTCGTTCTTCCTGAGCGCGGTGGTGCTCTACCTCTTATATCTGTACCGCCGAAAGAAGGCGGATCGGCTGTGGCTGATCCCGATCCTCATGGCGGTGTGGGGCAACCTGCACGCCGGGTTCTCGATTGGCTTCATCTTCATGGGCGGCGTGATCGTGGGCGAATCGCTCGGCAGGCTGTTCAATCCCAAAGGCGAATATCTGTCGTGGCGGCAGATTGGCAAGCTGATCGCCATCGGGCTGATTTCGGCGGCGGCGCTGGTGATTAATCCCTACGGGCTGCAAATGCTGCTCGTGCCGTTCCAGACGGTCGGCATCGGCGCGCTGCGGAATTTCATTCAGGAATGGAACTCGCCCAATTTTCAGGGGCGCGAGACATGGGGCTTTGTCATCCTGCTGCTGGGCGTGCTGGGCGCGGCGGGCGCGAGCAAGCGGCGGATCAACTGGACGGATTTCGTGCTGGTGAGCGGCACGGCGTTCATGGCGCTGCTGGCGGGGCGCAATATTGCCGTGTTCGCGGTCGCGGCGACGCCGGTGCTGACCTATCACCTCGATTCGATTCTGACCGAGCGCGGCTGGCTGCTCCAGCCGATCCAGCGGATCACGGCGCGTATGGCGCGGCTCAACCTGATTCTGGTGATCGTGGTGCTGGTGGGTGCGCTGCTGAAAGTGCTGCTGATTCTGGAGCCGATCTCGCTGGACGCCGACATGCGTGCCTACCTGCCGGTCGGGGCGGCGGAGTACCTCTCGCAGGCGCAGCCGCTGCGTCCGATGTTCAACAGCTACAACTGGGGCGGCTACCTGATGTTCGCCAACCCGGACTATCCGGTGTTCGTCGACGGGCGCACCGACCTGTACGGCGACGCCTTCCTGACCGAATATCTGCAAACGGCGGTCGGCGGCGACGGCTGGCGCGAGACACTCGACCACTACGGCATCAACACGGTCGTGATCGAGAAAGACAGCGGGCTGGCGCGCCGCCTGCGCGACGAGCCGGGCTGGTCGGAAGCCTACGACGACGCGATGGCGTCGGTGTTCGTGCGATCTGGATAGCGGAGCAGGCGGTTTAAACCGCCTGCTCAAGAAATACTTAGCGACCCTCTGAAGGGGTCGCCTGTGTCGGATGAAATGCAGCCCCTGGCAACCGAAGGTTGCACGTGGGCTGCCAGGTTTTTCTAGCCGAGGGTTTTGACCCTCGGCGGGGCGGGGCAGTGTGAAACAATCGACAACATCTATCCAAACCTCGACGCTTCTGAACGATTTCCGGCTGCTGCTGATCCTGTTCGTGACGTTCCGGGTGATGCTTCCTGATGATCTACCAGCCGATCTTCGCCCAGCGGGATCGAGCGTGGGAGTGACGGCGGGCGGCGACTTCATGACCTATTTCCAGCTTGGCGCGCTGTCGAACCAGGGCTTGCTGCCGTTCCGCGACTGGTGGAGCGAGTTCCCGCCGATCCCATCATACCTGAACGTGATCATCTTCCAGTTGTTCAGGCGCAACGGCTACACCGGCTTCGCGCTGCTGTTCGGCGCGGTCATGATGCTCTTCGACGTGCAATCTGGCGATGGTGCGGCGGATCGGAACGCGGCTACACGGCGCGGGCACGGGGATGGCGCTGGCATGGGTGTACGCGGTCACGCTCGCGCCGCTGGTGCTGATCTGGTGGGATTTTGAGCCGATGGTGGCGTTTTTCCTGCTGTGGGCGCTGGCGAACTGATCGAGCGGCGTGACGTGCGCTCGGCGGTCATTGCGGCGGTCGGCGGGCTGACCAAGTTCACGCCGCTGCTTGATCCTCGGCGCGGTGTGGCGGATGCGCGATATGCGCTTGGCGGCGCGCTATACGCTGGTGAGCGTCGGGATTTTCGCGCTGGTCTATCTGCTGCTGTTCGCCCAGAACAGCGCCATGACGCTGCCCTCGCTGACGGCGCAGTTCAACAAAGCCTCATATCAGACGGTCTGGGCGCTGATCGACGGCAACTATTCAACCGGGAACTTTGGTGCGGCGCAGGAGCGGCTTGACCCGGCGAACGCCTCCCGGCTGGAAGGCGAGCCGCCGGTGATACCGGGCGTCGTGCGGCTCGATTGGCGGCGGCGGTCGGGCTGTTCGTGTTCAGGCGCACGCGGCGCTTCGACGAGCGCGGCTTGGTCGCGTTCGTGACGATCACGCTGCTGGTCTTCTTCCTTCAGGCGCAGGGTTGGAGTCCGCAGTGGCTGGCGCAGATCGCGCCGCTGGTGCTGCTGTGCATCCCGACGCGCGACGGCGTGACGACGGTGGTGCTGCTGTCGCTGGTGACGTTCGCCGAATACCCATTCCTGTTCATCCGCACGGGCGACACCGGCGGCGTAATTACGGGAAATCTGATGCTGCCGTTCGCGGCGCTGGTGCTGTCGCGCACGGCGGTCCTGATCGGCATATGCGTGGCGCTGTATAAGCGGCTGCGACAGGAATCAATATGAACCGCCAAGACGCCAAGTTCGCCAAAAAAGAAGAATTCTTTGCGTCTTTCTTTTCCCTTTGTGCCTTTGCGTTAGGTCTTCATGTCCCGGCGTAGCGCTCCTTTTGCAGGGCTGGCGCTGGTGGATGCGCTCGTCATCACCCGCGGGCTGATCGCCGCGCCGGGCTACACCGACGTGTACTATCACCTCAACGCCGCCAACCGGATGGCGTCGGGGCAGGGGCTGACTGATCCGTATGTGTGGACGTACATCGGCGCGCTTGACCGCCTGCCGATGCCGTCACACCTGTACTGGATGCCGCTCACGTCATTTCGTCGCAGGCGTCAGCATGAGCCTGTTCAACGCGCCGGGCGATTATGCGATCGCCCAGCTTCGTTTCACGCTGCTGTTCGCGGCGACGGCGTGCGTCGGCTTCTGGCTGGGCGGGCGCATCGGCGGGACGGCGCGCCATGCGTGGGTCGCCGGTGCTGACGCTGTTCAGCGGCTTCTTCATCAAATTCTGGGGCGAAATCGACACTTCGCGCCGTATGCGCTGGTGGGGGCGCTTGTTTGTGGCGATGGGATTGAATAACCTCACTCAATCCCCTCCCCCCAGTGGATGAGGAAGTAAGCGGGCGAAACGAAGCCGCGCAGCAGAGGTGAGGTTTGGTGTGGCTGGCTGCCGGGGCGCTGGCGGACTGGGGCATCCTACGCGCTGACGGCTGCTGCTGCTGATCGTGGGCGGGATGGTTATTGTGTTGATTGAGTATGGCGGCGCCGTGCGCCCCACAAGATGTCATCGTTTCAGTGGTGGCGCTGCTGGTGGGGTATGGGCTGGTCATGTTGCCGTATTTCGCGCGCAATCTGAGCGAAATCGGCGCGCCACTGCCTCGGCGGGACGCAGGCGATCTGGTTCCGCGAATATGACGACATCTTCAAATTCCCGCCTGATTCCAGCCCGGCGACGCTGTTCGCGGGTGGCATCGATGCATTCGTGAGCGGGCGGATCGAGGCGCTGGTCAACAATTTCGGCACATTCGTCGCCGTCGAGGGGCTGGTGGTGATGACGCCGCTGATGCTGGTCGGCTGGTGGAAGCGGCGGCGCAGTTTTTCTGCTGCCGTTCGGGCTGTATGCGCTCTTGCATCTGGCGATGACGTTCGTCTTTCCGTTTCCCGGCTACCGGGGCGGGCTGCTGCATTCGGCGGCGGCGCTCGTGCCGTTCTGGGCGGCGCTGGGCGCTGCCGGGCTGGACGACGTGGTCGACTGGGTGGCACGGCGCAGGCGGCGCTGGAACGCGCGCACGGCGAAAGTCGTATTCTCCGGCGGACTGGTGGTGGTGGCGGTCGGACTGAGCGCCTACATTGGCATGAGCGGTCGTGTCGCGCCGCGCGACCCGGCGATCTATGCCGAACTGCGCGAGGCTACCGGCGGACGCCCGTATCTTGAGCGACGATCCGCCGGAACTGTACTACTATACGGGTATGGGCGGGGCGACTCTGCCCAACGATCCACCCGAAACGCTGCTCGACGTGGCGCGGCGCTACGACATCGACTATCTGCTGCTGAAGAACGACCGGGGATCGATCCCGACGCCGCTTCAGACGATCCTCGACGCGCCGCCCGATTTTCTCGAACCGCTGCTGTTTGACAACGCGAGGCTGTATGTCATCCACCGTTCGCCGTGACAGCATCATCCTGATCGCCGCCGTGCTGATGGCGGCGCTGTACCTCGCGGCGGCGGGCGGCAATTTCCCGCTCGACGATAGCTGGATTCACCAGACCTACGGGCGCAATCTGGCGGAGTACGGCGAATGGGCGTTCCTGCCCGGCGTCGCCAGCGCGGCGTCGACTTCGCCGCTGTATACAGTCGTGCTCTCGGTCGGCTACCGGCTCGGCATCGAGTTCCGTGTGGACGCACGGACTCGGCACGCTGGCGCTGGCGCTCACTGGCATGATCGGGGCGCGGCTGGCGGAACACGTCGCATCGCAGAACACGATGCGATTCGCGCCGGGGCGCAAATATCTGCCGCTGGTCACCGGGCTGGCGCTGGTCGGCACGTGGCATCTGATCTGGGCGGCGGTCTCCGGCATGGAGACGATGATTTTCAGCCTGTTCTCGCTGCTGCTGATCCGGCTGGCATGGCGCGAGATCGAACCGCGCAGCCAACGACGCGCGCCGTGATCGTGCGCGGGGCGGTGTTCGGCATGATGGCGGGGCTGGCGACGCTGACGCGCCCGGAAGGCGTGCTGCTGGCAGGTTGATCGGGCTGGCGCTGTTGGTCGTGCGCCCGAACATGACCTGGCGCAGCCTGATCGTGTGGGGCGGGGCGGCGCTTGTGTGCTACGCCGTTGTGCTCGCGCCGTATCTGATCTTCAACTACCGCGTAACCGGGGGCTGCTGCCGAACACGGCGGCGGCGAAGCGCATGGAGAGCGCGCCGTATCTCGCCCGCGATTACCTGTGGCGGCTCGGCAACGTGTTGACGCCGCTGGCGGCGGGCGCGCAGCTTCTGCTGATCCCCGGCATGGCGGCATATCTGGCGTTTTTGCCGCGCGCCCGGCGGTCGATTTTGCTGGCGCTGCCGCTGATCTGGGCGGCGGCGCTGATTCTGCTGTACGCGGCGACCCTGCCGCTCGATATTCAGCACGGCGCTACGTCATCCCGGCGCTGCTCGGCGCGATCACGACGGGCGTGATCGGCATGGCGTGGCTGCTGCGCCGCAGCAGCGGCTCGGTGATCGCGCGGGTGTTCGTGCGGGCGGCGGCGGCTTCGGCGCTGCTGCTGTTCGCCGTGTTCGCCTTCCTGCTCGGCTTGCGGGCATACGTGCAGGACATCCAGGCGATCATCGATCAGGAGATGGTCACGGCGGCACACTGGATCGCTGACAACCTGCCACCCGGCGACCTGCTGGTCGTCCACGACATCGGCGCGGTAGGCTATTTCGCGCCGCGCCCGATCCTCGACATCGCCGGGCTGATCAACCCGGAAGTCGTGCCGCTCATGCAGCATCCTGACACCATGTGGGAGCTGATGCAGGCGCGCGGCGGCAAATACCTGATGGCGCTCGACAATCAGGTTCCGGGCGGCGACGTGCACGACCCGCGCCTGTGCGAAGTCTTTACGACCGGCGGCGACGTTGCTCCACGCGCCGGGGCGAGCAACATGACGGTCTACGCGCTGGCGTGGGACGGGAACTGCACCGACGGTTGACAATTGGGCGCGTTCAGCGGATCATGCGGGAGTGTCCGACCCACATCCCAAACGAGGTGTTATGTCCGCTCAGGCTGCGCTGGCGCGCTTCAAACGAGACCTGCTCGATCTGCTTGACGAGACCTTCATCCAGCATCACGGCATTTATCTGGACAGAGGCACATCGCTGTTCGAGACGCTCGCCCCGATCACGGCGGCACGGGCGTCGATCCCCGTCGGCGGCGAGTGTGCGACGCTTGCGGCTCAGGTCGAGCACGTCCGCTTCTATCTGACGTGCTGTGCGACTATCTGGTGAGCCATGAATCGGTGCGCGTCGACTGGGGCGAAATCTGGCGGACGGTCGGCGCGGTCACGACGGAGCAGTGGGACGACTGCCGCGCTGGCTGCGCGCGAGCTACGAGCAGGCGCTGGCGCTGGTTCAGAGCTTCGAAACGTGGGACGGCGAGGACGACATCGGCGGGGCGCTGGCGATGCTGGTTCACAGTGCCTATCACCTCGGCGAGATCTGGCAGGCGCTCTGCACGCTGCGTCAGGCGGCTGGCGCGGTTAAGCTGCCGCAGACCAATGAGATATTCGGTTGCATCCCTAAGTATCAAAATCCTGTAATACGAGCATGACTGACTTCCTTAAGAAACTCAACGTGCTGATCAAAGCCAGCCTGAACGAGATTGTGAGCAGCGATGCGGGCACAAGCGGATCGTCTGCCCGGCGCGGCAAGGGGCTGGATGACGGTGTCGCGGCGCTGCGCGAGCGCGTCAACGACGCCGTGCGCTACGAGACGAAATCAACGGCAGATCGCCCAGCTGGAAACCGAAGCCGGGCGCTGGGATCAGCAGGCGGACGAGGCGGTCGCGCGGGGCGACGACGCCAGCGCGCGCTACGCCATCGAGCAGATGCGCCGCGCCGAGCAGCGTGTCGCGCTGGCGCAGGGAGACCTGCGCGAGCATCAGCGTGTGACGCAGGACTTGATCGCGCGGGTGAACGCGCTCGACGCCGCCGTCGCCGATGCCTACCGCGAGCAGCCGGACGCGCCGCCAGCGACGCCGCTGCCCGACCTGAGCAACGTCCTGCGCGAAGCACGGGCGACCATCGCGTCGCTGGCGGAGACGGCGGCAGCCCAGCGCGAAGTCGAAGCGCCGAAGCCGGAAGCCGCCGAGGTTGAAGAGTCGGTTGTTGACGATGATCTGGAACGCCGCCGCCAGCGTCTTAGCAAGCGCTAGACGGTGCATGACGTGATTGAGCAGGCGATATGGCGTCCCGAAAACTGCTGGTGGTCACAGGGAATTACGGCGTCGTACAGCGCGTCAGGGAAAGCCTGGGTGGAGAGCAGTTCGCCATCCACATCGCGTATTCGCACCTTGACGCGCTCTACCAACTAAATTCCGAGACATTCGACCTCGTTCTGGTCGACGGGGCGATGGTGCACCGCAAGAACGGCGAGCAGACGGCGCTGACGCTGGCGCGTCTGGAAGATCACCCGCCGCTGTTAGTGTATGCGCCGCCCAACGGCAGGAAGCCGACGCCCGGCGACGCGGTCGTCAGCTCGCTGGAAGAAGCCGCGCTGTATCCGACGGTCGCGCGAATGTTACAGCTACCGGGACAGGATGACACGCTGATCGCCCCGCTGGAAACAATGCCGCCAAGATCACATCTTCCGAACACATCGATCTTCTGGCGCGACGAAGAAATGCAGACGCTGTTCGCGCTGGGGCGGTCGCTCACCGAGGTGCTGGAATTGAGCGAGGTGCTCAACCGCGTGGTCGAAGCCGCCCGCCACCTCACCAATGCCGAGCAGGGTATGATCCTGCTGCCCGATGGGCAGACCGGGCAGCTTTACCTGCGCGCCAGAGTCGGCATCGACGTGGAAGTGGCGAACAATTTCCGGGTCAAGACGCACGACACGATTGCCGGGTCGGTGTTCGAGAGCGGACGCCCGATCCTGGTCGGCGAGAGCGGACCGCAGAAGGTCAAAACTGAGTATTTCGTCAATTCGCTGCTCTACGTGCCGATCCTGAACAAAGGCGAGGCAATCGGCGTGCTGGGCGTCACCAACCAGAAGAAGCACGACGTGTTCACCGAGCGCCACCGCGACCTGCTGGTCAATCTGGCGACGTACACGGCGATAGCGATTGAGAACGCCCGGATTCACGGGCAGACGATCCGCCGCACGCGCGAGCTACAGGCGCTGATCGACGCGAGTCAGGCGATC
This sequence comes from Anaerolineae bacterium, assembly GCA_046328655.1. Classification (GTDB taxonomy): domain Bacteria; phylum Chloroflexota; class Anaerolineae; order Aggregatilineales; family Phototrophicaceae; genus Flexifilum. The sequence continues at coordinate 3,872 of JAXLWE010000045.1, read as the reverse complement.
AACGCTTCGCTGTCGTTCGACCACGCGCTGAGCGCGATCTCGGAGCAGCTTATCCGCGTGCTGAACGTGGGACACGCCGAAATCTACGCCTGGAATCAGGAAGATTATCAACTGCGGCTGCTGGCGCGGCATCAGCGTACCTGCTGGCGCGAGGGGCACGCGCCGCCGACGAAGCTGGCGCAGCGCCCTCTGGCGCGCGTGGTGATCGAGAGCCGACGCCAGCTTTTCGTGCAGCGCGGGCGGCGCGAACACGCCGAGCAGGAACGCTTCGCCCAGCTTGGCGTGAGCGCGGCGCTGGTGCTGCCCATCGTGGGCGGCGACCAGATGCTCGGTGTGGCGCAGGCGTACTATCTCAAGAATCCCGACGCGACACCGTCGGCAGACGCGGTCGCGCGCGGTCAGTGGCTGGTGCTGGAAGCGCTAATGAACATGGGCGGCAGCGAAGATACGTCGCACGCCTTCAAGTCGGTGGAAGAAGCGAACACCACGCTCGGCTCGGACTGGATCGAGGTGCTGGAGCTGACCCCGGACGGCGCGGCGCTCAAGCCGAAGCTGGCGGTCGGCACGGGGGTGTGGGCGGACGAGCCGCACCCGCTGATCGACGCCAGCGAATTCGCCGACGTGCTCGACATGCTGACCACTCAGCAGCCACTCAATCACTTTCAGGGCGAGGAAGAATTGCAGGAAGGCGTGCGCGCGTTCCTGAAGGACACCGCCAGCCGGTCGCTGCTGGCGCTGCCGCTGGTCGGGCACGGGCACACGATTGGGCTGGTGCTGTTCGCCGACACGCTGCACGCCCGCGCCTTCACCTCCCGCGAGATCGATCTGGCGCGGGCGCTGGTGGGGCAGGCGGCGATGGCGCTCGAAAACGTCGATCTGGTGCATAACCTGGAAGCCAGCCTGCAAGACCTGAAGGAAATGCAGAGCCAGCTTGTCCAGAGCGCGCGCCTGTCGGCGATGGGTGAGCTGGCGGCGGCGGTCGCCCACCAGATCAACAACCCGCTGACGACGATTGTGCTTGACACTGAGCTGCTGCTGGAAACCGAGCACCTCGACCCGAAGCAGCAGGAAGTGCTGACGGCGATCTCGCGCTCCGGGAAGCGGGCGGCGGGGGTTGTTCACCGTCTGCTGGCGATGGCGCGCCCGATCTCGTCGGATGCGCCGCCAGAGGCGATTGATGTACTATACACGATAGCCGACATCGACGCGCTGGTTCGCCCGCATCTGGAGCGCGAGGGCATCCGGTTCATCATGCAGATTCCGGAGGAAGCGCTGCCGCCGGTGATGGCGGCGACCGGCGAGTTGAATGACGTGTGGCTCAACCTGATTCTGAACGCGCACGACGCGGTCGTGGGGCGCAAGTCGCCCGAAATCGGCGTGGTAGCGTTCTACGACCCGGAAGATGACATCATCGAGGTGTCGGTGTGGGATAATGGACCGGGCATCTCGCCGGACATCGTCGGCGAAATCTTCAAGCCGTTTTTCACGACCAAGCCGCTGGGCGAAGGCACGGGCTTGGGGCTGCACATCTGCCGCCAGGTGGTCGAGCGGGTAGGCGGCAATATCGCCGTACATACTACGACTTCAGGAGCGCGATTTGTGGTTCGCCTTCCCATAATGAGGAGTTCTTGACATGGTGCATATTCTTGCGGTTGATGATGATAATGAGGTACTGGAAACCGTCGGGCGCGTGCTCCGTCACGAAGCGTATGAGGTTTCGCTGGCGACTTCCGCTGCTCAAGCGCTGACAGTTCTGGAAAAGCGCATCCCCGACCTGCTGGTGCTGGACATCATGATGCCGGAAATGGACGGCGTGACCCTCTGCCGCCAGCTCCGGCGCGATTCGCGCTTCATCCCGCTGCCGATCCTGTTTCTGACGGCGAAGGGCAGCACCGACGACATCGTCAACGGTCTCGACGCGGGCGCGGACGACTACGTCGTCAAGCCGTTCGAGCTGGCGGAGCTGCGCGCGCGCATTGCGGCGCTGCTGCGGCGCGGGGTGCGCGACAAGAAAAGCGACGCCGTGCTGCAACTGAACGATCTACGGCTCGACTCCGACACCTATCAAGTGTGGGTCGAAGATTCCGCCATTCAGCTTACCTCGACCGAGCACCGTCTGCTGCGCTATCTGATGGAGCATCCGAATCAGGCGCTGTCGCCGTCGCATCTGCTTCAGGCGGTGTGGGAGTACCCGCCAAATACGGGCGACCCCGACCTGGTGCGCGCGCACGTTCGCAACCTGCGAGCGAAGATCGAGAAGGGCGCGCGCCGTAAATATATCCGCACCATACACGGTGTTGGCTACATGATTTCGACCTAGCGCGTCGCTCAGTTTCGGGTATGGATATTTCACGAATATTTCATGGAAAATCCGCTCCGTCAGCGCGTTCTGCCGCTATACTGAGGATGTGATTATGAAGCGGCAGAGTAGAGACCAATGTATGACATTCTGATCGTTGACGACGACGCCCAAGTGCTGGATATGGTGGAACTCGTGCTGAAGCGCGAGGGCTATTCAGTACAACGTGCTTTCTCGGCGCGCGACGCGCTGGAAACCGTCGAACGGACAACCCCCGATCTGTTCGTCATCGACGCCATTATGCCGGACATGGATGGCATAGCGCTCTGCCGACGGCTGCGCGCACAGCCGCACACCGCCAATACACCGATCATCTTTCTGACCGGCAACAATTCGCCCCAGAATGTGGTCGACGCCCTGAACTCTGGCGGCGATGACTTCATCCGCAAGCCGTTCGTCCCGCGTGAGCTGGCGGCGCGCGTGCGCGCCCACATCCGCCGCGCGACGTATTACATGGACAGCGATGTCCCGGCGATCCGTATCGTCTCCGACCAGTACCGCGTGTTCGTCAACGACCGTGAAGTGATGCTGACCCGCGTGGAATTTGACCTGCTCAAATACCTGTGCGTGACGCCGAACAAACTGCACTCGACCGAAGACCTGCTCGCCAGCGTCTGGCAGTACCCTGATGGCGTCGGCGACGCTGCCCTCGTGCGTAACCACATCCACAACCTGCGCCAGAAGATTGAGGTTGACCCCGAACACCCGGAAGTGATCCAGTCCCGGCACGGGCGCGGCTACGTCGTGAAGGCACGGGTGCAAATGGAAGAGCTGGTTCGCTAACCTCCGTCTGTAAAAATACTCTATCATTTTCTTCACAGTAGCAAACGCTTCCGCGCAAAGCATTGTGGTATGATGGCAATGGCAGGGGAAGTGGTCTCTGAAGAGTGCGCTATGCGAATGCTACTGCTCAAAATCGTTCGTCTGCTCGACGGCACACCGGCAGTCTACGGGAAGCGGCAATCCGGGCAAAGTGTTGTCGAGCTGGCGCTGATCACGCCCATCTTAATTATTCTGCTGGCTGGGCTGGTCGAAATCGGCTGGTTCGCCAACAACTACCTCACCCTGCTGGACGTGACGCGCGCCGGTGCGCGGCGTGGCGCGGTGCTTCAGGATCAGAAATCCCCGCTGTTCTGGGATGACAGCTTCAGCTACGTGCCGCATTCGCTGCTCCCCGACTCCAACTACTGGATGCCCTACACCATAACTGACCTGAACCCGCTGACGGGTTTTCAGGATGATGTCCATCGCTTCGAGTACCGCTGGTATCCGGACGTGGCATCGCCGCCCGCCGGTAGTCAGGGGCAGGAGCCGTGCGATACCAATTACACCCCGCGCGTCTTTTACAATGAAGTCCTATGCACGATGATCGTGTCGATGGAGCCGCTGGAGCTGAACCCCGAAAACGGCATCGACGACATCGTGGTGTCGGCGTTTGGGCTTCAGATGGTCGATCCGTCTCGGACGACTAATCCGACGTGGTGGCTCGCGCCCTATCCGATCCGCCCGAACA
>JAXLWE010000044.1:0-44403 GCA_046328655.1 Anaerolineae bacterium | reverse complement strand
CGGCGACCCAGCTTTCCAGCCGCGGCACGATCTGGTTGAGCGTGATCACGACGATGTGAACTGGCGCGAGCACGGTCGGGATGCGCCCCTTGCCGGGCGCGGTCGTGAACACCAGCGTGCCGGTGGTCGCGGCGGCGGCGTCCGCCCCGGTCAAGCCGACCTGCGCCCCGGCGCTGGCGTTCAGTGTCTCCATGCGGAACTCGTCGCGGGCATCCGGCTGGATGATCTCGATCCCCGCGTCGCGGATCGCTGCTTCGAGTCCGTCGACCGGGATGTGGGCGAAATCCCAGGCGAGGATGCGCTTCGCTTCATGCTGCCCCAGCAGTTGCAACACCTTCTTGCGAGCGGCGGCAGCGCCTCTGACCGGGAATACTTCGCCCGTGAGCGCGCCTAATTCCCGCTTGAAGCGCTCCAGCAGTGCATCCGACGATTCGTCGTCCTGCACGGTGACGTTCAGGTAGGATGCCGGGCGGGGCGGGGCGTCCGCGAACGGACGGCGCGCCGAGCGCAGCTTGTTGAGGATGGCATCGCGGGATGAGGGCATGGAAATCAGCTTTCAGCAGTCAGCATTTAATGTCTGAACTCGCGAAGCGAACGAACGGACACTCAGGATTTCGTCGGCGCGCAGCGGCTCAATGGTCGAAACCGGGACGACGACCACCGAAATACTTTCACCGACGGCGTTGAACACTTCAAGGATACAGCCTTCTTCACCGTCATGTGGATGCGGAACGTATTCCACCAGCGTCGCAACATCACCCTGTTTTAGCCCATATTCGGGTAAGTCATGTCGGAGCGAGACCTGTTCGTAAAGCTCAATCTTCACCTGACACTCCTTTAGAGGGTCGCAACGTGACGAAGTAGAATCGACCATCTGACGCACATTGAAACCATACCAGCACGACAGCGAGCTTGCCACCATCCTCGCCCACGAGGTCGCCTTCAACCCGATAGGAAGTGCCGTATTCCGTCATTTTATCTTGTATAGCTTCGACTTCATCCGACAAAATGCGAATCGCAGACTTCAACTTATCCGGGTTGTCTTGCGTGAATCCTGCCCTAGCGAGAAACTTCGACTTGTCGTTTCGGGATTTCGGAACGAGCAGATATTCGGTGAGCTTCTCGGCAGCGATTACGGCAGTGGGCGGAATTTTCACTGTTTCTTCGGCTTCCCCCGATTCTCCCGCCACCAGTCGTGGAAGGACTGCTCGGCGAAGGGCGGGAAGTCGCGGCTTTGCGTCCAGCCGCTCAGCGGGTAGGGCAGCGGCAGGTCAGCCGGGATGCCCTCGCCGCTGTCGCCGCTGATGGCGCGGCTGGCAGCGCTGGCGACCTTACCCCCGATCTCGTACAGCAGCGGGTGGCTGAAGCCGAAGCCATAAGCCTTCATGCTCATCTGCCAGACCGGCTCCTGCTCGTCCTGAAGATCGCGCCGGAGCATGAGCAGCATGTCCGGGATGTTGATGTCCACTGGACACGCCTGCTTGCACGCCCCGCACAGGCTGCTGGCGAACGGCAGCGGCGCGGCGTTCTCCTTACCCTTGAGCAGCGGCGTGAGGATCGCGCCGATGGGTCCGCCGTAGACCCAGCCGTAGGCGTGCCCGCCGACGTTCTGGTAGACCGGGCAGGCGTTCAGGCACGCGCCGCAGCGGATGCAGGCGAGCGCTTCGGTGTATTCGCTGACGTAAATGTCGCTCCGCCCGTTGTCGAGCAGGATCAGGTAGAACTCGTCCGGTCCGTCCGGCTCGCCGTCGCGCGCGGGACCACTGACGCCGTTGACGTAGACCGACATGCGCTGCCCGGTCGCGCTGCGCGGCAGAAGCTGGATCAGCGTGGCGAAGTCCTCCCAGGTGGGGATGATCTTTTCGATGCCGACGACGGCGATATGCACGCGCGGGACGCTGGTCGAGAGCCGACCGTTGCCCTCGTTGGTGACGATCACCAGCGTGCCGGTCTCGGCGATCAGGAAATTGCCGCCGCTCATGCCGAAGTCGGCGTCGATGTATTCGCCGCGCAGCCGCGCCCGGATGAAGGCGGTCATCTCGCTGGCGTCGTCGGTGTAGTCCATGCCGAGTTCGCGCATGAACAGGTCGCGGATTTGCTCTTTGGTCTTGTGCATGACCGGCATGATGATGTGGCTGGGGTGGTCGTGCCCGATCTGGACGATGTACTCGCCGAGATCGGTCTCGGTCACGTGGATGTCTTCGGCTGCCAGCGCGTCGTGCATGTTGATTTCTTCGGTCGCCATGCTTTTGCTCTTGACGCCGTGTCTCAGGTTGTGCTGCTTGCGATCTCGATGATGTGGCGGTTGGCTTCGTCGCCGTCAGCCGCCCACAGGGCGTGCCCGCCGTTGGCGATGACGTTGGCTTCCATCTGTTCGAGCAGTTCGGGCAGGTCGTGGAGCGCCCGCGGCCAGGGCCGCGCGCCTGCTGGCGCAGCGCCTGCGCGAGCGGCAGCTCGCCCATCACCTGGCGGCGGCGTCCGTCGGCGTTGCCGGTGCCGCGTTCGAGCGCTGTTTGCAGGCTGATGTCCTTGATCGCTACAACCGCCGATTCCTGAAAGCGGTCGGAGAAAAGTTCCATCGAATTTGTCCTGCCGTCATGCCCGACCTGCCATAACTATAGCGTAGCGGATGGAGGAGCAAAACCATGCCGGGACGATTAGAGGACAGGGTTGCCGTCGTCACAGGGGCGAGCCGGGCATCGGTCGCGCGACGGCGCTGGCGCTTCGCGAAGGAAGGCGCGCACGTCGTCATCTCACCACTTTGCGCGCACGGAAGCTGATTTGCTCAGTCTGGCGGACGAAATCGGCGAACTGCGGCGCGACGCGCTACCCGTCGTCGCCGACGTGAGCGTTGACGAGGATGTCAACCTGCGCCGGTTGTACGAACAGGCGCTCAGTCGATTCGAACGCGCGTCGACATTCTGGTCAACAACGTGGGCGTGGGCAAGTTCGGTGCGCTGGCGACTCACCGCCGAGGACTACGACTGGATGATGAACAGCAACATGCGCTCCAGCTTTCTGTGCGCATATTTCCTGCCCCGGATGCTGGAGCGTCAGGAGGCTGGATCGTGTTCGTCGGCTCGGTCGCGGGGCTGAAGGGGCTGCCGCACGAAACGGTTTACTGCGCCAGCAAGCGCAGTACGGCTTTGCGATGGCGCTTGACCACGATGTCACGACCGCAACGTCAGGTGAGCTACGTCGCGCCCGGCGGCGTCAACAGCTATTTCGCCTTCGGAACGGGGCGCGCGGGGAGCGACCCCAAGCTGGAGATGTATCTGGACAACGAGGACGTTGCCGAAGCGGTCATCTTCGCCGTGACGCAGCCGAAGAAGTCGCGCGTATTCCTGATCGGGATGCGCCCGCTGGTCGAGTCACTGTGACGGGAACAGCTCAAAAACCTGTTCGATGAGCGTGGATTTGCCGGTGAGCTGGGTGGCGTCCTCCTCGCCGCACCTTCCCGGAACCCGGGCCTGGCGTAGAGGTGGCGGGCGCTGTCCAGCCCGGCGAAGGTGGTCAGGTAGACGCGCGGGAAGGCTTTGCTCCGGCAGAAGCCGACCGCCGCCTCGACCAGACGGCTGCCGACGCCGCGCCCCTGATACGCCGGGTCGACGATGAACCAGCGCAGGCGCGCGCCTTTTCCGTTGGCGTCCTTGCCGTCGATGAAGATGCCGCCGATCACCTGCTCGCCGTCGCGGGCGAACCACGCGCCGTCATGCTGCGCGTCGAAGCGATTGAGGAACGCGGCAAGCTCGACCGCGACCTTCGCCTCGAAATAGAGGTCTAAATCCCAGTGGGTGTGGTAGTAGCTGCCGTGCAGCGCGACGATGCTGCCCAGCGCGCCCGACACGTAACCTGTCAGCGTGATTTCCGCCATCGGGCTATTCGCCGTCGAGATCGTTGTAATATCTGCCGACGATTTCGGCTAAGCCCTGGAAGGCGTCTTTCGATGGCGTCTCGCGGTAGGGGAGCAGTTCTTCGATGTGGAACGCCCGCAGTGAGCGGTCGCGGGGATCGTAGACGGCAACGCCGCGCACGCCGATGCTCTGGTACAGCCGCGCCGCCATCGCAATGGCGACCGTCCGGCTGCTGACGCTGCAACTCAGTTTTTGCCCGTCCAGAAACTGTATGTACGCCCTCGGTCGGGTGTAGCCGCCGATGCGGATGAGGACGCCGTAGAGGATCGTGGTTTCTTTCGTCACGGGCGATTGACGAGGCATTCGGTACTCCTTGCAGCTGTTACAAGCCCCCATTATAGCCTCGACAGCGCAAATGCGCGCTGATAGGAGACAGTTGGAAGGCAGCAGGGATTCGTCGTTAGTTTTGGTTCTTGGTCTTTAGTTATTAGGCTGAACGGTTTATCAGGCCGTGTAGTGTGTAGGAACTACGAACTGGCAACTAAAAACCAAAATCTCTAGCACGGCACTCTGCCGGGCGCGGGGCGCGTATAGCGGTACTGCGTCACGCCGGTCTGGGCGTAGCGCTGAAGTTCGGGCTGCGTGAACACGAAATCCCGCCGCGATGCGCCGTCGTGACAGCTAAAGCAGTCGCTCAGCGGCTCGTCGTAGCGCCCGCCGCTGGCGTCGTCGAACGAGCCGAAGTTCCAGCCGCCGACGTGCGCGCTGAAGGCGAGATCGGCGATCTGCCAGGTGGAGCGCAGTTCGCCGACGTGGATCGCCGGGTCGAGCGCGGCGGGCACGAAATGCCCCTGATCGTCGCGCAGCAGATTGCCGTTGGCGTCGCGGGCGGCGGCGTAAGCCTCGACCACGATCTGCGTGCGTTCGGGCAGGGCATCGCCCGCGCGCAGCGCCGCGACCGCCGCCGGGTTGATGTAAATCCGGCGGGTGATAGCGTCCGGGCGATCCACCGTCACGTACAGGTCGAATGTCTCGCGGTAATCCTGCGGGAACGTCATCGGTTCTCTGCCGGGCGGATACGTCGCGGTGGGAGCGACCGGACTGGCTGCGGGCGGGCGATTCATGCCCGCAATGACGAGCAGCCCGGCGAGCGCCAGCCCCAGCAGGGCGAAGAAGATCGGTGGTTTCATGCGTAATCTCGTGCGAGCCGATAAAATACAGTCTAGCGCATTTCTCTTGCGGGAATCTTACAGGGGCAATCATGGAACAGGATTACAGAGCGCGGTTAGCGGCGCTGCAAGCCATCGACGGCGTGGATGCCGTCCTGATTGTGCCGGGGTCAAACCTGAAGTATTTCACCGGGCTGGATTACTTCCTCTCAGAACGACCGATCATCGCTATCGTCACTACCGATGGGCTGTCGTTCATTGTGCCGCGGCTGGAAGTGCCCAGTCTGGTCAAGCGCCCCGACCTCGAAGCGCGCGCCTTCGCCTGGCGCGACGAGGACGGCTATCTGGGCGCGTTCCGGCAGGCGCTGGACGACCTGAATCTGCGCGGCAAGACGCTGGGCATCGACGGTATGACCATGCGCGTCACCGAGTGGCTGGCGTTTCAGGACATCGACCCGACGCTTCAGGTTAAGCCGGTCGAGCGCGACCTGATCCGCATCCGGGCGCACAAGCTGCCGGGCGAAGTGGCGGCGATGCGCAAGGCAATCGCCATCAGCGAGCAGGCGCTTGCCGACCTGCTGCAAGAAGTCCAGCCGGGCATGACCGAGCAGCAGATCGGGACGCGGCTGCAAGACCTGATGAGCATGGGCGGCGCGCAGGGCTTCGCCTTCGATACGCTGGTGCAGACCGGAGCCAACAGCGACAACCCGCACGGTCACACCACCGACCGCGCGCTTCAGATGAACGAATTCCTGCTGATCGATTACGGCTGCAAAGTGGACGGCTATCCGTCGGACATCACGCGGACGTTCTGCCTGGGCACGCCGACCGCCGAGATGCAGCGCATGTACGACGTAGTGCTGCGCGCCAACGAAGCGGGCAAAGCCGCCGCCAGACCGGGCGTGCCGATGGAAGCGGTCGACATCGCGGCGCGCGCCGTCATTACCGAGGCGGGCTACGGCGAATACTTCACGCACCGCACCGGGCACGGCTTGGGGCTGGACACGCACGAGCCGATCCCGCAGATAGCGACCGGCGTGAAAGACCTGCTCGAACCGGGATGGTGTTCACGGTCGAGCCGGGTATCTACGTGCCGGGCGTCGGCGGCGTGCGTATTGAGGACAACGTGCTGATCCTGCCGACACGGGTGTCGAGGTGCTGACAGGCTTCCCGCGCACGCTGCAAATCCAGCGCTAGACGACAGAAAACCGGGGCGCGCGCGTCACGTTACGCCCCTGTCGTCATTTAGGTGAGCATGAGTTACGGATAGTGCATTTTTGTGATCTACCTCACCCCCAGCCCCCTCTCTCCACGTCGTGGCTGAGGGTGAAAGAGACGAAAAGTCCCCTCCGCGCAGTAATGGAAAGTTTAGGGGTGAGGTCAAACGGGAAAGCTTATCCGCAGCACAGTATTAGGTTATCTGACGCATTTCCCCATATCCGACCATCCAGCAAAGGCTGAACGTATCGTGAGTCTCGACATCGCGCGCCGTCGGCTGCTCAACCAGCGGCTTTCCGGCGCGAAATTCGACACCCCGCAGGAAGTCGTGCGCTGGCTGGGCGCAGTTCAGTCGCAGGATTACGCCGGGGCGAAATGGGCGCTGGCGATGCGCATCAGCAGCATCACCGATGCCCAGCTCGATCAGGCATTTGCGGACGGCGCGATCCTGCGCACCCATGTCATGCGCCCGACCTGGCATTTCGTCACCGGAGGACATTCGCTGGCTGCTGAAGCTGACCGCGCCGCGCGTCCGCGCCGCCAGCGCATATTATTACCGCCAGCGCGGGCTGGATGAGGCGATTTTGGGCGCGCGCATTGTCGCTGGTCAAAACGCTGGCAGAGGCGGCAAGCAGCTCACCCGCGCCGAGATCGAACCCTGCGCTCCGCCAGGCGGGCATCGGCGTCGAGGTGGCTGGAACGGTGTTCAGCACGATCCTGATGCACGCCGAGCTGGAAGGCGTGGTATGCAGCGGCGGGCGGCGCGGCAAGCAGTTCACCTACGCGCTGCTCGACGAGCGCGCTCCACAAGCCCGGACGCTGGAACGCGACGAGGCGCTCGCCGAACTCGTCCGGCGCTACTTCACCAGTCACGGTCCGGCGCTGGTCAAGGATTTCGTCTGGTGGTCAGGGCTGACAGTAGCGGACGCCACCGCTGGGCTGGACGCCGCGAAATCGCAGCTTGAGCGCGCGGTGGTCGACGGCAAGACCTACTGGCTCGCGCCGCCGCCGCACACGTACACAGATGCGTCGCCGACCGCTTACCTGCTGCCGAACTACGACGAGTACACCGTCAGCTATAAGGATCGCAGCGCGTTCTACAACCCAATCCACGACGACAAGGCGGGCGCGCGCGAAAATTTCCTGTTCAACCACGCGATCATTATCGACGGGCAGGTTGTCGGGTCATGGCGGCGGAAGTTCGAGAAGGGGAATGCTGTCCTTGATCTTGCGCCGTTCGCGCCGCTGAGCGCCGCCGAAAGGACGGCGGTCGACGCCGCCATGCGGCGCTTCAGCGATTTTCTGGGGATGCCGGTGGTGTTCGCGTGAATCAGTCCCGGTTTCTGGTCAATTCGAACCACGCTTTTCGATAGCGCTGGAATCGCTCCAGCGCTTTTTCGTCCAGCGCCCCGGCGCGGCGGATGTCCATGTTGTCGCGCAGGTCGCCCAGCTTGACGCGCACGGCAAGCGGGTGCGGCTTGATGCGCTGGATGAACTCGTCGTAGGTTTCGTCGCCGCGCCGCGACAGATGATCGACCGCCGCGACGATTTCCTCGCTGAACCCCATGTGGCGCAGGTCATCGAGCGTCACGTCCGAATCTTCGACCACGTCGTGCAGCACGGCGACGATCTGCTCGGTCTCGGTCTCCATGTAGCTCATGACGCGCAGCGGGTGCATGATGTAGGGCGCGCCGCCCTTGTCCACCTGCCCGTGATGTTTGTCGAGGGCGAGGCGAATGGCATCTTCAATTGTCGGCATCGGTCACTCTTTCGGTTGGGATTTCAGATCAGGTTCGCGCGGATTTCGGCGGCGATTTTGCGCGCTGTCTCCGCGTCGATCATGAAGTTCTTGAACTCGGCGGCGTGGACGAACGGCGGGTCGTTGAAGTGCGGATCGGAGGCGTAGCGCGGCATGATGTGCCAGTGATTGTGCGGGACGGCATTGCCGAGGCAGGCGTGATTCATCTTGTCCGGGTGGAACGTCCTGACGAGGGCGTCGGTCGCCCGCATCAAATCCTGAAACGTGGACACCTGCACGTCGGGCGGAAGCTGGTGCAGGTCGCGCACGTGATCCTTGAGCAGCAGCACGCAGTAGCCGCGATGATACTGATGGTCGCCCACGACCAGAATGGAATGCTCGAACTCGGCGATGAAATAGGGGTTTTCGCCTGACCGCCACCAGCCGAGGCGGTCACACACCATGCAGTTTTCCGGCATGATCGCTAGGTCGCTTTCTCGGCGTCGCGGGACGCCAGCCATTCGTCAACGGTGAAACGCTGCTTGAAGGTGAAGGCGTGCGGCGTCGCGCCGTGCTGTTCCAGGTATTCGAGTTTGGCTCTGGCTACCTGTGGGGTTGGCGCATGACCCGCCGGAACCCACCACAGCGCCATCATGGGGACGGTGAGCCGCTCGAACCATTCCTTGCGGCGGCTGACGTAGGGCGTGTGGTCGCTGCGGTAGGTGAAGTCGAACAGCGCGTCGAGGCTTTCCCAGACCGACATGTTGATCAGCAGGTACGGGTCGTCGTAGACGTGTATTTCGGTGGCGTTGTTGTTGTCGCCCTTCAGCCGCCACACGAAGCCCGGCGAGGCTTCCGCCAGCGCGTTGATGCGGTCGAGGTTGTCCTTGAACTCCGCCATAATCGGGCTGTCCATCTCGCCCAGAATGCGACCGATATTGATCTGCGCGATGTGGTAATCCATAAGCGCGACTCCTGTTCAACTGGCGATTTCAGTATAAAGGGGATTGCGTGGGCTGACCAGCATCCGCGCGGAAGGCGCGGGGTTACTTCAAACAAGGAAGATGTCTGGATCGGAACTTAAGCTATGAAGACGGTCTTCAAAGGTTGTTTGCTCATTATAGTTTCGTGCTTCTTTCTAGGCTGCGGCATTAACACTATCACATTTTTCGTCATTCCGACGATTCAGCAAAGTAGATGGAATGCTTCAAAACCGCAGAATTATTCCTTAACCGTCAATTATGGGTACATGGGCGGAACATCGCCGGCATATCAGGAAAAAGTTACCGGAGAGGTTGCACAGATCATACACAGCGATGGCGGTACCCGTGATGGTGAAAAGCCGACGATTGAAGAATTGTTTGATGAAATTAAGCAGCAGACTCTAAATCCATTTGGACTGCTCCTGTTGTACTGGACGGAGTACGACCCAACTTACAGCTTCCCGAATCGGATTATATGGAACGACTTTGATCTCGGGGATGTCACCGAAATTACAGACTTCACGCCGGAATAATTTCCCCTCTCCACGCAGTGGAGAGGGGATTAAGGGGTGAGGTTTCCCTACTTCCCCTGCTTGTCCATCTCGCTCCGCACCGTCTCCAGCAGCGTCTCGGCGCGCATCTGCGCCAGCGAGTAACACGGTCCGCCCAGGCGATCCGCCAGCTTCGCCGCCAAGCCCTGATCGAACGCCGAGTGCTCCATGTTGATCGTCACGGTGCGGATTTCTTCGTGCTTGATCTGCTCGGCGATGCGGTGGGCTTCCTCCTGCGGCGAGTCCTTGCCGATGGAGACGTTGCCCGCGCCGTCCGTGAGCAGGATCATCAGCGGGATGATGTCCGGGTGCAGCGTTTTCTCACGGTGGATGATCTCGTAGGAGAGCAGCAGCCCGGCAGCCAGCGGCGTCTTGCCGCCCACCGGGATATTCTGAAGCGCCTGCTTCGCCAGCGTGACCGAGTTGGTCGGCGGCAGGATGATCTGCGCCCGGTCTTTCTGGAACACCACCAAGCCGACCCGGTCGCGGCGCTGGTAGGCGTCGGTCAGCAGCGACATGATCGCGCCTTTGGTGGCGGTCATGCGCTCGGACACCGCCATGCTCCACGAGGCATCGACCACGAACAGGATCAGGTTGGCGGTCTTGCGGACGCGCACCTTGCGCTGGAGATCGCTCTTGCGCAGGGCATACGCCATGCCGCTTTCGCGCTTCTGCTGTTCGCGGGCGCGCTGGAGCGGCGCGGCGGCGCGCAGCGTAGCGTCGAAGGCGATGTCGTCGGTTTTGCCGTTGGCGGGGCGCGCCTGCACATAGCGTCCGCGCTTGCGGTCGGTGTGCGTGCGCGAGCGCCGTCCCGACTGCTTGCGCGTCATCTGGTCGAGCGTAGTTTGCAGCTTGCGCGGGGCGAATTCAGCGCCGGACTCGACCTTTTTGCCGCCCTCCCACCAGTACGCATCGTGATTGTCGAACACGTTCTGCGGCGAGGGGTCGGTCTGACCGAGATCCGGCATCTCCTCATCGGACTTGGTGGCTACCGAGGGACTTTTTTTTTGACCGCTTCCTGCTGTCCCTCTTCGGTCTGCTGGTCGGCTTCGTCGCCCTCGCCCCATTCGGATTCGATCTGATCCATCTGGCGCTCGATTTCCGCCATGCTCATCTGCGCGTCGGTGAATGGACCGCGCTTGAGCCGGTGCGGGACAGCCAGTTCCAGCGCCAGCAGGATGTCGCCTTGATCGATGGCGTGCCGTCCATCGAGCGCTGCGTTGGCGCGCGCGCCCTTGAGGATCACGAGGTCGGCGCGGTGTCCGTCGATGTGCAGGTTGCTGGTCAGCGTGGCGATGGTGAACAGGTCGCGGCGCGAATATTCCACGTCGTCCACGATCTCGCGGGCGGCGGCGATGCGATCCGACAGCCGTTCTTCCTCGCCCGCCCACACCTCGCGGAAGCCTTCAGGATCGCTCTCGTAGGCGATGTGCCGCTCGACAATCTCCATGCGCTCACCGGCGTCGTGGATGCCGCGCACTTCGACCGACAGGGCGAAGCGGTCGAGCAACTGCGGGCGCAGGTCGCCTTCTTCGGGGTTCATCGTGCCGATCAGGATGAAGCGCGCCGGGTGCGAGAAGCTGATGCCCTCGCGCTCGACCACGTTGACGCCCATCGCCGCCGAGTCGAGCAGCAGGTCGACGACGTGGTCGTCGAGCAGGTTGACTTCGTCGACGTACAGGATGCCGCGATTAGCGTTCGCCAGCACGCCGGGGTCGAACTTCTTCTCGCCCTTCTGGATGGCGCGTTCAATGTCGAGCGTGCCGACGACCCGGTCTTCGGTCGCGCTCACGGGCAGGTCGATGAACGAAATCTTGCGCCGCGCGATCGGAAGCTGCTCGCCCCTCGCCGCGCGATCCTTCACCGCATCCGACCACGTTTCGGGGTGGTTCGGGTCGTCGCCGAACGGCGAGTCGGCGACCACGTCAATTTCAGGCAGCAGATGCGCCAGCGCGCGAGCGGCGGTCGATTTGCCTGTGCCGCGCTCGCCGCGAATCAGCACGCCGCCGATGCGCATGTCAATCGCGTTCAACACCAGGGCAGTTTTCATTTTGTCCTGCCCGACGATTGCCGTAAACGGGTACACAGGGGGTCGTTTTGCCATGCCTGCCTTCTTCAAATTCATTGAGTTCAGGAGAGATTATACCTGATGTATGCGGGTCGTTACAATCGCCACAATCGAGTGGTCTGCTGCCGGATTTGATTGACCAGTAACATTACGAAATACATGCTGATTCGGGATGTCCGTCACTGGTACGGGCGCGGTGCGGCTGCTACGGTGAGCTTCCATATTCACCTGAGGAGATGTCGCCATGTCGGACAGAATTCTGGTCGCCTATGCAACCATGACAGGCTCCACCGCTGGCGTCGCCGAAGCCATCGGCAGGACGCTGCAAGAGAAGGGCGTGGAGGTCGTCGTATCCCGCGTTGAGGATGTGAAGGACATTACGCCGTACCGGGCGGTCGTGCTCGGCAGCGCGATTCAAGATCGCCAGTGGCTGCCGCAAGCCATGCAGTTCGTGCAGGCACACCGGGCGGAGCTGGCGAGCAAGCCGTTCGCCACGTTCGCGGTCTGCATGACGATGGCGATGAAGGGCGGGAAATATCGCTCGGCGGTGGTCGACTGGCTGCAGCCCGTTCGGGCGCTGGTGTCGCCGGTGAGCGAGGGCTTCTTCGCCGGGATACTGGACATCAGCAAAGTGCCGAAGTGGAGCGACCGGATCAAATTCCGGCTGAGCGTCCTGTTCGGCGTGTGGGCGGAGGGCGACCACCGCGACTGGAACGCGATCCGCGAATGGGCGGGCGGCTTACCGGCGGCGCTGCGGCTGTAAATCAAGACGACGCGCACCAACGGCTTCAGAATACCTTGCTGCCCAGCACCGCCGGGCGCGTCGGCGACAGAATCGACACGCTGCCGTCGTCCATCGGCGCGCCGAGGATCAGGCACTCGGACATGAACCCGGCGATGTTCTTCGGCGCGAAGTTGACGACGGCGATCACCTGCCTGCCGATCAGTTCCTCTTTGCTGTATTTCGTGATCTGCGCCGACGACCAGCGCTCGCCGATTTCATCGCCGAAGTTCACGCGCACCTTGTACGAAGGATTGCGGGCGCGCGGGAAGTCCTGCACCTCGACAATTTCGCCGACGCGCATCTCGACCTTTTCAAAATCGGCATAGCTGATGCTGTCCATGAATCGCTCCCGGAAACGAAACCGGGCACGATTATGCCTGCTGCGCCGCAAGGATGAAATGGTTAGGTGTAGGGATATGGGATGGTGTAGGGGGCAGGGAGCACCTCGCCCTGCAGCTGGTGGTTAGCTCGTCGACGGCGTGCGCGGGCGTGGTCGATCAGGGTGCAGAAGCTGATCGGCGTTGAGTTCAGGTAGCCGCCATCAAGCCGGGTGCTGAATTTCAGGGCTGCCGCCGGGTAAGCAGTGCGTCAGCAGCGCGAAAATATCGTCGTCGGACATCGTCCCCGCGCTGACTGCGAGGCGGTCGCACCCTCGCCGTTCGCGCTGACAACTGGCGCAGGCGATGGCGTACATCTGTGCGGCGTCGCTGAGCACGACAGGTGCGGGCGTGAAAGAGGTTCAAGCCCTCGATGGGCAGCACGGCGCTGCCGGGGTGGGCGTGCTGGTTCATGCCCTCAATCGGCGGCACAGTGATGTGGTCGTCTCGGCGGCGGGGGCGATCGTCAGCGCGGCAGCGATCTGCTGCCCGCCTGCAAGCTGCGCAGGTAAGTGATGGATAGAAGCTGGTCGTCCGTTAGCGACGGGTGCCGCCGCGCGCGGGCGCTGGCGACGCCGGTCGTGTTGAGCAGGTCGCCGATGGGACGCCCGTTGATGATGAAGGTGAGCAGCTCGTCGTCCGTCAAGCCATGAATGAAGGTGCTCTCGACCAGATTTTTGCCCAGACCGGGGATGCCGCGCGCATCAAAGCCGTGACAGGCGAAACAGGTTGTGGAAAAGAGGCTCTGCCCCTCCCGGACTTTTGCATCGACGGCGACGGTTTGCGATTGCTGCGTTGCCGTCGGCACGACGACAATCTCGGTCGGGGTGGGCGGGGCGGCGGGCGGGATGCGCGGCTGACCGGACAGCAGCGCGATCAGAAGCACGCCGACAATGCCGAACAGAACCAGCGCGGGACCCAGCGGGAAACCAGGGGTTTTTTCGCTCATTACTCGAACACCTCATTGGTGGACTGCGGATCGTATGAACATTGTTCGCCAGCCAATTCTATCCGACAAGTGAAAAATGTCACGGCTGAACCGTGTGGTTTATTCTTACACTTCAACACCGTAATTCGTAAGATGGTATCATCTCAATGCGCAACATTTATATATCTGTCTCGCTGTCACGAGACGCAGCTACAGGAGAGCGTGAAATGGAACGACGCGATTTTCTGAAACTGATGGGCGCGAGTGCCAGTATCGTCGGCGCGGGCGCAGTCGCTTCGCCGGCGCTGGGGCACAATGGCATGACGGCGTCGGTTCCTGCCCCACGCTGCAACAGACCGCCGAAGACATGGACACGCATCACCAGCAGGGCGTCCAGGCATTCCTCAACGTCAGCGGAAGAAAACTTCTGGCGCAAGCCACTCCGAATTCACAATGGACGGCGACGTGAAGGTGTTCGAGATCACCTGCGAGGAAGTGCAGTGGGATACGGCGGCGGCGATGCTCTTCCGGCGATGGGCTACAACGGTATGGTTCCGGGTCCCGAAATCCGCATCACCGAAGGCGACCAGTGCCGCTTCGTCGTCACCAACAATATGACGCAAAGCACCTCGATCCACTGGCCTGGTGTTCTCGACGCCAACGACAGGACGGCGTCCCTACATCATAGAGATCCCATCAAGCCGGGCGAAACCTTCACCTATGAGTTCACGGCGCGCAACGCCGGGTCGCACATGTATCACTCGCACCTGCGGCGGAGCAGGTGTCGCGCGGGCTGCTGAGGCTTTCATCATCGACCGAAGGACAAGAGCCGCGAGCCGGAAGTCACCGCCGAATATGACTTCATTCTGAATGACTCGACGCTCGGCTTCACCATCAGCAGCAGGGGCTTCCCGTACGCAGCCAATTTCAGCGAAGCTGGGCGACAAAGATTGCATCGTTACTTCAACGAAACGCGATCCACCGATGCACCTGGCATGCGCAGCTTGTGTTTGCGAAGGACGGCTGGTATCTGCCGGTTCAGCCTACCTGATCGACACGCTGCTGATCGCGCCGGGTGAGCGCTGACACGCTGGTGGACTGCACTGAGCCGGGCATCTGGGCGTTCCACTGCCACATCCTCACCCACGCCAGATCGGCGAATGGCATGTTCGGCATGGTTACGGTGCTGATCGTTCAGTAATCCCGCAGAAACACCCAAATTTCGTTTGTAGGGGCGACATGTCGTGCCCCTGCAGCCCTCGCCTGGCAGGAGCACGCCCATCCTGATAGACGCGCTGTGCCCCTACGTTTTTAAGGTCGCCCTCGCTATGACCCATCAAAATCGGCATGACCCCGGCGGTTTTGTCGACGCGCGTCGATCCGGTAAGATCGGTATCAACTGCCCGGAGGATAAAGCTTATGGACTACCGACCGTTAAGACGGACTGGCGTCATGGTGTCGTCCTGACAATGGGGCGATGAACTTCGGCGGCGTCACCGGCGAGACGAAATCGCCATCATCGACCGCGCGCTCGACGTCGGCTTCAACTTCCTCGACACGGCGAACGTGTACAACGCCGAGAGAGCGAGCAGATCGTCAGCAAGGCGCGCTGCTGCGCAACGGCAAGCGCGACCACGTCGTGCTGGCGACCAAAGTGTTCAGCAACGTGGGCGACGACCCCAACGCCCGCGACGCCTCGCGCTATCGTCATCCAGGCGTGTGACGATTCGCTGCCGCCTACGAACCGACCACATCGACCTGTATCAGCTTCACCGCCCGTCGGCGATCATCCGCAGGATGAGACGCTGCGAAGGCGTTCGACGACTGATCCGCGCCGGGAAGGTGCTTCCATCGGCGCGTCGACCCGCAGCGTGGAAGGTGATGGAGGCGTTGGCGATCAGCGCGCGACACATCGCCCACTACATCAGCGAGCAGCCGCCTTACAATTTGCTGGATCGGCGCATCGAAAACGAGCTGGTGCCGCTGTG
This sequence comes from Anaerolineae bacterium, assembly GCA_046328655.1. Lineage (GTDB taxonomy): Bacteria > Chloroflexota > Anaerolineae > Aggregatilineales > Phototrophicaceae > Flexifilum. The sequence continues at coordinate 28,745 of JAXLWE010000044.1, read as the reverse complement.
CCAGCAGTACGGGCTGGCGCTGCCTGGTCGCCGCTGGCGGGCGGTATTCTCGCCGGGCGCTATGATGTGAAGGGCAGCTTTCCGGGCGGGTCGCGCGCCGACCGCAGCAGGACGACGTTCGACGCATACCGACGCACTGCAAATCGCGCAGACGCTGGGGGCGATGGCAGGCGAGCGCGGCGACGACGCGCAGATGGCACTGCTATGGTGCAAGGATCAGCCGGGGATCACCGCGCCGATCATCGGACCGCGCACGATGGCGCATTCGAGGACGCGCTCGGCATCGCCGAAATGAGCTGGATGACACCGACCGGGCGCTGTTCGACGATCTGGTGCATCCCGGCACCTGGCGGTCTCGGATTTCCGCAACAGCAACGACTGGATGAAGGCGCGCGTCGTCGATTAAGCCGCGCCAAAAACCCAGCAAAGGCGCTAAGAACGCAAAGACACCGGATTCTGATCGATTTCTTTACGTCTTTGCGTTCTCTTAACGCCTTTGCGTTAGATCTTTTAAGGTTTCAACGTGATCGGCGTCGTGAAGTTGAACGCCCAGGGCAACACGACGCGCAGCAGCCTGCCGCGCTTTCCGCCAGCGCGCTGGTCATTAGTAGCCCGGCGCGCGAACGCCGCCGAGTCCCCACAGCATACCCAGTGGCTGGTCGGTAGCGCGCGCAGCACTTCAAACCGGGCATTTCGGACGTTCGTCTCCAGCCGGGCGCTTGGTGTAGGTGCTTTCGAAGAACTCGTCGTCGTTGAGGACGCTCACCCTGACGCCTGCGCCGCCACGCCACGAAGCGGTTGACCACGTTGGAATGGGGATGGTCAGCACGAGGATGCCGCCGTGATCCAGCGCGGAAGGCTTCGGCGACGGCTTCGCCATATGCGCACCGAAGTGCTCCAGCACGCCGAACGACAGGTACGCGCCGAAGGAATTATCGGCGTGAGGCAGCCCGTGAACGTCGCGCCAACCGCCAGCATGACGGATCATATTGACGCGAGATGTGCAGGGCGTTCTCGGCGTAGTCCAGCCCGGTGACGCGGTGGCCGCCGCCAGCAGGCGTGATCAGCGCGGCGCTTAAGCCGCTGCCCGCTTCGGATATCGGCTGTCTTGCGGAAAGGTAGGGCGTGTACTGGCGCATCGTCTCCTGCGCGCGGGCGTAAGTTTCGGTCTGCAATTCCTGCTCGACCGAGGCGCTGTCCCAGATGTCTTCCACGCCTTGCGCGTGCTGTCGTAACGGTCATTCATCGTCGGCAGCGTACTCATATCGGTAGGGAGCGAGCATGCCTCGCCCTACGGCGTGATCCATGTTCAATATGTGTCCCGTTCCCCCCGCAGACGCTGCGCCTGGCGTCCATCGCCCAGCGTGAGGATTACCCAGTAGCCGGAGCAGCAGCGCTGCCGGAGCGCCGTGCCACTTGCGCGCGGGGGCGATCAGGTCGTCGAAAGTAGACCCGCGAGAGTGAGCCGCTGCGCCGCCGGGTGCTGGCGTGCTCCTCGTGCAGCAGCAGCGCGCGGCGCCGCCCAGAAAGTGTACCTCGTAACCGGCTTGCAGCATCCGGCGGCACAGGGTAATCTCGGGAAAGTAGAGCCGCAAGCGCGTGTCGAAGGTGCCCAACTGCGTCAGCAGCGCGCGCGGCGCGAGAATGCACAACCAGCGTCACCTCGACGGCGCGGGTCAGATCCGCCCCCAGTCAGCGTACCACATGCGGGCGCGGCGGCGGTCGCGCGCGGACGCGAAGATTACGCCGAGAAAGGTATAGCCGAGCAGCAAATCGAGATAGCCGGACGCGCGAGCAGATGCGGTCGCCGGCGTCGAAGCTGCGCTGCTGGCACGTGAAGCGCGCCGACGGTTGGGTGCGCGCGCAGGTAGGCGACCATCTGCGGCGGCATGGTCGGCTGGACGAAACGTCGGCGTTGGCAACGCGTAATCGCCTGTCGCGTGTTTAACGCCGAAATTGTTGCCGCCAGTGAACCACGTATTGACACCCGGGCTCGACCCCAGCACACGCGGGAGGTCGAGTGCACCATCGCCGCGCTGTCGTCTTTCGAAGCATTGTCGACGACGACCACCTCGACGGCGAGGTCGCCGCCCTGCGCTAAATCGAAGGCGGCAGGCGCGCGAGCCAGTCGCGGGTGTTGTGGATGACGATGACGATAGAGATCGGGCGACATGGAAATCATCTGAGCAGTTGATCGAGGCGCTCGGCGCGGCGCGGTCGTAGGTATGTTCGGCGTAGACGTGCGTCGAGGCGCGTCCGGCGAGCGCCTGCCGCTCGGCGTCGTGGCTCAGGTAGTAGGCGACCTTTGGCGCAGATCGTCGGCGTTATTGTAGAGGATGATGGTCGGCGCCGTCGATTTCCAGGAACCATTGCCGCGTCCCCGGCAGATCGTCGCTGATCTGGCAGACGCGCGCGCCCGCCGCTTCGAACAGACGCAGATTGCCGCCATATCGCATGAAATCGCCGTGGGTTGATGCACAGCTTCGCCGCCGAGATGATTTTGAGCATGTCCTCGCCGAGCGCTTGCCCGCGCACGAACGGGCGCAGGCTGGACGGCACGTCGTGGACGCTCCAGATGCCGAGGTCGAAATCGCGCAGCGCCCGAGCGCCGGATGCGGCGACTGTACAGATGATCCGGCACCAGCGTGCCGACGAAGGCGATGTCGCAGGTGTAAGCGGCGCGCTCGGCGTCGCTCAGGTCATACGGATGATGAAAATCGGGGTCGCAGGCGGAGATCGGCAGACATTCCATGCGCCCGAGCGCCCAGCTCAACGCCAGTTGAATGCCGTGATAATAATCGTTGACCAGCACCAGATCGTAGAGCGGCATGGCGGCGCGATCCAGCGCCCGGGCGCGAAAAGACAATCGGCGTGCCGGTCGCGTAAACCAGCGTGCGCCTCGCGCCCGATACATGCCAGCGTCTCCGGGTAGATCACGGTGTTGTCGCCCACCATCCACAGCCAGGTCGGGGGCGGAACTCGCGCGATTTTGCCAGCAGCGCGGCATTGCGGGCGCGTGAATCGGGATTGATCTGCGGCGGCACGCGGTTGAGCGCGGCTTCGAGCAGCTTTGCCGGGCGGCACGTGATCCCGGCGGCGTGGCGGCAGGTCTTGCCCGACGGGCGCGTGCGCCAGAACACGTCGAGCGTGTGCCCGCCGTTTGCAGCGCCTTTGCCCAGAAGCGCCTGTGCCATGCTCGGCGGGAACAAGCGGGATCGCGTCGCGGGCGGCGCAGCTCTTCCGGAGTGGTGCAGCGAGGCGACGAACAGGATCTTCATGCGTGAGCGATCAGCTATCAGCGGTCAGCCATCAGCTTTATACCTGTTCGGGGAGGCGCGCTGCGAAAGCCCGACGTTCATACAGGTGCGCGCCGTCCGTCTGCCCGATCTGCCGCCGCCGCGCGTGGGCTATCATGGGCGCATTGAGCGACAGGAGCGCGCGATCATGCCGAATTACATCTGTGTCACCTGCGGGACTCAGTATCCCGCGTCGGAACAGCCGCCCGCCCACTGCCCGATCTGCGAGGACGAGCGCCAGTACGTCAACCCGAACGGGCAGCAGTGGACGACGCTCGAAGCGCTGCGCGCCGACCGCCGGATGGTGATCGAGCCAGGCGGGAGCCAACCTGCGCCGCCTGAAGCCGGAGCCGAAGATCGGCATCGGGCAGTACGCGCATCTGGTGCAGACGCCGGACGGCAATGTGCTGTGGGACTGCGTGCCATATATCGACGACGCGACCGTCGCGGCGATCAACGCGCTCGGCGGTATCCGCGCGATTGCGATTTCGCACCCGCACTTTCACACGGTGATGGTCAGTGGAGCCGGGCGGCGTTCAGCGACGCGCCGATCATCACGCCGGAATCGCCGGGACGTGGTGCGTGACGACCCGGCGATCCGCTGGGACGGCGCGACTCAACCCTGTGGGACAGTATCACGGTGATCCACTGCGGCGGGCACTTCAGGATCGACGGTGCTGCACTGGCGCGACGGCGCGGACAGGCGCGGCGTGCTGCGCGTACAAACACCATCCACATCGTCCGGACCAGACGCTGGGCGACGTTCCTGTACAATACCCGAACGCCATCCGCTGCCCGCCTCGAAAGTGCGGCGGATCGTGGCGCAGTCGAGCCATTGCCTACGACCGGGTATATGGCGGCTTCGGCAACAAGATGGACGAAATGCCAAAGCTAAAGTGCGCGCGTCGGCGGAGCGATACATTCGGGCGATCGGCGAGTAAGATTGGCGAGGCACTCTGATGCAGATCAGTTCTATGGCACGACGATTTCAGGTAGTGGGTCTAGGTTCGCGCGCAAGATACGTGTACTGGCGAAGTCGCTGTGTATTTGCTCTTTGTTCCCTAATCCTTCGTGCGCTAATACACCCAATCCCCGATGACCGTAGGCGATAGCGGAATTGGGATCAGAGGATTCGAGCACGCGATTGACATCTGCAAGCGCAGCTTCATACTGATGTAGGAAGGAATAGGCAATGCGCGATCGCCAAGCCTTTAGGGATGTCGGTAGGATCAAGCATGATGGTGTGGTCGTAGTCGGCAATCGCCAGCTCAAACCACAGAGATTCGCCAGTGAGTCGTTGCGCGGGCGTAGTAAGAAACACTGCGTGGGTTCAGGCACGCAGTGCGCAGGTCAAATCCTCAACCGCTTGTTCAGAAGAGCTTGGAGTACGCAGCACCTCGACCGAAATAGTCCGCGGCGACAGTGGGATGAGTTCGTGCTGCAGTCGTAGTCGTCAATTGCTCGTTCATACTCGCCTGACGCAGAATATGCGCGTCCTCGTCCGCTATAAACTGGCGCTATAGTAAGCAGGCTGATCCGTACTAAGGCGAATCGCGTAAGTGAAGTCGTCAATCGCCTGCGCGTTATCTCCTACCTCGAGATGACTCCTGCCTCTGGTTGCGTAAACGATAGCCATGTCAGGCGAATTCGGATCCGTCTGAATGAAATATGTAAGGTCATTAATAGCGTTCGCATAATTGCCTTGAGCATTGTACGCAGCGCCACGCCAAAAGTAAGCCATTATCGCAGTCGGGTCAAGCGAGAGCGTTTGCGTGAAATCATCCACAGCCTGTTGATATTGACCGAGGCTGTTATAGGCAAGCCCCCGGGTGTAGTACAGCTGAGAGGCGGTGGGTTAAGCTGAATGGCGTGGCTGTGATAGTCTATCGCCGCTTGATACTGACCCAGCGGAGAGTAATAAGCAAACCCCCGGTTAATAAATTAACGGTATCCATCCCAAGCCGAACCGCATCGTTATAGTCGTCAATTGCCAAATTGATATTGGTTCAACGTTCCTCGGCAACCTCGACCAAAGTAAAGGCGACCGCTGGCAGAGTCCAGTTCAATGGCATGTGTGAAATCGTCAATCGCCTCGGCGTAGTTCCCTTGCGAATACTGAGCATTTTCCGTGAATAGGCTTAGCCAGCTTCACTCCGTCGGCTTCTCTGTGGGAGAGGGCGTTTGAAGGCAACATTGCGATGGGTGTCTTTGGATTTGTTTCAGGGGAAACGCAGCAGCGGCAGCCAGTGCCTGCTGTCGCCCTAAGCCAGCGCAATGCGATAGTTCGGGTGATTGCGCTCATTGCGCTTCCTCTGCGATGATCGACCGATTATTTATGGGTCAATGTTGTTGACAAGCATAACGCGATTCTGTTTTGTACAACCAGTAATGTGCGTATCCGGCAAAATGTGTACAGATTGAGCGGGGTTTTCGTGTGATCCGCACAATTTGCTGAATATAAGGACTGATCATGACCGATAAAATCAATATCGCCGTCGTCGGGAGCGGCTACTGGGGACCGAACCTGATCCGCAACATCGCCGGGCTTCCCGACGCGGCGCTGCACACTGTCTGCGATCTCAACCCGAAGGCGCTGCAAGCCAACGCCCAGCGCTACCCCGGCGTCAAGACGACGACGGACTATGCCGAGGTGCTGGCTGACCCCGCTGTGCAGGGCGTCGTGCTGGCGACTCCGGCGCACGCGCACGCCGAGATGGCGCGGCAGGGGCTGGAAGCGGGCAAGCATCTGCTGGTGGAGAAGCCGCTGAGCCTGCACGCCGCCGAAGCGAAAGCGCTGGTCGAGCTGGCGCAGCGGAAAGACCTGCGGCTGATGGTCGGGCACGTGTTTGAGTACAATCCGGCGGTCATCACCCTGCGCGAGCTGGTGCGGCGCGGCGAGCTTGGGCGCGTGCTGTATCTGTACTCGGCGCGGCTGAATCTCGGCATCGTGCGCGACGACCTGAACGCCATGTGGAATCTCGCGCCGCACGACTTCAGCATCATCAACTTCGTGATCGGCGCGACGCCAGAGCGGGTCAGCGCGCGCGGCTTCCGGCTGCTCAACCGCAAGCTGGAGGACGTGGCGTTCGTGACGCTGGAATATCCCGGCGGCGTGGTCGCGCACGTGCACGTAAGCTGGCTCGATCCGGGCAAGGTGCGCCGCCTGACGGTCGTGGGCGAGAGCAAGATGGCGGTTTATGACGACGTGAGCGACGAGCGCCTGCGGATTTACGACAAGGGCGTGATGCCCGACAAGCTGCCGAACGACTTCGGCGAGTTCAAGATGATCACGCGCGGCGGCGACATCCTGATCCCCAAGATCGACGCGACCGAGCCGCTGCGCGCGGAGTGCGCCCATTTTGTGGAGTGCATCCGCAGCGGCAAGACGCCGACCAGCGACGGTGCGGACGGCTACACCGTCGTGCAGATGCTGGAAGCGGCGCAGCAGTCGATGGACGCGGACGGGGCGGTGGTGGAGATCAGCGGATAGCGGTCAGCTATCCGCTTTCGGCGAAAAGCCAGCACGGATCGATGATGCCAGCCTGAATTTGAGGGAGCGTTTTGTAGGGGATATATCGTGCCCCTACGCTGACCGCTAACGGCTATCGGCTAACTCGTGCCAGACGAGCGCCGCCGCGCCGAGCGCGCTCGATTCGATCCGCGAGGGCACGACCCGGATCACGTGGGCGAGGTCGGGCATCAGCCGGGCGCGCATGGCTGCCTGCGCCCGCTCCGCCAGCAGGTCGTGAGCGGCGCTGCCCAGCCCGCCACCGATCACGATCAGCGCGGGATTGACGATCATCACGCACCACGCCATCGTCGCGCCGAGCGCGTCGGCGGCTTCGTCGATCACGCGCAGTGCCAGTGGGTCGCCCATGCGGGCAGCGTCGAGGATGGCGCGGGTGTTCGGCTCGCTCGCCGCGAGCGGGCTGTGGGGATATTCCGGCAGGTGCGCCTGCACCCCGGCGAGCAAGCCCTTGCCGGAGCAGTACATCTCGACGCAGCCGTGATTGCCGCAGTTGCAGAGTCGCCCGTTCGGGTCGATGGAGGCGTGCCCGACTTCCATCGCAAAGCCGCTCGCTCCGTTGATCAGCCGACCACCGGCGACCGCGCCGCCGCCCAGCCCCGTGCCGACCGCCAGATAGACGAAATCGGTCTCGCCGCGCGCCGCGCCGAAAACCAGCTCGGCGACCGCGCCAGCGTTCACGTCGTTGTGCACCCATACCGGAGCATCCAGCGCGATGCTGGCGCGGGTCGAATCGGCTAGCGGCACGACGCGCCAGCCGAGATTGACCGCGTTGTGTACGACGCCGTCCACGACCGAGCCGGGCGTGCCGATGCCGATGCCCGCCACCGAAAAGCCGCTCGATACGCGCTCGATCCCGGTGGCGATGCGCCCGATCACGGCGTCGACGCCTTGCGGGCGAGGGTCTGCTCGGTGTGGGTGGCGAGGATATTTCCGCTGCGGTCGACGGCGGCGAAGGCGATTTTTGTGCCGCCGAGGTCAACGCCAATGGCGATATCGTTCATGCTGCTCCGATGCGATTATGATGACGCTGACAGGGGATGTGGCACGCCGAGATAAGGGAAATCGTCGAGCAGGTCGGCGTGGGCGCTGACCAGATCGTCAGTCACCTGACCGTTGGTGGACAGGGCGAACATGGCATCGAGCAGGTCATCCGTGAGCTTCCGCCCATTGGGATAGCCCGTCGGCTGCTCGGAGTCGTAGGGCAGAATGTCGGGAAGTAGTTGCTGCGCTAACCTGCTCGCGTCGGCTTCCGTGTAGCCAGCCCCGCGCAGCGTGGTCACGAACTTGGGCAGAAACAGCGCCCGCTGCTGCGCCGGGGGCGTATGCAGAAAACTGTGCTGATCCGATTGCGCCGGGAGGAAAATCACCCCGATCAGCGAACGCCCGACCTGATCGACCGGGGCGGCTTTGTGATGACCGGGTGCCATCGTTCGTGCCCAGATGCCAATCTGCGGGTTCGCGCCCAGCGCCCTGTTGGGCACTTCCAGCACGATCCCAAAAATGTTCGCGTCGGCAAAGGTGTCCGCGCCCGTGAACTGGAAATTGTTGAATACGCCCGCGACATCGGCGAACCAGGGGTCGCTGCGCAGACCGGCGTAGAAGCGGTAGTCGCCTGCGGTCGTGATCCGGGCGACGCTGTCGAACGAGACCGGCGCATCGCGGATGATGATCTCGCCGATGCGCCCGGTGCTGTGAGCGTCAGTGCCGGTCGCCCGGTAGACGGTGGCGGTCTGCTGCCCAGCCTCGGCGGGTGAAAAAAATACGTGAAAGGCGACTTCCGCCTGAGCGTCGCCGTCACCGTCGAGTTTGAATTCGTAGCTCGTCTCGGTGTCGAACGTCGCCGCCCGCGTCGGCGCGAACGGATTGACGTTCATGATCAGGATTGTTCGGGTGGGATCGTCCGGCTTTCGGAAGATGTACAGGTCGGTGATGTCGAGCTGTGGGTAATCGACTGTACTATGGTGGGACATATATTCCTCCCTGTTGGGAACATCTGACCAGCGCCGCATACCACGCCGATATTATAACCTGAGCCGCTTCATCGGCGGAGTGGTGAGTCGGCGGCGTGCCGTTTCGCCCGCGAACTGCTAGACTCGTGCGAAGATTATCCTCTCAGGCTCGTCTGGAGAAAGCGATGTCATCTCAACTGAATTTGCTGCCGATGCCGCGCGCGGCTCGCCTCACCGGAGGGGCACTCGACCTGCGCGGCGGGCTGATCGCGCTCGACGCCGACCCCGCCGCGCAGTTGTGGGCTGCCGGTGCGCGGGCGCAGGCGGCGCTGCGGCAGCACGCCAGCGTCGACTGCGAAATCGTCGGCGGGATGAACGAGTCCGCCGTAGTGACAATCACGCTCGGCGTGGGCGCCAGCCACGCCGAAGGCTATTCGCTGGCGATCACGGCGGACGGGATTCGCATCACCGGGCACGACGCGGCGGGCGCGTTCTACGGCGTCGTGACCCTGACTCAGCTTCTCCAGACCTACGGCGCAAGTCTGCCGCTGCTCGAAATCGAGGATTACCCGGATTTCCCGGCGCGCGGCGTCATGCTCGACATCAGCCGCGACAAAGTGCCGACGATGGACGCGCTGTACGCGCTGGTCGACTGGCTGGCGAGCCTGAAGATCAACCAGTTCCAGTTGTACACCGAGCACACCTTCGCCTACCGCCAGCACCCGAAAGTATGGGCACAGGCGTCGCCGATGACCGCCGAGCAGATTCTCCAACTGGACGCCTACTGCCGCGACCGTTTCATCGAGCTGGTGCCGAACCAGAACAGCTTCGGGCACATGCATCGCTGGCTCAGGCTGCCGGAATACGCGCATCTGGCGGAGACGCACGAGCGGGTGATCGAGTGGATGAGCGAAGTGCCGTTCACGCTGGCGGCGGTCGACCCGGCGGCGCTCGACTTTCTCGACGGCTTGTACGATGAGCTGCTGCCGAACTTCACCAGCCGCATGTTCAACGTCGGCGCGGACGAGACGTGGGACTTGGGCAAGGGGCGCAGCCAGGCGGAAGTCGAAGCGCGCGGGAAAGGGCGGGTCTATCTGGATTTTATGCTCCAGGTATACGCGCGGGTCAAGGCGCACGGGCGCGTCATGCAGTTCTGGGGCGACATCATCAACCAGTACCCCGACCTCGTGCCGGATATCCCGAAGGACGTGATCGCGCTGGAGTGGGGCTACGAAGCGAATCACCCGTTTGACGAGAAATCGGCGCTGTTCGCGGCATCGGGCGTGCCGTTCTACGTGTGCCCCGGCACCTCAAGCTGGACGAGCATTGGCGGGCGCACCGACAACGTGATCGGCAACATCCGCAGCGCCGTCGAGAACGGGCTGAAACACGGCGCAGTCGGCGTGCTGACGACCGACTGGGGCGACCGGGGTCACTGGCAGCAGCTTCCGGTCAGCTACACCGGCTACGCCTACGGCGCGGCGCTGAGCTGGTACGCGGCGGGCAACCGCGACATCGATCTGGCGGGTGCGCTGGACGCCTTCGCCTACAACGACCGCGCCGGGGTGATGGGCAAAATCGCCGCCGACCTCGGCAACGCTTACCAGCAGCCGGGCGTGATCGTGCATAACGGCAGCCTGCTCCACTGGATATATACGCTGTCGCTCGACCAGATGCGCAACCGCTGGCGGCGGCTGTCCGGCGAGAGCGCCGAGACGCTCAATAACAACGCACTGCTGCTGGAAAACCTGCACGCGACCATCGAATACGTCGATGCGGTGATCCAGCCGCTCGATCAGGCGCAGATCAGCCGCCCGGACGCCGACCTGATCCGGCGGGAATATCGCCAGACGGCGCACATGCTGCGGCACGCGGCGCGGCGGGCGCTGCTGCAAACCGGCGACACCAGCGTCCGCAAAGCCGACCTGCTCGCCGACCTCGACATGCTGATTGAGGAGCAGCGTGCGCTGTGGCTGGCGCGCAACCGTCCCGGCGGCTTGAGCGACAGCCTGCGCGACCTGCTGGCGGCGCGGGCGCTGTACGAATCCTGATGATCGACGCCTGATCGTATTCCAGCCGTCAGGTGGGCGCTGGCATGGCAGCGATTATCCTTCACGAAGGCGGTATCTAATAGAGTCATATTCTGGCTTGCAGGCGCATCTGCCTGTCGCCGACCTTCTGGAGAAAACGCCATGCTTACACGCTCGAAATCCCTTTTTGTCTGCTGTCTGGCGCTGCTGATGCTCGCCGGACTGACGTTCCCTGCCAGCGCGCAGGTCGCCGCGCCGTTTCGCGTCTACCTGACGTTCGAGGACGGTCCGACCGACGCCTACACGCCAGGCATCCTCGATACGCTGGCGCAGTACGGCGCGCACGCCTCATTCCTGGTCGGCGGCTACCAGATCGCCGGGCACGAGGCGCTGCTTCAGCGCGAGGTGCGCGAGGGACACGCCCTGGTCAACCACCTATGGGAAGAACCCGGCGTCTATGCCGGTTCGTCTCCCGACGCCGTGATCGAGTCGTACCTGCGCACCGAAGCGGCGATCCGCGCGGCGCTGGGCGACGCCCTGCCGATCTACGACGCGCAGGTCAAGATGTTCTGGCAGCCCGGTGGCGGTGCGCGACCGCTGCCCGCCATTGACGGTGTGCAGGTGATCACCTACAACTGGAACGTCAACAGCGACGACTGCGGCTGGGGCTTGCCGCCCGAACTTGACCTCGACACGCTCGACTTCGACAAAGCCGTGATCGCCAACGTGATCGGCACGCCGGTTTCGGCGGGCGAATTCCACAGCCCGTACAATTCGTTCGACTACGGCGACGGCGTGGTGATCGCCTTCCACGACATCAACCGCGTGACCGGGCGCGTGCTGCCGACGATTTTGAGTGCGCTGCAGGCGGCGGGCGCGACCTTCGAGGCGCTGCCGCGTCCCGGCGATCAGGTGGGCACGATGCCGATCCAGATCGCCCGCGCGCCGCAGATGGGCGCAGGTGTCTCCGGCTATACCGCGCCAGCCCGCGCGCTCGACTACGTCAACGTGCGCACCGCGCCGGGGTTGAGTAACGCGCTGCTCGGCGTTGTGCCGCCCGAAAGCGATCTGGTCGCCACCGGGCGCGCCGACGGCTGGATACAGGTGCAGTACAATGGGGGCACGGGCTGGATTTTCCGTCCGCTGCTGGACGTGCGCGGGGCGATCCCGAATCTGCCAGCGGCAGGCGAATGAGCCGGATGACCGCCGGTCGTCACAATCCCCGAAAAAAGGATCATGAAACGGCGGGGCACAAATTGCATCCGGCTGCTGCAGAGCTACGATTAGGGAGAAGCTGATGAGCACGAGTACCGTCTCAGGATTTGTCGATGTGAACGGCGCGCACGTTTACTACGAGAGCGCGGGCGCGGGTGACGCGGTCGTGTTTCTGCACGCTGCCATCGCCGATTCGCGCATGTGGAGCGGGCAGGTCGAGCCGTTTGCGCAGCGCTACCGCGTGATCCGCTACGACATGCGCGGCTTTGGGCAGACGACCGCGCCGCCGATGCAGTACACGCATCACGACGATCTACGCGCTTTGCTCGATGCGCTCGGCGTTGAGCGGGCGGCGGTGATCGGCTGTTCCAACGGCGGGCGCGCGTCGATGAATTTCACGCTGGCGAATCCCGACCGGGTGACGAAGCTGGCGATGGTCTGTTCCGCGCCGGGCGGGTTTCAGCCGACCGAGTTCGTGCCCGCCGCGCTGGACGAGCAGTGTTATGAAGCCATGCAGGCGGGCGATCTGGAAAAGGCGGCTCGGCTCGGCGCGCAGTTGTGGCTCGCCGGACCGGAACGCTCGCCGGAGCTGGTGGACAGCGCCAAGCTTGAGCTGGTTTATGAGATGTGCCTGATCGCGCTCAGGAATGAAGCCGCCGGGGTTGGCGACGAGCAAAGCATGGCGCCGCCCGCCGTCGAGCGCCTGAGCGAGATTCGCGTGCCGACGCTGGTCATCACGGGCGAATACGACGAGCCGTTTTCGCATCTGGCTGCGCCGGTCATGGAAAAAGGCATCGCCGACGTGCGCCGGGTGTCGATGCCGACCGGGCATCTGCCCAGCCTGGAGCGCCCGGTCGATTTCAACCGGATTGTGCTCGATTTTCTGGCGGAAACGCTCTAATCAGGCGACTATTGATTGATGGCAGGGGCACGATATATCGTGCCCCTACAGCGCAGCGATAAATTTCCAGACTCTTATGGGGGGACGGCATCATGAAGGTATTGTTTATTGGCGGGACGGGCAACATCAGCGTGTCGGTGAGCAGGCTGGCGGTCGAGCGGGGCTTCGACCTGTATCTGCTGAACCGGGGACGCCAGCCCGTCACCATCGAAGGCGCGAAGCAGATCACAGCGGACATCACCCAGCCGGATCAGGTGCGCGCGGCGCTGGGCGACCAGTATTTCGACGCGGTGGTGGACTGGATCATCTTCCACGAGCCGGAAGTCCAGCGCGACATCGATCTGTTTCGCGGGCGCTGCGGGCAGTACATCTTCATCGGCACGGCGTCGTCCTACCAGAAGCCGCTGACGCACCCGATCATCACCGAATCGACGCCGCTGCATAACCCCTTCTGGCGCTATTCGCAGGAGAAAATCGACTGCGAGGAGCGGCTGGTGCGCGCCTACCGCGAAGAAGGCTTCCCGATGACGATTGTGCGCCCGTCGCACACCTACGACAACCGCATCCCGATTGGCGTGGGCAACTGGGCGAGCTACATCGTGCCCCAGCGGATGCTGGAAGGCAAGCCGGTGATCGTTCACGGCGACGGCACGTCGCTGTGGACGCTGACGCACAGCGAGGATTTCGCCAAGGCGTTCGTCGGGCTGCTGGCGAACCCCTACGCGATTGGGCACGACTTCCACATCACGTCGGATTTCGTGCTGACCTGGAACCAGATTTACGAGCAGATCGGCGACGCGCTCGGCGTCAAGCCGAAGCTGGTGCATATCGCCTCGGAATTCATCGCCCAGGTCGATCCAAAATCCGGTCCGGGGCTGCTGGGCGACAAGATGTACAGCGTGATGTTCGACAACAGCAAGATCAAGCGGTTCGTGCCGGAGTACGTGGCGACGATCCCGTTCCATATCGGCATCCGGCGGACGCTGGCATGGTATCAGGCGGAGCCGAGCCGGATGCAGGTCACGCCGCAGGACGAGGCGGAGTACGAGCAGATTCTGACGGCATACGGGAAGGCGTAAACGGTGCGGTCTTAGTAGGGGTGTAATATATTACGCCCCTCCGGATGCATGAATTGGCGTTGGCGATTATCGCGGGCACAGCAGCGCTGATATTGATTCTCGTGCAACCTCACCCCCGACCCCTCTCCTTGTCGTAATCGAATTTGGGCGACCATTCCGGGCGGTTGATCTGGAACGGGCTGTGCGCGGCGTCGGCGATGTGCAGCAGCTTTTCGCCGCCTGAGGACAGTTCCAGCGCGATGTGCCCGATGGTGTGTCCCGGCGCGGCGACCGCGCACATGCCGGGCATGATCTCGGCTTCCGGCTGGTCGCCGCCGATTTGCTCGATCCGTTCCGGGTGCGCCTTTGAGCGCGTCCCAGACGCGTCGCATCGGGTGATCAGGCGTCTCGGCGAAGCGCTCGTCGGCTGTCCAGTAGTCCATTCCGAGCGCCAGAAAATGTAGCGGGCATTGGGGAAGGCGAACGCGCCGTCGGCGGCGAGGATTCCGGCGACGTGATCGCCGTGCCCGTGCGTGATGACGACGGTGTCGATGTCGCCCGTCCCGACGCCGATCTCGCTCAGTCGTTGAAGCATCTCCCCTTGACTGCGCCCTCGCCGGTATCGACCAGCACAAGGCGGTTGGCGGTTCGGATCAGCAGCGGCTGGTGGAGAACAGCAGCGCGTCGGGGTCGTACCCCTGCTGGCGGACAAAGCTGTCCAGTTCGTCCGGCGGCACAGCCGTCATGAACGACGCTGCGGTGCGCGGTCCCAGCGTGTCCTTGAGCAGCGTGCAGTCGAACTCCCCGACCGTGAAATGATAATTTTCCATGACCGCCTCCTTTATTCGAGCGTGATTATAGCGTCAACCATGAGAGTGGGCTGAGCCGTGAAATCCGCGCTGCCCCTTCCGCCCGTAGTTATGTTAGAATCGGTGGTGAAAAGAACAGTGAAGAAGGCGGCGTATGGACATCCTCGGTATTGGCGGTTGGGAGCTGGTTGCGATATTCGTCATTATGCTGGTCGTGGCGGGTCCCAAGCGCATGATCCAGTGGTCGTATACGCTGGGCAAGTACGTCGCGCAGCTTCGCAAGATGTGGGCGGATACGGCGCAGATGCTCCAGAAGGAATTTGACGAAGCGGGCGTCGATGTGAAAGTGCCGAAGGACATCCCCACGCGCGGCGACATCAACCGCGAAATCAGCCGGGCGCTCACCCCGGTGACCAAGCCGATTCAGGAGACGCTGGACGCCACCAAGACCCAGATCGACGGCGCGAAGCAGGCGGTTTCGCTCAATCCCAAGCCTGCCGAGGAAGCCAAGCCAGCGGCGGACGAGCCAAAACCGACCGCGCCCGCAGCTACCCCCGCGCCGCCGCCGACCCCTCAGGCGGAAGCGAACCCCGCCGCCGAGACGCAGCCCGCCCCCAGCACCAACGGACGCCCGGCGGGCGATTTCGGGACGTGGTCGCAGAAAAGCGACAGCGAGGCGTAGCGCGACAATCCCGCTGGATGAATCATATGCCGGGGCGCTCGACTGAACGTCCCGGCTTTTTTTATGCCGATCTGGTGCGTATTACGCGGTTAGCCGTGACTCGTATTCGCGGGCGCGTTCGAGCGCTGGCGTCAGGATGGCTTCGACATCCGCCAGCGAGTCGATGTGGACAAGCTGCTCGCGCAGCGCCGCCGCGCCCGGCACGCCGATGTGGTACTTGGTCAATTGACCGCGCAGTTCAAGGATCGCCTGGCGCTGCGCCAGGCGCGTCGTTTCGAGCGTGATCCGGGCGTGGGTCAGCGCCGCCTCGATTTTCTCGGCGGGCGTCGGCTCAGGCAGGGTTTCGCCCGTGCGCAGCCGGTGGGCGATGTGGTGGAAAATCCAGGGGCGACCGAGCGCGCCGCGCCCGATCATGACGGCGTCGCAGCCGGTTTCGGCGAACATGCGCGCGGCGTCGTCGGCGTTAAGTACGTCGCCGTTGCCGATCACCGGAATGGTGACGGCTTCCTTCACGCGGCGAATCCACGCCCAAGTCCGGCGAGCCGGTGAAGCCCTGCGTGGCGAAGCGGGCGTGAACGGCAATCGCCTTCACGCCGACGCCTTCGGCGGCGCGGGCGAACTCGACGGCGGTCGGGTTGCCTTCGTCCCACCCGGCGCGGACTTTGACGGTCACGGGCACGCTCACCGCCTTGACGACGGCTTCGACCACGCGCGTCGCCGTGCAGACGTCTTTCAGCAGCGCCGCGCCCGCGCCGCCTTTGGCGATCTTGGGAACCCAGCAGCCCATGTTGATGTCGACAATCGCCGCGCCGTCGTCCACGACCATGCGCGCGGCGTCCGCCATCACGTCCGGGTCTGCGCCGAACAACTGCACGGCGAAGGGATGCTCGCGCGGCTGCCAGTCGAACATGGCGTAGGAGCGCGGCGTCCTGTACGAGAGCGCCATGCTGCTCAGCAGCTCGGTGCAGACCAGCCCGCAGTCGCCGTACAGACGGCACATCCAGCGCATGGCGTGGTTGGTCTGCCCCGCCATCGGCGCGAGCGTGAGCGGCGACTCAATCGTGATGCCGCCGATAGTCAGGGGTTTCAGGGCAGTAGTCTGCTCGGTCATTCCGTTACTCGTCGAATACTTGCGTGATCAGGATTATCGCTGCTGGGTAGTTGCACGTCGTTGACTTGCGCCGGGCGGGTTTCGGGTTACGCTTGCACGAATGGCGTAGGGGCGAGGCATGCCTCGCCCCTACAATTTTCAATTACAGGAGTACCTAATGGATTTTTACGAGCTGGTCAGCAAGCGCCGTATGGTGTGCGCAATTTCAGCGATGAGCCGGTCGACCCGGCAGCGATTGACCGCATTCTGGATGCGGCGAAGCATGGTCCGAGCGCCGGGTTCACCCAGGGGCAGGATTTCGTCGTCGTCACCGACCCGGCGAGGCGAGCTTGCCGACCTGTGCGGCGAGACGGAGCATTGCCGCCGGGCTTCGCCCCGTTCATCTCCAAGCCGCCCGTGCTGATCGTTCCCTGCACCAACGAGCCGCCTATCACCGCCGCTATCAGGAACCCGACAAGGTGGACGAGTCCGGGCGAGGAAGGCGAGTGGCCTGCGCCCTACTGGTCATGGATGGACACGCCGTCATGCTGATCCTGCTGGCGGTCGCGCGTTCACGAGGGCTGGCGGCGGGTCTCGCCGGGTTTCAGGACCTGAATGCCCGCGCCGCGCTCGGCATCGGCGGAGGTGACGCCCGTCGGCGTGATCCTCCCATCGGGCACTGGCGCCGGATAAGCGCTCACCGTCGCCTGCTGGTCGCCGCGCCTGGCGATTACGTGCACGGGAGCGGTGGTAATTCGATAGAGTAGGGGCGTCTAATTGAACGCCCTCACGCCCGTAAGGCTCAGTCGTCTACTATGTCGTCGGCATCCTGGCGACGAAATCGGCGATCTGCTGGATTTCCGCTTCGCTCAGCCGGAAGTCGATTGCGCCGATGATGCCGTCGATCTGCTCCGGGTGGCGCGCGCCGACAATCGCTCCCGTGACGGCGGGATGGCGCAGCGTCCAGCCGATGGCGACTGCCAGCGGTGCGCCCGTGCGCCTCGCCGATCTCACGGAGCAAATCCGCCAGTCAGAATGCGGGATGGCGCGGCTCCTGAAAATTAGCGCTGTTCTGCGCCAGTCGGTATCGGGCAAATTCTGCACGCGCCTCTTTGGTCATCGCCCCGGTGAGCAAGCCTGACCGCAGGGCGAGTAAACCAGCACGCCGATGTCGTTGCGCTGGCAGAATGGCAGAACTCGCTCGACCTCCGGGCGCAGTGATCGAGCAGGGCGGCTGAAGCGTGCTGATCGGCGCGCGACCGCCTGAATACGCTGCATTTCGGCGACGCGTAGTTGCTGACGCCAATCGCGCGCACCTTGCCTTCCTGCCGAAGCCGCTCCAGCGCCACCCAGCCTTCCTCAAGCAGCTCGGTCGGGTAGGGCCAGTGAATCTGGTACAGGTCGATCACGTCAAGCTGCAAGCGGCGCAGGCTGTTCTCGACCTGGCTGCGAATCGATGCTGCCCGCTGATCGTCCACGACGTTGTGGTTGTCGTCCCAGACACGCCCGCCTTTCGAGAACACGTAGGGCTTGCTGGCAAGCCCCTTGAGCGCCCGCCCGACAACTTCCTCCGAGTGCCCCAGACCGTAGATCGATGCCGTGTCGATCCAGTTGATGCCCGCGTCGATGGCGCGGTGGATGGTGTTGATCGAATCCTGATCGTCCTGCGGACCCCAACTGAATTTGTAGCCGACGCCGCCGAGTGCCCACGCGCCAAATCCGACCGGCGTGATCTCCATATCTGTATTGCCCAGTTTGCGGAGCTGCATTCGTCTGTACCCTCACTCGTATAACGGAAGCAGTTACGAAGTCTAGACTTTCCGGGACTCGATCACAAGCCCCCGTAAGACCAATTGCGACGTCTCAGTCGCCGCCGGGTAGTCTATAATAGAGGGGATTATACCCACACGACATGCTATGCACGGGCGCGATCCGGTGCGTACCTCGTCGGGGGGATAATCACCAGAGGCATGTGTAGAGAGCCGAATCGGGCGGAGTGTTGATGAACGGCAAACAGGCACAGTATGTCGGCGCAGGAGCAGGGCTGGGCGCGGCTTTCGGCATCATCCTCGGTCTGCTGCTGTTTCCCGATAATTTTGCGCTGGGCATCCCGCTGGGGATCGCCCTCGGCTTTGGCATCGGCTGGGTGTGGTCGCAGCAGGTGAGCGACGACGACGTTTAGCGCCGGATCAGCGGACTTTTCCGCGCGCCGCGACCGTCCATTCGACTTCGACCTCGCCGCCGCGCACCCCGTACAGGACATCGTGCAGATTGGTGACGACGCAGGTATGCACCGGGATCACGCTGACCGTCTCGCCGATCTGCGGCTTAACCTCGCACGCCGAGACATCGACGTAGGCGTGTTCCTCGTTCAGCTTGTAGATGCGCGCCGCCGGATATTCGACGATGTAGCCGTAGCCGCTCGATCACCTCGCTGGACAGCGTTTTGCTGCCGCTGTCGAGGATGGCGCGCGTCTCGGTCGGTCGGCTGACGACGGTCGCGCGCACGGTCATGGCGCAGTCGTCTAGCGGACACCAGCCGCGCGTGACGGTTGTCCAGTCGTTGAATACGTAAGTCCCGACGCGAATCTCGGTCAGTTCCGGCATGTTCGGCGGCGTGCAGCACCGCCCCGGTTCCACCCCGCTGACCGAATCGACGCCGATGCCGCGCTCGTCAAGCAGCGCCAGCGCCTCCTGGAAGCGCCGGGCGGATCGTCGGGTTGCTTGGGTAGACCATTAGCCCGGCGAAGCAGGTCGTCCTCAATCGCCTGCGCCAGCTCGACGGCGCGCTCAACTGGCGCGCGCCCGCGCGCTCGATCTCGGTCGTCATCTCGACCATCACCCGCAGGCGGATGTCGAGCGCGGCGGCGGCGTCTGACAGCCCGGCGATCACCGGCAGATTGTCGGCGCAGGCGGTGATGCGGTTGTAGAGCGCGAGGTCGGCGAGGCGGGCGGCTTTGGTCGCGCCGAGGATGTTGTAGGGGATCAGGATGTCGTTGAAGCCCGCCCCGGCGAAGATTTCCGCCTCGCCCACCTTCTGACAGGCGATGCCGACCGCGCCCGCGTCAAGCTGCATCCGCGCGATTTCAGGAATCTTGTGCGTCTTGATGTGCGGGCGCAGCGCGACCCCGGCGGCATCGCAGCGTGCCTGCATCTGCGCGATGTTGCGCTCCATGCGGTCGAGGTCAATCAGGACGCTAGGCGTTTCCAGTTGGTCGATGTTCATAAGGTTGTCCGGCGAGTCAGGATACTGCGTCCATTATACCCGGCGAAGCGCCGGATCGGGCAGTCTAGCGAGGGTCAGGCGAGTGCAATTTCAGCATGACGCCGACGTGAGGATCGTCATACCGGAATTGTGCAGAACGTCCATCGACTTAAGGGGGAATGTCATTGTCCGCGTAGCGAATCTGTGTTTCAATGAGTATAAATTAAAGGAGGCTTTATGTACGCGCAGACGACAACCATCCGCGTCCCGATGGGGTTAATGGGGCAGATGCGTGAAATCGTCCGGGGCGAGTACCTCCCCAAGATACGAATCCGTCCCGGGTTCGTGACCGCCTTCTTTATGGAACAGCTTGACGACCCCGACCGCGCCGAACTGGTGGTGTTGTGGGAAAGCCAGGCTGCTGTCGAGCATTTCAACAGTACGGGGGTGCTGGAAGCGACGATTCACGGTTTGTCGGCGCACCTGCCCGGAATCCAGGTTCAGCGCCAGGGGTACGCGCTCTCGGTCCTCGTGGGAGCGGACCCGGCAGCGCTCAATGAGGCTGTTCGCGTACACTGAGCCTGATGAACAGTCACCCGCAGTGGGAAACCCGGCGCGCGCCGGGTTTTTTGTTGCAGCGTTGACGTGTTTTGTGGTTAGATCAAGCTGGCAGCGGGTTAATCCGACGATATAGCTGCAAAGGCGACAGGATGATGACTGTACAGGAAAAACTCTACACAGTCGAAGAATTCTGGGAGATTGCACATCTGCCGGAGAACGACGAGAAGCGCCTCGAACTGGTCGAAGGAGTGATCTACGCGATGCCACCCGCAGGCGGAGAACACGGCGAAAATTCAGCGAATTTGCTCATATCACTTGGGGTTTATATTCGGCAGCACAACTTAGGTCACGTCACTGCCGCCGAAACCGGATACATCCTGTTCGCCAACGAGGAAGGTAAACCGACCGTTCGCGCGCCGGATGTCGGGTACATCAGCTACGAACGGATGCCGGGTCGCTTGCCTGCGAAGTACATCCCGCTGCCGCCCGATCTGGCGATAGAGGTGGTGTCACCGAACGACAAAGCCGAGGACATCGAGGCAAAAATCAGCGATTATCTGCGCGCGGGCGTGCGCATGGTCGTATTCTTCTATCCGGCGTCGAAAACAGCGAATGTTTATAAGGGAAATGACATCGCCCGGCTGAGCGGCGATGACGTGCTCGACTTCGGCGACGTGCTGCCCGGCTTTTCGCTGCGCCTCAGCGACGTTTTCTAGCGTTGCGACTACCCCATCGCCTCGCCGCCGTCGACGTTGATCGCCTGCCCGGTGACGAAGCTCGCCGCGCCGGAGCACAGGAACAGCACCACCGAGGCGACTTCCTCCGCCGACCCCTGCCGCCCCTGAGCGGGCGCGCCAACCGAATTGATGTTGCCGGGGCACACGGCGTTGACGCGGATGCCGCGCGGCGCCAGCTCGCGGGCGCTCTGGTGCGTCAGCCCGATCAGCCCGGCTTTGCTGCTCACGTAGCCGACGCCTTCCGGCAGCGCGCCGTAACGCCCGGCGGTCGACGCGACGTTGACGATCACGCCGCCGCCCTCGTCCGCCATCACCCGGCTGAGCAACTGGGTGCAGAAGAACGCGCCGGTCAGGTTCACGTCGACGATGCGTCGCCAGTCCCATTCGTCGAGCGTGGCGAGCGCGCCGAGCTTCTCGACGCCCGCCGCGTTGACGAGGATATTCAGCTTGCCGAAGGCGTCACGCCCGGCTTCGATCATCGAGGCGACTTGAAAGCGGTTGGAGACATCCGCCTGCCAGGGGATCGCGCGTCCTCCGGTGGCGGTGATCGCGTCAGCAGTTTGGTCGGCGCGGTCGGGGTTGAGGTCATTCGCAACGACAGCAGCGCCGGACGCCGCCAGCGCCAGCGCAATTGCCCGTCCGATTCCTTCGCCCGCGCCCGTGACGAGCGCGGCGCAGTCGTTCAGTTGAACGTGGAACGGCGGGTTAAACTCTTGAGCCAATCGCCAATTGCCTTTCGTGCGGCGGGTTGGACGGCGCCGTCGGGCGTCATGAGCAGGCGGTCGCCGCCATCCGTCAGGAAGAAGGACGCGCCGTGCTTGTAGGCGCGCTTATGCGACGCGCACGCCGCTTCGCCGAACGTCGCCGGGGGATTCCAGTCCTCAGGACTCATCACGATCTTGACGCGCGTATCGAGCGCCAGAATCGCCTGTTCGTCGAGCATGTTGGCAACCAGCAGAACGCCGCTGGGCGTCTGGGTGCGGGCGAACAAGCCGAACGAGCTGCCCAGCAGCGCCGACCCGGCGGCGACCGCGAGGATCACGGTGCTGCGGCGGTTGATGTCCGGCAGTGACAGGGCGATCTCGTAGGCGTTGACGGCATCCTGCGTCGTCGAGCCGCGACCGCTGTCGCCGCTGCGTCCGGTTCCGCGCTTGTCCCAGCGGAACACGGCGTAGCCATTGCTCAGGGCGAGCCGGGCGTAGTCGGCATAATCTTCGCGTGAATTACAGCAGGCGTGATGCAAAACGAACAGCAGCGGATAGCCGTTCTCCGGGCGGGGCGTGGTTGGATAGTCGATTTGCCCGGCGAGACGGACTTCATCGCCAGCAAACACAATCTCGCCGGACGCTGCAACGCTGAGCGGAAGATCGAGTACCTGGTTTGATGCCATTGTCGTGTCACATTCGCCTAAATCAACAACGAACAACAAACAAGGTTTATTTAAATTCACTTTACGGTTAATGGCTCGGATTTCCATTATAACAAGTTTTTGTAATGTCAACACACGTAACTTTGAAAATCGTCAATTCTTGGAAAGATTGCCCAAAAATGGACAGATTCATTCCGCCGTATAGTAGAATCTGTAATTTGCGCCATGCGTCGGTTGACGCGCCGGAATGCGTCGTTCGGCTGGATGTTGTACACATTTTCTATTCCGGCGGGCGCTCGCCGCTTGACGGAATAGAACGTCGGTGCTACTCTAGGATTATTGGTTGGGAAATACTAACTTTATAAGGCGGGCAGCAGGTTGTCGTTAGAATTCACGAAAGTCGTCGAGCAGGTGCAAACGCTGGGGCGCTATCTGGGGCACCTGAACCGGACGCTCGCCAACAAGCTCGACCTGGCGCTGGAGCGCTTCTACGCCACGACCGACCTCGACTCCGTCCACGAGCGCATTAAGCTGGTGCGCGAATCGAGCGTGAGCGGCTACCGGGGTGCTGCGCCCGCGCCCCGCCCGTATGACGAGGTGATCGCCGGGGTCGGCTCGCTGCCGCCGCTGCCCCCCGCCGCGACGCTGATCGCGGTGGACGGCTCACAGATTTACCCGGATGCGCACGCGGCGGTGCTGTACTATCTGGTCAATATCGGCGTGTTCGTCTACTCTTACGGCGAGCCGCGCCTGCCATATCAGGCGACCGAGCCGCAGTTGTACTACAACGAGGCGATGCTTCAGGATTTGGACGGTCGGCTGATCACCAACCAGACCGTCAACGCGCGGCGCACGGTGATGGAAATGCAGTGGCTGGCGAAGGAAGCCTGGAACCGCCGCGACGAGCCGCGCCCGCTGGTCGGCTTTCACGACGGTGGGCTGCTCAAGTTCTTCGGCGCGACTGAGCTGGCGGGCACGCCGCAGATCGAGCGCGAGTATATGGAAGCGCTGCGGATGCTGTACGATTCGCGGGCGATCCTGCTCGGCTATCTGGACAAGCCGCGCAGCACCTATCTGATCAGCCTGCTGCACCTGCTGAGTCTTGAGCCGGGGCAGGTGAACGATGCCAACCTGCGCGCCAACGGCGAGCTTGAGGGGCTGACCGACGACATGCTGTTCGCGCACGTGCTCCAGCCGGGCGAGCGCTCCGCCATCATGACGCAGAATTCGCCGCAGAACCTGAAGTACAAGGATATGGACAGCAATCTGGAGATCGCGTTTTTTTACGTCAACGTCTCGAACGGATCGAATCCGGCAGTCGCCCGCATCGACATTCCGATGTGGGTGGCGCGCGACAAGGACGCGGTCGCGGCGCTGCACGGGCTGATCGTGGCGCAGTGTTCGATTCAGGGGCGCAAGCACTATCCCTATGCACTCACCCGCGCGGATGAGCTGGCTTACGTCAGCAGTGTCGAGAAAAGCCAGCTAGACGAGATGATCCGCGTTGAAATGCTCAAGCATCAGCTTGAGCCGGAAGCCTCGAACAAGCTGCAAACGAAGGGGCTTGCGCGAGGGGATCGACGGCAGCATCGATTGGGAGCGTGATCACAATATGACGGTGAGAGAACGGCATCAGGTCGGGCGCGTCCTGCGAGCCAGCACGACCGGCTTCGACTGCGGGACGCGCGGGAGCAAGATCGACGAGCTGCACAACTTTGGCGCGTTCGTCAAAGTGCCGATTTCCGACGGGGATCAGGCGTATGCGATTGGCTTGATCTACGCCATTCGCATCGACGACGACCCGCTGGCGCGCGAGCTGGTGATGGCGAGCTACGTCGACAACAACGCCCTGCTTGACCAGCGTGAGAACCGGATGGTTCCGGTCGAAATCTGCGTCATCAACATCGGCTACATGTACGGCAGGCAGATGATCCACAGCCTGCCGCCGCGCCCGCCGATGAGCCTGTGCGAAGTTGACCTCTGCGAGCCGGAGGAAGTCTACGATTTTACCCAGCGGATGGATTTTTTCCGGCTGGTGCTGGGCGCGAAGGAAGTCCCCTCGGATGAGCTGATGGCGGCGGCGCTGCGCTATGCGTCGTGGGCGTACCCGGAGGGGGAACGCTACGATTTTCTGGTGCGCTGCGGGCGCAACCTGGCAGGGCTGCTTTCGCACGATCTGAAGCGGCTGGCGCACATCCTGGAATTGATCAAACCGTAGGATTGACATCGCTCAAATATAGCACACTTGTTCTAATAAGTCAAGGGTTTGGCGCGCCTGCAAATTCGCCAAATTCGCGGGCATATGCCCCGGTGTCCTCGAGCGTGACTCTATTCCAAGACATTCCGCCCGGTGTTTCCATTTGCCCACCGTACCACTTTGGGCGCTACAATGTCTTTACTCGCTGGAGTTAAACGTTGCTAACGCTGAAGGGGTATGGCACTCGATGAGCAGACAAAGGTGGGAACTGAAGCGACTCTGGCTTCCTGTGGAAACGATGGCGAGAGCATCTGACAAGACGAATTATTACTTTCAGCCAGGGTGGGACGAAAAAACAAAACAAGTTTGGGCACAGGCTGAACAGTTGGCAGAAGATGGATGGGAGTTAGTTGGAATGGTGCCCGAAACGATGGGGCATGAATACATTGCCGGAGGCGCAATGACCATCAATATTGGCGCAGGCACCTCCTATACACAGGGTTACTATTTGGTGTTCAAGCGACCGAAAGAATAAGAAATACCTTTCTCGCATTTTTATACTCCCCCAACGGCACGTGGCGCCGTACTTCTTTCGGCGGAGCGTTGAAATTCTCCGGGCAATCTCGCCACATTTCCGCTGCTGTGCTATCTTTCTCCTGACGCACAGGAGAGAAGCCGTTGAACCACAGAGACCACAAAGATCACAGAGAAAATCCTCTTGTTCTTCTCCGTGTCCTGTGCGGTCTCTGTGGTGAAAATCGCTTAGCTTGCGCTCTTGTCGAGATTGCGCTCCGCCGTGATGTCGTACAGATCGAACGTCATCTCCGGCAGGTGCAGCACGCCGTAGGTGTGCGAGGTCGAGCGCACGTTGTGGAACGTGTACAGCGAGCCGGGGTTGACGACGCACCCGCGCTTGACGCGCACGTACAGCGGCACGTGCGTGTGCCCGGTGATCAGCACGTCCACGTTCAGCGAGACAAGCATCATGTTCAGCAGCGTGTTCGAGATGTGATCGCGGTACAAGCCCCACAGGTTGTTGCCCGGCTTGCCGTGACACATGAAGATCGAGCGCCCGCCGATCTCCGCCCGCCATTCCAGCGGCAGGTCTTTGAGATAGGCTTTGTTCTCCGCCGACAGCCCGTAATTCCAGTCGTCGTGGTTTCCGCGCACCGTCACGATTCCGCGCTCGCGGATGAGCTGCACGACTTTCTCCGGCTGCGGTCCCCGTCCGACCAGGTCACCGGCGCACAGAACCTGATCGACGTTGTGATAGTTATCCAAGCGCTCTAGCGCTGTTTCGAGAGTTGTGTAGTCTCCGTGAACATCCGAGATGATTCCAACATTCATCCTGCCATCCTAGTCATGTCAAAGTGCTCCTATTATAGCAGGTCGGGCGCAAGACTCTATCGTCGCCTCTCACCAAAAACTCACACCTGGACCCATGCGATTTGCCTCTGATTGTGTTATCATCCAAGCAATCGCGTTCTCTTCTAATATGGTCGCTGATGACTCAGATTCTTCTGGTGCGACACGCTGTCAATGATTTCGTCAAAACCGGGAAACTGGCTGGTTGGACGCCCGAAGTTCATCTGAACGATGAGGGCAAGGCACAGGCGGAAGCCCTGGGCAAACGCCTTGCCGACGTGCCGATAACTCACCTCTATGCCAGCCCGCTGGAGCGCACCATGGAGACCGCTCAAGCCATTCAGCAGCACCATCCCAGCCTTCAGATCGTCCCGAACACCGAGCTAGGCGAAGTCCGCTACGGTGACTGGGAAGGCAAAGAGGTGCGCGCGCTCCAGAGCCGCAAGATGTGGCACGTCGTTCAGGAATATCCGTCGCGCGCCTATTTCCCCAACGGCGAGACCATGCGCGGCGTTCAGGATCGCGCCGTCAACGAGGTCGAGCGCCTCGCCGCCGCCCACCCGCGCGGGTTGGTCGCCGTCGTCTCGCACGCCGACATCATCAAGATGGTCGTGGCGCATTTTCTGGGGATGCATCTGGACAATTTTCAGCGTATTGTGATCTCGCCCGCGTCGATCAGCAGCCTGCATCTCGGCTACGGGCGTCCTTATGTGGGGACGGTCAACGACTGTGCTCACGTTTCGCAGATGGAGCGCGAGCGTCAAGCCGAGCGCAAAGCCGCTCAGGCAGCCGAAAAGCTGCCCGCCCCCTGAGAGTGACTTATGGCAAACATTGAATTTGATCTGAACCCGGTGGATTTCATCACGGTCGGCACAGTCGGTCCCAAAGGGCAGCGCGTCTTTCACTTGCAGGCGGGCAAGGGTGATCAGATCATCTCGCTCATCATCGAAAAAGAGCAGGCGTGGGCGCTCAGCGAAGCGATCCGCGAACTGGTTGACGATCTCGACCAGCGCTACCCGGAACTGGAGCAAACCGACCTCAGCCAGTTCAATATGGAACTGCGCGACCCCATCGAGCCGATGTTTCGCGTTGCCCAGATGGGTTTGGGTTATGATGAAGACCGCAGCATGGTGGTGCTCGTCGCTCAGGAATTAGTCGTACAGGAAGAGGATGTCGATCCCGACACGGTGCAGCCCGGTATCGTCCGTATGTGGTGCAGCCGCGATCAGATGCGCGCGCTCAGCGCCCATGCGACGGCAACCGTGCAAGCCGGTCGCCCTGACCCCAAGCAGAACGGACGGTTGGTTTATTACTGGACATGAGGCGCAATGAGCGATAATGGTCAGAATAATCCCATTTCGTCAGAGCGTGTACTGGATGTACTGGAACATGGGGAGATCGATAATGAGTATGGGCTGTTACGCTGGAGTTCCAACTACGCTTTTCTGATCTCGCTTACCCGCGACGATGTAACCCTCACCGCTGTTTACAAGCCGCAGCGCGGCGAGCGCCCGCTCTGGGATTTCCCCGACGGCACGCTCTGCTACCGCGAGACCGCCGCCTTCCTCACTTCGCGCGAGCTGGGCTGGGAGCTTGTGCCGCCCACCGTCCTGCGCGAAGGACCGCGCGGGCTGGGGTCGATCCAGTTCTACGTCGAGCACGACCCGCAGGTCAACTACTTCTCGTTTGACGAGAGCTTCAGCGATCAGTTGATGCGCATGGCGGCGTTCGACTATCTCGTCAACAATGCCGACCGCAAGGGCGGTCACTGCCTGCTCGACGCCACCGGACATATCTGGGGCATCGATCACGGTATCACCTTCAACGCCGTCCACAAGCTGCGCACCGTCATCTGGGATTACGCCGGTCAGGACGTGCCCGACGACCTGCTCTCGGCTATCGCCTGCCTGTTCGACGCGCTGGAAAGCGCCGATAGTCCCTACGGCAAGACCATGCGCAGCCTGCTGTCGACTCAGGAAGTCAAGGCGTTTCAGTCGCGCGTGCGCTACATCCTCAAGCACAAGCGCTATCCCATGCCGGGACCGGGACCCAACTACCCCTGGCCCCCCGTGTAATCACCAAGTTCCGCATACACGACCTCGGTAGCGGCGGGTTTCAAACCCGCACGCTTTTTCCCGCGCCCCCAAGATTGCCGCCCACCCGCAGAACCTCTGCTGCTTCGCCCCATCCGCCAGTGAGAACTTGTTGCGTTCTTAACAATTCGTTAAACTTCCCAGACAGGCGCGATAACGTTGTGCAAGCACAATCGCCGCCGCGTGAACCCATTTTTCCGACATTTGAGGAGGTAGACGGATGTTGCGTAAGATCACCTTACTGGTAGTCGTCCTGTCGCTGCTGCTCACCGGCGCGGCGCTCGCCCAGGATGACACATTCAGCCTGACGATTCTTCACACCAACGATACCCACTCGCATCATGAGCCGAACAACAATGGCGACGGCGGCGCGGCGCGCCAGGCGGCGGTCGTCAAGCAGATTCGGTCGGAAGTCGATAACGTGCTGCTGCTCGACGGCGGCGACCGCTTCACCGGCACGTTGTTCCACCAGCAGTATCGCGGGCAGGACAGCGTCCAGATCATGAACGCCATCGGCTACGACGGCATGACCCTCGGCAACCACGAGTTTGACGACGGCGACCAGATTCTCGCCCAGTTCGTCGACGGCGTGAATTTCCCGGTCGTCACCGCCAACGTCGATTTCAGCGAATCGCCCGATCTCGGGGGCAAGATTCCGC
>JAXLWE010000043.1:0-46199 GCA_046328655.1 Anaerolineae bacterium | reverse complement strand
CCTGTTTCACCGCGCAGCGCCCGCGCCAGGTTCGGCGGGTCGGTGATGATCGCCTGCGGACCGCCCATGCGCACGAACTCTACCGCCGCCTCGATTTTCGGCAGCATACTGCCGGGCGCGAAATGCCCCTCCGCGATGTACTGCTCGGCTTCGACCAGCGTCATCTGGTCGAGGAAGCGCTGATCCGGCTTGTTGAAATTGAGCGCGACTTTCTCGACACCCGTCGAAATCACGAGCAGGTCGGCGCGCAGCATCTGGGCGAGCAGGCTGCTGGCGCGGTCTTTGTCGATCACGGCGTTCGTGCCGCGCAGATTGCCCTGCTGGTCGCGGATCACCGGAATGCCGCCGCCGCCGACCGCGATCACGATGTAGTCGTTCATGATCAGGGCACGGATGGCGTTGATCTCCTGAATGGTCAGCGGCTTGGGGGATGCAATCACCCGCCGCCAGCCGCGCCCGGCATCCTCGACCACTTTCCAGCCGTCGGATTCGAAGCGGCGGGCTTCTTCCTCGGTCATGAAGCCGCCAATCGGCTTGGTCGGGTTCTCGAACGCCGGGTCGTTGGGGTCAACGCGCACCTGCGTGACGACGGTCAGGATGGTGCGGTTGATGCCCAGCCGCCGCAGCGAATTGTCGAGCGACTGCTGAAGCATGTAGCCGATGCTGCCCTGCGTGTCCGCGCCGATCAGGTCGAGCGGGACGGTGTGGACTTCGCGCGACGCCAGCTCCGCCCGGCGCAGGATGAAGCCGACCTGCGGACCGTTGCCGTGCGTAACGATCACGCTCCAGCCTTCGGCGATCATATTGGCGATGTGGTCGCAGGTGACGCGCACCGCGTCCCACTGGTGCTGCACATCCGGTTTTTTCGGGTCCTGAATGAGGGAGTTGCCGCCAATGGCGACGGCAGCCAGTTTGCCGACCATGTGTGAGCCTCTGGTAAATAAAGGGGATCAATTGATTATCTACGCAAATTCCTTACATTCCAGACATATTATAATAATGAACGCGGTTTGTCATATTACGGGAGCATACTCCCCTGACAGACTCGTGAGGCTGTCTATGCTCAGTATAATCGTCTTTGTCATCCACGTATGCGTATTCGGCGCGGTGGCGTTATACCTGCACTATCGATCTGAGCATTACGGGCTTGCCCCGATGCTGTTTTTCGTGGCGGGCGTCACCGGCATCCTCAATCTCGTCGAATTGATCACGATCTACGTGGAGCCAGCCCCCGGCATCATTATCCGCCCCGGCGGGCATGTCTACGTCCCGATCATCCTGCTCGTCATCCTGATCCTGTACGTAAGCAGCGGCACGCGCACCGCCCGCATCGTCATCACGGGCGTAACCGGCGTCAACATCCTCGTGCTCAGCGTGCTGATGTTCATGCTGGTCTACCTGAACGTCCGCGACACCACGACCGCCGTGCGCGGACTGTTCGCGGAGACGACCATTCTGACGCCGCTGTTTCTGCGGGGCGTGATCGCTTCAACCGTCACGTTTTTTGTCAACATGCTCGCCATCATCATCGTCTATCAGGGCATCAAGAACACGTTCCCCGATTTCCCGGAGAGCGTTATCCCCGGCATCGCCCTGCTGGTCGCCCTGTGGATCGACTCGATCCTGTACAACATACTGGCTTTTCTGGGGACGCCGTATTTTGTGCCCGGCATTCCCGGTGACGTTGTGATGAAAACGCTGGCGGGGCTGCTGCTGGCTCCGCTGGCGGGGTGGTATCTGACTCGCGTCGCGCCCCGCCTGACCCGCTTCGTGGGCGCCGCTGACCGCCCGACGCTGGCAATCCTGTTCGGCGAGGACAGCTTCGCATCCCGCCTGCTTCAACTGGAGAGCGAATTACAGGTCAGCCGGGCGATCTACGAACAGATCATGCACCATATCGAGGAAGTATTCTGGCTCGTGGATATCGAGAAGGAACGCCTGCTTTACGTCAGCCCCAACTTCGAGAAACTCACGGGGAAACCGCCTGAGAACTTCTACCGGAATCCGGCTGCGCTGCTGGAACTCATCCATCCCGACGACCGCGCCGGGACGGTGGTCGAGCAGGTATTTCTTTCGCCCGATACCGAATTTCGCATCCGGCTGGAAGATGGCAGCATACGCTGGCTGCGCAACCGCTCGTTTCCGATCATGACGCCCGACGAGCATATCGTGCGCTATGCGGGCATCACCGAGGACGTGACGGATCGCCGGGAAGCCCAGGCACAGGCGTTCGCGCTGGAACTCTCCCGCGAAAAGGTCAAGCTGCTTCAGCGCTTTGTCCGCGACGCTTCGCACGACCTGCGCGCGCCGCTCACGTCGATCCTGCTCAAGCTGGATATGCTGCCCAGAGCGAATCCTGCCCGGCAGCAGGAGATCCAGACTGAGCTGCGCACCGTTGCCCAGCACCTGAACAGCCTGATTGACGACCTGTTCACTCTCTCGCGGATTGAGGGCGAGGGACAGGTCGTACTCGCCGCGCTCGATCTCAGCGAAATCGTGCGGCAGGCGTGCGAGGACTATCGAACGTTGCCCAGAACGCAGATCTCAACCTCATGAGCCTGACCGACGACGGCATGTCAGTCGTCGGCAACCGGAAGCAGTTGTTCCGGCTGGTCGGCAATCTGGTGGGAAACGCGATTCACTACGCAGCAGGGGGCGGTCACCATACGCACAGCCGTGCAGGACAGCCAAGCCATTCTGGAGGTTGCGGACACGGGCATCGGCATTCCTGAAGATCGGCTGGACACGATCTTCGAGCGCTTCTTCCGCACCGACGAAGCCCGTGACCTGCGCCGCGAAGGAGCCGGGCTGGGACTGGCGATCTGCAAAGCGATTGTGGAGCAGCATCACGGGGTGATTACGGTGCAGAGCGAACTCGGCAAGGGGACGATGTTTCGCGTGGTCTTTCCGCGGGATGCCGAGGTTGAGAAGCCATCGCCAAGCGACTAATCAGCACTCTAAGTGCCGTCGCATCGATTTCGGGCGGGAGCAATGACTTTCAAGCTCGGCTATGAGCGCGGGGATGCCGGATACGGCAACATCCCAAACGATGTCATAGTTAATGGCGCTGTAGGCGTGGATCAGGCGGTTGCGCATCCACGACCATATCGCCCCAGTTTAGCGCCCAGGAGATTGTCGCGTTTCCTCGGAGACGTGATTGGCAGCCTCGCCAATTACTTCTATCGCCTTAACGACGGCGAAGCCAAGCAGTTCTTCTTCTTGTTCAAGATCGTCACGCGACCTACCCCGCACAAATGACCGTAGTTTGCGCGCAGTATCCAGCATATCCCTGAGCAGCACAACGTCACGCTCGTTCATAGATCGCGTATGCGCCAGCAACCACCGCTGGCGGAAGTGGCGGCTCAATTCCTGGGAAGTGCGAAAATCGATGGAACGCCCCAGAATATCTCCCAGTTTCCTGCTCCATACTGACAATATTCCACCCCGGCGTCTGTCCTTCTTCAAACTCCACCAATACATCGACATCGCTGTCGGGGCGGAAGTCGTCGCGCAGCACCGAGCCAAACAGCGACAGCTTGCGGATGTGATGCCGTTCGCAGAATGCAGCGATCTCATCAAATGGGATGGTGATGTGCTGGTTAATCATGCCACATCCGTTGAACAAATAGCCGTTAGCCCCATTATACGAGGCTAACGGCTCATCGCTAACAGCTAAGTGCTAACCGCTGCCCTGCTCAGCGCATCGTGAGCGCCATCGCCGCCTTCTGAACGTGCAGCCGGTTCTCCGCCTCGTCATAGACGATGCTCTGCGGTCCGTCGATGACCTCGTCGGTCACTTCGATGTTGCGGTCGGCGGGCAGGCAGTGCATGTAGACGGCGTGTTCGTGCGCCAGCGCCATGCGGCGCGAGTCGGTGATCCAGTCGGTGTACTTCTTGCCGATCTTGGACGATTCTTCCTTGTCCTCGGTCGTCAGCCAGCAGCCCCACGACTTCGGGTACAGGATGTCGGCGTCCTTGAAGCCGTCGTCGAAGCTGTCGAGCATCTCGAACGTGCCACCGCTGCGCCGCGAGTTTTCCTTCGCCTGCTCGACGATCTCCGGCATGAGGGCAAATTCCGGCGGTGCGGTCAGGCGGACGTTCATGCCATAGCGCGCCATCAGCAGGATGAGGCTCTGCGGGACGCTGAGCGGCTTCTGGTAGCTGGAGGCATACGCCCAGCTCACATTGATGGTCTTGCCGCGCAGGTCGCGCCCGAACTTCTCCTGAATGGTCATCAGGTCGGCGAGAATCTGGAACGGGTGGTACACGTCACACTGCATGTTGAGCACCGGCACGCGGCTGGCGGCGGCGACTTCGCGGATGTACTTGTTGCCGAAATTCCAGTCGCACTGGCGGATGGCGATGCCGTCGCAGTAGCGCCCGACGATCTCGCCGATTTCCTTCGCCGTGTCGCCGTGACTGATCTGCGTGGTCTCGCTGTCGATAAACTGGGCGTGCCCGCCCAACTGCGCCATGCCCGCCTCAAACGAAGTGCGGGTGCGCGTACTGGTGAAAAAGAACAGCATCGCCAGCACTTTGTCGCGCAGGATAGCGTGCGACTCCCCCAGCGCGCGCCTGCGCTTCAAATCCCACGCCACGTCGAGCAGCGTGTCGATCTCGTCTCGCGTCCATTCCTGGGTCGTGATCAGGTCACGACCCCGCAGGTCGGTTTGCATGATGAAGATTACTCCTTCAATCGCTCAGGTGCTCAGTTCGATCCCATGCCGAACAAGTATACCTATCGGCATCGTAATGTTCGAGGATGACTATTCCGGTGTTGCTCAACGGGGAGATGCGCTGCAGCGCCGCCGCGTTGACGCACAACGGCGGGATGATAGTATGGGTGACATCGCCGTGCGTGACCAGCAGCACCGATTCGTCCGGCGGGCAATTGCCCAGGGCGCGGGCGAAACGCTCGATGGCTTCGGCATACGACTCGCCGCCGGGGAAGCGCGCCTCTGCGTCGAACAGCAGCCAGCGCACGTAAACCTGCCGCCAGATGCTTAAGGCTTCATCAAACGGCAGGTTTTCCACGTCGCCGCAGTCGGCTTCGCGTAGATCATCATCTATCGTTGCCATGACACCGAGCGCTTCGGCGACGATTTCGGCAGTCTGGCGGGCGCGGTGCGACGGACTGGAGCGTACCTGCATGATGGACTTGTCCGCCAGCCAGCGCGCGGCTTTCGCCGCCTGCGACCGTCCGAGTTCGGTCAGATCACCTTCGAGACGACGGCATGGCAAGTCGCGCGCTCGACATTGACCACGCTCTGTCCGTGCCGCATCACGTAGATCACTTCGGCAGCAGCCCCGGCAGAAGCGCATACCATTCGGTAGCACGCACCACGTCGTCCAGCGGAACCTGATCGATGACGGTGTGGGCGTGGATTTCATCGCCGGGACCGAAGCCGATGCTCAGGAATCCCGCCTTGCCCATCCAGTAGATGCCGTTGGTCGAGAAATCCCATTTACCGGTCGGCGGCGCGCGCTTACAACTGAGCGCCCGCCTGCACGCCCGCCTGCACGTAGGCATTGTCTTCCGGCAGCGCCCACGCCGGGAAAATCTTGTCCACCGGAAAGACGAAGCCGGTATAGCTTGGGTCGTCGTAGAACAGGATCGACGCTTCGATGTCCTTGCGCTCGCCGATGATGCGCTGGATGCGCTTCAGCTCAGCGTCCGGCGATTCGCCGAATGTGATACGGCGGTCGATGTAGATCAGGGCTTCGTCGGGCACAGCGTTGATGCTGGGTGTCTTGACGTGCATGTCGGTGACGGTGATGCGCCCGTGCCCCAGGAACGGATCGTCGCCCAATTCCGGCTCGACCTTGCTGATCGCGTCGATGATGGGCAGCAGCTTGTAGATGGCGTTATCGCCCAGGAAGTTGCTGGCGGCGTGGGCGCTCTTGCCTTTGGCGACGACCTGCATCTCGACGCGCCCCTTGTGCCCGCGATACACCTGCATTTTGGTCGGCTCGCCAATCACGACGAAATCCGGGCGCAAGCCTTCGGCTTCGACCAGCGCGTGTGGGGCGATGCCGTCGCACCATTCTTCCATGTTGCCGAAGTAGTAGCCGGTCACGCCGTCAAGCAAGCCGACTTCCTTCGCCAGCGCCAGCCCGTAGATCATGCCGGGCGTGCTGCCCTTCTCGTCGCACGCGCCACGCGCGAAGAACACGCCGTTCTCGACCTTGCCCGTGAACGGATCCCAGCTCCAGCTTTGCGGGTCGCCAATGCCGACCGTGTCGATGTGGCTGTCGTAGAGCAGCTTCTTCTCGCCGCTGCCGATTTTGCCGACGACGTTACCCATCTGGTCGAACCACACCTCGTCAAAGCCGAGCCTGCGCATTTCGGCTTCGGCGCGCTCACCCACTTTGCGAATCTGGCTGTCGTAGCTGGGGATGGCGCACAGGTCTTTCAGAAACTGGATGATGTCGTCGCGCTGCCCGGCAACGCGGGATTTAATCGTGGCTATCGTATTCGGGTCGGTCATGGTGTCGAGGATTCCTTAAACGCGAAATCGATATAGTAGTCGTGCGATTCCAGCTTACCGCTGCCGAGAATGATAATCCTCGGATCGGCGTTTCGTACACGGTCGACCTGTTCGTGCAGCATCAGACTTCCCCAACTGGAGAAAGTCGCATGGAGGCTGTTG
Organism: Anaerolineae bacterium; assembly: GCA_046328655.1. GTDB lineage: Bacteria > Chloroflexota > Anaerolineae > Aggregatilineales > Phototrophicaceae > Flexifilum. The sequence continues at coordinate 39,549 of JAXLWE010000043.1, read as the reverse complement.
TCCTTATTGGGGGTCACATCACGAGGCTGGCAGCCAGCGAACACCAGAATTGAGACCGCCTCGCCGACCGACACCTTCGCATAACTGACCTGCGGCTTGGGCGGAGGTGGTGGGGGTGTCGGGGCTGCGGGGGCTGCCGAGGGCTGCGGCGCAGCCGGACGCTGCGGGGCTGCGCCCGCCGCCGGAGCCGACGATACGGGCTTGGACTGCGGCTCTGCCGCGAGTCCGGGCTGGGTTAGCAGCGTGGCAAGTTCGGTCGCTGCCCGGTAATAGCCGTCGGCAAAGCCCCGGTCGTAATTTGCCTGCGCTTCGGTGACGCCCTCCTCTTTCGAGGAGCGGGCGTAATCGCGCGCGCGCATCGCCCAGCGGTTCGCCAGCGCACGCAGCGCCGTCATCAAGTCATCAGCCATTGCACGTTCTCCTCACAAACAAGTACTGAGTGCTGAGCGATGAGTGCCGAGAAAATCGTTTATTGTGAAAGCCTTTGACTCAGCACGCAGTACTCGGCACTATCCTTCACTATTCTACAAACACATCGACAATCCTGAACTGCTCGACATCGACCAAGCCCACGTCGGTCAGCTTGAGGTACGGGATCACTTCGAGCGCCATGAAGCTCATCGCCATGTACGGGTCGCGCATGGTGCTGCCGAGACCCTGCGCAGCGGCGGTCAGCGCATCGTACTGGCGGCGCACCTCGGCGATGGGCGCTTCGCTCATCAGCCCGGCGACCGGCAGCGGCAGCGTCGCCAGCACCGCATCGCCATCGACCGCCGCCAGCCCGCCGCCCATCTCGATAACGGCACGGATGGCGGTCTGCATACTGGCATCGTCCGCGCCGATCACGACCAGATTGTGATGATCGTGGGCGACCGAGCCAGCCAGCGCCCCGCGCTTCAGCCCGAAGCCCCTGATGAACGCCTTGCCAACGTTGCCGTTGGCGCGATGGCGCTCGACCACCACCATCTTGAGGATGTCGCGCGCCGGGTCGGAGACGGCTTCGCCGTCGACGATCTTCGGGTCGTCAACCAGACTGGGCGTCACGACCTGTGTATCCGTGCCGCCGATGACCCGGATGCGCCCCTCGCGCGCCGGGATGCGCAGATCGACCGCGCCGGGCGCGACGTTCATGGACGAGCGCAAGTCCAGCTTGCGCAGCGGCGGCTTGGGGGCGATCACGCTGCCGTTTTCCGCGATCAGCACGCCGCCGCGATACACCTGCTCGGCGCGCAGGTCGTCCAGGTCGGAGAACACGATCAGGTCGGCGCGGCGACCGGGCGCGACTGCCCCTAAGTGGTGCAGCCGGAAATAGTTGGCGGTGTTGATCGTGCCGAGCCGGATCGCCGTCACCGGGTCGATGCCTTTGGCGATGGCGACGCGCACCATGTGGTCAATCGAGCCTTCGTCCAGCAGGCTGGCGGGCACGCGGTCATCGGTGCAGAAGCAGATGCGCGCGTAATTCTCCGGCTTGATCAGCGGCAGCAGCGCCCGCAGGTTGTGGGTGGTCGTGCCTTCGCGGATGAAGATTGTCAAGCCGAGGCGCAGCTTTTCGAGCGCTTCTTCGACGGTCGTACATTCGTGGTCGCTGGCGATTCCGGCGGCGACGTAGGCGTTGAGCGGCTTGCCGCGCACCGCCGGGCTGTGCCCATCCAGCACCCGATCTTTGAACAGGTCGAGCTTGTCGAGCACGCCCTCGTCGCCGTAGATCACGCCCGGATAATTCATCATCTCGGCGAGACCCAGCACCCAGTGATCGTTGAGCAGCGGGGCTAAATCCTCGGCTTCGAGGCGCGCGCCGCTGGTCTCCATATCGGTCGCCGGGACGCAGCTCGACGCCATCACGAACATGTTGATCGGTCCGTGTTTGGCGCGCTCCAGCATGAAACGGATGCCTTCCAAGCCGAGCACGTTGGCGATCTCGTGCGGGTCGGTGACGACGGTCGTCACGCCGTGCGCCAGCACCGCCCGCGAAAATTCCGGCGGCGTACACAGGCTGCTTTCGATATGCACATGCGCGTCGATGAAGCCGGGGCACACGTAGCGCCCGTTCAGGTCGATCACCTGCTGCGCCTCGTAGCCGCCGCCAAGCGCGACCACGTCGCCGTCGTCGATCACAATATCGGTCGGGTAGATTTCGCCCGACAGCACGTTGACCAACTGCGCGTTACGCAGGATCAACTGCGCTGGGGCTGCCCGCGCGCAACCGCGATGCGCTGCGCCAGTGTCATACGCTCGCCTCCTTCAGTCGTCTCAGGGTGATCATGTGGACGGTCTCGTCGTGATCTGTCAGCATCCAGACCGGGTCGCGGGCAAAGCTCGGACGAACATAGCGCGCATAGATCATATCGCGGTCGCCAAACGCCCCGTTGCGGGTCGCCGTCCAGTGAGCGGCGGCGGGAAGCACGCTCTCCGACGCGGTCGCCGCGAACACGAACTCGATCCTGCCGCGCTCCACGTCCTCCCACAAGCCGACCCACTGAAAGCTGAGCTTCAGCCCGACCGCCTGCTGCACCGCTTCAGAAAGCTGCTCCCAGGGCGCGGCGGAGCCGTCGCAGACGACGCGCGGCAGGGCGCGCAGTCCGTTGGTCGCGCCGCCGTGATCGCCGGGCAGCGTCAGGACGCGGCGGCTGGTGTCGCCCAGAATCACGGCGACGGCGCGCACGTCGAATTTGGGAAACTTCGGCTCAGGATGCCCGCTCAGCCAGTTGACCAGCCAGCGCCAGCCGAAGCGCAGCCGCAGCCGAAGCAGGTCGCGCTGGGTCGTGGCGATGATGCGGGGCGGCGGGCGCGTCTGCGCCAGCGCCGCATCGACGCCGAGCACGCCCGGCGGCAGGGAATCGGTTGGAAAATAGCGATTGTCGCGGGTTTCGCGAGTCTTGCCGCGCAGCTCGCCGCTGAGCGGGAAGCCGGTGCAGACGACGTTGACGCGCCGCCATCCGGCGTAGTAGTACAGCCCGACGGCGTGCTCGATCCCGGCGATGATGCCGGTCTCCTCACGGACTTCACGGGCAGCGGCGTCTTCGAGGCGCTCGCCCGCGTCGAGCCGACCACCGGGCAGCGCCCAGGTGTTCAGGTCGCCGCGCTGCGAGAGCAGGATTCTGCTCTCGTCGTCGAACACGGCGCACATGACGCCGAGGCGCAGGCTCATGCCTCACCCCGGATCAGGTGGCGCGAGATGGCATTGTGGTGCTCGACCAGCACCGGCAGGTCGAGCGTTTGCAGGACGCCGTCCTTGACGACGACGCGCCCGTTGATGACCGACAGGTCGGCATTCTGCGCCGCGCACAGCACCAGCGCCGCGACCGGATCGTGCTGCGCCCCGGCAAAGGCGGGCGTGTCGATGCGAAAGGCGGCGAAATCGGCGGACATGCCCGGCGCGAGCGCGCCAATGTCGTCGCGCCCCAGCACCGCCGCCCCGCCGAGCGTGGCGATTTCGAGCGCCTCGCGCGCCTTCAGCCCGGCGGGATTGCCGCCCGCTCGCGCCACCAGCATCGCCATGCGCGCCTCGTTGAGCAGATGCCCGCTGTCGTTCGACGCCGAGCCATCGACGCCCAAGCCAACCTTCACCTTCGCGTCGCGCATCTTGCGCACCGGGGCGATGCCGGAGCCGAGCCGCAGGTTGGACGAGGGACAGTGACAGACGCCCGTGCCGGTCTTGGCGAACAAGCCGATCTCGCGCTCGTTCAGGCAGACGCAGTGGGCGTGCCACACGTCGTCGCCCACCCAGCCCACATCGCGGGCGTAGTCGCCGGGCAGCGTGCCGAATTTTTCGAGGCTGTAGGCGACATCGCCGGGTGTTTCGGCAAGGTGGGTATGCAGATGGACGCCGTAGCTGCGCGCCAGCGCCGCCGCCTCGCGCATCAGGTTCTGGCTGACCGTGAACGGCGAGCACGGCGCGATGACGATCCGCAGCATCGCGTGGCGCGATTCGTCGTGGAACTCCTCGATGACGCGGCGCATGTCGATCAGGATGTTTTCTTCGCCCTCGACCATCGAGTCCGGCGGCAGACCGCCCTTGCTCTCGCCGACGCTCATCGCGCCGCGCGCCGCGTGAAAACGGATGCCGATCTCGCGGGCGGCGCGGATTTCGTCGTCCAATTTGGAATCGTTGGGATAGGTGTACAGGTGATCGCTGGACGTGGTACAGCCGGAGAGCATCAGTTCCGCCATCGCCAGCTTCGCCGAGACGTAGATCGCCTCGCCGTTCATGCGCTGCCAGATCGGGTAGAGCGTGCGCAGCCAGTCGAACAGCTCGTGATCCTGAGCGATGGCGCGCGTCAGGCTCTGGAACATGTGATGGTGGGTGTTGACCATGCCGGGGATCACGACGTGCTGCGGCAGCTCGATCTCGCGGTCGGCGCGTTCGGCGGGCATGTCGGCAAGCGTGCCGACCGTTTCGATCACGCCGTCGCGGATGAACAGCGCGCCGCCGCTGATTTCGCGCCGGGCGGCGTCCATCGTCACCAGCGTATGGATCGATTTGACCAGCAGCGTCGTCATGGGCGTCGTCCTGGCGGGAGAGAATAAGTGTTCAGTTTATCATGCGCCGCCACGAACCGCCAAGATAGGACTGAGAGCTATGGACGGAGGACTGAGTTAGGAATGTCAATTAGGTCAACCGTCTCAACTATTCCTAAAAGAGATGGCTTTTCCTAGTCCTCAGTCCTCGAACCTCAGTCCTGTTTTTACTCAGCACTCGGCACTCATCGCTCAGCACTTGTCTCTTCCGCCAGCCGCCAGGCAGCCTTCATGGTGTTGGACAACAGCATGGTGATCGTCATCGGTCCGACGCCGCCGGGTACTTTGGAGATCGCGCCGGCGACTTCCAGCGCGGCGTCGTAATCGACATCGCCCACCCAGCGGTAGCCGCGCGGGTCGTTCGCGTCGGGAATCTGATTCGTGCCTACGTCGATGACGACCGCGCCCGGCTTGAGCCAGTCCGCCTTGACGAACTGCGGCTTGCCAATCGCGGCGATCACCACGTCGGCGCGGCGCACCACGTCGGCGATGTCGCGGGTGCGGCTGTGGCACAGGGTGACGGTCGCGTTGGCTTTGATCAGCATGAGCGCCACCGGCATCCCGACCAGATTGCTGCGCCCGATGACGACGGCGTTCGCGCCGTCGAGCTTGGCGCCCGCGCGCCGGAGCAGCTCCATGCAGCCGGTCGGCGTGGCGGGTGTGAACAGAGGCTCGCGCCCTTTCATCGCCAGCAGCCCGACGTTGACCGGGTGGAAGCCGTCCACGTCCTTGTCGATGCTGACCAGCCCCAGCACCGCTTCTTCGTCAATGTGGTCGGGCATGGGAAGCTGGACGAGGATGCCATGCACGCCGGGGTCATCGTTCAGACCACGCACGACGGCTTCCACTTCCGCCTGCGTGCTGCTGGCGGGAAGCTCGCGCGCCACCGACGTAATGCCAACTTTCTCGCAGGCACGGCGCTTCATGCGGACGTACTGCGCCGACGCCGGGTTATCGCCGACCAGCACCACGCCCAGACCGGGCGGATAGCCATACTGGGCGCTGAAGCGCGCCGCATCCTGCGCGATTTCGACCCGCATTTCTTCGGCAATCGCGGAACCATCGAGGATTGTTGCGGTCATTCGTTCCTACCTCCATGCAGCCATCTGGCTGAGCATACCAAGTGCGTTTTTCCCTTGCGAAGGCAATTGTTTAGGCATTAGAACAACTTTCACACAAACATTTCGCTCAGAAATCGTGAGTCTTGGATAACATAGGAAATGGGGTTATAGGGATCGATTCCTCCGCGCTGGCACGCCGCCGCGCCGATGCGACAAGGATAGCGTATGGTCGAGTTTAACACGAGCGAGCGTCAACCAAGAAATCGTGGTCAAGCGATGGTTGAATACGCTCTGATCCTGGTACTGCTGGCGCTGGCATTTGGCATCGCCCTCGCCGCCACCGGTCCCGCAATCGGCAATGTGTTCTGCAACGTCGTCCATAACCTCGGCGGCAATACCGCGTCGCCGCAGGGTGGATCGTGCGGCTCGACCGCGCCCGATCTGTTCAATGAAGGCGGCGATCCGCAGAAGTTCTGGCTGACCGTGACGTGGGTCGCTCAGCATCCGCAGGGCGAGACGCCCTTCCCGACGCAGATTCGGCGTCCGGGCGGCGGTGGTGGTGGACCCGTGTGGACGAATACGCCCACGCCGACCTTCACGCCATCCGACACACCCACGCCGACGCCATCGAATACGCCGACCAACACCGCGACCAATACCTCGACGCCCACACCCGGTCCGTCGGCGACGATCACCGACATCGCCTTCAGCGTCCCGCACGTCGATCAGGTCAGCAAGCCGGAGTGGTGGCGGCTGGACACCAGCTACTACCTCGACGAGACGGCATCCTGGACGGGCAACTGGTACAACAACCTGACTAATGCCCTCAATCCCTCCACGTGGGCGCTGGACACATCGCAGCTTGTAGGCACAGTGACCTATCCGGTCTCCGACCTCAACCTGAACTGGGGCAGCGGCTCGCCAGCCGGAACAGGTGTCACCAAAACCGACGACTACGGCGCGCGCTTCACGCGCAGCGTCAACTTCACGTCAAGCGTCTCGCTCGTCTTTACGATGACGGTGTCGAGCCATGGGCGGCTGTTCATCGACGGCACGCAGCGGCTCGCTGGCTCGAACGGCACGTTTACCCTTCCCTGGACGTTCAGCGCAGGCGTGCATTCCATCCAGTTCGACTACGGCGACGGCAACAGCTCCAACGCCGGGTTCAGCCTGACCACGACCCGCGCCAACGTCAACCCTGATGACGGGGCGGCGTCGGGCGGCAACGGCTGCACGTGGGGTCGCAGCAGCGGCGCGAACGACCCGGTGTCGGTCTCGTACCAGTTCGACGAGAACCCCGCCAGCGATTCGTGCCCGGCAGCCAGACCTGCTATCTGGAACTGCGCGGCTACGTGGACATTACCGGCAAAGCGCACCCGATGCTGAGCTTCTGGGACATCTGGGATTTCGCGTCCGGGTCGGGCATGTCGGTCGACTTGCAGGTTGGCTCATATGTGCCGGACGGCTTGGGCGGCGAATCGCGGCGCGCTCAACTGGCGCACAGTGGGTCTGCACGATCGCCGACGGCGCCAACTACAACTGGACGCGCGAGCAGATCGACCTGCGCTCGGTGGCGCCTGCGCTTACAGCGGGTGCGGGAATACCGTCGCGCTGCGCTTCCGAATCAGCAGCGGGACGGGCGGAAACCCGGTACGCTGGTACATTGACGACCTCGAAATCGTCGACGAGCCGACGCCCGCGCCGACCTTCACCATCGGCGACGAATGGGACATGAACAGCGCCGCTCAGATGGACGACTTCATCTTCGACGGCGACTCAACCGGCTGATCGCCAAGTACTCGCTGCCCAATACCACCGAATCGTGGCGCTGGGATCTGACGACGACGCACGCGCGCAGCGGCATGTCGTGGGACGAGCAGCCCAACGGGCGATTATCAGGATCATTCGCAGGCGCCTTCCGGTCAGCGGCGCGTGCATTATCTCGAACTCAAGTACCCGATTGACCTGACAGCGCCGCTCCCGCCGGACAGCGAAGGCGACACCATGCGTGCCGCTGCTGTCGTTCTGGAAGCGTTCGAGATCGACCCGAACGCCAGCATCCGGGTGCAGTACACCACCGACGCCAACGACGAAGTGCCGGACAACTGGATCGACATTCCGAATCAGGGCGTGCTGATCGACTTCTCCACGCCGACGGGCGCGAACCGCACCAACCTGACCATGCATCCGGTCGAAATCGACCTGAGCAACATCACCGTTCTGGGGATCACCCAGTTCCGGCTGCGCTTCGCCCTGTACGTGGACGGCTCGGCGACGACCTTCGGCGACGGCTGGTACATCGACGACATCAAGATCGAGCGCGAGAACAGCTCGCCGTTCTTCGCCTATCCGTTCTACGACAGCGCTGAAGTGCCCAGCGACACCGCCGACTGGTGGGATGCCATCGGCGGCGAATGGGGCGCGACTACCGAAAAGGGCGGCGTCAACGGCAGCGCGAACGCTTACGCGGACAGCCCGCTGGCGGATACGACCCCGGCGACACGCAGACCCTGCAACTGCACTACGCCATCGACCTGCTGCACGACACGCCCGGCAATCTGGCGGGCGGGCTGGTGGCGAACAACCCGGTGCTGACTTTCGGCATCAGCGCGACCTGCGTTCCGGCGCGAACTTCAGCGTCGAGATGTGGACGAGCGCGTCCGGCTGGGATCCGATCGGACATACGACAGCAGCACCGACACCAATTTCAGGGAACAGAACGCCTGGGAGCGGGTCGAAATCGACCTGGTGACGGCGCTGGAAGCGGTCAGCGGCAAGACCTGGGCGACGATCTCCGGAACGCCGACACGCCCGCTCCGATCTACGACGACGACGACATCAAGATACGCTTCGTGTTCGCGCCGGGCGCGGCGGTCGCTGCCGACGGTGTGTATGTGGACGACATCTGCATCCACGACGGACCATCGATGGCGCACAAGCTGTGGGCGGTCGCTACGGGCGGCAATGGCGCATACGTCGATAGCATCGAAAGCGCGACCAACTTCGCCGACCCTGGCAGCTACGCTGGTATCACGGCGGGGACTGGGCACGACCAGCACAGCCGGATACACGCGCACCGGGTCGCAGGCGCTGACCGACAGTCCATCCGGGAATTACACGGCGCACACCTTCTCGGTCATGGAGATGATCCCGCTGGTCGACATGACCAGCACCGCCATCGGCTCGTACCCGACGATGACTTTCTGGACGCGCTACCAGATCGGCAGTGACGCACAGTTCCGGGTGGAAATCGCCTACAAGGATGGGACGACCGCCTCGAACCCGAATAACTACAACCAGATCGGCGGCTGGTCGACGTGGGCGGCGATGCCGGTGATGCTCGACAATCTCGGCGACCACGCCCGTCTCGAACACCACCGTCGTGACGTGGCAGCGCGGTCAGGTCGACCTGACCAGCTTCATCGGCAGGCAGATCTGCGTGCGCTTCATCGCCAGCGACCCTAACGCGACCGGGTCGGGCGACGGCATGTACGTGGACGAAGTGGCGTTCACCTACGGACCGCACCAGTACACCCTGCCCTTCAACGATACCGGGCAAAGCCTGGTCAACTGGATTTCCGAAGGCACGTGGGGGCTGGCGCAGAACTACTACGCCGATACCGGGACGGGCACCGCCGACTTCGGCTCGGCATCGTGGGTCGGGACGTATTTCGACTGCGAAGGGATGGGCTATTCGAACTGCGCTTCGACCAATACCTACTACAATCAGAGCGCGCAGACGGGCATCCTGGCAGACCATGCCAATCTGTCGCCGGTCGCACCGTTCAATTCGACCGACCCGACACAGCCCATCGGACCTGAGCTTATCTCCGACATCAATTTCAACTGGGGGAGCACGTCACGCCCGCTGAACGGCGCATCGCCCGTCAACTTCGATAACACGTTCGTTGCCCGCTGGACGCGCAGCGTCACGCTCTCGCCCGGCACGTACAGCTTCAGCACGGTGTCCGACGACGGCGTGAGCCTGTGGATTGACGACGTAAGCTCGACCAACCTGTCGGCGAACCGACCGGGCGGCGGCGGCTACATCATCAACGACTGGACGGATCACGCGCCGAGACTGACTTACACCACGTTCACCGTAAGCAGCGCGATCAGCCGTGTGCTCACGCTGGAATACTACGAGAACGGCGGCGGCGCAGTGATGATCCTGAACGCCACCCGGAGCAACTACTCGTTCACGGACAGCCCGAACACGCCGTACACGGCGTGCAGCCCGGACGACGCCGTCACCTGCATCAACGGTCTGACGGTCGTCCAGTCGGTCACGCCCGGCAACTCGTCGCTGATGCTCAACGGCTTCTTCGACCTGTCGGGGGCGGGCACACCGTCGCTGTCGTACCAGCGCCTGTACCAGCTTGCGGCGAACAACTTCTTCTACGTGGAGGTTTCGACCGACGGCGGCTTCAACTGGGCGACGCTCACCGGCGAGAATTTGTCCAACACGACCCGACTGCCACCCGGTAATTACTGGGATACGCGCAATATCGACCTGAGCAGCTACAAACAGCCGAACGTGATGATCCGCTTCCGGCTGGATACGCGAACCTCCGGCGGGACGACGCGCGACGGCGTGTACATCGCCAACATCCGGGTAGCGATGAGCTAGGAGGCGCATCAGCATCACGCTTCAACCAGGGGCGGGTTCCGACAGCGGAATCCGCCCTTCGTTTTCCTGACGGTCGACCGAAGTCATCTGGTGGAAGTGGGGCGAACCTGCTAAACTGAACTCATCCGCCACGATGATCGTTCCGAGGTAAAAGTCGCTTGAACTCGTCAAGAAAACGTCCGGGGATGCTGTTCACACTGGTCGCACCCGCCGGGGCTGGCAAGAACACGCTGATGAAATACGTGCTCGCTCGGACGAATCTGCGCCAGATTCCCACCGCCACCACCCGCCCCATTCGACACTACGAGCTGCACGGACGCGAGCACCTGTTCGTTTCCGAAGCGGAATTCCGGCGGATGCTCGACAACGGCGAGCTGCTCGAATACGAGGTCATTCACGGCAATCTGTACGGGATGCCGCGCGCTTCGGTGGAAGCCGCGCTCGACGCCGGGCAAGCGATCATCGTGGACATCGGCATGATGGGCGATGCAAGCGCCCGCGAAGCCTACCCCGAAAATATCATCTCGGTGTTCGTCCAGCCGCCGTCCATCGGCAGCCTGATCGCGCGGATGCACGACCGGGGCGAGCAGGATGCCAACATCAGCCGACGGCTGCTGCGCGTGCCCGACGAGCTGGCATATGCCCGCGCGTGCGACTACCTGATCCTGAACGATTCGCTCGCCGACGCGGGCAACAAGCTCTACGAGATCGTCGAGGCGCGGCTGCTCGGCAATACCAACGTGCGCGGCGACGCGCAGATCGAATATCACTTCAGCTTTGTCGCCCAGATGACCCCGATCTTCGACAATCTGGCGCTAAGACACGACAGCCGCCCGTTTGAGCCGGAAGCGCCGTTCGCGTCCGGCGAAATGCCGCACGAAGTGGCGTTCCGCGCGCTGCGCCGCGAACTGGACATCGACTTCAGCCCCGACGCCGTGATCGGCGGGGACAAGCCGGATGGCACATTCCTGCCGCCCGTCAAGCTGTCCCACACGCAGGATGCCAGCGGCGAGCGCATCACCTATGCCTACTGCTACCGCCTCGACCAGCGCATCGACGTGCCTGACGGATGGTCGTGGGCGGAACTGCCGGAGCCGCTGAGCGCGGCGCTGCTGGAGCGGCGGAGCGAAGTGTGACCCTGCCGGACGAACACCTGCTGGACGAACAGACGGCGCGGGGCGCGGTGTTCGCCGCCGACGGCATCCCGCTGCACTACGGCGACGAGCAGCGCGAATATCACGCGGCGCTGACCGGCGCGGTGCTGATGGATCGCTCGCACGAAGGGCGCTTCGAGATCGCCGGGAACTCGCGCCTCGACCTGCTGCATCGCATCTCGACCAACGACCTGCTGACGCTTGAACCGGGCGAAGGTCGCCCGACGATCTTCACCAACGCCACCGCCCGCATCCTCGACCGGGCGACCGTCTACCATCGCGGCGAGACGGCGCTGGTGCTCGCCGAGCCGGGGCGCGGCGCGCCGCTGCGTTCCTACCTTCAGCGCAACATCTTCTTCAACGACGACGCCCGCCTGCGCGATCTGGCGGCTGATACGCGCCAGTTCGTGATTCACGGGGCGGTGGCAGACAGCATCGCCGATCAGTATGCGCCGGGACTGGCTGCGATGCACAGCGCCGATGTCGAAATCAGCGGCGCGCCCGTGACATTGCTCCGCGACAAGCCGCTGATCGGCGGACACTGGCGGCTGATCGTGCCGAACGCGGGCGCAGCCGAAGTGTGGGACGCGCTGCTGGCGAATCCAGCCCTGATCCCGGCGGGATCGCTGACCTACAACGTCCTGCGCATCCGCGCCGGGCGACCGGGCGTCGGACGCGAACTCAGCACCGAATACCTGCCGCTGGAAGTCGGGCTGTGGGACGAAGTGAGCTTCACGAAGGGCTGCTATACCGGGCAGGAGATCATCGCCCGGATGGAGAGCCGAGGCAAGCTGGCAAAGACGATTGTCGCGCTGGCGCTGGATGGATGGGCGGAAGCCCCGGCGAAGATCAGCCTGGAGGGGCGCGAGATCGGCGTGATGACCAGCAGCGTCCGCACGCCGGACGGCGAACTGGTCGGCATTGGCGTGGTCAAGCTGGCAGCGGCGCAGCCGGGCGCGGACGTTTTGGTCGCGGACGGCATCGCCGCGCGCATCACCGGGCTGCCGGGGGCGCAGCCGCCCGCGTTCGCCGAGGATTAACTCCCACCGGGCGACAGGATGCCCGGCGGCGGCGAGTCGAAGAAGATTTGCCACCACAGCACCCAGGGCGGGTTCTCCTGCGGCGTCGTGCGCACCTGATCGAGACTGACCTGCGGCTCCGGCGTCGTCTCGGCTTCAATTCCGGCGGGCACAGGCACGACCAGCACCTCTCCCGGACGTACCATCTTGCCATCGGCGCGCGCCCACTGCTCGACGTAAGCATCGCTGAGGACGTAATCGCGCTGAGCGGTCAGCCGGGCGTGCTCGGCTTGGAGATCGACGATCTCGTCGCTGACCCGGCTGTAGGCAACCTGAAGCGGCTGCCCCTCGGTGATGCGGGTGCTGAAGTTGATCGCCAGGATCATGCCAATCGACAGGATCGCCGCGAACATCACCTGCACGCTGGAAATCTGCCCGCCGCGCTTACGCTTGTCCGTCTGCTTCTTCTGCATCCGCCGTCCTCTGCCGTACCACCGCGCGAAGTTTTGCGCGCATCCCCATTATAGCAAAATGCGGGCGGCGCGCAGGCAACAAAAAAGCCCAGGTGCTTGACCTGAGCTTTGTGCCGAAGGTGGGAGTCGAACCCACACTCCCTTGCGAGAACTACGCCCTGAACGTAGCGCGTCTGCCAATTCCGCCACTTCGGCGTGACGTGAATTCTAGCAGAGAACACGGCGCTGTCAATATTCATTTTGAGGCGGAACAGCCGGATTTTCGGGGGCGCGTACCTGACTTTTACCCGACGATCTTGGGGGACGAGTCCGGGGCGGCGCGAGCGTGCTATAATGCCCTGCGCAACTGCCGGTCTGGTCGAGAGAACCCTGTGAAGCTGCGATTCACCATTACTCTATTGCTCCTGCTGTGCTCGATACTTGTTGTGCGGGCGCAAACCGCCCCGGTGACCGCCGAAGCGATCAATCAGGCGAATCTGCGCGCCTCGCCCGACCTGAGCGCCGACCTGCTCGGTCAGATCGTCGCCGGGACGCGCTACCCGGTCGTCGGGCGCAGCGAGTTCTATCCCTGGGTACTGGTCGCCGATCCGACATCACAACAGCCGATTGGCTGGGTGTTCAGCGAGCTGCTGACCTTTCAGGGCACGGTTGAGACGCTGCCGCTCTCGACGCTGGTGGTCGGCGCGGTCGTCCCAACCGCGACGCAGCCGGTAATCGCTCTGCCGACCGCCACGCTTCCCGCCAGCCAGCCGCAGACAACCGCCGTGACCGCCGCACCCGCCAGCACCGCGACACCGCTGCCGCCGACCACGCCGCCCAATGCCGTGACCGGCACGGTGCTGGGCGAGATCAACGTGCGCTACGGTCCCGGCACGGAATATGATCGCGTCGGCGTCGCCCAGGCAGGCGAAGTGCTGACGATCACCGCCCGCAACACGCAGGTTCCCTGGGTGCAGGTCAGCTATCCCGATTCGCCTAACGGCTTCGCGTGGGTGCTGGCAGACCTGCTCGAAATCCAGGGCAGCCTCGACGACGTGCCGCCGATCAGCCAGACGAACCTGCGCCTGCCGACGCTGACGCCAACCGCGTCGGTTGTGCAGCAGGCGGCGGTGGACGACATCAGCCCGGAATTCGCCGCGCTGGGCGATCAACTGTGGCAGCGGATGCTCGAAGCGGAGTTCGACCCGCAGACCAGCCGCTTCGGGGCGCTGTTCCTGATGAACCTCAAAACCGGCGAGGCGCTGGCGTTCGAGCCGGATGTCGCCTTCAGCGGCATGAGCATCAACAAGATCGCCATCCTGACGACGCTGTTCGGCAGGATCAACAATTCGCCGGACGACGCGACCGCCAGCATCATCGCCGAAGCCATGATCTGCTCGGAGAACATTTCGACCAACAAGATGCTGGCGATCATCGGCGACGGCAACCCGTACACGGGCGCGGATCGGGTCAGCGACTTCCTACAGCAGCTTGGGCTGAACAACACGTTCATCTATACGCCCTACTCCGAGGACCCGTTCATCACGCCGCAAGCGCCGCAGACGCGCGTCACCAGCGTCGATCAGGTCAGCGCCGAACCCGACCCCTACAACCAGATGACCGTGACCGACGTAGGGACGCTGCTCCAGAACATCTACCAGTGCGCCCAGGACGGCACGGGCGCGCTGATCGACCGCTTCCCCGGCGAGTATTCGATGACCGAATGCCGCAAGATGCTCGACGTGATGTCCAACAACCGCATCAACAACTTCATCGAGGCGGGCGTGCCGGAAGGCGTGCGGGTGGCGCACAAGCACGGCTGGATTCCCGACACGCACGGCGACGCCGGAATCGTGTTCTCGCCGGGCGGCGACTTCATTCTGGTGATCGCGCTGCACAACCCGACGTGGCTGGAATTCGCCGACTCGGTTCCGGTGATCAGCGAGAGCGCGCGCGACGTGTACAACTACCTGAACCCCGATGCGCCGCTGGCGGAGACACACCCCGGCGACGTGCCGACCTGCAACCTGCTTGGCAACCCGGCGATCCTCGACATGCTCTCACCCACCTTCGGCGAAACGTCGATGTTCCAGTAGGCAGAGGCAACAAAAAGGGCGCAGCGTGCTGCGCCCCTACGCACTATCTCCGTACCGTGCGCGTTATCCCTTGACGCCGCCAATCGCCAGCCCGCCGACGATCCAGCGCTGGAAGGCGAAGAACAGCACCATGATCGGGATCGAGATCAGGATCGACATGGCGGCGAACTTCTGCATATCCGGCGGCGGCGCGTTCAAGCCGGTTCCACCGGTCGCCATCGTCGCCAGCGCCATTGCCAGCGTGTAGCTTTCGGTCTTGCCCACCAGGAAAATCCACGACAGGATGAATTCCGTCCAGCCCTGCATGAAGCTGAACAGGATGACGATAGCGAACGCCGGGAGCGCCAGCGGGATCATGATACGCACGAACGTGCCGACCAGCCCTGCCCCGTCGATCAGCGCAGCTTCTTCCAGCTCCTTCGGGATGGTGTCGAAGTAGCCCTTCAGATTCCAGATCGAGAACGGCAGCGCGCCGGACGCGAACGCCAGCGCCAAGCCGAGCAGGGTCGTGCGCAGCGTCTGGGTGGCGGTCAGGTGCTGGCTGTTGAGCTTGCCTTGCAGACCGATCAAGCCCATCCCGACGAACACCGACAGAACAACCGCCCAAGCGAAGATGTTCACCAGCGCGCGCGGCGACACTACATTGCGCAGCAGATAGGTGATGCCCCACAGCACCGCCGCGCCCAGCAAGCCGCCGACCCACGCCAGCAGCATGTACGGCAGCGCTCCCCAGAAGCCCTGATCGCGGATCGACAGAATCGTGCCGACGTTGGCGTCATAGGCAGCGCGCGCGGCTTGCAGCGTCTGTTCTGCCGTGACCAGATTGGTGGCGGCTTCATCGGCGTTGGCGCGCGCGCTCTGGGCGCGCTGCTGCAAATCCGCAAGATCGCCCTGTACGGCGTCGATACCCGAAGCTAGACCCGCCTTGAAGCCAGCGACGCCGCCCGTGTCGAGGATCGGCACGGCGGTCTGAAGCACCTGAAGCGCCACGTCATCCTCGGCGCCGGGCTGCCCCTGCCGCGCATCGATCTCCGACTGGAGGATCGGCAGGATTTCGTCTTTGGTTTCGAGGCTGTCAACGCGCGTCTGAATACCTTGCAGCACCGTCAGCATATCCGCCTGAAGCGCTGCCCGTTCCTCGGCGCGCATGGCGGTGTTCTGGCGCTGCTGCACGCTGGTGACGCGCTTGTCGTAATCTTCCTGAGCGGAAGTCAGGTCGGCGTTGAGCGTTTTGAGCGGCTGCTCGATAGCGTGATTGTAGAGCGGGCTGCGCTCGAACATGGCGAAGAACGTCAGGATGATTGCCACCAGAAGAATCACGGAGACGCCCGCCGCCAGCGCCAGCGGCGTCGGATTGAACCAGCGCTCCGGGTCATGCCTGCCGAAGCCGCGCACGAGGTTGAAGGCGACGTAAATCAGCGTGGCGAGCAGCCCCGACGCGAAAAACGTCGGCACAGCCGCCGCCAGCACGCTGTTCACCTGAATCGAGCTGAACAGGATGTAGAGCGGGATGACCACGCCGGTCGTGGGCAGCAGCAGCAGGATGATGAAGCCGAGCATCCCCGCCTGCCGTCCGATGAAGCGGAAGCGCGAGAAGGCATACGCCGCCGACGACCCCAGCACGACCGTGAACACGGAAATGCCGAGGGCGATGAACAGGCTGTTCATGAGCAGGTCGCCGAAGTACAGCGGCAGCACGTTCGAGAACGGCTCGCTGAGCAGATTGGTGAAGGCGCTGAGCGTGGCGTTGGCAGGGATCAGCGTCAGGTCGGTCGGGCGCGTGATGCCGCGCGGGTCGACTGCCATCGAGACGATCCACAGCACCGGGAACAGCACGAGCGCCGTCATGAACAGCAGGAATATCTGGAGGAAGATTTGCCGGATGACCATCCCACGACGGCGCGGGGTCAACCAGCGTTCGGCTGTCGAGGTCGACGACCGTCGCGCCTCGGTGAGATTTGCGGTTCGTTGAGCGCTCATCGTCAAGCCTCCGGTTAAGCCTCGTCGTATGATTTGGTCGCGCGGGTGATCTGGTTGTTGATCAACGTGATGACCAGCAAAATGAAGAACACGATAATGCTGAACGCCGCCGCCGCCCCGTAAAGCTGTTCCTGCTGGATCAGGTTGTACGCCTGCGTGACCAAGCAGGTTCGTCTGCCCGCGCGGACCACCGGCGGTGATGAAGAAGATCACGTTGAACTGGTTGAACGTCCAGATCGTGCCGAGCATGATCGCCGGAACCATCGCCGGGCGCAGCAGCGGCAGCGTGATCTGGCGGAACTGACGCCACTTGGTCGCGCCGTCCACGTCGGCGGCTTCGTACAGGTCGGGCGGGATGCTTTGCAGCGCCCCGGTCGCCACCACCATCATGAAGGGCCAGCCAAGCCAGATATTCGAAATCAGTACGGCGTAGAACGCCAGCGTCGGCGCGCCCGCCCGGTCGAACAACTGGATGACCGGATTGCTCGCGGTCGACCCGGTTACCAGGATGTCATACAGTATGCCGACGACCGTCACGGCGAGGATGATGATCCCGCCGATGCTGAACACCGTGCGCGACACGTCGAGCCGCCCGTTGTCCGAATTGGTCAAGCCGAGGCGCATGGTACGCCGCGCCAGCCAGAGCGCCAGCAAGCCGCAGGCGATCACCACCACCGCCGGGACAATCGAGCGCAGGTCAACGGGCGGCTCAATCTGACCGAGCCAGTCGGTGCGGGTCGGCAGGTTGGTGCCCATGTATTTGTTGACCGATTCGAGCAGCAGGTTGATGCCGCCGTCGTTGCGCTGCCACAGATTGTTCCAGATGAGCGCGGTGATGTAGCCCGGCAGCGCCCAGGGCAGCACGAACAGCACGCGGTAGATGCGCCGCCCGATGACGTGCTCGGCGTTGAGCGCCAGCGCAACCGCCAGACCAATCGAGGCGTGGAAGGCGACGTTGATGAGCGTCCAGACGATGTTGAAGCCGAGCAGCGGAAAGAAATTATAGTTGGGGATGTTGAGCTGGCTGGTCAGCACCCTGCGGAAGTTGTCGAGACCGACGAACGCCGCTGGTGCGCCGCCCAGATTTTCCGCCTTGAAGTCCAGAAATGACACAATAATCTGATAGGCTTGCGGAAGAAACGTGATAAAGAGCATGACGATGATCGACGGGGCGATAAATGCCCAGGGCATCCCACTGGCGCGCACCCCTGCCTTGATATTGTCCCACATCGACATCGACGCCCTGGAATACGACTGTGTGTCGGATACGGTCGCCATTGTGACCTCGTAAAAAACAGGGCAAGGACTTGGTGTCCTCGCCCTGAGCGTACTTTAGCGGATCATCGTCAAATGACTAGCGAGGGAGTCCTCAGCTCGTCGGCGTGTGCATCCCGTCGATCTGTGACTGGATCAGGTCGTAAGCCGCCGCACGGGCTTCAGCCGGGGTTTCGCCACCGGCGCTCACCGCCGCGATAGCGTCCGCCATCGGCGTCCAGAACGCGCCCAGTTCCTGGCGGTTCGGGAAAGGTGTGCCCAGCGCGAACTGCTCGGCGAAAACCTGAAGGTTCGGGTCTTCAACCATGACTTCCGGGTTCACGGGCAGCAGACCACCCTGCTCCGCAGCAATCGTCTGACCTTCGACGCTGGTGACGAACGTCGCCCACGCGATGAAGGCAGCGACCTTCGCTTCGTCAGCGTTGGCATTCAGATAGAAGCCATCGCCCTGAGCGAACAGCGCCGGAACGTTGCCGTTATCGAGCTTCGGCATGACCGACACGCCGAGGTCATCACCCAGGTCGCTTTCGAACTGCGCCAGGTTCCAGATGCCGTCGTAGACCATCGCCACCGTGCCCTGCTGGAAGCCGGGGTTCGGGGACGAACCGTCAATCACGACGCCGCTGTCGGGGTCCTGACCGAGGTTGTACAGATCCTGGTGGAACTGAAGGTACGCATCCATCGCATCCGCGCCGGGCGTGCCTTCGGCGAAATCGGCGTTGCCATCGGCATCCATCAACGCGCCACCCAGCGAGAACAGGAAGCCAGCGCTGTGGAAGAAGCCGTTCTGGAAAGCCAAGCCGGTGACGGTGTCATCGTCGCCGTGAACCTGCTTGGCGATGTCGAGGACATCCTGCCAGGTCGCCGGAGCATCCGGGACGAACGCCTTGTTATAGAAGAAGGCGAGGGTCTTGGCGCTGTACGGGACACCGTACAGACCGCCGTTGTATTCGAACAGACCCCAACCAGTGTCGCTCGCCTGCGCGCGCAGCGCATCGTCGACGCTGGCGCTGATGTCGGTGATCAGCCCGGCGCTCGCCCAGGGACCGGTGTGGTCGTTGGCGCTGATGATCATATCGGGACCTTCGCCAGCACCGGCGGAGGCGGTGAAGCTGTCATTCAGGGTCGCGTCAGGGGTGTAGACCTGCTCGACGGTGATACCGGGGTTCGCTGCCTGGAAAGCGTCGATCAACGCCAGCAGCGCATCGCCTTCGGCGTCCTGCTTCGAATGCCACAGCGTCAGATTGACCGTATCCTGCGCGCTCACGCTGACCATCGGGGCAACGATCAACGCCAGGAGAACTGCAACGAGTAGAAACTTCCGGCTTGAAATCTTCATGCCAAAACTCCTTAGGGATTGTTTGAATACTGGCTACTGTTTGGTTACGACAGAAACGACCTTACACTACAAAGCTTACTTGTAGCGACACAGCAATCATACTCGTTTCCCGGATTTTCACAAGGAAGATTAGATACCTTTAACAACCCTTCAGTGGATTGTCGCGGTATCGGCTCCGCTCATGTCGTCCGCCCACGCGCCGCGCACGCTGACGATGTGCAGCGCCATGAGCCAGTCCATGACGAAGTTGTACAAATGATCGGCGAGGGTCATTTCGACGTAAAGCTGCGCCGCGTTGGACAGGGCGTCCTGAAGAAGCTGGCGCAGAACGGGGCGGATTTCCGGGTGCTGGTCGCCGATGAAGCGCATCGCTTCGTCGAGGTTGAGCCGGTGATATTCGAGCGGGTCGGGCGGGAAGAACGGACTCACGTCGAAGCCGTACTGGTGCTGAAGCGTGCGCCGGAAGTGATCGCGCGCGTCGAACTGCTGCTGGCGCAGCACCAGCAGGCGCTGATGCACGTCCTCGGCGATCTGGCTCAGGAGTTCCAGCGGCGGCGGGTCGAGCGTGACCTGCTGCTCCAGAAAGTGTTCGAGATATTCGGGCTTGCTTTCCGCCAGGCAGCGGTCGAACAGATCGAGCGCCTCCAGGCGCATGGTCTGGAAAGTCGCCAGTGAGAACAAGCCCATTTCGTCGGGATCGCGTTGCATCACGACTTTTCTGGACATAGCCGCCTCAGATAGTCCCACGTATAAATGCCGGTATGATGTCCGTCGTCCCAGGTCGGCTGCAAAGCGTAATTGCCGACCATGTCGAGCGACTGGATGGCATACGAGCGAGCGGGGGTCAGCGTCAGGAGGTTGTCGGGATCGAACTCTCGCCCCATCCGTTGGTGACCGCCCCGGCATTCGACGCACGGACATGCTTCGCGCAGCTCCGGCAGCGGGTAGTGACAGATCACGTCGTCGTTCCAGGTGATCTCAAGGTAGCCTTCGGTCTTATTGAGCGTAATAGCTTTGGGTTTCAAGCCCGGCATCATGCCTTGTGATCTTCCTGGTTCACGGTTAAACCTTAACCCACATTTTATCATGTGAACCTACGCGCTCTGGCTTAAGCTTGGGTATGAACAATGAACGTCAATGTTTGATTCGGGCTAGGACTTTTAGCCCACCGCGCGACAATTCTTAATGGATCGCGGCGCGATTCGATGCACCCGCAGCGCCGCTCATCATGTCGGCGCTTGCCCTGCGACCGCCCTCCCGCCGCTTGCATCTGAAGGCACGTCTGCTACAATCGGTGCTCGGTTGTCAGGTTGGGCGTCGTGCGTGCCGCCCATCATCTGGAGAGTGGTATGCGATTTCGTGCGTTGATTTGCCTGCTTCTGGTGCTGTTCGCGGGATGCCAGGGTCCGCCGCCGACGGTGGTCTATATCGTCGTCACGGCGACGCCTGAGACGACCCTTGACGCCAACGCCGCGCCGACCGTCGAGCCGACGATCACCGAGACAGCAACCGCCGTCGTGCCAACCGCAACTGCCGTGCCACCTACGCCGACGACCGCCATCGCCGCCACAGCCACCAGCGCGTCGACGACTTCCGCTGTCCCGACTGAATCCGCGCCGACCGCCCTGCCACCCGGCTTCCCAACTCCGGTGATCGCTCAGGTGCAGGTCGCCGAGCAGTTGTTCGAGCACGGGCGCATGTTCTGGCTGGAGCCGATTCAGCAAATCTGGGTGCTCAAGATCACGGGCGAGGGTCATGGCACGTGGTCGGTGTATGAGGACACGTTTGTCGACGGCGAGCCGGAAACCGACCCCAGCCTCGTGCCGCCGGAAGGACGCTACCAGCCGGAGCGCGGCTTCGGCAAGCTGTGGCGCGAATCGCCCGGACTGCGCGAGGAACTCGGCTGGGGCGTGACGCCCGAATTCGGCTACGTCAGCAATTACGAATACCACTCCGGCGGCTACATGGACGCGAACGGCACTTACGTGCGCGAAGGCGGCTATCACATCGTCTACAGCCTCGCCGGTGAGCAGTTCCGCTTTGACGAATCGGACGGGACGTGGCGGCTCGGCACTAACTAGAAGGCAACGCGATGACGCGCTGGCAGCTCACCCCGGATGACCCGCTCGCCTTGCAGCTTGCCGCCGACGCGCGCCTGAGCCAGACCGACTATCTCGACGATCAGGCGTGGGAACTGGCGCTCGGCGCGCCGGGCAGCCCCGCGCTGGCGCTCCAGACCAACTATGGCGGGCGCGTCGGGCTGGCGAGCCTCGTCCCGCTGTGGCGCATCGACAACCGCCCCATCTACGAATATCAGGCATACGCCAATCCCCCGGTGATCACGACGTTCGCGCCCGGTTACGCGCAGGCGACCGCCAAGATCACGCCGCGCCTCGCGCTACGCGCCGATTTCTGGGTGATCGATTCGCATACGGTCGGCGCGCGGCTGACGGTCAGGAACAGCGGCGCGGCGCTCGATCTGGGCTTCGACCTGATCGGCTTCGCGGCGGCGCAGGGCAAAGAATTGAAGCTGAGCGCGTTTCCGCTGCCGGGCGGCGGACACGCCCTGACCTTCGGCAAGCCCGGCAACATCAACCCAGTCGTCGTGCTGGAAGGCGGCAGAAGCAGCAGCCCGAATACCCTGAGCGCGGACTTCAACGTCCCCGCGAACGGGCAGATCGTCGTCCGCTGGGTTCATGCCGCGCTGCCGCCGATCACCGACTCGCTGGCGCAGGCGCAGAACTGGCTCAGGCAGAACTGGAAACGCGCCGCTGCGCCGGATCAGCAAAGCGGCGCAGGACATCCCCGACATCGAAACGGGCGACGAAGCCGCCGACGCTGCCATCGCCTTCGCCTACCAGCAGGTGGTTCAGTCGTTCCTCAAGCCGACCGCCAGCCTGCCGCACGCCTCGTTCGTGACGGCGCGGCAGCCGGGGCGCGGCTACAGCCCGCGCGGCGACGGACGGATTCGGCCTGCGCGGCTGGAGCGGGCAGAACCCGACGCTGGCGTATCTGTCGGCGCTGGCGCTCGCGCCCATCGACGCGGAAATGGCGCAGGGCGTGGTGCGCAACTACCTCGCCATCCAGCGCGCCGACGGCTGGATCGACTGGAAGCCGGGTCTCGCCGGGCAGCAGGCGAATATGCTCTGCCTGCCGATCTTGGCGCGGCTGGCGTGGGGCGTCTGGCAGTACAGCGAGGATGACGCTCTTCTGAACGAGGTCTACCCCGGCTTCGTTGCGCTTCTTCGAGCGCTGGCTCGCCTGCGACTCTGACGGCGACGGCTTCCCGGAATGGCAAAGCGAAGGTCAGACCGGCTACCCGTTCATGCCCAGCTTCGCGCTCGGCTTGCCCTGGGGGCAGAACGCCGAGATCCGGTATTTCGAGACGCCCGACCTGCTGGCGTACCTGCTCTCGGAAGCGATCAGCCTGCGCGAGATCGCCACACGCCCGCGGCGTGACGCCGACGAGCAGCGCCTGAAGGGGACAGCGGATGGGTTGGCGGCGAAGCTGGAACTGATGTGGAATCCGGGCGAGAAGCGCTACGCCTACCGCGACCGCGACACGCACCTGACGACCGGCAGCGTAAGCGTACTTCAGGACGGGCGCGGCGACGCCGACCACATCCTGGCGCTGAAGCTCGACCCGCCCAACCGCCTGATCGTCGAGGTCACGGGCGGAACCAACCCCGCGCCGAAGATGAAGCTGCACCTGAGCGGCATCGACGCCAGCGGCAACCGCGTGCAGGAGGACGCCGAGGCGTTCGTGTGGACGGCGAGCCGGGGCGTGTACACCAGCCGCCACGCGCTGTCGCAGGTCGACCGCATCCGGGTCGAGGGCATCGCCAGCGTGTACCGGGTGAGCGCCCGGACGATGCGCACCAACGGCTTCGACCTGAACGGGCTGCTGCCGCTGTGGTCGGTCGGCATCGCGCCGGAACGCGCCGACGCGCTGATCGCGCATCTGACCAACCCCGACGAGTTCTGGCGCAAGAACGGCGTGCTGATGTTCTCGGCGCAAGACCCGCACTACAACCCGGCGCTCGCTCAGGGCAGCGTCGGCGTGTGGGCGTACTGGCTGACGCTGATCGGCGAGGGGCTGATCGAGCATAATCGCGTCGACCTCGCCACCGAGTTGATCAAGCGGTTGCTGGCGGCGCAGACCGACGTACCGCGCACCAGCAAGGCGTTCTACGAGTTCTACCTCGCCGACGAAGCGCGCGGCATGGGCGAGCGCGGGAAGCACGCTGGGCTTAGTCCCGCTGCACCTGCTCCCGCGCGTGCCGGGCGTGCGCATCATCTCGAAAACTCGCGTCTGGACGGGCGGCGCGTTCGCCTGGGGCGGTCCCGTCACGGTGACGCAGCGCGGCGCATGCGGCGCTCGGCGGAGGGGACGGAGATCTGCTTCCCATCCGGCAGCACGGTTCAACTGGCGGCTGACGCCCCTTTGGCAAGAAGTCACGTCCTCATGACCGACGCCCTCGCCTTCATCTATAGCCAAAGCTCAGACGGAATTCTGATCGCCGACGCCGCCGGGCAGATCGAGCAGGTCAACCCGGCAGCCGCCGCCATGCTCGACACGTCCGCCGAAAACCTGATCGGCGGCGCGGCGCGCGACTGCTTCGGCAAGAATCCGGCGCTGGCAAGCCTGTTCGCCCAGCCTGACGAAATCACGATTGACGTGCCACTGCCCCGCCGCCGAACCGCGTCCGGCACGGCGGCGACACTTGACGACGGCAGGCGCATCGTCCTGCTGCACGACGTGACCGAGCAGCGCGATCTCGACGCGCGGCGCGAGGCGTTCGTGATGACGATGGCGCACGACCTGCGCAACCCCATCGCCGCGCTGATCGGCTACGCGGAACTGATCAACACGGTCGGCGAACTCAACCCCGAACAGGAATTATTCCTCAGCCGCGTGCGCGACACCGCCCGGCGGCTGCACGACCTCGCCGCCGAACTGGTCGATCTGGCGTGGGTGGAAGCCGGGATGCCGCTGCGCCGCGATCCGGTCGCGCTCGGCAGGCTGATCGAGAGCGTGATCGTCGAGCTGACGCCGATGGCGCAGGCGAAGGGCGTGACTTCAGCGTGGCGGTGCAGCAGCCGCTGGCGCAGGTGATGGGCGACGCCGAGCGCATCCGAACGCTGCTGTTCGAGCTGATCCACAACAGCATCCACTACTCCGGCGCGGATCAGCCGGTCACGGTGCGCGCCTGGGGCGAGGGCGACCACGTCGCCTGCTCGGTGGCTGACCGAGGCATTGGCATCTCCGAAAACGAACTGCCGCTGGTGTTCGACCGGCTGTACCGGGCGCGCGACGCGCGGGTGCAGGCGCTCCCCGGCGGCGGCGTCGGGCTGACGATGGCGCGCTGCGTCGTCACCCGTCACGGCGGCGACATTCAGGCGGTGAGTGAGCTGGACAAGGGCAGCACATTCACGTTCCGCCTGCCCGCCATCCGGTCGTGACCCCGCAAGAGAAAATCGACTGCCAAAGCATTTTCAAGCCAAAAGCCTGAAAAACGTGAATTGTGGATAGTGTGTTTCTGCAAATCCTACGTCACCCCCAGCCCTCAGCCGCGTTGTGGAGAGGGGTGAAAAGAGATCAGAAGACTCCCGCTCCATGCAATAGAGGAAGGATTGAGGGATGAGGCGATCTTCCATATCCCCACTCTGTCCCTTTTGCCGCGCCCCGGTCGAATGGACGGGTACAGCCGCCGACGCGCGTGCTAGAATAATCGAGAAATTTCGCACAAGACGAACAAATCGTAAGGAATTGTGATGCGTATGATGATGCGCGGTGGTCCGCGCCCGCCGAAGGACTCCGGTGAGACGCCCGACGTGCCGGTCAACTGGCGGCGGATGTTCGCCTACCTGCGCCCGTACTGGCGGCTGATGCTGCTGGCGTTTCTGGCGCTGGTGGTCAGCTCCGGGCTGAGCCTCGTGTTCCCGGCGGTGATCCAGCGCGTGGTCGATTCGGTGCTGGTCGCCCACGACATGCAGCTTCTCGACCAGATCACGCTGATCCTGCTGATCGTGTTCGTGATCCGCTCGCTGTCGTCGCTGGTCGAGACCTATTTCGTCAACTACGTCGGCGAAAAAGTGGTGGTCGACATGCGGCTGGAGCTGTACAGCCACCTGCAAATGCTCTCGCTCGGCTTCTACTCGAAGCGGCGTGTCGGCGAGCTGGTGTCGCGCCTGTCCAGCGACGTGACGATGATCCGCAGCGGCTTGACCAACAACGTCAACACCCTGCTCCAGCAGATTTTGATCGTGATCGGCTCGGTCATCGTCATGCTGGCGCTCAACTGGCGGCTAACGCTGTTCGTGCTGGTGCTTGCCCCTCTGATCGGCGGGCTGGGCGCAGTGTTCGGGCGGATCATGCGGCGGTCGAGCACGGCGGTGCAGGACGAGCTTGCCGGGGCGCTGACGGTCGCCAGCGAAGTGCTGCAATCGATCCGCGAGGTCAAGAGCTTCGGGCGCGAGCCGTATGAGGAAGAACGTTTCGGCGGCGCGGTCGGGCGCGCGTTTCAGATTTCGCTATCGATCCTGCGGCTGCGCTCGATCCTCGGCTCATTGGTCGGCTTCATCGGCTTCGCCGGCATGGCGGTGATCCTATGGTTCGGCGGGCGCGAGGCGCTCGAAGGACGGCTGACCGGCGGCGAACTGATCGCCTTCCTGATCTACGGCGTGAGCATCGCCGGAAGCCTCGCCTCGCTGCTGACGCTGTACACGTCGTTCGAGCAGGCGTTCGGCGCGACCAAGCGCGTGTTCGAGATCCTCGACATCCAGCCGGAAATCACCGACGACGCGCCGGACGCCCAGGACCTTCGGGCGGGTCGAGGGGCGGTCGCTCACGTTCGAAAACGTCGTTCAGCTACGACGCGCGGCAGGAAGTCCTGCACGACATCAACCTCGACATCGCGCCGGGCGAAATGTGGCACTGGTCGTCCTTGAGCGGCGCAGGCAAGAGCACGATCTTCAACCTGATCCCGCGCTTCTACGACCCGACCTCCGGCAGCGTGTGCATGGACGGCGTCGATTTGCGCCGGGTGACGCAAAGCCTGCGCGACCAGATTGCCGTCGTGCCGCAGGAGACGTTACTGTTCGGCGGCACAATTTATGAGAATATCCAGTACGGGCGGCTGGACGCGACCGAAGCCGAGATCGTCGAAGCGGCGAAAGCCGCCAACGCCCACGACTTCATCCTGGAACTTCCCGACCAGTACCAGACCATCGTCGGCGAGCGCGGCATCCGGCTGAGCGGCGGGCAGCGCCAGCGGGTCGCAATCGCCCGCGCGCTGCTGAAAGACCCGCGCGTGCTGCTGCTGGACGAAGCCACGTCCAGCCTGGACAGCGAGAGCGAGCACGAGGTTCAGGAGGCGCTCGCCCGGCTGATGCAGGGGCGCACGACCGTGATCATCGCGCACCGGCTGAGCACCGTGCGGGTCGCCCACCGCATCGCCGTGCTGGAAAAAGGCAGCATCATCGAACTCGGATCGCACGAGCAGTTAATGGCGGTCAACGGGCTGTACGCCCGACTCTACCAGATGCAGTTCCGCGAGGAGGACGAAGCCGCGCCGGAGGTGGGTACGGCGCAACCGTGATCGGTAGTGCCAGCCGCGCGGCGGCGCTACAATTACCCCGGTACGCGAAGGGTCAGGCTGGATGAGCTTCACTGATCAACCGATCTCTGGATCACCGGGGCGACCGGGTTCCTGGGCGGCGCGCTGACGCGGCGGCTGGCAGCCGACGGCGCGTGCGCGGCGCTGGCGCGATCAGAGCGTGCCGAGGTGCTGCGCGAAACGGGTGTCGAGGTGGCACTGGGCGACGTGACCGACGCCGACGGCGCGCGGCGACGCGCGGTTGCCGGGTCGTGTTCCACGCCGCTGCCCACTTTGGCGGGTATGAGCGCCAGCGGGTGGTCAACGTCGAGGGACGCGAAACGTGATCGACGCCGCAGCAGCGGGCGGCGCTGAGCGGATCGTCTACGTCAGCAGCATCTCGGTGTACGGCTTCAAGATCGCGGGCGACGTGACCGAAGATACTCCGCCTGCGCCTGGCGCTGATCCCCTTATGCGCGCACCAAGACCGCCGAAAGCGTCGTGCAAAAAGCGGCGGCGTGCCCTACACGATCATCCGACCGGGCATGATCTACGGCGCGGGGTCGGTCAACTGGACGGGCAACCTGTTCCGGCTGGCGAAGTTGAAGCCGACGCCCTTCGTCGGCGACGGGCGCGGCTCGGTGTTCCCGATTTATATTGACGACGTGGTCGATATGATGATCACGGCGGCGCGGCACCCGGCAGCCGCCAACCAGATATTCAACTGCACGCCCGATCCGTCGCCGACGTGGCGCGACTTTGTGGGATGCTATGCCCGCCTCGCCGGGCACCGGCGCTGGCCGGCGATTCACCTGGCCCTGCTCTACCGCTCGCGCGGCTCGTGCGGCTGGTCGCGCCGCGCGTCAGCATGGGGGGCGATATGCCGGATCAGCTAGAGTTCATCCGGCGCATGATCACCTTCAGGATGACCAAAGCGCGCGATTTGCCCGGCTGGACGCCGCGCGTCGACCTCGACGCGGGGATAGCGGCGTGCGCCCCTGGTTGCGCGAGCAAGGCTTGCTGGCATGAGCTGGCTGCCACGCGAGCTGGTGCTGGCGCTGATCGCGCTGGGGATCGTCGCGCTGGGTTACTGGCTGCTGATCGCGTCCGAGGGCGTATATCTCGGTCGGCGGGTGGTGATCTGGCTGTACGACCTGTACGCCGGGCGCTACGACGACATCAAGCGCTACAGCGACGAATACGATCACATGCCGCTGGCGCAGCCGATCATGGTCGGGATCGCGCCGGTCAAAAATCCGCTGGTGCTGGACGTGGCGACCGGGACGGCGCGGCTGCCGCTGGCGCTGCTGCGGCACCGGCAATTAGGCACATCGTCGGCGTCGACCTGAGCCGCCGGATGCTGAGCCACGCCGCCTACAAGCTGGGCGGCGACAGGCGCGTCACGCTCATCTGGTCGCCCGCCGAGCGTCTGCCGTTCGGAGACGCGACGTTCGACGTGGTGAGCTGCCTCGAAGCGCTCGAATTCATGGTCGACGAGCGCGCCGTGCTGCGCGAAATCGCGCGCGTGCTGCGACCGGGCGGCTTGCTGCTGACCACCAACCGCATCAACACGCGGCTGATGCCCGGCAAAACCTGGTCGGACGCGCAGATGCAGGCGGAACTGGAAGCGCTCGGCATCGAGGACGTGTCGGTCGAGGTGTGGCAGGTCGATTACAACCGGGTGTGGGGGCGCAAGGCGGGCACATCGACGCCGACGCTGGCGCGACCGCTGGCGGAAATCCTGCGCTGCCCGCGCTGCCGTCAGGCGCTGCTGGTCGAACACGGCGACGGCTGGGGCTGCCCCAACTGCCATTTCCACGCCCCGGTGATCGCCGACGGTGTGATCGAAATGGTCAGCCACTGACGCTTGCGAAGCGCCCCGATCCCGAATAGAATGCACCCGCATATCAAGCAGTGAAATCTACGAAGGAATCCCCATCTTGACGCTCCTGCCCTACGAACTCGCCCGGTCGGTCAAGCAGGCGATTGCCGCCGCGCAAGCCGCCGGAGATTTGCCCGCTGTGGATATCCCCGGGACATCGACATCCGCCCGCCCAAGCGCCCGGAACAGGGCGACTACGCAGCGGCGGTTGCCATGCAGTTGTCGAAGCCCGCCAAGCTGAACCCGTTCCACATCGCCACGCAGATCGCCAATCACTATGCGAAGCCGGATTTCGTCGGCGCGGTCGAAGTCGTGCATCCCGGCTTCATCAATTTTCGGCTGGATGCCGACTGGCTGCGCCAGCAGACCGAGGCGATCATCGCGGCGGGTGACGACCCGCGCTGGATTTCGGCGCGGGCAAGAAGGCGCAGGTCGAGTTCGTCAGCGCCAACCCGACCGGACCGATCACCATCGGGCGCAGCCGGGGCGGCGTGATCGGTGACACGATGGCGCGGTTGCTGGAAGCGGCGAGCTACGACGTACAGCGCGAATACTATTTCAACAATGCCGGCAACCAGATGCGCAACCTGGGCAACAGCCTCAAGCTGCGCTATCTGGAAGCGCTCGGTCGCCCGGTGGAAATCCCCGACGACGGCACATTCTATCAGGGTGATTACCTGATCGACTTCGCGCAAGCGCTTGTCAGGGAACATAGCGATTCGTGGGCGGACGCCGACTGGCAGCCGTTCAAGGAATACGCCGAGCACCAGATGTTCGAGTGGATCTGCGCCAGCCTCGCCCGCGTGCAGATACATCACGACGTTTTCTTCAACGAGAACAGCCTGTACGAGAGCGGCGCGCCTGGGTGATCCTCAGACAGCTTGAGGAGCGCGGGCATATCTACAAAGCGGCGCTGCCGGAAAGCGCGACCGCCGAAGAACGCGAAGAAGCGGGCGATAAAGGCGAGGCAACCTGGTTCCGCAGCACGGCGTTCGGCGACAGCAAAGACCGCGTGATGGTCAAGTCCAGCGGCGAGCCGACCTATACGCTGCCGGACATCGCCTACCGTCAACAAGCTGGAGCGTGGCTTCGACCTCGCCGTCAACGTCCTGGGGGCGGATCACGCCGCGCAGTACAAGGTCGTGCAGTACGGCTTGAGCGCGCTCGGCTACGATCCGTCGAAAGTCCACGTGATCATCAACCAACTGGTGCGGACGATGCGCGACGGCAAGGAAGTCCGCATGAGCACGCGGCGGGGCGTGTATGACACGCTCGACGACCTGATCGACCAGACCAGCGCCGACGCCGTGCGCTACATGCTGCTGGCACGAAGCGCCGATTCGCAGCTCAACTTCGACCTCGACCTCGCCGTCAAGCAGAGCAACGAAAACCCGGTCTACTACATTCAGTACGCGCACGTGCGCTGCGCCGGGATTTTCCGCGAGGCGGCGGCGCGCGGTCTCAGCGACGAGGGCGCGGACATGGCGCTGCTGGGAGACGCCGAACTCGGCTTCCTGCGCAAGACCCTGGAACTGAGCGAGGTGATCGAGACGGCGGTGCGCCAGTTCGAGCCGCACCGCATCGCCTTCTACGCGCTGGAGCTGGCGAACGCCTTCCACCCGGTATTCGACAACGTGCGCGTCATGCACAGCGAGGTACCGCCCGAACTGGCGAAGGCGCGGCTGCGCTTCTTCCGCGCGGCGCTGGTGACATTCAAGCGCGTGCTGTCGCTGATGGGCATGACCGCGCCGGACGTGATGTAGAGGACGCAGCTTGACGATTCTGGCGATTGCCCTGGTGCATCTGGCGGCGGTGGTCAGCCCCGGCGCGAATTTTCTGGTCGTCAGCCGCAACTCGCTGACCTACTCGCGCCGCAGCGGGCTGGTCACGGCGCGCGGGGTGGCGCTGGGCAGCCTGATCTACGTCACCATCGGCGTTCTGGGCTTTGCGACCATCATCTCGCAGTCGCCGCTGATCTTCAATCTGATCAAGGTCGTCGGGGCGACTTATTTCCTGTACACCGGCATCAAGGCGCTCAACGGTCTGCGCCATCGCCCGGCGCGCTCGGAGGCGGACGACGAGAGCGCGACGATCCCGGAAAAGCAGGCGTTCCTGGGCGGCTTGCTGACGGCGATCTCGAATCCGACTTCGGCGCTGTATTTTCTGGCGCTGTTCACGACCTTTCTGCACGTTTCGACGCCGGTCGAGGAAAAGCTGTTCACGGCGCTGGTGCTGATCACGATCTCGTTCACGTGGTACAACGTGGTCGCCGTCACCTTCTCGGATCACCGGGTGCGGCGGATTTACCGGCGCTTCGAATGGTGGCTCAACGGGCTGATCGGCATTCTATGGCTCGTGCTGGCGGGCAAGCTGCTCGCCGCATCGTGACCGCGTTCTCGCAGTTCGCTTCTAATCGCACAACCTGACAGGGGGGTATCGATGGGACTCAAGCCAGATCACTGGATTCGCAAAATGGCGCTCGAACACCACATGATCGAGCCGTTCATCGAAAGCCAGAGGCGCGAGGGCGTCATCTCGTATGGCGTGTCGTCTTACGGCTACGACCTGCGCGTCGCCAACGAGTTCAAGGTCTTTACCAATGTCTACTCCGCAGTGGTCGACCCGAAGAATTTCGCCAGCGAGTCATTCGTGGACATCACGACCGACATCGCCATCATCCCGCCGAACTCGTTCGCGCTGGCGCGGTCGGTCGAATACTTCCGCGTCCCGCGCAGCGTCCTGTGCATCTGCCTCGGCAAATCGACCTACGCCCGCTCCGGCATCGTCGTCAACGTGACACCGTTCGAGCCGGGCTGGGAGGGCTTCGTCACCATCGAGATCAGCAACACGACGCCGCTGCCCGCCAAGATTTACGCCAACGAGGGCATCGCGCAGGTGCTTTTCCTGGAAGCCGACGAGGAATGCGAAGTCTCTTACGCCGACCGCAAGGGCAAGTATCAGGGGCAGACCGGCGTCACGCCGCCGAGGTTGTAAGAACAACACATGGCAAAACCATTGGAGCGCAGCCGCGCCCGTCAACTGCGACAGGAAGGGATGTCCGTCAAAGACATCGCCGAGCAGCTTGGCGTCACCAAAAGCTCGGTAAGCATTTGGGTGCGTGATGTTGAGCTATCTGGCGACCAGAAAGCCGCACTCCGCGAGAAATATCATCACTATCCGGCAAAAATACGCGGGAGTCTGGCAAATTCCCAGAAGGCGCTCCGTCAGAGAACCGCTTATCAGGCGGAAGGACGCGCCAAAGCGAGAAGGTGATCCCCTTCATCTGGCGGGATGTGCTCCACTGGGCGGAAGGCAACAAAAGCGCGAACCAGCCTCAGCTGGCGAACGCTGATCCGGCGCTGGTCTCCTTCTTCGTCAGCTTCCTGCGAGAGCGCTGCACGTTGCCGACGACCGGATGAATCTCCATATTGTCTGCTACACAGGCAACGGTAAATCAGCCGACGAAATCGAGGACTATTGGTTGGGCATCCTCAGCCTTCCCCGAAGCTGTCTACGAAAGACGCTCGTAAATGTGCAGCCCACAAGCAGCAGACAGCGGGGGCGCAAGCTCATCTACGGCGTATGCACGGTGTCGGTGTACAATACGCAGATTGTTCAGCACGTATATGGAGCGATTCAAGAATATATCGGCATTGATAAACCGGACTGGCTGTCGTAGAATTTTCAAAGGACGGGCGGTTAGCTCAGTTGGTTAGAGCGCTCGCCTTACAAGCGAGAGGTTTCACTGGTTCGAGTCCAGTACCGCCCATGTTGACAGACGCCTGCCCACCGATTCGCAGGCGTCTTTTGTTATGTTTGAGCGGTCACAACCTATCCCGTGCCAAATCCAAACGAAACTTATACGCTATCTGTTTGCGCGAATCACCGCACTTATGCTTTAATTACGCTAGGTTCAAGGAGCGTTTAAAACCCGTTACCCTGACTACCGGAAAGTGACCACATGCTGACGCGCAACGAACAAAGCCCCCTAATCCTGATTGTCGAAGACGATAGCGATACCGCCGATTTCGTGACTGCCGTGCTGGAGACGTCCGGCTACAGCGCCGTGACCGCCGATAGCGGCGAGATCGCCCTGAGCGAGATCGCCAATACGCAGCCCGATCTGGTGCTGCTCGACCTGAATCTGCCGGATATGACCGGGCTGGATGTGCTGCGGCAGGTGCGCGCCAATTCGCTGCTGCCGATGATCATCCTGAGCGGGGCGACGCAGGACAAGAGCAAGGTGGTCGCTCTCGAAGAAGGCGCGGACGACTACGTGGTCAAGCCGTTCTCGCCGGAGGAACTGGTCGCGCGGGTTCACGCGCTGCTGCGCCGGGTGAGCGAATGGACGCCGCCCGCCGAAACGCGGCTGCACGTGCGCCACCTGGAACTGGATATGGCGCGGCGGCAGGTCAGCATCCGGGGCAAAAAGCTGCATCTGACGCCAGTGGAATATGGCATTCTGGTCACGCTCATGCGCAGCGCCGGGACGGTCATCGGTCACGACGAGCTGCTTCGCACCGTGTGGGGCGAAAAATACGAAGGCGATTATTCGGTGCTGCGCGTCAACATCTCGCGGCTGCGCCAGAAGCTGGAAGAAAACCCACGCTACCCGACGTACATCGTCACCGCGCCGGGGCAAGGCTACTACATGCCGACGAGGCGTCCATAAGCCGCCGGGCACGCACTCTCGCAAGTTTGACCATTTTGCGCTACCCTACACCGCAATCAGGTAAGCTGATATGCGTCTTAGACTGTTCTTGATGCTGTTGGGGGCGGCGCTGGTGGTAGCAACCTTCACGTTTCCCTACTGGCAGCCCATATTTGAAAACCGCGTAGCAGCGCCGGAGGAAGCGTTCCCCGGTCTTGCCGCCGACCTTCAGGACGATTTCCTGAGCCTCCCACAGGAGCAGCAGCGGGCGTACCTCGCCTTCGCCGAGAGCGACCGCACCCGCGCGCTGGCTATGGTCACCGCCGCGCTCGCGCCGCGCACCCAGCTCTCCGAAGAGGATCAGGCGATGCCGGAGATGGTCGCCCCGATAACGGTCGCCAGCGGGACGTTCCAGCCGATCAACGCCGTGCGCTGGGGTCAGGGCACGGTGACGATCTACGAGGATGCCAGCAGCGCGCTGACGATGCGGTTCGAAGGCTACAGTATGCTCAGCGGACCGGATTTGCACGTCTACCTGTCGGCGGCAGACACGCCGACCTCGCTCGCCAACATGACGGTCGCCGACGTTGCGCCACTGGATATCGGCATCCTGAAGGCGAGCGATGGCAGCCAGAATTACACCCTGCCCGCCGACACCGACCTGAGCCTGTATCGCAGTGTGGTGGTCTACAGCCAGTCGCTCGACCTGATCTATACTTCCGCGCCGCTGTTTGTCCGCCAATAGAGAGGAAACTCCGTGAGCGACGACTATGAGCAACTCGCGCCGGTCTACGAAGCGCTGGGGATGGCGGATTACGCCGCGTCGATCACGCCCGCGCTAATCGACTACGCCCAGTCGCACGACTGGGTGGGACGGCGCGCGGTCGATCTCGGATGCGGGACGGGCGCGAGCGTTCAGTGGCTTGCCAACCGGGGCTACAACATCACCGGGATCGACATCTCTCCCGCGATGCTGCGGCAGGCGCAGCAGTCGATCAGCGGCAGCGGCATCGGCTTCCAGCTTTACGAAGGCGATATTCGCTCGCTCAAAGACCTGCACGACATCGATCTGGCGCTGGCGCTGGACACGCTCAACGAACTGAGCAGCCTGCGCGACCTCGAAACCGCGCTCACGTCGGTGGCGCGCATCCTGATGCCGGGCAAGCTGTTCATCTTCGACCTGCACACGATTGAGGGGCTGGCGCACCTCGACCAGACCACGACAATCCTGCGCGACGACCTCGACCTGACGGCGGTCGCGTCCTATTCCTTCGATTACGACCGTCAGGTGAGCATCGAGGATATTCTGGTGTTCCGCCGTGAAGGTTCGGCGTGGCAGCGCCAGCAGGCGATGCGCACGCGGCGTGGCTTCCCGATTCAGGTGGTCACCGCCTTGCTGCAACGCGCGGGTTTCGGCATAATGGCGCTGCTCAACGAGCGGCTTGAGCCTGTCGACCTTGCTACCCAGCGTGAAGCGCGCGTGATCATTTTCGCGCGGCGCGCGGGTATAGAAACGGAATAAGCGCGTGAATGCTCCGGTAATCGGCGATCAGCTCATCATCCCGGTGGACAGGGAACACGGCGCGATTCGCCTGGTGGTGGTCGTCGTCTTTCTCGCCGCCTGGGTGATCAGCGGGTCGATCAGCGCACTGATGTCCGCCGAAGGACCTCGGCTTGCTGCCGATCCTGGTTGGTTTTGTTGTCGCCTACGGTATCACCGCGCTGGACGGAGCGTATCCTGAAGCAGCGCTGGCCCAGCGGGCGAGCCGTACAGATCGACAGGGGCGGCGTGAAGCTGGTGAATCGGTCGCAGGTGCAGGCGGAAATCCTGTCCGAAGACCCGGCGACGGCGCTGCTGTGGACGTTCAAGATTAACCGGCGGGCGCGCGTGCCGAAAGGCTGGTCATGCTGGCGTGCGCGCTCCAGTTCGAAAGCAGCTATCTGACGGTCTACACGTTCATGTCGCCGTCACACGAATCGTTCAGCCTGTCCGCTGGGCAGTTCAAGAAGCTGATCTCGCAGCGCAAGGGCAAGAGAGAGGACGACATGCGCGAGGACTTGCGGCTGGCGGGCGAGCAGCGCCGCCTGCGCGATGCCGAAAACCATCGCTGGATGTACGGAGCCGAGATGACTCCGTCCGACTTCACCACCTACCTCACTGGCTGAATACCCAATTCTCGGAATGGATGCCCGTAAACTGAAAATCACACTCATGCTCGTCGTCGCGCTGTCGGTTGTCATCCCGGCGCAGGCGCAGACTTCGCTGACGCTGGCGACGCCCGTCACCGGCAGCCTGTCCGCCGGGGCGACCGATAGCTGGACATTCTTCGCCCAGAACGGCGCCGTGCTGTCGTTCACACTCGAAGCGCAGACCGACGGCTTCGACCCGGCGATGACGCTGACCGACAGCAGCGGTCGGGAAGTCGTCAGCAGCGACGACTACAACTACCCCGACAGCCTGAACCCGCTGCTCGAAGCGATCACCATGCCGCGCGCCGATACGTTCACGCTGACGGTCTCCGGCGTCAACGACACGGCGGGCGATTACACCCTGACGATGTTCCCCGGCTACAGCGTGCCCCTCTACGACGACGACTTCAGCGACAGCACATGGCGCGCCCTGAACGCCACGATCACGGCGCAGCAGGCGGACGAACAATTGCAGTTAACCACCGAAGGCACACGCCCAACCGCTGCCGCCTTCGACGACGCCGCGCCGTCGGTGCGCGATTTCTACGCCGCGCAGGCGCAGGTCGTCAACGTCGCCGATCCGTCGGGATGGGCGGTGGTCGGCATGGCGGCGCGCCGTCACGAGCAGTCGTACTATCTGCTGTCGATCAACTCGCTGGGCAACTGGCGCTTCACGCTGGTGCAGGACGGAACGAGACGGTGATCCACGACTGGACGTTGCACCTGAACATCATCCCCGGCGCAGCCAGCTTCTCGATTGCGGTGCTGGCGCGCGGCGTCGGCTTCGACTTCTTCAACAACACCAGGCTGCATCGGCAGCGCCGAAGACCGCACGCCGGTCGACGCCAGGCGATCGTGACCACGTTGGGCGTTTTCGGGATACATCATCGACGAACAACTGTTCGACCCGACGGCGACGACCCTGCGTGGTCGGCGAATACGCCGTCCTGCAGGAGATCAACAGCCTGGCGACGGTCGCCGATAGTGCTGGTGCTCGGCAACTGATCACCCTGCCGCTGATGGCGATGAGCTGTTGACCTCGCCCGACGCCGTGGTGCGTGCTGGCGCGTCCGGCAATGAGCGCGCTACAGCCGGATGCGCGGCACGCGGCATCAATTTCGCGCTCGGCGCGACCGTCATTGCAGTCCCGGCTGCGCCTGGACTCAGCGCACGGCGAATGGCTGGTGGGTCCGCCTGCCAGCGATGACCGACGGCGACGCCGCCTGCACGGATCAGGATGGCTTCGGCGCGTTCCGTCCAGCGGCGACAACTTCAGCGCCGACTTATACGGGCAAAACGCGGCAATTGGCAGGGGGACACATCTGCTTCTGGTGATCGCCGACGATAATACAATATATTACTACGTCGACCGCAAGCTGGTCGGCACGCTGGAGAACGCGCCGCAGGACGGCGAAGTCGGCATCGCGGTGGTGAACTTCGAGCCGAATTCGACCACCTGCCAGTACGCCAATTTCTGGCTGTGGGAGTGGGAGCAAGTGCCTTGAGTCCGACCGAGCGATTCTGAAAACGGTGGTCTACGCCGACATTTTCGATTTTCCGCTGACTCGTCCCGAACTCCACCACTTCCTGATTGCCAACTCCCCGGTCAGCCGGGCGCAGATCGACCACGCGCTGGCGACTTCCGCCCTTTTACAATCGGTGCTCGAAATGCCCGACGACTACGTGATCCCCGCCGGGCGGCGCAGCATCCTCGTCGTGCGCGAGCAGCGCGAACAGGTACCGCGTAAACGCCGTGGCGCGACGCGCTCGATTATGGCGAGCGGCTGGCGCGGCTGCCGTTCGTGCGCATGGTGGCGCTCACCGGCGCGCTGGCGGTGCGCAACGCCTCCGACAACGACGACGACCTTGATTACGTGCTGGTGACGCGCCGGGGCGCGTGGATCGCGCGCTGTGTTCGCCATCGTGCTGGTGCGGCTGGCGAAGCGGCGCGGCGTGATCGCGCCTGAATTACGTGCTGGCGGAGAGCGCGCTGCTGCAGGAGAAGCGAGACCTGTTCATGGCGCACGAGGTCGCGCAGATGATTCCGATCTATGGGATCGGGTTGTACACGGCGATGCGGGCGGAAAACCGCTGGGTGGCGGCATACCTGCCCAACGCCGACGCGCCGCTTCACGCCGAAGCCGAGCGCAAACCCGACGCGGCTGGCGGGCGCCGGGCGAGCGGCGGAATTCATGCTGGGTGGGCGGCTGGGAGACGTTCCCGGAAGGCTGGGAATACCGCCGCAAGCTGCGCCGGTTCGCCCCCGACCTGCAAACCCCGAACAGCGCGGCGACACCCACGCACGCCGGTGTACTGGCCTTGTTCTGTTCTCTGGCGATCTGGCAGCATCAAGAGCGCCTGCGCGGGCACGATTCAACGCGCCGTCGCTGCTGGGATTGATCCTGTGGATATAAACACGTAGGGGCACGATATATCGTGCCCCTACACATTTGCGTTATGAGATGCTGATTAGTGCATCACCGCGCTGAGCGAATCGCACGACGGGCACGAGCCATCGGGACGGAAGATCGCGTAGCCGCCCATCGGGTCGGTGTCGGTGAAGAACGGGAAATCCACGTTCCAGACGATCATCAGGCGCACCTTGCCGCTCTGCGCGGACAGCGTCGCCGCGCTCGCCAGCCATGCCGCCTGCTGCGCGACAGTCGTGTTGTTCGCCCAGGCGAAGTTCGCCGGGATCGCCTGGCTGTAGCCCTGCCCCGTCAGGTAGCCGAGTTCGGTGAAGCAGACCGGCTTGCCGCCGAACGGACCGTAACCGCGCTGGAGCATCGAGCTGAAGTAGTAGGTCGGGTAGCCGCCGCGCGGGTCGCCGCTGCTCTGGGTCGGCGCGATGATGGCTTCGTTGTAGTGCAGCCCGACGCAGTCCATGTAGCTGCCTGCGCCAGCCTGCGCCATCTGCTGCATGAACACGTCGTCGTTGCAG
This sequence comes from Anaerolineae bacterium, assembly GCA_046328655.1. Lineage (GTDB taxonomy): Bacteria > Chloroflexota > Anaerolineae > Aggregatilineales > Phototrophicaceae > Flexifilum. The sequence goes on along the minus strand of JAXLWE010000043.1, from coordinate 763 downwards.
CCGTTCGCCGTGCAGCCCGCCGAGCCGAAGAAGCCGGTCGGCGCAGGCGCGCCGCTGATCACGATGGTGTTGCCGTTGCGCGACTTGATGGCGTTGAACGCACCTGCGAGAAGCTGGGTGTACGTGCCGCCGTTGATCGAGCCAGCGGGCCATTCGCGGTCGATATTCGCCTCGTTCCAGACTTCAATCGCATCCACGCCCAGCGCCGCGACGCCGCCGACGAACTGGCTGAAGCTGTTGATGTAGCTCTGGTAATCGCCGCCTAGCTGCCCCTTATCGCCCTTGATGCTGAGCAGCGCCTTGAAGCCGTTGGCGTGCGCCGCGTTGATGAATCCCGCAGCCGTGCCGGGGTCCTGACCAAGCGAATAGCTGAGCTGGGTCTTGACCCAGGTCATGCCCGAACGCTTCGCCAGGTTGACGGTGTTGGCGTTGAGTTCCAGCACCTGCCCGCCCAGCTCGAAGCCGCCAATCGCCGCGCTTCCGGCAACCGGCGCAGGCAGATCGCCCGTCGCGCCCGCACCGCTGGTGACCGGCTCGGTCACGGTGTCGCAGGCGGTGATGATCTGGTAATTGAAGCTGGAGCGCCCTTCAAACTGGCGTCCGTCCAGCGCCGTGATCACGAAGCGCCAGCCGTAGAACAACTGCCGCGCCTGCGAGGGATCGTCAAGCTGGACGCAGCTATCGATGCCGTCGGTAAATTCGGTTTCCGTAAACTGCCAGTTGCGAACAATCGTGAGGTCGACATGGAACTTGTCCTCCACCG
>JAXLWE010000042.1:0-46784 GCA_046328655.1 Anaerolineae bacterium | reverse complement strand
GTGACGGGCATGGCGGGAACGTTCATCCCCTTCACGGCGCAGACCCGCATGAGCGGTCTCGACGTGGACGGTCGTCAGATTCGCAAGGGCGCTGCCGATGCCGTCAGGACTTACGTCGAGGAGCAGGGTGGGCAGTTCTCGCCAGCCGTGCAGAAGATCGTGGAAGACATCGCCCGGCAGGGCGCGACTCCGCTGGTGGTCGCCGACGGAAGCAAGGTTCTGGGAGTCGTGCAGCTCAAGGACATTGTCAAAGGTGGGATCAAGGAACGCTTTGCCGAGCTGCGGCGCATGGGCATCAAGACCGTCATGATCACGGGCGACAACCCGCTGACCGCCGCCGCCATCGCCGCCGAAGCCGGAGTCGACGATTTTCTCGCGCAGGCGACGCCCGAAGCCAAACTCAAGCTGATCCGCGAGAATCAGGAGGGTGGGCGGCTGGTCGCCATGACGGGCGACGGCACCAACGACGCTCCAGCGCTGGCGCAGGCGGACGTGGCGGTTGCCATGAACACCGGCACGCAGGCGGCGAAAGAAGCGGGCAACATGATCGACCTCGACTCCAGCCCGACCAAGCTGATTCAGGTGGTCGAGATCGGCAAGCAGTTGCTCATGACACGCGGCGCACTGACGACGTTCAGCATCGCCAACGACGTGTCGAAGTACTTCGCCATCATCCCGGCGGCGTTCGCCACCACGTATCCGCAGTTGAATGCGCTCAACATCATGGGGCTGGCGACGCCCACCAGCGCGATCCTGTCGGCGGTGATCTTCAACGCGCTGATCATCATCGTCCTGATCCCGCTGGCGCTGCGCGGCGTGCGCTATCGCCCGATTGGTGCGTCGGCGCTGCTGCGCGAAAACCTGCTGATCTACGGGCTGGGTGGCATCGTCGCGCCGTTCATCGGCATCAAGATCATCGACCTGATTCTGGTCGCGCTACACCTGACCTGAGCAAACATACGTAGGGCACGACATGTCGTGCCCCTACCAGAACGGAGGAATTAATATGAACACCAGAACTCAACTCAACCAGATCGTTCGCCCGGCGATTGTCGCTCTGGTCGCCCTGACGGTCATCACCGGGCTGCTGTATCCGGCGGTCATCACGGGAATCGCTCAGGTCATCTTTCCCTATCAGGCGAATGGCAGCCTGATCAAAGATGCTGATGGCAACGTGATCGGCTCGGAGCTGATCGGGCAGGAATTCAGCAACCCGGCGTATTTCTGGGGGCGGCTCTCGGCGACCAGTCCCGTCCCTTACAACGCGGCGGCTTCGTCCGGCTCGAACTATGGTCCACTGAACCCGGCGCTGATCGGCGAGGACGGGATGGTGCAAACACGCATCGACGCGCTCAAAGCGGCGGATGAGTCAGCGGATGTGAGCAACACCCTGCCGATTCCGGTCGACCTGGTGACGGCGTCGGGCAGCGGGCTTGATCCGCACATCAGCCCGGCAGCCGCACAGTATCAGGTGGCGCGCATCGCCGCGCTGCGCGGGACGGACGCCGCATCGATTCAGACGCTGGTGGATCAGTTCACGGAAGGACGCTTTCTCGGCTTGCTCGGCGAACCGCGCGTCAACGTGCTGAAGCTGAACCTCGCGCTCGACGTGCAATACCCGCTGCCGAAAACTGAATCCGCATCCTGACGGGCGGACATACGGGCAATCTCGCCGTCAAGGGGCGAGTGCCCGAGCCGGTCATAATTGACGTTGGCTCCCGGCTGGTTGGCAGCATAGAATGCCAGCCAGCTTTTCGGTTTCCCCGAAATTCCGGCTGCACCGTGGCTATAAAAGGCTTCGTATCAAGGGGTGATGATGGACGCTGCAGGCGAACCTGCGGCATTACGGGATCAAGCTCGCTCAGCAGGCGTCACGCCGAGCCTGAGCGACTGAAGCTCGCATGAACTCGTATCGCACTGGCAATTTGAGGAAAAAGCGGGGAGGACAGGATTCGAACCTGCGATACGGAGTTACCCCCGTATAACCGCTTAGCAGGCGGCCCCGATCGTCCACTCTGGCACCTCCCCGGATTGTGTACCAAGCGGAGGGAGTGGGATTCGAACCCACGGTGCCCTGTCGGGCACGGTGGTTTTCAAGACCACTGCCATCAACCGCTCGGCCATCCCTCCAGCAGGATGGTCACATTCTAGCACGAGCAGCGAAGCATGGTCAATGCCGGAAATCCCTTTCGCGGCGGTGTATAATGTCCCTCAGGTAAGGCGGGCAGATCACACTCATGGATATTTCCAGCATTCTCACTTTCACCGGCGCACTCGCTTACGTTGGCTTCACGATCTACCTCGCCAATCAGCAAATCCTTGCCGCTGAACGCGAGGGGCTGCTGCGCTGGCTGCTCTACGGCTTCGCGTTCCTGACCTTTCTCTATGGGCTGTTCATCCTACAGGCGGCGTACCTCCCACTGCCCGACGAAGCCGGTCTGCCGCAGGTCGACAAGACGGGGGCAGCGGTCAATTTTGTGCTGACGCTGGTTCTCTGCCTGCTGAGCGTCCAGATCGTTAGCTCTCAGGCGCTGCGAGAGCGTATCCGTCGTATCCTGCCTGCCAGCGCCACCTATGACCCCGCGTCGCCCATGCACACGACCGCCTGGGTGCTGATGCTGTCGATGATCTGCGTCGTGGTGGGCGATTTCGTGGTCGGCGGCGGCATCGCCGGGCTTGCCGAGAGCATTCAGGTGAGCGGTGTCGATCTGGGTGACGTGCTGTTCGAGGACGTGCTGTGGGTATTCGCGGCGTCGCTGGGCGTCGGCTTGTTCCTGCGCCGCGCGCCGCAGGCAGCGTTCGCCCGGCTGGGGCTGCGCCTGCCGACGCGCGAGGACATCAGCTGGGGCATTGGCATCGGCATCCTGCTGTTCGGCTTGATCATCGCCGCCAGCCTTGTCTGGACGCAGTTCGTCTCGCGGAGGAGCTTCGGCAGCCAGACCCGCGCTTCGGATCAGCTTGCGCAGGCGTTCAACTCGCTGCCGAAGGCGCTGCTGCTCTCGGCAATCGTCGCCATCGGCGAGGAGGTGTTCTTTCGCGGCGCGCTTCAGCCGGTCATGGGCATCTGGGTGACGAGCGTCTTCTTCGCGGCGCTGCACACCCAGTACACGCTCACCCCGGCGACCGTGATCATCTTCGTCACGTCGCTGGCGCTCGGCTGGCTGCGCCAGCGCCAGAGCACCACCGCCTCGATCATCGGGCATTTCGTCTACAACTTCATCCAGCTCGCGCTGGCGGTGCTGGTCGGGTCGTCGCTATGAAGTCACCGATCCCGGTCATCGCGCTGCTGCTCGCCCTGACCGTCACGGAGTTTCGTGACGGGCGGCTCCGCCGAGCTCGCATCTTTCCACAGGCGATCGCTTCACGCTCGATCTCGATGTCGCGGCAGCGAGATTTCATCGGCACACCTAACGCTTGAGTGGGACGGTCACGATCAGTCGTCGTGGACGCGGCGCAGGCGGCGCGTGATACTGACACGGGGTCGTCGCTGGAGTACGTCTGGCGCATCCGGTGGACGATCCGCCGCCGCTGTTCGGGCCCGATCGGTTATCGCTGGGCGTTGACCGCTCAGAATGGCATACCGGCACGCTTGATGACGCGCTCACCTTCAGCGATCCGCGCGTCGAGTGGGTGCGGCTCGACGCAGATAATTTCCACGTCGCCGCGCCGCGCGCGGGCGCTGCTGATCGAGTTGCTGCGGGACGTGCGCGCGCTGCTGGAGCAGAATACCGGGCGCAGCCTCGCCGAAAATCTGCTGGTCTATCCGTTCGAGCCGGGCTGCACCCCGCCGACAACGGCGACGCATCGCCCGCGCGCAGAGCGGCTTCACGGTCACCTGCGACGCCGGGATTTCCGAGGCGGTGCTGGCGGGCTATCGGGTGCTGGTCATGGATCCGAACACAGGCGCTGAATCGCTGGTCGTGGGGGCGCTGGTTCGGGATGCATACGCGGCTCTCTGGCGCGGGAAGGCGGTGCCGGGCTGGTTCTCCGATGGGTTGGCGCAGTTCTTCGCGCCGTCCCCGAAAAACGCGCTGCTGCCGCCCGCCCAGCAAGCCGCCCGCGACGGCACGCTGCTGTCGCTGGGCGGTGCAAACGGTACAAACAGCACCCTTGTGGCGTGCGCAGGTCTTGGCATGATCCTGCTCATTGCGGATAGAATTGGCTATCAGGGGTTGTTCGATCTGGCGCGCGTCGACGCCGACGATTTCGACAGCGCCTACGAGCGGGCGATGGGGGAGCCGCTCTCCGGGTTGATCCCGGCGTGGCGGGAGTGGATTTTCAGCCGGGATGCCGCGTCCGGCCTATGGGATTACACCGTACCAGCCGCCGACGCCAACGCCGACTTTCACCGCAACCGTGAGCAGCACGCCGACTGCGACGGCGACCCCAACCGCGACGGCGACCTTCACCCCTTCTGCGACCGCGACGCTGCGCGGGGTGCGCTCCCGTACACCCGTCCCGACCCTGACGCCGTCGGATACACCGCTGCCGCCGCCGCCGTCGAGCACGCCGCGCCCGCCGGGCAGCCTGCCGACGGTGACTCCGCCGCCGACCGCGCTGGAAGTGGCGGTCGCGCAGCCCGCCGTGCAAGCCGGGGCGGTCACGTTTCTGGTCTTGCTGCTGGCGCTGCTGGTGTTCTTGTTGATTCGATTGGGTAATCGACGATGATCGATCTGTACGACCTTTCGCCGGACGAACTGACAGACCTGCTTGCCGGGTGGGGCGAGCCGGGCTTTCGCGCTCGCCAGCTATCGTCCTGGCTGTACGAAAAGCTCAGCACCTCGTTCGACGCCATGACCAACCTTCCGGCGAGCCTGCGCGCCCGGCTGGCGCAGGAGACGACACTCGGCGGCATTGTCCTTGAAGAAGAGGAAGTCAGCCACGACGGCACGGTCAAGCGGCTCTACCGCCTGCACGACGGGCAGTTGATCGAGTCGGTGCTGATGGAATACGACGACGAGCGCCGCACCGCCTGTATTTCGTCGCAGGCAGGCTGCGCGATGGGCTGTGTGTTCTGCGCAACCGGACAGATGGGCTTCGCCCGCCACCTGAGCGCCGCCGAGATCTTCGAGCAGGCGCTCTTTTTCGCCCGCGACCTCGCCGCACGCGGTGAGCGCCTGAGCAACGTCGTGCTGATGGGCATGGGCGAGCCGTTCCACAACTACGACGCCTCGCTCGAAGCTATCCGCCGCCTGATGCGCGACCTCGGCATCGGGGCACGGCACATCACCGTCAGCACCGTCGGTCTTGTGCCGATGATCCGCCGCTACGCCGATGAGGGCTTGCAGGTCAAGCTGGCGGTCAGCTTGCACGCCGCCACCGACGCCGAGCGCGAGGCGCTGCTGCCGGTCAACAAGCGCTATCCGCTGAGCGACCTGATCGACGCCTGCCGCTACTACGTCGAGAAATCCGGGCGGCGCATGTCGTTCGAATGGACGCTGATTCAGGGTGAGAACGACACGCCGGAGCAGGCGCACGCGCTTGGGCGGCTGCTCAAGGGCGTTCACTGCCACGTCAACCTGATCCCGCTCAACCTGACCGGCGGCTATCACGGCGGACCGTCCGCGCCGGGGCGCGTCGACACCTTCATCGCCATCCTCGCCGAATACGGCATCCCGGCGACGCTGCGCGTCCGGCGCGGCATCGACATCAACGCGGGCTGCGGTCAGCTCAAGGCGAAAGTGCTGAAGCGCGAACGGCCGCTGCCGCAGGATGTCGGCGCTGAGTCGTGACCCCGACCGGAGTCCTTAGGAGTCTTTCACACGGATGATGCGGCTCGACTGGTTGCGGGCGTCACTGGCGGTGGTCGCCACCCGGAACGGGCTGAACCTGTACTGGGACAGTTGCGAAATTTCGCGCGTTAACCCGCATTTCCCCGGAATCGGCAGCCTGCCACAATCCGTATGAATCGATTTCCGTACCCGTGATAAGTTAGTAGCAGGAGACCGTAATCCATCCGGCGGCGAGCAGCGAGCCACATGTCCACCCAGATCACGCAGCGAGTTTACTTTCCGGGCTTGAACGCTCTGCGCTTCTATGCCGCATTCTCGGTCATGATCGTCCACATCGGCACGAATTTCGCAGAACTGCGGAAAACCACCGCCGTCTACCCGCTGCTCAATGCGCTGGCGATGGACGCTCGAGCGCCGTCAACCTGTTTTTCGTGCTGAGCGGCTTCCTGATCCGCCTATCTGCTGCTCGACGAACGGCGCGAACCGGCGCGCTCTCATTTTGGAGACTTCTACGTCGGCGCATCCTGCGCATCTGGCCCCTCTACTACCTGATCGCCTTCGTGGGTTTCGTGCTGCTGCCGCTGGCGCTGGGCGCGGCGGAGCCGTTCTATCACGACGCGCGGCATCGTGCTGGTTCCGCTGTTTCTGGCGAATTTCGCCGGTCCGATGGGTGCGTTGGGGCATCTCTGGTCGATTAGTCTTGAGGAGCAGTTCTATCTGATCTGGCCCATGGGTCGCGCGCGATCAACAGCGGCTCGTGAAGGTCGCTATCGGCGTGATCGCGGTCAAGCTAGCGATGCTGCCGGTCATGGGGCGCTGGGCGTCGATTCGGTCAGCCTGCTGTACACCGGGATGCGTTTCAGTGCATGGCAATCGGCGCGCTGTTCGCTTACGTATACTTCACCCGCCACCCCGCACTGCGGCTGATCTACGGGCGGTTGGTGCAGGCCGGCATCCAGCTGCTGGTGATCGGCTTCATCATTGTGCAGGACGTGCCGCTGACCACGCCGATCATCATGATCACGTCGCTGGCGTTCGCCGTGCTGATCGTGAATGTGGCGACCAACCCGCGCTCGTGGGTGAAGCTCAACTGTCGCTGGATGAATTCACTGGGGAGGTCAGCTACGGCATATACATGTACCATTTCCCGCTGCTGTACACGGTGCTGTTCCTGCTGATGCGAGCGGGCGTGTGGGAGGACGACAGCTACAGGGCGTTCCTGTACACGGTGACGGTTTCCGGCACGATGCTGCTGTCGTTCGCGTCGTATCGCTGGTTCCAGGTCGCCGCTGCTGCGCTAAAGACCCACTTCCAGGTCGAACAGCGCTCGGCCTGGGTTGCCAGCGCCGAATAATCGCCAACACCTCGCGGATTCAGATCACCCGCCCCTGCATCTCCCCCGGAATCGGCAGCCCGAAGCGATCAGCAGGGTCGGCGCGATGTCCATCAGTTGATGCCCCTCGACGCGCCCCGCGCCGCCCTGTACAGCTCGTGCAGGATGAACATGCCCTGAACCGCGTGGTTCGCGTAGTCAGGTCGGTGTCGTTGTCGAGCGTCCAGTGTTTGCCATGTCCCAGGCTGCCGACCGCCCGCCAGTGAAGGTCGCCGAAATAGACCATCAGGTCGGGGGCGATGTTGTTGACCTGCTGGTACACCGCGTTCAGCTTGAACACCAGGTGTTGAGCGGCTGACCGTTCGGGTCAGGGATGCCCGCCAGCGCCGACGCCAGCAGGTCGCGCATCACGTCGTAATGCTCCGGTGCGATGATCCTGCGGCTCGCGCCCGCGCACGTTCCAGAAAGACGCGCCCGTAGTAGCCGCCGCTCGCCCATGCGCGGGTGTTCGCCCAGTCGATGTCGCAGTCCTCGATGCGCGTCAGCCCGCCGCTGCTGGGCGGTCGCTTGAGCGACAGCCAGCCGTTCTGCCACAGCCATTCGTTGATGCAGATGCCGCCGTCCATGCGCGAGACGCCGTGATCGCTGACGACCAGCACGGTCGTGTCGTCCCCGGCGATGTCGAGCAGCTCCGCCGCGAAGCTGTCCATCATCCGGTAGTAGTCGCGGACGGCGTGCTCATGTGGGTTGCCGGGCACATACAGGCGGTGCGGGTCGTAGAAATGCCAGAAGCCGTGATGCAGCCGGTCGACGCCGATGTTGACGAACATGAAGAAGTCCCATGGCTTGGTCTGCATCAGGTGCTTGACCAGCCCGGTCTGCATCCGCGTCATGTCGAGCAGGTCGTCGAGCAGGCGCTCCTTGTTCTCGGAGCGGAAGTTGAGCACGTCGAACTTGTAGTCCGGGTACAGCTTGAGGACTTCCGCCTTGAGGATGGCGGGGTAGGTGAAGGTCGCTGCGCTGCCCGGCGTCAGGAAGTCGCTGACCAGATAGCCGTTGATCGGATGCACGGGGTAGGTCTGCGGTACACCGACGAGAATGGACTGCTTGCCCGCCTCGCCTAGATAATCCCACAACCGCCTGACGTGGATGGCGTCGCTGTTGGCGGTCACGAGCCGGTCGTAGGAATAATCCTTGCGGTTGCGGAAGCCGTAGACGCCGAGCACGCCGGGATCGCGGCTGCTGGTCATGCTCGCCCAGGCGGGCACGGTGATGCACGGGACGGACGACTCAAGCTCGCCCCATGTGCCTTGCGCCGCCAGCCGGGAGAAAGTCGGCAGATCGTTTTTGAACTGGTCGAAGACCAGATGTGGGCTGGCACAGTCCAGCCCCAGCACGAGGACGCGCCGCGCGCGCTTGCGTCGATTGAGCAGGTTGAGCATGAGGTCTAGCAGCTATTTTCAATACGCCGATTCTAAATGCCAGCGGGCAAATGCCTATAACCAATCGTCGATCTGGCGAGCGGCTTCAGCCACGCTGCCCGGCGTAAACGAGAATCTCAGGCAGGCTTCCGCGTCCTCCAGTGTTTCCTCGCCGACATCCGGCGTCACGAAAATCGCCGCGCCGAATTCGCCAATATCCTGGATTGCCCAGTCGTAGCGATAGTACGCCAGCGCCATCCGGTCGATCTCCGTAGTGCCATAGCTGCTGTAAAACAGCGCCTCGCCCCGAACGCCTGGCGCGACCGCACCCCCTATGCCAACGCCGGTCACGAACAGGAGGTCGCGCTCTTTCGGCGCGAGCATCGGCTGATCCCAGTCCACGATCCACAGCCTGCCGTCGTTACCGATCAGCAGGTTGGCGATGTGAATATCGGAATGACACAGCATTAGGTTATGCCGCCGCGCCCGGAGCTGCCGACCGAGTGTTTCCGCTCTCTCGACGATGTGGCGGATCTCCCCACGCTTCTCCCTCCAGAAAGGCGCGATTTTCTGAGCGAAGCGATTGCCGAAATCACCGGCATCGATTTTCGTCTCAACCGCCTTGATGTGCGATGTTTTTGGGTTGAACGTCTCTTTGGGCAGCGACGCCACAAGGTCGTCAGGAAGCGCCATCGAATGCATCCGTTTCAGCACAGCACCAAATTCGACCCGCAGGCGTCGGTTAGCCCGACTTTCACGGCATGCCGCTGCTGCCTTCAATGTACGGGTAGAGCAGCACCGAATAGTCCTCTAGTGATGTCCATAGCTGGTTACTGATCGTTTCCAGCGGTGCGACTGCCTGCGCCAGCCCGCCCGCATTCAGCAAATGAGGGACGGTCGAGACTCCAGCTCATCGATGGCGCGGTGGGTCAGTTTGAAAATAGCCGGATCCGTCGTCGGCAGGGATTCGATAGACCGATGCGAGCGCGTCATGCCCAGAGTGGCAGAAACTCAATCTCAAGGCAGATGGTCGAAATCGTTCCGCAGACACTGACAGATTCTCTCGTCCGCTGGGTTGGGTTTTCAAGCATTCGGAAGATCCGTGACCCAAACGGACTCGCCGCCAGCTCGACCGCCACCAGTGCCGTCGCGTTGCGCTCGTCCAGGATCGGGTTGACTTCGACCAGATCGAGCGAGCGGACACGCCCGTCGTCCGCCAGCATCTCCAGGAGCAAATGGGCTTCGCGGTAGGTCAGCCCACCCGGTACGGGCGTGCCGACTCCCGGCGCGATTTTCGGGTCGAGCGAGTCCATGTCGAAGCTGATGTGGATGGCGTCGACGTTGCCGAGCGCGTTGAGCGCCGCGTGGACGACCGCCGCCATGCCATTTTCGTCAATGTCGCGCATGGTGAACACCTTCACGCCGCTGCGCGCCAGCGCGATTTTCTCCTCGGCGTCGAGGTCGCGGATGCCGATCTGCACGATCTGGCTCGGCTGCAGCCGAACCTCGCCAATCGTCAGCACGGGCGGGCACATGCCCATCAGCGCGCTGACGACCATGCCGTGCACGTTGCCGGACGGAGTCGTCTCCGGCGTATTGAAATCGCCGTGTGCGTCAATCCACATGACGCCGACGCGCGGAGCTTGTGCCAGCGCCGCCGAAACCGTGCCCAGCGCGACGCTGTGGTCGCCGCCGAGCGTGATGGCGCGGTCGCCGTTCGCCAGCGTCGCGCTGATCTGATCATGGAGTTCGCGGCATACCTTGGCGATAGCGTGCGCGTTGTGCGCGCGCTCGTCGTCCGACTCGCGGCTGATCTCCTCGACCACCGGCACGGCGATGTTGCCGCCGTCGCACACCTGCCAGCCGAGCCTGCTCAGACGGCTCTGTAGCCCGGCGTAGCGGATCGCGCTCGGTCCCATGTCGACGCCGCGCCGCCGCTGCCCCAAATCCATCGGCACGCCAAAGACGCAGACCTGGCTCATCGAGGCTTGTTCATCCGCGAGCCAACCGCCACCAGCAAAATACTCAGCAGATACAGCGCTAGCAGCGGCGCGATCACGAGGAACATATTCACCGGATCGACAGTCGGCGTGATCATAGCGGCGGCGACCGCCGCGCCGACGACGGCGATACGCCAGTTCTTGATCAGACTGTTGGTCGTGACGAAGCCGAGCAGGGATATCACGAAAAACACCAGCGGGGTCTCGAAGGCGACGCCCATCCAGAACAGCAGCGACGTGATGAAGCCGAGATAGCCGTCCGCCGTCCATTCGACGGTGAAAATGTCGGAGCGGAAGTTCGCCAGGAAGCCCAGCGCGGGCGGAATCAGCAGGAACCAGGCAAATGTGACGCCGACCAGAAACAGCAGCGTGATCGCCGGGAGCGCCGTCAGGACGGTGCGCCGTTCTTTGCGCGTCAGCCCCGGCAGGATGAACATCATGAGCTGATACGTGATCGTCGGGACGGCGATGATCCCGCCGATCATCAGCGCCACGCGGAAGTAATTTGTCACCGAACCGGTCGGGTCGAGCACCTGCGCCGGGCGACCGTAGGGTTTCAGCAGATACTGAAACACGTCACCGGCGAAAATCGCCCCGATTGCCGTGCCGATCACGATTGCGACCGCCGCCTTGAACAGCCGGTTGCGCAGTTCCTCCAGGTGTTCCAGCAGGGACATGCGCAGTTCGTGCCCGTCGTCCACCGGGTCTGGCGGGGGGAGGATTGGGTTAGGTTGTAGTTGGGTCGCCATCGTCGCTGCTTTCCACCTTGCGTATCTTTTGCAGCCATTCCTGATCGTCGGCTACTGTGCCGAGCACACCGTTGACGAAGCTCGACGCGCCATCCGCGCCGAACAGCTTCGCCAGCTCGACGGCTTCGTCGATGGCGACGCCGACTGGCGTGCGCGCGCGCACCGCGAACTCGTAGATGGCGATCCGCAGGATATTGCGGTCGATGATGGCGATCTGCTCCAGAGGCCACTCCGGGGCATATCGCCGGATCGCGTCGTCGAGATCGGTGCGGTTTTCCAGCACGCCGTGTACCAGTTCCTGTACGTAACGCGCTACTTTGCGAGTCGGTGACTGTGCCTGCAAATGCATCGCCAGCACTTCGCCGACCGGATGATGCGCCAGATCGATTTCGTACAACGCCTGCAGGGCGATTCGCCGCGCCGTGCTGCGCTCGTCGACTATCGGAGCCGCATCCTCGCTATCCGGGATTAGTTCTGCAAAATCCGTCATGACTCACCGGCTCGTGATCAGTCTTTCGTCCCGGCTCACCGTTTGGATGTGTTTCGCGCCGCCCGATGCCCGGTGAAACGAGAGACTCTCACCGTATGCTAAAGACCATCTGCCTAGTTTACTCCACATTGCCGCCTTTTGGGAGGCGCGGAGCGGCTTTGCCTTCCAGAAACTGCTCGGTTTCCTGCTGCCAGTGGCGATCCAGCAGCCATTCGTTCAACTGCGCGCAGAATTCGGCGCTCAGCAGGAAGATCGACGCGATCAGATACGCCCAGAACAGCAGCACGATACCCGCCGAGAGCGTGCCGTAGATGAACTGGTAGTTGGCGACGTTGAGCAGATACCAGCCGAATGCTGTCTTTGCCAGCTCCCAGCCGACCGCGCCGAAGATCGCGGCGGGCCACACCGCGTCCCAGTGGACGCGGCGCGACGGCACGAACCGGAACAGCAGGGCGAAGATCACCATGTTCAAGCCGAGCGGCAGGAAGATCGTGGCGACGCTGATCCACGCGCTGGGGCGTTCCAGCAGCAGCGCCGAGACCAGCCGCAGCACCGCCGAGGTGAGGAATGACGTGGCGATCAGCACCACGAGGACGAGCGCCATCACCACCGCCGTCAGCCGCTGCCGCCACAGGCTGCGGTTCGAGGGCACGTGGAAGATGAAATCGAGCGAGGTCGTGATGTTCGAGAACAAGCCAAGCCCCGACCAGATCAAGCCGAGCACCGCCAGCACGCTGAACGACCCGCCTTGCTCGACCGCCTGCGCCAGATTCTCCTGAATGACCTGTAAGAGCTGGCTCGCCGACGGCGGCAGAAACGGCTCGATGCCGATGCCGATAGGCGCGGTCGCGTTGCTCGTCCCGATGACCGGACCGACGAACCGACTGATCAGGATCGCCATCAGCAGCGTGAGCGGGAAGATCGAGAAGATGGCGTAATACGACAGCGCTGCCGCCTGCCACAAGCCGTAGCTGGCGAAGTTGGCGACCGCGCGCCGCAGGTAGCCGGGCAGGGCGCGCGTCATGGCGGGGTTGGTCGCCCACCAGCGGTTGGCTTGCTCGTAGTATCGCTCGAAACGGGAACGCAGCATCGGCAGAATCCATTGCTACGCGGAGACTGTACCTCTATAGTAACATACTCAGTTTGCATGGTAGTATTGTTCTGGCAGTCATTCGCAGGAGTTATTTCATGAACATCAACTTCCAGGACGTCATCGAGCTGCTGAAGCCGGGAACCGGGCAGGTTCTCGTCTGGAGTATCTTCCTGTACATCATTTTCTTCTTTGCCCTGATCACCCTGTTTTTGATGCCCAACAAGAATATGGTTCCGACGCTGCTGGTGGCGGGTGTGCTGCTGTTCGCCATCGTCGCCAAGCTGAGCGTGAGCGCGCCCAACGTTCGCGGGATGCGCCCGATTATGCGTCCGACCGATTTCGGCATGTTCGTTATCAACGTGGGGATGTTCGTCTTTCCGCTGATTGCCGTCGGCATGACGCGCGCTCGCAAGAACCGCACCGTCGCCCCGGCGATCCTCACCGCGCTGGCGGGCGCTGTCTACTTCTTCCGTACTGGCTGGTCGCGCAGCACCAGAGTCTACAGGACTGAGGTTCGAGGAGTGAGGACTGAGTAATGCTGATGCCTGCTCGTCGCTCAGTCCTGCAATTCTCAGTCCTCAGTCCTCGTTTTTGGCTATATCCAGTTTCGGGTTGCGCTGTACGGCGATGGGTTCGATAATGGGATCGTCGCATCCCCGAATTCACATTCGCGTGTGATGTCGCAAACATCTCCGAAATGCAGAAGCAATTTCGTCCGCTTTCTGAGCTACGTTCGCCCGTATATGTGGCAGGTGATCGCCGCCAGTATCGGCGGAATCGTCAAGTTCAGCGTGCCGCTGTTCGTGCCGCAGATCACGCGCTACCTGCTGGACGACGTGTTCCTGAACGCAGCGCTCACGACCGAGCAGAAAACTCAGGCGCTGCTCAACTCGGTCGGCGGGCTGATCCTCATCTTTATCGTTTTCTGGACGCCGCTGGTTTACATTCGCCACTACTACGCCGGGAAGTCCGGCTACCGGACGGTGTTCGACCTGCGCCACGAGCTTTACTACCGCATCCTGCGCATGTCGGCGTCGTTCTTCGACCGTCACAAGTCCGGCGGCATCGTCTCGCGGCTGATCAGCGACATCGAGATCGCCCAGAATCTGGTCGGCAGCGCGCTGACCAACATCTGGATGGACATGATCTCGCTGGTGCTGATCATCTACTTCCTGCTGACCATCGACGCCAAGATCATGCTGGTGGCGCTGGTCACGTTCCCGTTCTATCTATACTTCTTCCGCCGCTCGCAGGACGCAATCAAGGTGTCCAGCCACCGCGTGCAGGAGGAAATCGAGGCGCTGTCCGGCAGCCTTCAGGAGAAGATCGCCGGGAATCGCGTGGTGCGCGCGTTCGGGCGCGAGCAGTTTGAGGAGCAGACTTTCGACCGCGAGTCGCAGAAGCTGCTCTCGACCTCGATGTACCGCGTCTACCTGCAAAGCGTCAATCTGGCGATCACCGGCGTAATCGTCAACGTCGCCCCGCTGATCGTAATGCTCTACGGCGGCTATCAGGTCATCAACGGCACGCTCACCGTCGGCGATCTGATCGCCGTGACGATGTATCTGCCGTCGCTGTACACGCCGCTCCAGCGCTTCTCGGAGCTGAGCGTCGTCTTTGCCAACTCGATGGCGGCGGTCGACCGGGTATTCGAGATCATGGATCAGAAGCCGGAAATCCGCGACCAGCCCGGCGCGGTCGAGCTTGGGAACGCTGACGGGCGCGTCGAGTTCGAGCACGTCGGCTTCGCTTATCACGTCGCCGAGGACGAGGAACAGGGACCCGTCCTGCGCGACATCAACTTCGTGGTCGAGCCGGGCGAAAAAGTCGCGCTGGTGGGACCGAGCGGCTCCGGCAAAAGCACCATCGTCAGCCTGATTCCGCGCTTCTACGACGTGGATTCGGGGGCGGTGCGCATCGACGGTCACGACGTGCGCACGGTGACGCTGCAATCGCTGCGGCGGCACGTCGGCATGGTGCTGCAAACGCCGATCCTGTTCAGCGGCTCGATCTACGACAACATCCGCTACGGCAAGCCCGAAGCCGAGGAAGCCGAGATCGTCGAAGCCTGTAAAGCCGCCAACGCCTGGGATTTCATCCAGCGGATGCCGAAGCGCCTCTACAGCGAAGTCGGCGAGGACGGCGCGTTCCTCTCCGGCGGGCAGCGCCAGCGCCTGACGATTGCCCGCGCTTTCCTCAAGAACCCGAAGATTCTGATCCTCGACGAAGCGACTTCCTCGCTCGATTCCGAGTCCGAGCGGCTGATTCAGGCGGCGCTGGAGCGGCTGATGATCGGCAGGACGACCTTCATCATCGCCCACCGCCTGTCGACCATCGAGAACGCCGACCTGATCTTCGTGCTGGATCGCGGTCGGCTGATCGAGACGGGGACGCACGCGGAACTCCTGAGCAGCGCCGGGCTGTATCAGCGGCTGTACGCCCACTGACCAGGCATCGCGTCTGGCAGCGCGGGAGATGCCTGCGTACAATCGCCGCTATGGTCGAAAAGCTGCAACGCCCCACGCTGCGCCACCTGTACATCGTTGGCTGGCTGGCGCTGGTCACGGTCACCCTGCTGCAATCGAGCGCTCATCCGGTCGTCGGACCGCCCGCGCCGCCCGGTCATCCCGATGCCGCCCGCGAGCTGTTCCTGACCGCCGGGCACGTTGTCGCCTTTTCGGTGATGACGGCGCTGCTGTGGTGGGCGCTGCGCCCGGCGCGTCACGCGCTGCTGGTCGGGGTTGTCTTTTGCGTAGTCTACGGCGCGGCGACCGAGCTTCTGCAAACGCTCGTGCGGGATCGCGGGGCGTCGCTGGACGATTTCGCCGTCGACTGCCTCGTCAGCGGCATCACAGCGCTGGCGATCTACTGGCGGGCGTCCATCCCCAGCCACAGGCTAACGCCATCGCGCGGTGCGTCACGCCGGCTTTCATAGGCTGAATGTATTCAAAAATGATATAATCGCCTCAGAGATAATTTCTGTCGCATGAGGCTCCATGAAGATTACGCTGATGACGTTTGGGTCACGCGGCGACGTGCAGCCGTTTCTGGCGTTGGCGGTCGCTTTGCGCGGGCGCGGGCACAGCGTCCGGCTGGCTGCGCCGACCGACTTCGAGGCGCAAGCCCGCGCTTATGACATTCCCTGTACGAGCATCGCATTTGATGTGAGGGAGATGTCGGAGCGGTTTGCCAGCGTGCGGACTGCGGATAGAGGCGTGAACCCGGCGCTGCTCATCGCCGCCTGGCGCGAAGTCATCCCGGAGATCAAACGCGCCTTCTTCAGCGCCGCCTTCACGTATGCTGAGGCGGCGAACGATGCAGACCTGATCATCTCACACGGCTTTCTGGTTCCGCTTGCCTACTCGATCCGTCAACATTTGCAGACCCCGCTTATGCTGGGGATCGCCGGTCCAATCGCAACCACACGCATGTTTCCAAGCCCGATGTTTCCGTCGACTCCATTTGGGCAGCGGTTTTACAATCCGCTCACGTTCAAACTGCTGGTGCGCGGCGTCACCACGTACATGATCGCGCCGGTGAACAACTATCGCCAGCAGGTCGGGCTGCCGAAGCTCTCCGCCGGCAAGCTGAACGGTATCCTGCTGACGCGGACGTTCCCGTGCTCATGAATTACAGCCGCCACCTGGGACCCGTCCCATCTGACTGGAATACGAACGTGCACGTGGTCGGGACGTGGAACCTGCCCACGCTGGACGACTGGACGCCGCCTGACGCGCTCCGCGCGTTTCTGGCAGCGGGCGAGCCGCCCGTATTTTTTGGTTTTGGCAGCATGAAGGTGTCGAATCCGGCGCAGACAACTCGAATTATCAGCGAGGCGCTGCGCGTGACAAACCTGCGCGGCGTGCTGCAATCGGGCTGGAGCGGCTTGGCGCACGAAGACGACCACCTGATCACGATTGACGACACGCCGCATGACTGGCTTTTTCCGCAAATGGCGGCGATTGTGCATCATGGCGGTTCGGGCACGACCTCACAGCGCGGCAAGCGCGGGCAAACCCGCGATGATCGTGCCGTTCATGGCGGATCAGCCGTTCTGGGGTCGGCGGCTGGTGGAGCTGGAGTCGGCGTGCCCCCGATCAAGCCGAACAAGCCTGACAACCGAAAACCTCTCGGCGGCGCTGCGCACGCTGACTCAGGATGACGCGATGCGCCAGCGCGCCGCCGAATTGGCGCGTGATCTGCGCCGACGATGGTCTCGCGGTGACGTGTGACCTGATTGAGCAGTACGCAACTTAGCCATTCGCTTCACTCGACAGACTACGAATCCTGCCCGATCCACAGGCTGATCCCGTCGCTGCTCAGGTGGATCGTGCTGTCGCGCGCCGTCCGGTAGAGCGTCCCGGCGTCAAGCGCCATCATCTCATCTTCATTCGGGTATTCCGCCTGCGTGATGGCGACGCTCGGCTGCACCGCCGCCGCGAAATCGGTGTCGAGTTCATGGCGGCACTTGCAGCGCCGTCGCGCGCAAATCCTTCCCGGACGCGACCAGCGCCTGCTGCCCCTCGACGCTCAAGTCCGAAGTCAGCAGAAAAACGATATTGCCGTAGCTCACCCGCAGCACCAGCGCGTTATCGTCCAGCGAATCTTCCAGCGCGGGCGCTCGCGTCGGACTGAGCGCCTCGATGCGCACGCCGTCGTCGCTGGCGACGGAATAGCCGGTGCGCGCGTCTACTTCGGGACTTGCCGCCAGCTTCGCCTGCAATTCGGCAAACGCTGCGCCCAAATTCGGCTGCCTGCTGCTCACGACCACGCCGACGCTGTAGCGATCCATGACGGCGGGCAGTGCCGCGAACTGGTCTTCGTCCGGCTGCGTCAGGAACAGGATTTCGAGCGTCTGGTCGGTGAAGGAGGCGGTCGCCGAGCGCCGTCAGCAGCCGCGAGGGGTAACGCCCGCCGTCGACCAGAAAATGCGCTCCGCGCGGCGTCTGGATCAGCACGGCATCGCCGCCGCCCATGTCCAGAAACCAGACGTGCAGCAGTCCATCCGGGCGGCTGACGAACAGCGCACCGATCAGCACCAGGATGCCCGCGCCCGAAATCAGCGCCGCGCCGACCACCGCCCGGCGGCGCAGCCAGTCCAGCAGGTTGAGCGACCAGCGCGGCTGAACGGCTTTCAGCATCGCGGCTCCGATCAGCAACGACGAAAAAGGCGGCGATCAGGTTGGGCGAGACGAACACCTCGGCGGCGGGCAGCCGCGCGAACAGCCGCACCACCTCGATTGTCCACGACAGCGGGATCAGGTCAAGCCAGTACAGGATTTGCGCGAGGGGTTGGAGGACGGCGGTGGTCAGCGTCGCCGCGCCGCCGAGCAGCAGTAGGGCGGGCTGCACCGGCACGATCAGCAGGTTGACCAGCAGCACGGCGGGCGACAACTGCCCGAAATACAGCATCGTCAGCGGCAGCGTGAACGCCAGCGCCGCCAGTGTGACGATCAGTGGCTCGGTCAGCAGCGCGCCGAGGATTTGCCGGACGCGCGGCGAGGGCACGGGGCGCTGTCAGCGCGTCGAATCCTCGTGTGAACGGCTCGGCGAACAGCGCCAAGCCGAGCGTGGCGAAGAAGCTGAGCTGGAAGCTCACATCCCACAGCACCAGCGGGTTGAGCATCGACAGGATCAGCACGGCGAACGCCAGCGACGCCGGGAGATACGCTTCGCGGCGCAGCGCCCGCCCGACGATCACCAGCCCGCTCATGGCGCGGCGCGGGCGACCGCCGGGTTCGCGCCGACGAACACCGTGTAGATGCCCAGAATGGCGATACTGATCAGCGCGGCGGGCACGGGGCGCAGCTTCAGGCGACGATACAGCCGATGACCACGCCGCTCAGCACCGCCATGTTGAAGCCGCTGATGGCGATCACGTGCGCCGCGCCGGTCACGCTGAAGGCGTCGCTCACGTCCGGGGCGATGCCGCGCTCGTTGCCGAGCAGGATGCCGGTCAGCAAGCCTGCCTGCGGCTCCGGCAAATTTCGGTTGATGGCGTCGGCGGCGCGGGCTTTGAGGTCGAGCAGGCGGCTGAACGGGTCGTCGCCGGGCGCGCGCTGAAGCACGGTGACGGCGCTCTCCTGCATGGTGCTGTAGACGCCGCTGCGCGCCAGATAGTCGGCATACGAGAAGCGGTCGCCCTCGCCTGGTTCCAGCAGCAGCCCGGTGGCGGCGATGCGGTCGCCGTAGCGGGCGTCGCTGGTGAGCGGGGCGTTGACCAGCACAAGACCGTCGGCGGGGGTGGTCGTCCCGGCGCGGGTGACGGTCTCGGCGGCGAGGCGAAGCTGCACCCGGTCGTCGCGGCGGTCGGGTTCGGCGGCGACGACACCTTCGATGGTCATCCCGCCGATGTTGTTGTAGGCGGCGAGATCGCTGGTTATCGGCACGGTGGACATTCGCAGCGCGCCGAGCGAGATCATCGCCACGATCAACCGATTCGCACGGCGAGAACGCCACGCCAGCAACGCGGATACGAGCGCTAACGCCAGCCAGAGCGCGGGCAGACGCAATCCGGGATAGGCGGCGATGAGGATGATCCCGGCTGCCCAGCCGAGCGCGAGATAGACGAGGCGCATCAGGAGAACAGTGCTGAGCGATGAGCGATGAGTGCTGAGTCAGGTAACAAGTTCGCCCCTCATAATTTCTATATCCTAGAGAAATTATAGCGCGCGCACGTGAGTGCTTGATCGGGAACCCCTGTAGAATGAGAGAATAGAGAAAATTATGAACCGCCAAGACGCCAAGAACGCCAAGGGAAAAGTGGACATTTGTCGGACAGGTGTGTCTTGGCAGAAGGCGAATCGGGGGTAGAGTGAGGGTGAATGCCCCTCACCCCGGCTCAACTTCGCTGAGCTTCCCCTCTCCCACGCAAGCGGGGAGAGGGTGACTACAGACAGAGCGGTCGTCACTTACAGGTTATTCGTGGTTTGTCGCGGGAGTTGGTGTGGTGCTGAAGCTGCTGATCGTTGAGGATGGAGACCGGCTGCGCGAGGCGCTGCGCGTCGGGCTGGAAAATACGGGCGCGGTCAGCGTGACGGGCATGACGGCGCGCGGCGAGGACGCGCTCCGGCTGGCGCTCGAACAGACGCCCGACGTGATCCTGATGGATGTGCATCTCGCCGGGCAAATGAACGGCATCGAGGCGGCGGTGGCGATTCGGCGCGAGCTGCCGCGCCTGCCGGTGGTGTTCTACTCGATCCAGGACGACGATGCCTACTACCGGGATTTCCGACGGTCGGGCATCCTGACGCACTATGCTTACGTGCGCAAGTCGAACTATCTGCTTCCGGCGATGATCGTGCCGCTGCTGCGCGACGCGGTCGCCGGGCGCGGCTTCATCGACCCGGAGATCGCGGCGCGGGTGCAGGAAGTCCGGCAGAAGGACGAGAATTCGCCGATGGCTCTGCTGGAACCGAACGAGCAGGTGGTCGCCCGGATGCTGGCGCAGGGGATGACCAACGAGCAGATCGCGGCGCGGCTGGGCTTTCAGGACAAGCGCACGGTCAGCCGCACCAACGGGCAGATTTACGCGGTGTGGGGCTTGAACGAGACGACCGTCGACGAGAAAGTGGCGCGGACGCGTGCGGCGCTGATCATCCGTGAGGGGCGGCTGATGGCGTGGACGGAGGACGGCACGCCGCAGGTGATGGACGAGCGCGGCGCGTGGGTGGAGTGGACAGGGTGACGCTGGTCTACCAGATCGCGTACTGGGCGGTCATCACGGTCTCACTGACTAACACGATCCTGCTGCTGTGGCTGGGGTTCATGGTGCTGCTGAACGCCGAGCGGCGCTCGTGGGGCGTGTGGGTGATCGGGGCGGGGCTGCTGACGGGCGGCTTGTTTTTCGTCAGCCACACAGTGATCCTGGCGCTCAACCCGACCTCGCTGCGGGGCGCGATGAGCATCTGGTGGTACGTGGGGCTGGGGGCGGTTGTGACGCTGCCGTTCGCCTGGTACACGGTGATGCTGTGGTACGCCGGTTTCTGGGAGCGGCGCGATTCGGCGCTGCGGCGGCGACACCGGCTGCTGTACGCGGTGGACGTGCCGCTGACGGTCGTGCTGTGGGGGCTGCTGCTGTTCGCCAACCCGTTCCCGACTTACGAGCAGGCGCTTCGGCTGGAGATCGTCGCCACGCCGTCGATCCTGGGCATCCCGCTGCTGGTGCTGCTGTTCCCGCTGAGCGTGGTGTGGAGCATCGGCTGGTCGCTGGACGCGCTGCGCCGACCGGGACCGACGCGGCGCATGATGGGCGACATCGCCCGGCAGCGGGCGCAGCCCTGGCTGCTGGCGACTTCGGCGATCATGCTGCTGGTGGGCGCGCTGGTGGCGTGGGTGATGCTGCGGGTGGTGGTCAACGCCGGGAACAGCGAGTACGCGCGGGTGGACGAGATCATCCGCATCGCCAATTCCGATCTGGCGATTGCGGGGCTGATTACGGCGGCGGTGCTGTGTCTGGGGCAGGCGGTCGCGCGCTACGAGGTGTTCACGGGCAAGACGCTGCCGCAGCAGCGCTTCATGCGCCACTGGCGCGATGCCGTGTTGCTGGCGTTCGGCTTTGGCGGGGTGATGAGCGCGACGGTGATCCTGAATCTGCACGCGATCTACGGCGTGCTGGTCATGGCGCTGATCGTGACGCTGTTCTACGCGCTGTTCAGCCGCGAGTCTTACGTCGAGCGGGCGCGCTACATCGAGCATCTGCGCCCGTTCGTGAGCAGCCAGCGGCTTTACGAGCACATGACGGTCGGGTCGCTGCCGACCGCGTTCGACGTGTCGATGCCGTTCTACGCGCTGTGCGACGAGGTGCTGGGCGCGCGCAGCGCCGCGCTGCTGCCGGTCGGGGCGTTCGCGCCGCTGATCGGCGGGTCGATCACCTACCCGGCGGATTTGAAAACGCCGTCACTGGTCGACCTGCTGGAACGCGGGCTGCCGCTGACGAGCGCGACCACGCCGCAGACGATGTGCATCCCGGTCGAGGCGTCGCCGGGTTTGCAGGCGAGCATGGGCGGAGCGTCGTGGGCGGTGCCGCTGTGGAGCGAGCGCGGGCTGATCGGCATCCTGCTGCTGGGCGAGAAGCGCAACGGCAGTTTGTATACGCAGGAGGAAATCGAGATCGCGCGGGCGAGCGGCGAGCGGCTGATCGACATGCAGGCGAGCGCAGAGATGGCGCGGCGGCTGATGGCGATCCAGCGGGAGCGGCTGGCGCAGAATCAGGTGGTGGACAGACGGACGCGGCGGATGCTGCACGACGAGGTGCTGCCGCGCCTGCACGCGACGATGCTGACGCTGCCGCCGGAAGCGGCGGGCGTGGTCGAGCAGTTGGGCGAAATCCACCACCAGATCGCCGATCTGCTGCGCGAGCTGCCGACGCCCGCCGCGCCGGAAGTGGCGCAGCTTGGGCTGATCCCGGCGCTGAAGCAGGCGGTCGAGCGCGAACTCGCTGGAGCGTTCGACCGGGTGACGTGGGAGGTGGACGCGGCGGCGGACGCCGAAGTCGAGGGCATCCCGCTGCTGACGGCGGAAGTGCTGTACTACGCGGCGCGCGAAGCCATGCGCAACGCGGCGGTCTACGGGCGGCATCCGCAGCGCCCGCTGCACCTGTGGATCAAAATTGCAGCGCGCGATGGGTTGACGATTGCCGTCGAGGATAACGGCGTCGGCGTGGCGCGGACGGATGGATCGTCGGGCGGGAGCGGGCACGGGCTGGCGCTGCACAGCACGATGATGGCGGTGGTGGGCGGAGCGCTGACGGTGGAGAGCGCGCCGGATCAGTTCACGCGGGTGCGGCTGACGCTGCCGACGATGCAAAATTAACCGCCAGGACGCCAAGAACGCCAAGAAACAGAAAATGGGCGCAGCACGTGCGCCCCTGCAAAGTGCCGACGGTGTAGAATGAACCTCTAAGACGTCGAGAGATAGACACAAATATGGGCGCACAGCCGTGCGCCCCTACGATATATGTCCTCAGGCACGCTTCTCTTCCAGGATGGCGCGGCGTAGACAAACGCGGCGCATCGGCTTACAATACGCTCCGTCATCGTAACAGACAGGGATGAAAGCATGGCGGAAGCAGAAGCGCCGCTCTTGCAGGTCACGAACGTTGGCTATCGCTACGGCTCGCTGAACGCGCTGGTCGACGTGACCTTCGAGGTCGAGGGAAGCGAGGGCGAACTGGTCGCGCTGGTGGGACGCAACGGGGCGGGGAAATCGACGCTGCTCAAGTGCATCGCCGGGTGGACGCGTCCGACGGACGGCGAAGTGCTGCTGATGGGCGAGCGCATCGACCGGAACGAGCGGTTCGCGCGCAAATACATCGTGCTGGTTCCCGATACGCCGCCGTTCTACGACGAGCTGACGGCGTGGGAGCATCTGCAATTCAACGCGCAGGCGCACCGGCTGGACGACTGGGAGGAGCGCGCCGAAGATTTGCTCGACCGCTACGGTCTGCTGAGCAACAAGGACGCCTTCCCGTTCACGTTTTCGCGCGGGATGCGCTACAAGCTGGCGCTGTGCATGGCGCTGCTGGTCAGCCCGAAGATTCTGCTGCTGGACGAGCCGCTCGGTCCGCTCGACCCGGTGTCGGCGGACGAATTGTGGATCGAGCTGAACCGCCACCGCAGTGAAGGCATGACCATCCTGCTGAGCAGCCACCAACTGCCGCCCGCCGCCTACCCCGACCGCTACTTCATCATGGAGCAGGGCGAGGTGATCGCGCACGGGACGCCGGATCAGATGCGCAAGAATCTGGGCGTGCTGAACGATCTGACGCTCGACAACCTGCTGCGCGCGGCGATCCTGGCACGGCGCGGACGCGACGCGCAGCTTGAGGCGGACGAGGAATACGACGAGGACGCGGAAGAAGCCGAAGCCGCCGCCGACGAAGTCGCCGAGCCGACGCCCGCACCCACCCCCCGCAGCAAACCGGATAATCGGTCGAAGTACGCGCCGAAGCCCCGGAGGAAACGCTAACCGATGCGTGACGTTCAAGCGCTGTTCTGGCTGCGCTGGCGGCAGTTCAAGGACACGGCGGTCTACTGGCTGCGCGTGCTCGGCTACCGCCCGCAGGATGCGTCGTTCTCGCAGAACCTGTACGTCCTGTATCTGGTGCTGATCGGGCTGTTCTGGGTGTACACGGTCGGGACGTGGGTGTTCGAGACGGCGGCGGGGATCGGCAAGCTGCTCGCGCCGTCGACGGCGATGGAGCTGCTGGTCGGCTTCACCTGGGCGACGCTGGTCGTGCAGGTGTACGTGATGGTCAACGCGCTGCAAAGCACGCCGCTCAAGCTGTCGTTCGCGGATATGGCATACGTCGCCGGAGCGCCGATCACGCGGGTCGCGCCGGTGATCGTGGGATTCATCCGGCAGGTGGGCATCCGGCTGGTGCTGCTGAACCTGCCGATTGTGGTGCTGGGCGTGATCGTCGGGCGGGCGCTGCTGCCGCTGGATTACGGCGGCGCGAGCGTGCGGCTGGTGCTGGCGATGATCCCGCTGATTGTGCTGACGTGGGGCGTCGGCTGGATCGTGGGGCTGTCGCGGCTGATCAGCCCGCGCCTCGGTCGGCTGCGCTACCTGTGGTTCGTGCCGCTGATCCTGCTGCCGCTGGCGTACCTGCTGCCGGACATCTTCCTGTGGCAAGGGCGGATCGCGGTGCTGGTCATGCTGAATCAAGCGCCGGTCTGGGGGCTGCCGCTGCTGTTCCTGCTGGCGGCGGTCGCGGTGGGCATCACGTTTGCGATGGGCGCGCGGATCAACATGATCCACGCGGTGGACGAAAGTATCCTGTACGCGCGCATTCAGGCGCTCGGCTTGCTGGCGTGGCGCATGATCGACGTGCAGGCGCGCATCCGAATGCAGGCGCGGACGGCGACACGCAAGCCGTTCCTGAGCCTGCCGCGCGCCGAGGGCAACGCGACGTTCGTGACGCGGGCGGTGATCTCCTACGTGCGACACCCGTTCATGCTGCTGGCGTGCTTCGCGTGGGGCGCGGTGATGACGTATTTCGGCATCGAGATCATCGTGCGGCAGCTTCCGGCGCAAATCTGGATTCTGTGGGTGATCGTCGCCGGGATCGCGCCGCCGTTCGGCTTGCTGCACGTGTTCCGCTCGGACGAGCAGGAATTGTTCCTGCGCCAGTTCCTGCCGGTCGACGGCTTGCAGCTTCTGATGAACGACATCGTCGTACCGCTGATCGTGCTAATCGTGGGCGGGCTGGCGGTGTGGGTGGTGTACGGCTTCGACGCCGAGGTGCTGTCGCTGGGCTTCGTCGCCATCCCGCTGCTGGGGCTGATGGTGGCGCTGTGCGGCGGTGGCGGTGACGAACGTGCGCGCGTACTGCAAACGCGCCTGCTGGCGACCGGGGCGAGCTTCGGCGCGGTGATCATCGCCGGGACGCAGTTCCAGAACCCGATTGCCGGGCTGGCGGTCGCCGCCGTCGCTGTGCTGCTGCTGAGCGGGATCGTCGGGACGAATTCGTGAGCGAAGCTGACAGCGGTCAGCCGTCAGCGATCAGCTACAGCAGATAAAGCGAAATCGAAAGCGGGCACAGCACGCTGGTGCAAGCGCGATAACGATTTTTCTGGCAGACCTCACCCTAAATCCCTCTCCATTGCATGGAGAGGGGACTTCAAGAACCCCTGTGGACTCGTGGTGTACTCCCCTCTCTACAACGTGGAGAGGGGTAGGGTGAGGTAAAGTTGGAAAAAGTCTCCACGCTATCTTGTGGCAGTACCAGCACGCTGCGCCCCTACGTTCCCCTGTAGATCGTCAAGCTGAATATTGGGAGCGCGCACCCGGCTAGAAAAAACGAGCCTGCTTCAGCAGGCTCGTTTGCGTTTGCTTAAAGTGGAGAGGCGTCGGGAGGGACAGCAGAGCGGAGGCTGTCACCGTCGTGAGCCAGTGGTGCGTGTGCTGCGCCGCCGGAAGGGGCGGGCGCGTTTGTCACCGTTCCACGAGCGACCGAGGCTCACGGAACCCGGCAGACTATTCCTCCGCTTTGGCGGGCGGGTTGTTGAGCGGCACTTCGACCGACTGACGAAGCTGCGGCGCGGCGATCTGCGTCTGCTGCAGGGGCGACTGCGCCGGTTTGTTGTGGACTTCGTTGATGCCGTTGCGAATGACCGTCAGCAGCTTGATCAAGTCCTGTTCCAGCTTGCTCAGGCTGTCCAGCACGTAACCATCGGCGTCGCCGGTGATGCCTTCGGCTTCCTGGCGAGCGGCTTCGATGATGTTGGCGGCGCGGCTCTGGGCGGCTTGCACGAGCGCTTCGCGGTCGATCATCACCTCACCGCGCTCGCGGGCGAGCTGGACAACACGGGCGGCTTCCTCATTCGCCTGCGCCAGAATCCGGTCGCGCTGCGCCAGCACACGGGCGGCTTTCTCGATCTCTTCGGGGATCGAGATGCGCATCTGATCGATGAGTTCGAGCGCCCGTTCCTCGTCCACCATAGTGAACTTGCTGAACGGGAGATGACGCCCCTCATCAATCAGGTCTTCGAGCCGATCTACCAGATGCTGAATATCCATAACCGCTCTCTCCCTTAGTCCCGGATGCTGTACATGTAGCCGGGGCTGTTGTGATTGGCACGCAACTCGGCGAACCGCTTTGCCAGCGCCTCGGCGACAAACGGAGGGACCATACTGGAAACGTCTCCCCCCAACTCGGCAATTTCACGGATGGTGCTGCTGCTGATCGAAATGTGCTGAATGTCGGTCATGATCGACACGGTTTCGATCTCCGGCGCGAGCTTTTGTTCGCCAGCCCCATGCGGAACTCCAACTCGAAGTCGGAGAACACACGCAAGCCGCGAACGAGCACCATCGCTCCCACTTCTCTTGCATAGTCTACTGTAAGACCCGAAAATTTCGCAACTCGGATAGCCGCATAGTCCCGAAACGCTTCGTTCGTCTGCGCGAGCCGCTCGTCCACGTCGAACAGCAGCTTCTTCTTGGGCATGTCGTAGACGCCGACGATGACCTCGTCGAAGATGCGGGCGGCGCGCAGGGCGATGTCGATGTGCCCGTTGTGGATCGGATCAAACGAGCCGGGATAAAGCGCTCGCACGGTCATACTGGAAAACTCCGTTCACATACTCTTAAAGTATCATAGCATATATGCGAAAGTTAGAAAATACATACAAAAGGAGCGTGAGCTAACTTTACTCCGGTTCATTTCTTTGAGATGCGTTCGTATGAACCTGCGACCGCTATACCTAAAGCGTATGTTGAAGAGTTTCTATTGGTCGGCCTTTACGTACATAGCGCCCATGAATGGCGAGGGCAGCGACGGAAGGATCCAAATGTTTATATCTGGTTCAGTGAGCATCTCGTAGAGATAATCCCACGAGTTGGCGGAACGACCTTGAGGATCAACGATCCAGGGTCTCAATGCTGCTCGCCATGTGGGGTGGGGGCAGGCGCATTTCCCATGTGCCGTCGATGGACGCACGGATATATTCTCCGATATAGGCGACTAATCCAGCAAAGATTGGCGGCTGAATACTTTCTCGTCCGAGGTGCCTACCTTGCGCTGGATTAGCATCAGGCTCTCATGGCTCAAGTCGAGCTTTTCGCGGAATCTTAAGAAGAGGCGCCAAATCGTCAATAAGCTGCGGCACCAGCGACGGAAAACTATCGTCGTTGGGCAGGAGGTCGCGGAGGAAATGTCGTGGTTTCGGTCGTGGCTTCCTGAGAAGCTCAGCTAAATCTCGTAATCCGCTCGTGTCGGATAGATGAGTGCACGCGCATGGGAGTATGAAAACAGGACGAGTACTCGCCCATCAGGGTGCAGATAGACATCTCCATGAGAAAGTTTTGAGTATTCCACATCCTTTTCCCACCGCGCATCCTTCAGTAGCTCTTGCGCTTCTTTCCTGAAGATTCCGCGGCGGTTCAGCGACAGCTTAGCCATGCTTGATTCATCCATAACCATTTCTGGACATAGTTGGGCGATCTGTCAGGTCGCCCATTACGACTATTCGTTTAGCTCACGTCGCTGCGGGCGTTGGTAAGCTGGTCGATACGTTCCTCTTCAACAGGCGATGCTCCGGCTGCGTCAGCTCCGGGTCGTCGGCAAAGAGCGTGCGGGCTTCGCGCGCTGCGCCAGCTCGACCAGCTCAGGCTTCATCTGCTCCAGCAGCTTGAGATCAGCTTGCCCGCTCTGCTTCAGCCGATCAGGTCGCCGGACCGCGCAGCTTCCAGTCGATCTCCGCCAGCTTGAAGCCATCGTTGGTCTGTTCCAGCGCCGTGAGGCGCTCGCGGGCTTCCTCCAGCTCCGTATCGCAGACCAGCAGGCAGTAGGATGCGTGCCCGCCGCGCCCGACGCGCCCGCGAAACTGGTGAAGCTGCGCCAAGCCGAAGCGGTTCGCGCCGTCGATGACGATGATGCTGGCGTTGGGGATGTCCACGCCGACTTCGGCGACCGAGGTTGTCACCAGCACGTCGAACTCGTGCTGGCGGAACTGCTCCATGATGGCGTCTTTTTCGGCGGGCTTCATGCGCCCGTGCAGCAAGCCGACTTTGTGATGGTAAAAGATGTGCTGGAGCTTGTCGTAGGCTTCGACGGCGGACTCGGCTTCGATGGTTTCCGAGGCTTCGACCAGCGGATAGACGATGAACGCCTGCCGACCTTCCTCAAGCTGCGTTTCGACGAAGTGATAGGCGCGCTCGCGCTGCGGCGGCTCGATCACGCGCGTGCGGATCGGGATGCGACCGGGCGGCATCTCGTCAATGATGGTCAGGTCGAGGTCGGCGTAGAGCGTGAGCGCCAGCGTGCGCGGGATGGGCGTGGCGGTCATGACCAGCAGATGCGGATTCGTGCCCTTGCCGCGCAGCGCGCCGCGCTGTTCGACGCCGAAGCGGTGCTGCTCGTCGATGATGGCGGCGGCGAGGTCGTGGAATTCGACGCCTTCCTGAATGACGGCGTGCGTGCCGATGACGATGTCAATCGAGCCGTCCGCCAAGCCGCGATAGATGGCTTCGCGCTCCATCGAGGTGATCGAGCCGGTGAGCAGGGCGATGACGGGCTTGCCCGCGCGCGGCATGAGGTGTTCGGGCATCCGCTCGAACATCGCGCCGATGCTGCGGTAGTGCTGCTCGGCGAGGATGCTGGTGGGAGCCATGAGCGCCGCCTGCTTGCCGTTCATGAGGGCAATCGCCAGCATGGTGGCGGCGACGGCGGTCTTACCCGATCCCACGTCGCCCTGCAGCAGGCGGTTCATGGGCACGGGGCTGCTCAGGTCGCCGCGCAGGTCTTCGACGGCGCGGCGCTGCGCCCCGGTGAGCGGGAAGGGGAACACGGCTTCGACAAACGTCTGAAGCTGCTCGTCGCTGACGCGAAGCTGCTGACTGGGAACTGCCTGCCAGGTGCGGCGGTTCGCCATGATGGTCAACTGCATGAGCAGAAGCTGATCGAAAATGTAGCGCCGCTGGGCGTGATCGAGATGATCCCAGCTTTCGGGGAAGTGGAGATTGCGGATCGCCCAGCCGAGGTCGGCGAGGTCGGCGCGCTCAAGCGTGCTCTCGGGCATGTAGTCGGGCAGATGATCCGCCCAGTATTCGACCGTCTTTTGCATGAGCTTGCGCAGGCTGCGGCGGTTCAGCCCGTCGGTGAGCGGGTAGACCGGGACGATGCCGACCTTCTGCAGGTCTTCCAGCTCGACGTACTGAATCTCCGGGTTGGTCATCTGGATGCGGTTCTGGAACATCGAAGTCTGACCGCGCAGGACGACCTGCTGGTCGACGCGCACCTGACGGTTCAGGTAGTACTGACCGAAGAAGGTGACGCCCATCGTCGCCGTGCCGTCGTCGATGGTCAGATAGAAGTCCTTGCGCCCGCCGCGCGCGATGCGCAGCTCGGTGTAGCGCACCGTGCCGATGACGGTGGCGAGCACGTTGGGCTGCAAGCGACTGATCTGGCTGATCTGGGTGTAGTCGTCGTAGCGACGCGGCAGGAAGAACAACAAATCGTTGATGTTGTAGATGCCGAGCTTGTTGAGCAACTGCGCCATTTTCGGTCCGACGCCCTTGACCTTTTCGACCGGGGCATTCAGCCCGCGCATGATGTCGGCGGCAGCCTGTGGGTCGATGGGCTGGCGCGGCTTGCGCGGCGGGCGGGCGAGGCGCGGGGGAGCCGGGATGTCCGACTTGATCGGCTTGCGCGCGCCGCTGGTGTCGAATTCGAGGCGGCTGAAATCGTCGTCGCGGGTGATGCCGCCTTCGACGTTGCTGGATGATTTGGCGGGCATCGGCTCGCGCGCCTGCGCCCTAGGCTTTTCCGGCTGCTTGCCGCCCTCGCGGCGCTTATTGCGATCCCGGTCGCGGTCGCGGTCGCGGCGCTCCTGGTGCGCCGGCTGAGCGGGCGGCTGTACCTGCGTCTGCGGCATCGGCTCCGGCTGGTCGCGCGTCTCGACGGCGGTCGGCGCCGCCTCCGGCACGACCTGCGGCATCCGCTGGAGATATTCCGGCGGCGGCGGGATGCGCCCGGTGATGCGGTCGAGCATGTAATTGATCCTGCTCAGCCGCTCGTCCTTCGAGCCGACGGCATCGTAGGCGCTGAGGATGTCGAACAACTCGTCCACCAGAATGTGATGCTCCGGTCTGCGCGCCTGGGCATGGGCATCGCTTTTCCACTTGGTACTGTAGGCGCCCAGACCGCCGATGACCGCCGAGTTTTTGAAGCCC
The DNA here is from genome assembly GCA_046328655.1 of Anaerolineae bacterium. Classification (GTDB taxonomy): domain Bacteria; phylum Chloroflexota; class Anaerolineae; order Aggregatilineales; family Phototrophicaceae; genus Flexifilum. The sequence goes on along the minus strand of JAXLWE010000042.1, from coordinate 16,290 downwards.
TGCTCGCGTTCGAGCTTGAGGATTTTGACCAGCGTTTCCAGTGCAGATGGCATTAACTGCTCCCAGTAACCGTGACCACACCCAACCCACCTGTGCCGACGTGCACGCCGATGGTCGGAGTCACACTATAGATTAACGTATCCGGCGGCGCGATGTCGGCGAGGCGGTCGCGGAGACGTTCGGCGTCACCCTGATCGCTGATGTAGAGAATCGCCAGCCGCTCCAGCGGCGCATGATCGTGGGCGATGCGGATCAACTCCTCGACGGCGCGCCCGAAGGTGCGCACGCGGCTGACCGATTTCACATCGCCGTCGTAGACTTCGATCAGCGGCTTGATTTGCAGCAGCGCGCCGATGCCCGCCGCCGCCCAGCCCACCCGACCGCTGCGGCGCAGGAATTCCATCGTTTCGAGCGCCGCGTAAACGTGCGCCCGGTCGCGCACACGCTCAATTGCCGCTTTCACCTGCTCAATATCGCCGGTGGCCGCGGCTGCTTCCGCGCCCGCCATGACCTGAAAACCCAAGCCCAGGGTGACCGAGCGGCTGTCGATCAGCGTGAAGCTGTTCGGCGGCAGCTTGGTCGCGCACAGACGCATTATATTATAAACCCCACTGAGCTTGGATGCGACCGAAATTAAGAACAAATGGTCGGCTCCCTCGAAGCTGCGCATGATGACTTCCTCCGCCGGGGCGGGCGGCATCGCCGAGGTGGTGGGCAGCGGGTTGAATTGGGGAAGCTGGCGGTAGAACTCGTCGCGGGTGAAATCCTGCCGTTGTCCGCCAGGCTGCGGTCGCCTTGGTTGATGAAGGTCGGGATGACACCGATCTGGTGCTTCTGGACGATGTCGGCGGGCAGGTCGCAGGTACTATCGGTCACAAAGTGAATCTTTTGAAACGCCATCAGTCTCTATTCTCCATAAAACGCTAATTTGTCGGCTCGCCGTCACTGCCCTGAAGCTCTTCTTCGCTCTCCAGAATCACCAGCCCGGTAGCGTCGGGACCGATGAGCGCCGCCAGCGACGCGCCGTACAGCGTGCTGGGGAAGCGGCGGTCGGGGAACTCGGCGCTCAGGCGGTCGTTGAGCATCCGGGTCTGGTCGGTCATGCCGGGGCGGTGCTGGACGATGAGGGCATCGTCCACCGCCGTGAATTCGACGGCGAATTCGACCAGGCGCTCAATCGCCTGAATGCGGGTGCGGACTTTCTCCATCGGCACGAGCTTGCCGTCCTCGACCGTCAGCACCGGCTTGAGGTTGAGCATCATGCCGAGGATGCTGTGCGAGGGCGTCATGATGTGATTCTGCATGAGGTAATCGGTCGCTTCGACGTAGTAGACCGAGTAGAGGCGGTCGATTGCCCCGCGCAGCTCGCGGACGACATCTTCGAGCGTCGCGGCGTCGGGCAACATGCGCGCTGCCAGCCGGACGAGCATCCCCTGAGCGGCGGAGATGGTGCGCGAATCGATCACGGTGATCTCGCAGCGCCCCTCGACCTGCAAGGCGGCGGCGCGGGCGTTCTGCCAGCTCGTGAGGATGTCGCGGGAAGCATGGATCGAAAGGATGGCGTCGTACTCGTGCGCCAGCCGGTCGTAGACAGCGAGATATTCCGCCTGCGTCGGCACGTGGATGGTGGGCGCGTAGGGCTGATGGCTGAACATCCTCAGCGCTTCTTCGGCGCTGAGGTCGACGCCTTCGCGGTAGGCTTTCCCCTGCACGGTGATGGTGTGCGGCACGACAGTGACGCTGGCGGGAATCTGCCCGTGCGCGCTACTGTCGGTGACGATGTGTACGTTCATTCGACACTGATGATGTACGGATAGAGTGCCTGCCCGCCGCTGACGACTTCCAGTTCCTGCTCGGTGAATCGCTGTTTGAGCTGCTGCGCCAGCGCCTGTGCCTGCGCTTCGTCGGTTTCGTCACCGTAGTATAGCGTAATACGCTCGTACTTGTCCGCATCGGCTTTTTCAAGCAGATCGCGGGCGAGCGCTGACATATCGTCGCCAGCGGCGACCAGCACGTCGTTGAGCAAGCCGATCAGCTGATCCTCGCGGACGCTGACGCTGCCGAGATCGACGCTGCGGGTGGCGGTGGTGATCTCGCAGGTGATGACGCTCGACAGGCTGGCGGTCATGGCGTCGACGATAGCGTCGAAGGGCGAATCGGGCGCGAAATTGCCGTACTCGAACAGGGCGGCGATGCCCTGCGGGATGGTCGTGCTGGGGATGACGGCGACGTGCCTGCCAGGTGCGGCGGCAGCGGCTTGCTGCGCCGCCAGCAGGATATTCTTGTTGTTGGGCAGCAGGATGATCTCGGCGTTGGGCAGGGCGTCGATGGCGTCCATGAAGTCGCCGGTGCTGGGGTTCATGGTCTGCCCGCCTTCGATGACGTGCGCCGCGCCCAACTGCTCAAAGACGGCGCGCAGCCCCGCGCCGCTGGCGACGGTGATGACCGCCGCGCCCTCGATGTCGGTGCGGACGTTCAATTCGCGGTGGGTGCGCTCCTGTACGTAATGCTCGTACTGCTCCTGCATGTTCTCGACGACCACGTCGTCGATGCTCGCGCCGGTGCTGATGGCGTAAGTGAGCGCCTTACCGGGATCGTGCAGGTGGACGTGGACTTTGATTAGGCGCGGGTCGCCGACGACGAGCGTCGACCAGCCGCCCATGTCGGCGAGCGCCTTGCGCACGCTTTCGACGCTGAGCTTATCGCCGCGCATGAGGAACTGCACGTCATAGCCGTAACCCGCTTCGTCCTCCGGCTCCAGCGCATCCTGCCAGGTGGTCTGAGGGACGCTGTAGGCGTGGCGGGCGGCTTCTTCGATCACGTCGCGCCCGCACAGCGAGCGCATCATGCCCTCGAAGATCAGCAGCAACCCCTGACCACCGGAATCGACCACACCCGCTTTCTTGAGGACGGGCAGCAGATCGGGCGTGCGGCGCAGGGAGATGCGCCCCGCCGTCAGCATCCGGCGGAGCAGGGAGATCAGGTCGGGGGTGGTCTGGTAGCGCGCATCGACGGCTTCCATCATCTCGCGGGAGACGGTCAAAATTGTGCCTTCGACCGGCTTCTCGACCGCCTGATACGCCTTGTCGACGGCGGTGCGGCTGGCGTGGGCGAGCAGCTCGGCGTCGAGCGTCTCCTGACCGTCGAGAGCTTCGGCGACGCCTGCCCAAAGCTGCGACAGGATGACGCCGGAGTTGCCGCGCGCGCCACGCAGCGCGCCTTCGGCGATGGCGCGGCTGAGCCTGCCGACGTGCGGCTCCTCGATATGGGCGATTTCGTTGTAGGCGTGGCGCATGGTGAGCCACATGTTCGTACCGGTGTCGCCGTCGGGGACGGGGAACACGTTCAACTGGTTGACGCGATCCTTGTTGATTTCCAGCCATGCCAGCCCGGAACCCATCAACTGCTTGATGAGATGACCGTCGACCTTGCTGTTATCGTTCGCGCGAAATGCCTGCCTGGTAATCATTGTTTATCCCCGCAATGAAGCGCCAATTTTAGTGCTGAGCGATGAGCGACGAGTGGTGAGTAAAAAATGTGCAATTCGTGAAGCTTAAGGTTATGCCGTATTTCACTCAGCACTCATTGCTCAGCACTCGGTACTGCTGTTACTGTCACCCTTGTTTAGCCGTTTGCTTTATGGTAGCATCGCGTTATTCGTTCCGGCAGTCGTCTCCAGAGGCAAGCTGATGGCAGTGTGTGAAAATTGCGGGAAGAAGCCCATGTTCGGCAATGCCCGCAGCTTCTCGATGCGCGCGACCAGGCGCAAGTTCTACCCGAACATCCAGCCCGTCCACGTGATGGAAAACGGGAAGTCGGTGCGCAAGTACCTGTGCGCCAAGTGCATCAAGACGCTCGCAAAAGTCTAAACCCCATAACTCGATCATCATAAAAGCGCCGGTTTACACCGGCTTTTCTTTTAATAACACCTGACGCAGCGCCGTGATACCATCGCGGACGCTGTGATGGTGGCTGAAAACGGCGCTGCCCACGACCAGCGTCGTCGCCCCCGCTTCGACCACGCGCGGGGCGGTCTCCGGGTTGATACCTCCATCGACGCCAATTTCCAGATCGGGATACAGTTCGCGCAGGGCGCGGATTTTGGGCAGCGTCTCCGCCAGAAATTCCTGCCCACCGAAGCCGGGATTGACGGTCATGACCAGCACGGCGTCGAGCAGATGGATGATCTCGCTGAGGACGGACGCCGGGGTGTGCGGGTTGATCGCCAGCCCCGCCTGACAGCCGAGCGCGCGGATCGCCTGCAAGGTGCGGTGCAGGTTAGGGCAGGTCTCCCAGTGTACGTCGATGCGGGTCGCCCCGGCGGAGGCGAAGGCTTCGAGCAGGTGATCCGGCTCGACGATCATCAGGTGTGCGTCAATCGGCAGGGTGGTGGAGCGGCGCGTCGCTTCGAGGATAAAGGGTCCCATCGTGAGGTTGGGGACGAAACGCCCGTCCATCACGTCGAAGTGGATCAGATCAGCACCGGCAGCCTGCGCAGCGCCGACCTCCTCGCCCAGCCGGGCGAAGTCGGCAGCGAGGATTGACGGAGCGATGCGGATGTGTTCTGGCAACACGTTCCTCTCGGTTTGCGGTAACACTTCCTCTATTTTAGTTGATCGCTCGCTGGAACGCGATTCCGGGTTTTGCGGATTCGGGCAGGCTGCGGGGAATTGGTGGAGGGGGCGCGGCGTGCCCTGCAACCTTACCCCCGACCCCTCTCCACGTCGTGGAGAGGGGAGTCGAACCGGAAAGTCCGGCGGGGTGCGGTCAACAGCACAATTTGAACGTTGTAGGAACTACCCCGCCTGCGCGTCGCGGCGGCTGAATATCCATTTGTCGATTTCCGCGCCGACCAGCATCAGCGAGGCAATCGCCACCGAGCCGAGCATCTCCGGCGGTTGGATGGGATAGGTCTCGAAGGTGAACTGCAGGAACGGCACGTAGATCACCGCCAGCTGCAGCGCGACCGTCGAGATCGTCGCCCAGAGCATGAAGCGGTTTTCGCTGAACCAGACGCGGAAGAACGAGCGCTGGTCGCCCGCGTGGATCGACAGGACGTGGAAAATCTGCCCCAGCGCCAGCACGGTGAAGGCGATGGTGCGCGGGATGCGGTCGGCAGCGGCGACCAGATCGCTCTGTCCGGCTTCGGATTCGCCGCTTTCCGCGATCAGCGCCAGACGTTCAGACTCGTCGAGCGAGTCCCAGTCGACCGGGACGAAGCCGGTGACTTCCGCGAGTTGAGCCGACGACAGCCGCTCAAGCCCCAGCGTGTGGCTGAACGGGTCGAGACCGTGCGCGGTGTGCCCGTAGACGAACGCGCCGAGCGTGAGCGCCGCCAGCAGCACGGAACGGACGATGATCTTGCGCCCAATGCCGTGCGCGAAAATGCTCTCGTTCACCGGGCGGGGCGGGCGCTTCATGACGCCCGGCTCGGCGGGGTCGAAGCCGAGGGCGATGGCGGGCAAGCCGTCGGTGACGAGGTTGACCCACAGAATTTGGATCGCCAGCAGGGGCACGGGCAGCCCGACGAGGATGCCGACGAACATTACCAGAATCTCGCCGATGTTCGAGCTAAGCAGGAACAGCACGAACTTGCGGATGTTGTCGTAAATCGTGCGCCCTTCTTCGACGGCGGCGACGATGCTGGCGAAATTGTCGTCGGTGAGCACCATGTCGGCAGCGCCCTTGCTGACTTCGGTGCCGGTGATGCCCATCGCCACGCCGATGTCCGCCTGCTTGAGCGCGGGCGCGTCGTTGACGCCGTCGCCGGTCATGGCGACGACCTGACCCTGCGCCTGCAACGCCTTGACCAGCCGCAGCTTGTGTTCGGGGGAGACGCGGGCGTAGGCGCTGTAGGTCCTGAGCGTTTCGGCAAGCTCGGCATCGGACATCTTCTCGATGTCCGCGCCGACGACGGCTTTGCCGCCATCTTCGAGGATGCCGAGGTCGTGGGCAATCGCCTGCGCCGTCAGTGCGTGATCGCCCGTGATCATGATCGGGCGGATGCCAGCGCTGCGCGCCGTCTTGACGGCTTCCTTCGCTTCGGGGCGCGCCGGGTCGAGGATGCCGATCAAGCCGAGCAGGATGAGGTCGCGCTCGACTTCGGGCGTGACTTCCTGCGGCACGGCGTCGAGCGGGCGGTAGGCGACGCCCAGCACGCGCAGCCCCTTCTTCGCCATCTCGTCGATCTCCTGCTGCCAGATATTGCGCCGCTCATCGGTGAGCGGCTGCGCGCCGTCAGGCATGTGCTCGTTTGACGCCCATTCGAGCAGGCGGTCGGGCGCGCCTTTGGTGATGGCGAGGACATCGCAGGCGCAGAACAGGTTCGGCGTCTCGCCGCCCTTGACGGCGTGGATGGTGGTCATGGCTTTGCGCTCGCTGCTGAAGGGCAGCTCGGCGACGCGCGGCAGCTCCTGTTCCAGCTCGGCGCGCGTCCAGCCGACCTTCTGGGCGGCGACCAGCAGCGCGCCCTCAGTGGTGTCGCCGACGATCTCGAATTCGCCGCCGTCCTCTTTCTCGATGTAGGCGTCGGTCGCCAGCGCCATCGCCTTGAGGAAGCGCCCGACGGTGTCGTCCTCGCGCGGGTCGATCCGGCGCTCGGTGCGGTTGTCGGTGCGCTCGATGAATTCGCCTTCGGGCGTGTAGCCGACGCCGGTGATCTCCACGTCGTCGTGACCGGGCAGGGCGAACAGGGTGGCGGTCATCTCGTTGCCGGGGTGAGCGTGCCGGTCTTGTCCGAGCAGATGGTCGTGACCGGAGCCGAGCGTCTCGACGGCGGGCAGGCGGCGGATCAGGCATGACGGCGCACCATGCGCGACGCACCGAGCGACAGGCTGATGGTGATGACGGCGGCAAGCCCTCCGGCACGGCGGCGACGGCGAGGCTGATGGCGGTGAGCAGCATTTCCTCGACGGCGATGCCGCGCAGCACGCCGGTGATAAACACGACGATCACGACGGCGACCGCGCCGCGCACGAGCAGCACGCTGAGCTGGTCGAGGCGCTTTTGCAGCGGGTGCCGGGCTTCCTCGACGCCCATCAACATGCTGGCGATCTTGCCCAGCTCGGTTTTCAAGCCCGTCCCGGTGACGAGCATCTCGCCGCGCCCATAGGTGACGGACGTGCCCATGTAGACGACGTTGTGACGGTCGCCGAGCGAGATAGTTCTCGCCGTCAATCGTCGCCGATGTTTTTGTAAACCGCCTGCGATTCGCCGGTGAGGGCGGCTTCCTCGATCTGCAAATTGGCGCTGAGGATCAGCCGACCGTCGGCAGGGACGCGTCCCCTCGTTGAGCAGCACAATGTCGCCGGGGACGAGCTTTCGGCGCTGACCTGATGCACCGCGCCGTCGCGCCGGACGCGCACCTGCGGAACCTGCATGGCGCTGAGCGCTTCGAGCGCCTGCTCCGCCTGATATTCCTGGTACGTGCCGAGCGCGGCGTTGGCGATGACGATGGCGAGGATGACGACCACGTCCTTCACGTCGCCCAGGAACAGCGAGATGACGGCGGCGATGATCAGGATGATGACGAGGATGTTTTTGAACTGGCTGATGACCAGTTGCAGCAGGTTGGCGGTTTCGCCGCGCGGGAGCGTATTCGCGCCGTGCTCGGCGAGCCGTTTTTCGGCGTCGGCTGCCGACAAGCCGGTTTTAGCGTCGGCTTTCAGTTCTGCGAGCGCCGCGTCTGCGTCCAGGCGATAGAAATCCGGCATGAAATAGCCTCTCAGTGGATAAATCGGAGATGCTCTATTTATTGCCTAGATTCTTACGCGGCGCAACCACCAGATTTGAGGGGATATGGAAATAAAAAGGGCGCAGCACGCTGCGCCCTACACACGCGGGATTTTGTTTACATGTACTGTTCATCAGGCGTCGAGCACCTGCTTGGACAGGCGCAGCACGCTGCGCCCCTACACACGCGGGATTTTGTTTACATATACTGCTTCATCAGGTCGTCGAGCGCCTGCTTGGACGGGCGCAGCGAGTCGCCCTGAAGCTGCGCCAGCGGCGCTTCGGTCAGGTTGAGCGTTTCGGGCAGCGTCGGGCGCGGCTCCTCGTAGTAGATCAACCCGGTGAGCAGCAGATGATCGTGCTCGGCTTCCTGAAGCACGCGGATCGCTTCCATGCGGTTGCGCGGGTCGTGCCCCTTTTCGAGCTTCTTCAGGCGGATATACGAGCCGTCGTGCATCTGCACGTCGATGACTTCGCCTTCGCTGTAGTCGGGAACGGTGATCTCCTGGCGCTCCGGCACGTAATTGCCAGCGAGCAGCTCGATCTCGTGGAGCGGGATTTCGTGTTCCTTGCCGTAGGGATAGCTCTTGGTCGATTCGGGCGCGTTGTTGAAGGTCACGCACGGGCTGACGATGTCCAGCACCGCCATGCCCTTGTGAGCAATCGCCGCCTTAAGGAGCGTGCGCACCTGTTCGGCATCGCCGGAGAAGCTGCGAGCGACGAAAGTCGCGCCGCCGACCAGCGCCTCGTAGCACAGGTCGATGGGCGGAAGCTCGTTCTTGCCGTAGTACTTGAGGAACTGCCCTTCGTCGGCGGTGGCGGAGAACTGCCCCTTGGTCAGACCATAGACGCCGTTGTTCTCGATGATGTAGACCATCGGCACGTTGCGGCGGACGGAATGCTTGAACTGCCCGAAGCCGATGCTGCCGGTGTCGCCGTCGCCGCTGACGCCGATGGCGAGCAGGTCGTGGTTCGCCAGCGTCGCGCCGGTGGCGACCGAGGGCATACGCCCATGCACCGAGTTGAAGCCGTGCGAGCCGCGCAGGAAGTAGGCGGGCGTCTTGCTGGAGCAGCCAATGCCGCTCAGCTTGATGACCTTCCACATCGGCAGTCCAAGCTCGTAGGCGACGCTGATGATCTGGTTGGAGATCGAGTCGTGACCGCAGCCGGGGCAGAGCGTACTCTTGTTGCCCCGATAATCTTCGCGCTTAAGAGGTGTCGTTTGAGTCATGGCGGTCTATCCTACCTGTTCTCGTATTCCAGAATGCGGGTGTGAATCCAGCGGGCGGTCATCGGCAGCGTATCGCCCAGCGCCAGCGAGATCATGTGCGAGGTGTCGCCGGGGACTTCGATGCGCAGAATCTGCCACATCTGTCCGTCGAAGTTGTTCTCGATCACGTAGACGCGCTCGTGCTTCTTGACGAAGTCGATCACGTCCTGGTTGAACGGCAGAGCGCGCAGGCGCATGTAGTTGGTCTGGATGCCGTCGGCTGCCATGCGGTCGCGGGCTTCCTGCACCGCCGGGTCGTTCGTGCCATAGGAGATCAAGCCGATGGACTTGGCGGGGTCGTAGTCGATGACCGGAGCCGGGACGAGTCCGCGCGCGGTGTCAAACTTTCGATGCAGGCGCTCCAGGTTCTGCACCCAGTCGTCGCTGCGCTCGCTGTAGATGCCCATGTCGTTGTTTCCGGTTCCGCGCGTGAAGAACGCCGCGCGCGGGTGATCGGTGCCAGGGACGGTGCGATAGGGAACGCCGTCCTGATCGTAGTCGCGGAAGCGGAACCACTCGTTGTGTTCGGCGAAGAATTCTTCCAGCTCGATCTTGTCGAGGCGCTTGCCGCGATTGATCGGCTTATCCGGGTAGACGAACGGGTCGCTCAGCCACAGGTTCATGCCCAGGTCGAGGTCGCTCATGACGAAAACGGGCGTCTGAATCTGCTCGGCGAGGTCGAAGGCGCGCCAGCCACACTCGAAGGCTTCCGAAGCGTTGGCGGGCAGCAGGACGATGTGGCGGGTATCGCCGTGGCTGAGGAAGTACAGCGAGATCAGGTCGCCCTGGCTGGTGCGGGTCGGCAGCCCCGTGCTCGGTCCGATACGGGTGATGTCCCAGATGACGCAGGGGATTTCGGCAAAGTAGGCGAGACCGACGAATTCCGCCATCAGGCTGATGCCGGGACCGCTGGTCGAGGTCATCGAGCGCGCGCCCGCCCAGCCCGCGCCGACGATCATCCCGGCGGCGGCAAGCTCGTCCTCCGCCTGGACGACGGCGACGGTGCTTTTGCCGCTCTCGGCGTCCTTGCGGATCGACATATGTCCCATGATGTTATCGACCAGGCTGGTCGACGGGGTGATCGGATACCAGGCGACGACGGTCACACCGCCGAACAGCGCGCCGAGGGCGGCGGCGTCGTTGCCTTCGATCAGGATTTTGCCCTGAGTCTTGTCCATCGGCTCGAAGCGATAGGTTTCGTTCTTGGTCAGGTTTTCTTCCGACCAGTGGTACGCCAGCTCGACGACCTGATGGTTCATTTTGGCAGGCTTCTCTTTGCCGTTGAACTGGTCGAGGAGGGCGGCGTAGGCGATATCCAGCGGGATGTCGAACAGGTAGCAGCACGCGCCGACGTAAGCCATGTTGGCGATGCGGTCGGCGAAATCCTTCGGGAATTCCGCCTGCGACATGATGCTCTTGACGGGCAGCTCGTAGACGGTGATGTCGTCGCGGTCGACGGCATACTTCAGGTCCTGATTGGTGATGAGCACGCCGCCCGACGGAATGTTGAGGATATCCTCGGTAATCGTATCCTGGTTGAACGCGACCGTGACTTCGGTGCTGGCGCGGCGCGCCGTGTAGCCGTCCTTGCTGGCGCGGATCGTATACCACGTCGGCAAGCCCTTAATGTTGGAGGGGAACAGGTTCTTGCCGCTGACAGGGATGCCCATGCGGAATAACGAGCGGATCAAGACGAGGTTCGAGGTCTGGCTGCCCGAACCGTTCTTGGTCGCCACCATCAGCGCAAAGTCGTTGACACCGGCTTTATATCCGCTGGTTCGGACTTCGGGTTGAACGTCGATTGCCATACATCACTTCCTATGACTTTGCGAGTTATGCGAGACTAAGAAAAAACGCGCTTGTGACGGGTTGGACTCCTTTACTCATTTCCAATGCCCGGTTCCGGTGGCGCGTGGATGCGCTGCATCCAGGGCTGGAAGCGGATAAGGTTGGTGTGGTCGATAAACAGGGCTTTGGCGCGTTCGTAATCGCCTTCGCAGATTGCCTGAAAAATACGCTCGTGATAAGACCAGACCTGCTGTAAATAGCTGTAGTCGGAATAGCGGTTCAGCTCGACGGCGTCGTAGGCGTCCCAGTAGGCTTCGAGGATGCCCATGACGAACGGGTTGTCCAGCCGCTTGAACACCGTGAGATGAAAGGTGCGGTGTTCTTCGGTGGGGATGCGCACCGGCTTGCCATTGAGCTTGGCGTCGGCTCGGTCGAGGCACTCGCGCATGAGGCGCTTATCTTCGTCCTGCAGAAGCGCGCAGGCTTCGTTCCAGAAGGCGACTTCGAGGTGGTTGCGCAGCTCGCCGAACAATTCGAAGTTGCGCTGATCCTGCGCCAGCGCAAAGAACAGGCTCAGGCGCACCGCCGGGGTGAAGCTGTACGAGCGCATCTTCATGCCGGTCTTGGACTTCACTTCGACGAGACCGAGCGCGCGGGCGACTTCAAGCTGCTCGCGCACCTTGCTGATGCTGACGCCGAGATAGTCATCCGCTTGCAGCTCGTTGATCGTGGGCAGCCGGTCACCGGGGGCGAAGCCTTCTCGAACGATGTATTCGAGCAGGTCGGAGTCGAGGTCAATTTCAGGCATGAAACGTAATCCGATTGGAAATCATCAGATTAATCATATCAATAGGTTCAAATCAGTATAGCATGTTTAACAGTATTTGTCCATTGAGTTTCGTCAGATCTGACGAATTCCGCCCCGGATGGTTCGGAGGATTCGGTCGAAATCGACCGGGTTCTGGAGGAAGTCCAGCCCATCCATGTCGACGGTGACGACCGGGCAGGCAGTCCAGTCGCCGATCCAGTCTTCGTAGAGGCGGTTCAACTGGGCGAGGTAGGACGGGGCAATGCTGCGCTCGTAATCGTTGCCGCGCCGGGCGATGTGCGCCAGCAGCGTGTCGACGCTGGCGCGCAGGTAGACGATCAGGTCGGGCGGGGGGAGGAAGCTGCTGACAGCACGGTACAGGCGACGGTAGGCGTCGTAGTCGCGGTCGGACATCTGCCCCTGTTCGTAGAGGTTGCGGGCGAAGATTTCGGCGTCCTCGTAGACGGTGCGATCCTGCACGACGCTGCCGGGATGGTCGACCAGCAGGCGGTGATGCTCCAGCCGCTTGCCGAGGTAAAACACCTGCGAATGGAAGCTCCAGCGCTTCATGTCGGCGTAGAAGTCGGCGAGGTAGGGGTTTTCGGCGGCGGCTTCGTAGAACGGCTCCCAGCCGAAGGCGTCGGAGAGGCGCTTCGTGAGCGTGCTTTTGCCGACGCCGATATTCCCGGCGATGCCGATGAACTGCTTGTGTTCGGAGGGGGTCATATACGCCTTCGCAGCTTAGGGACGAATCTCAAGACTCGTTATACCACAAGCCCCGGAAATACGCGAACAAATGTGCTTTCCTTGCCGATTAACACTGTCTTAATCTTTGGGGTGAAAGCGGCTACTGCAACGTGACTGTGATGCTCGTCAGCGTGACCTGCTGCCCGTCGCGGATGGCAATCGCGCGGATCTGGCTTGCCCGCGATAGCCGCTCGTGCCGAGCGTCGCCGACCAGGGCACGACGTTCTGCTCCGCGCCCGTCAGCGTGATCAACTGGCTGTTGAGCACCGTGCCGCTGCGGTCGAGCAGCAGCAGCGTGAATTGGTTGTCGCTGAGACCGCCCGCCGTCCCGGTCACGGTGATCGGGTCGCCGCTGGCGCTGCTGCCGTTCGCTGGCGCGTTGATGCTGGCGACGGCGTTGCTGCCGCTGGGCTGAACGATGCCGCTGCCGCTCTCGCCAGTGATGATCACGTCGGCGCTGCCGATCACGGCGTCCGTTCCGGCGGCGGTGCGGGCAGTGATGCGAATCTGCGCCGCGCCAGTGTAGCTGCCGACCATGACCGACGCCGACCAGGGCACGTCGGCGACGTGGTTGGGATTGCTGAGCGTGATCGTCTGCGGAGACGTGATCGACTGACCGTCGGGGTCGAATACTTGCAGCGTGAACTGATCCTGCGGCAGGTTATGGACGACGCCGCTGACGTAGAGCGGCGATCCGCTGACCGACGCGCCGCTCGCCGGGCTGGTGATCTCGGCGCGCTCGCCGGTGGCGGGCGTGGGGAAGCTGCTCGTCGGCGCGATCTGCTGGGTGGTGGGCGCGGGGACGCTGTCGAAGGGCGTGCGGGTCGCGCCGGGGGTGACGGCAATGCCGGGCAGGAGCGTCACGGTGATTTCGGGCGTCAGCAGTTCTTCGGTGGACTCGGCGGTGACTGGCGGCGTGGGGGTAGCCGGTTGGCTGGTCAGGTTGCAGGCGCTGGCGAGGAGCGCCAGCAGCATCAGGGCGAATACGCGCATTCGCAACTCCGATTGTAATCTACAGCGGGTGTTATACTTGGATCGCGGCGAATTCTCAAGCCCGAAAAGCGAGGCAGCAAATGAGCGCAGACCCTATCGCTATGAGCAACGGTCAGGTCATTGGCTACGCGGAGTACGGCGACCCGAACGGGAAACCGCTTTTCTCGTTTCACGGAACGCCCGGATCACGCAAGCTGAGCAAGGTGTACGACGAGGCAGCACGCAGCGCCGGGCTTCGTATGATCGCGCCGGAGCGACCGGGGTACGGAGAGTCGTCCGCCAGCATGTCTGTCCGTCTCGGCAGCTACCCGGATCAGGTTGCTGAAGTGGCGGATAAGCTGGGAATCGACCGGTTCGGCGTGATCGGGGCGTCGGGCGGTGGCATGTACGCGGCAGCCTGCGCCTGCCGACTGCCGGATCGCGTATGGGGCGCGGGACTGGTCAGCGCGATGATGCCGCTGTACCTGCCCGACGCGATGCGCGGCATGGCGACGGCGAATCGCGTGTTTTTCAGCATGGGGCGATGGCTGCCGGGTCTGGCGGGCTTCCTGATCAGCCGCCTGACGCTCGCCTCGCTCGGCTCGGCAGACCAGCACATCAAAAACGGGACTTCGCCGGTCGCGGATATTCCGCCGGAGGTGTTCGCCGTCGTGGTGGACGACCTGCGCACCGCGCTGAAACCGGGCGGGGCAGGGGCGGCGCTCGATCTGTCGAACCTGTGGCGCAAGCTGGAGTTTCGGCTGGAGGATATCCGCGTGCCCGTCTTTCTTTGGCACGGCGAAGCCGATAATCTCGCGCCGGTTACGTCAGGGCGCTACCTCGCGGCGCACATTCCGAACTGCCGGGCGACCTTCTATCCGGGAGAAGGGCACACCGGACCCCTCCTGAATCACAGCAGCGAAATCATGGACACACTGGCAACCCTCGCGCCGAGTTAGTCGCCGGATCGCTTCGTCAGCAGGCGGTCGCACAGGGCGCTGAGGACGTTGTAGATGATCGGGCACAGCGCCGCGCCGTCGATGGTGTCGGCAAGCGTCCAGCGGAAGTCGGGCGTGAATGCCGGGTAGACACGGCACGAATCGGGGCGATGAGCATAGACCGAGCACAGGTTGCCGTCGAGGAAGGCGCACGGTCGCTGGCGGAATTTGCCCCATTCGTCCACGTCGGCGGCGGGATCGACGTAGCGCGTCTCGACTTCTTCGAGCGGGATGACCAGCCCATCGGCGAGGCGGCGGGCGTCATCCTCGACCAAATACACGTCAAGGCTGCGGCAGCAGTTGGCGCATTGGGTGCAGTCGATGGCGGCGATGATCGGCGCGGCGGCGGCTTCGACGAAGGCGTCGAGCCTGGCGTCGTCGAGCGTGCGGCGTCGTTCGAGCATCAGGCGCAGCAGGTCGAACTCAGCGCGGCGCTGCGTCGCCAGGCGACGGACTTCATCCAGATCGGTGATCGGCTCGGACATAAAAAGCAGTCTCCGTAAACAGGAGAATTCTACTACGGCAACTGGCGAGTTGTTAACGCACCGGGGGTCGCGGTTCTCACGTATAATAGGCGTAAAGGCAACGACCGAATAAAGAGGCAAGCTATGTTTCCGGGTGAAGATTTGTTGCAAGAGGGAATCGCCGCATTTCAGGCGGGCGACCGGGCGAAAGCGCATGACCTGCTCTCGGAAGTCGTGAAGGTCGATCCGGAGAACGAGCAGGCGTGGTACTACCTCGCCGCATCCGAAAGCGATCCGGCGCTGCGCAAGCAGTTTCTGGAACAAGTCCTGGAGATCAACCCCGGCAACGCCAAAGCGCGCGAAGTGCTGGAGCGCATGAAAGCCCGCGAAGGCACATCTGCCGAGACCGAAACTGTGCCGCCGCGCCCGTCGGGCAGCCCGCGCATCCGCCCGCTCGAACCGGCGATGAACGTGCCGGGCGCTGCCGACGACGAGGCGGGCAGCTTCAAAATCCCATTCCGCATCCCCGGTGCGCCGGAGCGGACGACCTGGGAGCGGCTCGCGCGTGACGGCGTGGCGCTGCTGCGCTCCGGGTTCGAGGTGGTGCTGCGCAAGCCGGGCGTCTACGAGTCGGAAGTATCGCAGGCGACCTGGTGGCGCTTCTGGCTGATCGCCGGAGCGTCGGTGGTCGGCAGCGCCATCCTGTCGATTTTCAACGCCCTGTTCCTGCAAGTTCGGTTTTCATCGTCGCTGTTCAACATCGTCGCCGTGCTGCTGACGCCGTTCTTTTTCGTCCTGATCGCGCTGGTGACGCTGTTTGTCGGCTGCTATGCCTCGTACCGCTGGGCGCAGGCGCAGGGCGGCAACGGCTCGCTGCTGAGCCATTCGTACACGGTGGCGCTGGTGATCGCGCCGGTATCGCTGCTGAACGGGGCGATCAGTTTCGTGTTCAACCTGTTCGGCATCCCGACCGCGCCGTTCACGCTGCTGATCAGCCTGTGGGGGCTGGTGGTGATCGCCGACGGCTTCGAGCGGCTGCACATCTTCACCGACCCGAACCAGAAATGGATCACGGCGATCATCATGGTGCTGGCGCAGTTCGTGGCGTCGCTGATTCTAGGGCTGCTGCTGGGCGGGCTGATCGTGCGCGGGGCGCTGCCGTTCGCGTTGTAGATAGCTGACAGCCATCGGCTTTCAGCGGTCAGCCAGAACATTCGTCATTGGATGATTGAATACGTGGGATGTTCCCGTAGGGGCACGACATGTCGTGCCCCTACCGATTCCTGTTGGGTTATCTCACCAATTTCGCCAACCGCTCGCCCGCCTGCCGGAGCGTGTCGTCGGACTTGCAGAAGGCGAAGCGCGCCTGCGTGCTCGCCATGTAGGCGTGCCCGGTGCTGTAGAAGAAGGTCGGCGGGATGCAGGCGACGCCGAGTTCGCTGGTGAGGTGGCGGGCGAAGTCGATGTCGTCGCCGTCGAACACGTCGGCGAAATCCGCCATGACGAAGTACG
>JAXLWE010000041.1:0-47533 GCA_046328655.1 Anaerolineae bacterium | reverse complement strand
CTGCGCACGTTGTAACGCTGCCCCCAGATCGGCTTGGCGCACCAGTTACAGTGGAACGGGCAGCCGCGCGTCGTCACCAGATTCATCGAATAGTAGCCGTGATGTTGCACCCACAGCGCGCGGTACGTGTCCCGATCCACCAAATCCCACGCCGGGAAGGGGAGATCGTCCAGCTTGGTGATCACCGGGCGCGGCGGCGTTCGGATGACCGCGTCGTCGGCGGCGCGGTAGGCGATGCCCTGAATCGCATCCAGCGACGCCGTATTTTTGCCGTCGAGGTGCGCGATCAGTTCGGGCAGCGCCGCGTCGCCTTCGCCGATCAGGACGTAGTCCGCGCCGCGCGCCAGATACAGGTCGGCGTGGTCGGTCTCGTCCGCGCCGCAGCAGATGACGAGGCAACCGCGCGCCTTCGCCGCGTCGATCATGGTGAAGGCGGCGTCGCGCATCCGCAGCAGCGACATCTTGCTGAGGTAATTGAAATTGTCCTCGAACAGCACGGCGTAGCGCGGCTGGTGCCGGTCGAGCGATGCTGTCCAGTCGTCGGTCGATTCCGCGAGCATGGCGTCGAACAGCGCCACGCCGTAGCCGCGATCCCGCATGATGCTGGCGGCGTAGAGCGTGCCGAGCGGCGGGTAGGGCTGCATCGCCGCGTACAGCTTGGGGTCGAAGCGCGGATAGTACGACTGACCGAACAGGATGTCCGTCATTCGGTGTACCCGTGAATATGGCTCGGAATCACGCGCAGCCCCAGCGACCACGTCTGGGCGTGCGTCGCCGGCGTGTAGCCGATTTCAGGGATGTCCTCGCGGTATTTCTGCTGGTAAGCGAGCAGTTGATCGGCGGGTGGGATGGTCGGGTCGACTACCGCTTCGCCGGTGATGATGCAGGTCTCGCCCGCGTCCTCGTTCGCCCAGCCGAGCGCCACTTTCGGGTTGGCGCGCACGTTCCTGACTTTCTGGGCGTCGGGCATCGAATAAAGAATGATGCTGTCGCCGTCGCGGACGTACCAGACCGGCGCGGGCTGCGGCGTGCCGTCCTCGCGGACGGTCGTGAACCAGACAAATACCGATTGGTCGATGATGGCGTGAAACTTTTCGGGAATCGAAGCAGCCATATCCGTTCATCCTCGCTGGAAGGCGCGCCAGCGGCGCGCAAAAGGGTCTTGCAGCAATTCTAACCCGCGTTTCTTCAGCGTGCAGCGGGCGATCTGGCGGGCGAGCGAGACGTTGATGCTCTTCTCTTTATCGTCTAATCTGGCGGCGACGGTTTCAATGTGCGGGAATTTCGCCATCATGTCGGGATCGCCGATTTGCGGCTCGCCGCCGCGCACGATGAGAGCGAGGTCGGCACGACGCGCATTTATCACGAGTGAATCAGGGAGGTCGGTTTCGTAGTCGTGTTTGAGAGCGATGAGATCTGCGTGAGCGCCTGGCGCTTTCAAGTCGATCGTATCCCATCCCCAACTGTGAGTAAGGGGCTTTTCGATGTCACGGAGGAGAAACCATAAACTCCTAACTTGGTCGGGAAACAAGGCAACCAAAGCGCGGAGTTCATCCAGCAAGTCCCCATCTGCCGTCAAGCGCGAATCGCTTCCGAGCAGAGCGTTGCTCACTTGGTAATATGCAACTGTAGTATCCAGAAGGTAAAGGTTGGTTGTGGGACAGAGAACGAGTTTCGCTCTCATACTTATCGCATCATACACATCTTCCAGACTCAAGCCAACACCATGCACCATGACGGTATTTGAGCCGACGCAGCCGAGCGCCTTCAGCCGCCGGTACTCGCCCGCAGCCGCTTCGTCCGTCCCTTCGGCGAGGTGGATGAACCAGGGCACATCCGGCGGCGTGCTGCGATACGAGGCGACGATTTCCTCATCGCTTGACAGATAAAGCGAGTGCGCCCAACCGTAGTTTTTCAGCACACGCACCGGGAAATCCCGCTTGAACAGGCATTTGTGCGGCGGGTTGTGGTGGACGACGGTGGTCGCGCCGCACAGCAGGTTTTTCAGCCCGCCGATAAAGCAGCGATCTTCGAGCGGGTAGGCACGCAGCTCTTTGAACGGCGACTCGTTCAGGTGCGAATTAACATCGGCGCTCCACTGGCTGGCGTTGTCGTAGCGCTCGCGGTATTTGGTGCGCGGGTAGTGATTCAGCTCCAGATGATCGTGGGCGTTGATCAAGCCGGGGAAGATGGTGTAGCCGGACAGATCGACCGTGAGGGCGTTCGTCGGGCGCCCGGCGACGACCACGTCGGTCGTGTACAGATCGCGCTGCGCATAGTCATGCCCGGTGTAGATGTGCGCGTTGGCGATGTGCAGGGGGCGGGGCATACCTCACCCCGTCTCGCTACGCTCGACTCCCCTCTCCACAAGGTGGAGAGGGGTTGGGGGTGAGGTTTCACTCCGTTTATTCACTGTTGCTCCCCAGCGACGGCGCGTACTTGCTCACCGTATCCTCGCCCAGCTTGCTGACCAGCTTGTCTCGCAGTTTGGGCGATTCTTCCGCCCATTTATTCTGAAGCTGTTCTTTGGTCGCTGTTCCGCCGCGCCCGGCGCTGGCATTGACGCCCTGAAGCATGGTCGCCGCGCGGGTGATCAGGCGCTGCACCTGCGTCTCGCCGCAGACCGGGCAGGCGGGCGCGGGATCGTCGAAGCCGTGCCGCGCCTCAAACTCGTGACCTTTGGCGCATTTATAGTCATATAGAGGCATTTGTTCGCCACCTCAACACTGCTTCAATACCGTTTGAACCGCCAAGACGCCAAGTGCGCCAATAAGGATATATCAGATTGGCTTGGCGTCCTGGCGGTTTCACTCTTTATTCTAACCGAATTCGTGGGTTGAGCAGGGCGTAGATCAGGTCGGCGGCAAGGTTCGCCAGCGCGAAGAAGAAGATAATCACCATCACAACCGCCTGCATCAGCGGGATGTCCTTGCGCTCGACGGCGTTGGTCATCAGCCGCCCCAAGCCGGGGTAGCTGAACACGTTCTCGATGACGATTAGCCCGCCGATCAACCAGCCGAACGACAGCGCGATCACGGTGATAGTCGGCAGCAGGGCGTTGCGCAGCACGTGCTTGAAGATCACCTGGCGCTGCGGCATCCCCTTGAGGATCGCGGTGCGCACGTAGGGCTTCTTCATCTCGTCGATCACGCCGGCGCGGGTCATGCGCACGACGTATGCCATCAGCACGAAGGTAGCGGCGATGGCGGGCAGGATTAGCTGGCGAAGCCAGTCGCCGAGCGTCTCGTTCGCGGTCACGGTCGAGCTTGCCGGGAACCAGCCGAGACCGAGCGCCAGCACGTTGATCAGCACCAAACCGGTGACGAATTCCGGCAAGCCGACCACCGAGAGCGTCAGCACCGAGATCAGGCTGTCGACCCACTTATTCTCGTTCAGCCCGGCGAGCACGCCGAGCAGAATCGAGATCGGGATGCTGATCAGCAGCGTCAGCCCGGCGAGCCGCAGCGAATTGCCGAGCCGATCCATCACCAGCGGGCGGATCGGCGCTCTGCCGCCGGTGAACGACGTGCCCCAGTCGCCGACGACGAAGCCGGTCAGCCAGTTGGCGTACTGCACCGGAACCGGGTCGTTCAAGCCAAGCTCGACGCGCAGGTTTTCGAGCGCCTCCGGGCGGGCGTCGCGTCCCAGGATCAGGCGGGCAACGTCGCCCGGCAGAAGCTGGGTCAGCCCGAACACGACCACTGAAGTCAGCAGCAGCGTGATCGCCAGCAGGATGAAGCGGCGCGTCAGGTAGCGCAGCATCAGGATTGCTCCTTATCGCGCTCGGCGGGCAGTGTCTGCTGCAAGACTGCCAGCTCGTCTACCGGGATGTGGCAGCGCAGGAAATGTCCGTCGCCAGCGTTGCGCCAGGGCGGGTTCTCCCGCTCGCAGATCGCGCCGAGCTTGCGCGGGCAGCGGGTGTGAAAGCGGCAGCCGTGTGGGATGTCGGCGGCGCTGGGGATGTCGCCGTCCAGCCGGATGCGCTTGCGCGTCACCGTCGGGTCGGGGACGGGGATCGCCGAGAGCAGCGCTTCGGTGTAGGGGTGCGACGGCGCGCTGTAAACCTGATTCGCCGTACCCTGCTCGACAATCTCGCCCAGATACATGACCATGATCCAGTCGGCGAGGTAGCTCACCACGTCGAGATTGTGCGAGATCAGCAGGTAGGACGCGCCCTGCTGCGCGCGCAGGTCTTTAAGCAGATTCAGGATGACCGCCTGCACTGACACATCCAAAGAAGAAGTCGGCTCGTCTGCGACGATCAGCGCCGGGTTGGTGGCGAAGGCGCGGGCGATGGCGACACGCTGCTTTTCGCCGCCGCTCAGCTCGGCGGGGTAGCGCGTGGCATACTGCGCGGTCAGCCGCACCGAGCCGAGCAGGTCGATGACGCGGGCGTCGATCTGCGCCTTGC
Organism: Anaerolineae bacterium; assembly: GCA_046328655.1. Lineage (GTDB taxonomy): Bacteria > Chloroflexota > Anaerolineae > Aggregatilineales > Phototrophicaceae > Flexifilum. Next base: position 43,122 of record JAXLWE010000041.1, on the reverse strand, counting down.
TCAGCTTCTCGTGGCTGAGCCGCTGAAGCGTCCGGGCGATCTGCTGCCCGATGGTGAGGTACGGGTTGAGCGCGTCGTTGGGGTTCTGGAACACCATCTGCAATTCGCGCAGCGTGTCGCGCGAGCGCTTCTTCAGGTCGGGGTTGAGCGGCAGGTCGAGCAGCTCCATCTCGCCGCTGTCCGCCGTCTCCAACCCGGCGATCAGCCGGGCGAGCGTGGTCTTGCCGCTGCCGCTCTCGCCGACCAAGCCGAGCGTCGAGCGCGTCCGCACGCGCAGCGACACGTCGTCCACCGCGCGGACGGTTTCGGGCTGCTTCATGGTCAGGCGGTCGAACGGCGTGGGCGTGCCGAAATACTTGTACAGGTCGCGGGCTTCGAGGACGTAGCCTTCGCGCGGCGGCGCGCTGGCTCCCTGCTCCTTCGGCTCGGTGTCGATCACCAGCGAGCCGTCGGCGATCTCGCGCCAGCGGTGGCACTTGACCAGCCGTCCGCCGTCGAGCGTTTCCAGCGGCGGCTTGACCTCCCGGCAGATGTCGATGGCGGCGGGGCAGCGCGGCGCGAATACGCAGGCGTGCGGGCGCTCCGCCAGCGACGGCGCGACGCCCTCAATCGTCGGCAGGCGCGTCTCGACGCCGACCGTCGGGCGTGGCAGGCTCGCCAGCAGGCTGATGGTGTATGGGTGGATTGGGCGCTTGTACAGGTCAGTCGCCGGGCGCTCGCCATGACCTCGCCGCCGTACAGCACGGTCACGTGGTCGCACAACTGGGCAATCAGCCCCAGATCGTGCGAAACGTAGAGCGCCGCCGCCTGATTATCGTGGATTAACTCGCGGAACAGGTCGACGATCACCGCGCTGGTGGTCACGTCGAGCGCGGTGGTCGGCTCGTCCAGCACCAGCAGGCGCGGCTGGGTGCTGAGCGCCATCGCAATCGTGACGCGCTGCTGCATCCCGCCGCTCAGTTGATGCGGATACCTGCGGGCGACGGCTTCGGGATCGGCGATTTTGACGCGGCGCAGCATCTCGACCGCCTGCGCCTCCGACTCCGCCTTCGACAAGCCGCGATGCAGCCGCGTGACTTCGGCGATCTGGTCGACGATCTTGTATGATGGATTGAGCGACGCCAGCGCATCCTGCGGCACAAGGCTGATCTTCTGCCCCCAGACGCGGCGCATCTCGGCGGTCGTTTTGGTGAGCAACTCCTCGCCGTCGAGCAGCACCCGCCCGGAGGTGATGCGCTCGTTGGGCGCAGGTAGTTCATCAGCGCCAGCGCGAGCGTCGACTTGCCGCTGCCGCTCTCGCCGACCAGCCCGTGAATTTCCAGCGGATTGATCGTCAGGGACACGTCGCGGACGACGTTCAGCCAGCGCTGGTCGAGCCGGTAGTCGATGTTGAGGTTTTCGGCGCGGATGACGGGGTTCGTTGTCATTTACCCCACCCCCGACCCCTCCCCGATTTCAGGGAGGGGAGCAAACACGCCATAGAGCATCTGGTTTATACTGGCGCGTAGAAACGATCTGGATGTGGCGTGGGGCGTGGTATGTAGGGGCACGACATGTCGTGCCCCTACCGAGACCGCCATTTGAGGTGTCTGCCATTCAAAATATATGCTCATTCTGATCTGCCCTTCGTAGCGGAAAATGCGCCGCAGCCCATCCGAGAGCAGGTTGACGCCGATGATCAGCAGGGCGATGGCGGCGGCGGGCGCCCACAGCGCCCAGGGCGTCTGCAAGAACGAATCGCGGGCTTCGTTGACCATGCGCCCCCAGTCCGGCGATGGCGGCTGCACGCCCAAGCCGAGGAAGCCGAGCGACGCCGTCAGGAAGATGGCATACGAGAAGCGCAGCGCGCCTTCGACCGCCAGCGCGGGCATGACGCCGGGCAGAATCTCGCGGAACATGATGTACAGGGTCGATTCGCCGCGCAGCTTCGCCGCTTCGATGAAGCCATAGGTGCGGATGTTCAGTGTGGCGCTGCGGACGACGCGGGCGACAATCGGCGTGTACAGCACTACGATGACGATGACGATGCCGATCTGCGACGGACCAATCGTGCCGAGCATGACCAGCGCTAGCACCAGCGCCGGGATCGCCAGCAGGCTGTCGAGGATGCGCGAGACCAGCTCGTCCACCCAGCCGCCGTAGTAGCCGATGAACAAGCCGATGCACGTGCCGAAGAACACCGCCAGCGCCGACGTGATCAGCGGCAGGGTGATAATGTCGCGCGCGCCCCACAGCACCCGGCTGAACACGTCGCGCCCCAGCCGATCCGCGCCGAAGATGAACTCCGGCGAAGGGGCGGCACGCGCCGCACCCCGGATCACCGCATCGAAGCGGTAGGGGGCGATCACGGGTCCGAAGATCGCCAGCAGCACGAAGCCGACGACGATCACCAGCCCGATCAGCGACAGCGGGCGGCTGGCAAGCTGCCGGATGATGTCGAGCAGCGCCCGCAGCGCGCGAATCGGCGCGGGGGCGAGGGTGGGGCGGGGCGAGTCGGATTGGATGGTCGTCATGAAGATGTCGTCGGGTTGGGTTGCGCGACTGATACCTCACCCCCCGCCCCCCTCTCCACAACGTGGAGAGGGGGGGTTGAGCAAAGCGAAACGGGGGTGAGGTCAGAAAGCTGAGCCAAAGATGACGTGCTGCTCTAGACAGTGACCTAGCTGCTCATGGACACGGTGCGGAAGTCGGTCAAGCCGGGGAACGGAGCCATGACCAGACCCTCGACGCCCTTGCTGGTCGCGCCGAACAGCGGCGCGAAGTACGGGATAATGATGGGTCCGCGATCCAGGAAAATCTGGCTGACCTGCGCGTAAATCGCCTTGCGCGCGTCGGTATCGGACGTGGCGCTTGCCTCGGTAACCAGTTGCTCCAGCTCAGGATCGACGAAGCGGGTTTCGTTGTAATAGGTGGCGATGCCCGACTCGATATAGGCTTCCTTGAGCAGAAGCTGCGGCGACGGGCGCGCGCCCCAGCCGGTGATGCCCAACTGCACGTCGAAATAGTTGTCCGGGTTGCTCACGTCGTAGTAGTAGCCTTCCTCGCGGATCTGAATGTCGACGTTGATGCAGCCGGTCGCCGACCACTGCTGCTGGAGCAGCGCCGCCAGATCGGGATATTCGAAGGCGTTGGGCGCGTACAGCGTCGCTTCCAGCGGGTTCTTGCCCGCCTCGGTCAGCAACTGGCACGCCATTGCCGGGTCGTAGGTCTGGTTCTGGATGGTGTCGTCGTAAAAAGCGGAGAACACGGGCGCAATCGGGTCGTTGTTGCCGACGATGCCGCGCCCCTGGAGCAGCACTTCGTTGAGCTGGTCGCGGTCGGTCGCGTACTTGAGCGCCTGACGCACGCGCACGTCCTCACCGAGCGATCCGGCGTCGGTGCGCACGCGGATCACGGCGTGCTGGCTGGTGGAAATCTGAAGCACATTCACGCTGTCGTCCAGCCGGTCAACCTGCTGAATCGGCACCTTGAAGATGAAGTCGAGCTGACCGCTGAGCAGGGCATCGACCTGCGCCACCGGGTCTTCGATGTAGGTGAACTGAAGTCCCGCCAGCGACGGCGCGCCCTTCCAGTAATTGGGGTTGGCGACCAGCGTCGCGCTCGCCTGCGGGTCAAGGCTTTGCAGGATGAAGGGACCCGTGCCGTTGAAGCTGGCATAGGGGTTGTCGCCTTCACCGATCACGTTCGGGGCATCCTCGCCGTCGGGGATGATCAGCGCCTGCCGCGCCGCCACGCCGTACAGGAAATCGGCGTTGACTGCCGGGATGGTGAACACGACCGTGCTGGCATCCGGGGCGGAGACTTCGAAATCGCCAAGCAGGTTCAGCGCCGGAGAGCCGACTTCCTTCAGGCGGTTGAACGTCCACACGACATCTGCCGAGGTGAACGCTTTGCCGTCGTGGAATGCCACGCCGTCGACCAGATTGAAGGTGTAGGTCAAGCCGTCGTCGCTGATAGTCCAGTCGGATGCCAGATTGGGTCCAATGGTCGAATCGGGCAGGACTTCGACCAGATAATCGTAAATGGCGCGGTTGAGCGCCGTCTCCGGGTCGTTGGTATGCAGAGCCGGGTCGAGCACGACCGGCGCGTTGACGCCAACGCGCAGTGTGCCGCCATCCTGCGCGCCGACGCTGAGGACGCCGAGCAGCAGGGCGGCGAAAGTTACAAATAATGCAATGTGGCGAAATGCGGATCGTGTGCGATTGGACGCCATTACTGCCTCCATTATGCCAACAGGATATCGCAGGTGAATATCAGGATACGGCGATGGGCTACCAGCTTCAGACGCCGACAGTCCCACGAATGTTACTTTGGACAGCGAGCATTGGTTCAGGCGATGGCGAAATTATCTCGGCAAAATCGTTAGCCACACTCCCATAATCAACCGCAGACAGATGACACTCAATGTCTTAGTCCGTGAAGATTGTGAAAGCGTTACAGGCTTTCGTGCCGAGCCGAGTATTTGTCGAGGATGCTGCTGCTGAGCGAGCCACCCGCGAACTGGCGCAGCAGCGCCGACAGGTCGCCGACCGCGATTTCCACCGCCCGCCGCCCGCCGTCGTGGTGCGCCTCGACCGTCACCAGCAGGTCGGTCGTGTCCTCGCGCGACGCACTCTGGTCGCTTTGCCGCCAGCACCAGCGGCGAGCGAACACCAGCCCGGCGTCGTCCGCGAAGATCACTTCGCCGAAATCCGGGTGTTCGACCTCGGTCTGCCCCAGATTGGTGAAGCGCTCGCTGCCGCTGGCGAAGCGCACGGTGATCGCGCCCTGCGCCGACCGCAGATCGAACATGGCGACCGGCAGCGCGTAGCGGATGCTGACCAGATTGCCGATGTCGACCAGCGTGTTGATGCTGGGGATGTCGCCCTGCTTGGTCAGGCGGCGCAGCAGCGCCTCGCTCGCGCTGCGAATCTGCGTCGGGTCGACGCCGAAGCTGCGAAAGACGCCGCGCCACGCCGCCAGCGACGGAATCTGGCTGAGCGGCATACTGCCGATGCGCTCCAGCGTCGCCTGCTGTGCCGTGCGGTAGGCGCTGAGCAGCGCGTCGGGCGTCGCTGCGTTACGGACGCCGCGCGCCACGATCACCCCGCCGACGACGTTGGGGTAGTTGGAGAGGATTTCGGGATGATATTGAAAGACGGTCATCGCGGGCGGCGCATTCCGCCTTCCGAGATGACGCCCACGACGATCAGCACAACGACCAAGCCGCAGCACACCAGCGCGATGGTGCGCCCGGTCTCGGAGGCGAAGAAGGCGATCAGCCCGGCGACGATCATCACGGCAAGGACGATCCAGAAAACGGTGCGTGAATTGCTTGAAAGGTTGCGGTAGCGGTTCATCGGCACACATCCCGTGGATTCGTAAACCCACTGCGTTTGTACCACGTCGCTGCCGGGCGCGCCAGCAATCATCAGGATTTTCGGACAGTCACTTGTGCAACCCCCCTATATTTGGGAGGCTGGAATTCGGAGGATCCCACTAGATTTCGATAGTCGATCTTGATACAATCTTTACGTAATCATCGTCCGTCCAATTCCGAGTGCAATGGCTGCGAAGAGATGGCTGGTGCCATCTTCGTCTTTTAAGCGAGGGTTGCTCACGCCTCAAAGAGGTCTTTTGGGGTCTCTGCCTGCTCTTATCCCCCAACCAAACTTTACGAAAAGTTTATACAAATTCACTACCTGTCTTGATGATCGGCTGCTATTTGCTCAGTCCGATCATATGCTTTCGTTCGGATACTAGAGGGAACTACAGCAATGGCTGTCAACGTTCGACGACTGCTGCTCGGCAAGCGGCTCCAAACAGACGATTTACCGCATCAATCCATCAGCAAGAAGGTAGGGCTGGCGGTATTCGCGTCTGACGCGCTGTCATCCACCGCCTATGCGACCGAGGAAATCCTGATCATCCTCTCGGCGGCGGTCGGCGGCGCGGCGCTCTGGTCGGGCGAGAATGGCACGATTCTCGGACTGTCAATCCCGATTGCCATTGCAATCGCTATTCTGCTGGCGATTGTGACGATCTCCTACCGCCAGACCATTTTCGCGTACCCCAATGGCGGCGGCGCGTACATCGTCGCGCGCGACAACCTGGGCGAGACTCCGGCGCAGATCGCCGGTGCTGCCCTGCTGACCGACTACATTCTGACGGTCGCCGTGAGTATTTCGGCAGGCGTGGCGCAGATCACCTCGGTTTTTCCGGGGCTGCTGCCCTGGCGCGTCGAAATTGCGGCAGTTGTGATCGTCCTGATGACGGTCGTCAACCTGCGCGGGGTCAAGGAAAGCGGGCGTATCTTCGCCGTGCCGACTTATTTCTTCCTGAGCATCATGATCCTGACGCTGATTGTCGGGTTCGTCCGTTATGTGACCGGGACGCTGCCGGTCGTCACCGGCGTTGAAATGCTGCAAAACGAGGTGCTGGAGCCGCTTGGTCTGTTCCTGATCCTGCGGGCGTTTTCGAGCGGCTGTACGGCGCTCACCGGCATTGAAGCGATATCGAACGGCATCACGGCATTCAAGCAGCCGCGCAGCCGGAATGCGGCGATCACGCTGACCATCATGAGCACCATCCTGATCTCCCTGTTTCTGGGCATCACGCTGATCGCCAATCAGATTCACGCCATCCCCAGCGAAACTGAGACGGTGATCTCGCAGATGGGGCGCACGATTTACGGCGACAGCATCTTCTACCTGCTGCTGCAAGCGTGGACGGCGCTGATCCTGCTGCTGGCTGCCAATACCAGCTACGCCGACTTTCCGCGTCTCGCGTCGCTGGTCGCTGCCGACGGCTTCCTGCCGCGCCAGCTCACGTTTCGCGGTGGGCGGCTGGTGTTCTCGTGGGGCATCGTCGCGCTGTCGGGGCTGGCGATTGCGCTGGTCGTGGTCGCCGACGCCCGCACGACCGCCCTGATCCCGCTGTACGCGGTCGGCGTGTTCCTCAGTTTCACCCTGTCGCAGACCGGCATGGTGATCCATTCGCGCAATATCGGCAAGCTCAAGCCCGGCGAAAAAGTGCAGGGCTTGGAGACGATGCTCGAATACGATCCCCACTGGCGCACCAAAGCCGTCATCAGCGCGATTGGCGCGGTGTGTACGTTCGTGGTCATGCTGGTGTTCGCCGTCACCAAGTTCACGCACGGCGCGTGGTTCGTGGTGTTGCTGATCCCAACGCTGGTGCTGATCTTCTTCCGCATCCACCGCCATTACAAGGAAGTCGCGCACGCCCTGAGCACCAGCGGCGCGAATGTGAAAGTCGACCTGACCACCCGCCCGGTGCAGACGCTGATCCTCGTGGACGATGTCCACGCCGAAACCGTTCGCATGGTCAATTTCGCCAAGTCGCTGGGGCATCCCTGGAAAGCGGTTCACATTGGCGTGAACCCCGACAAGATCAAGGTCGTGCAGGAGAAGTGGAAGAAGCGCATCGGCGAGGGCGAACTGGTGATCATCCCGTCGCCGTACCGCCTGCTTGCCGAGCCGCTGCGCGACTACATTCTGGGGCTTCAGGAACAGGACCCGGAAGGCTTCGTCCACGTGATCATGGGGCATCTGGCGATGGACACGTTCTGGGAGCAGGCGCTTCACCAGAACAGCGCCCTGATGTTCGCGCTGGCGCTCAGCCGTCTGGAGCGCGTGGCGGTCACCAACGTGCCGTACCAGATTCACCACCAAGCCGATGAGGAAGGGCACGATCATCTGGTGGTGGACGAGCGGATCAATCAGGAGTCCGAGTCGGCGAAAGTCTCCGACTGAGGATATTCACGGAATGAACATGACAGGGGCGTGAGGAAACTTGCGCCCCTGTTTTTGTTTACGTCCCGTAGATGGGCAGCGTCACGTAGAAGGTCGTGCCTTCGCCCAGGCTGCTCTCCAGCCCGATCTGACCATTATGGGCTTCGATCAGCTTCTTGACGATGGCGAGACCCAGCCCTGTGCCTTCGATATTCTCGGTTTCGGGGCGGCGCACGCGGTAGAAGCGGTCGAAGATGTGCGCCTGATCTTCGGGGCTGATGCCGATGCCATTATCCTGCACGGTGAAGCGCAGGTTACGGTCGACGCGCTCGACCCCGACGTGTACGATCCCTTCCGACGGCGTGTATTTGACGGCGTTGCCGACCAGATTGCTGAAAATCTGGCGCAGGCGGTTCGGGTCGCCTGCAAGCTGCGGAAGCTCGCTGTTGAGGTCGACCTCAAGCTGCATCGCCTTGCTGTCCGCCAGCGGCTTCACGCCTTCGATACAGTCTTTCAGCAGCGTCTCGACCAGCACCGGCTGCGGGTTGATCTCGATGCCGGACTCGATCTTGGCGAGGTCGAGCAGGTCGTCGATCAAATGGCGCATGTGCTCAATTGAGCGCTGAATCATGCTGACGAAGTTGTCGCCGCGTCCGTCCAGCCGCTGCGTCATTTGCAGTAGTTCCAGATAGCCGTTCATGACGCTCAACGGCTGTTTCAGGTCGTGCGAAACGGTGGCGACCAGCTCGCGCTTCAGTTCGTCGGTCTGCTTGAGCGGCGTGATGTCGTGCATGACGATCATCCAGCCGATGTCCGGGTGCGGCGACAGTTCGGCGTAGTAGGTGCGCTCGTCGCTGATCTGCACTTCGGTCGCCATCACCTGCCCGGACATTTTCGCGCTCATGATCACCGGCAGCAGGGGAGTCCCGGCGAGCACGCTGCCGTACTGCCGCCCGACGTGCGGGATTTCCGGCGAAATACCCAGCACGGCAATCGCCGACTGGTTGATCAGTTCGACGCGGTCGTCGTTGCCGATAACCAGCACGATGTCGGCGATCTCGCTGAGGATGTGCGACAGTTTCTCGCGCTCGCGCACGGCTTCGCTGTACAGGCGGGCGTTGTCGATGGCGACCCCGGCGCGCGCGGCGAGGTTGCCGACGAAATTGAGATGATCGTCGGTGAAGGCGTTCAGGCGACGACTCTCGATGGTGATCACGGCGATGACGCGATCCTCGCGCATGACGGGTACGGACATGTGCGAGCGGATCGCGCCAGTCACGGCGACGTAATCCGCGTCGGTCGCCACGTCGGGGATGACTTCAGCGCGCCCCGAACGAGCGACGCGCACGGCGATGCCGCCCTGCTGCGAGCGCATTTGCAGCAGGTGTTCGAGGTCGAGGTTGTAGCCGAGTTCAGCGGCGAAGCGCAGTTCGTCGGTCTCGTCGTTGTACAGCGACAGGGTGGCACACTGCGCCAGCGTGTAGCGCAGCGCCCAGTCGAGCGTCATGTCGAAAACCTGCTCAAGCTGGATGGTGTCGGTCAGCTCGCGGTCGAGCTGGCGCATCATCTCCAGTTCCTGCATTCGCGCGTCCAGTTCGGCGACGGTGCTGCTGTACAGCCGCGCGTTGGCGAGGGCGATCTGGGCGCTGTCCTGAATCGCGTCGAGCATGATGCGCCCGGCATCGTGAAGCGGCGCGCGCGTCGAAGGGTTGTCCACCAGGATGACGCCTGCCAGCACGCCGTCGACCAGCAGCGGCAGGCTGTAGAAGCCGTCCATGTCGAGCGCCTGCCCGATGTGGTACAGCGGCGATTGGCGCTGCACTTCGCCCGGCAGGACGGCGAATGGGGTGCCGCGCCGCCAGGCATTGATGCCGGGGTCGTCGTCCTGACCATAAATCGAGACCGCGCGCTTTGGCACGGAAATCTCGATACCCGCCTGCGCCGCAATCGACAGGCTGGCGCTGTCGTCGTCGGCGAGCAGCAGCACGGCGCGCTGGCACTCTGCCAGTTCGAGGGCGGCTTGCGCCAGCGCGCGCGCCAGCGTCGGCAGGTTCAGGATTGTGCCAAGCCGCGCGGTAAGGGCGTTGGCGGCTCGGAGTTTTTCAATCACAAAGGTTGGTTCCATGACGGCAGTCGGCGTATTAACCAGTATTCCTCTATACTCTATTATAACTATGGCTTCGCGTTATCGCTCCGTCTAAATTGTTGATTTCCGTGAAATTCTGTAAGATAAGGGACAAACGGAGGGACGATGGACGACTTTAAAGAGATTTCGGCACGCTTTAAGCAGGCACAGCAGGCGGATGACGCGCCGCATGTGACTGATTTCGCCGAATCCTTTCGGATTCGTGCCAAGATGGTCGGTGTCCTACTCCGCGATGCCCGGCTGAAAGCGGGACGCAGCCTTGACGACTGCGCCCGGCTGCTGCGCACCAGCAGCAACCAGGTCGAGCGCTGGGAGTACGGCGACGAAGCGCCGTCGCTGCCGCAGCTTGAGCTGCTGGCATTCTATCTCGACGTGCCGGTCAGCCATTTCTGGGGCGTCGATACGCTCGAAGCGACCGCCGACAATCCGGTCTCCGCGCAGAACGAGTATCTGCTGCTGCGCGACCGCATGATCGGCGCGCTGCTCCGTCTCGCCCGCGAGGAAGCCGGGGTCGAGCGCGACGCGCTCAGCGCCGAGACGGGCGTGCCCGTTGGCGAGATCGCCCAGTTCGAATCGGGCGAAGTCTCGATCCCCATGCACGAGCTATCGGTGCTGTCCAACGCCCTCAAGAAGAACATCAGCTATTTTCTGGAAAGCGGCAGTCACCTGGGCGACTGGCTGGCGATGCGCGAGGAATGGAAGGAATTCCGGCATCTGCCGCAGGATTTACGCCGCTTCGCCGCCAACCCGCTCAACGTTGGCTTTCTGGAAATCGCCGTCTTATTCAGCCAGATGCCCGCCGACAAGCTGCGGCGCGTCGGCGAAAGCGTTCTGAATATCTCGATGTAAGGAGGCAGCTTTCGGTGAGCAGCGCTCAGGAACTTCAGGAGCAGGGTGTCAAGCTGTTCCAGCAGAAGGAATACGAAGCGGCGGCGCGCACCTTCGCGCAGGCTAGCGAACAATACGAAAGTGACGGTCAGGCGAGCCTGGCTGCCGAAATGCAGGTGAACCTGGGGCTGGTGCATCGCTCGCTGGGCGAACACCAGCAGGCGCTCGACCTGATGCAGGCGGCGCTGCACACGTTCGAGGGCGCGGGAGACAGGCTGCACACCGCCATGACGCTCGGCAATATCGGCGGCGTGTACGCGGCGCTGGGCGACAAGGAGCAGGCGTACAACTGCTATCGCAACGCCGCCGACCTGTTCGACGAGCTGGGCGAGAAGAAGCTGCACGGCGAGACACTGGTGGCGATGGCGAGCCTTCAGGTGCGCGACGGCAAGCTCTCGGCGGGCGCGGCGACTTACGAAGTCGGGCTGAGCGAACTCGACAGCCTGAGTGGTAGCCAGCGAGTCCTCAAGGGATTGATCGGTATACGCAACAAGCTGTTTGGCAGCAAATAGCGAACGTGACAGACCACAATCGGATTGAGGACGGGGCGCGGCTCGTGCCGGGCGCATCCCTCCTCAACGGGCGGCGCGTGCGGCAGCTTACGCTGCTGGTCGTGCTGCTGGCAAGTCTCTACCTGATCACCTACACCGCCCGGATCGAAAGCGGCGATACGCGCCGCTTTTTTGATGCCGTCAGCAGCCTGGTCGATTACGGCGATTTCTACCTCGACCAGTCGGCATCCCGCTTCCTCGCGCAGACGTTCGACGACAGCCTGTACTATCCCTTGCAGCGCGCCGATGTCGAGCCGCTTCAGGTGATCGCCGCCGCGCCGCTCTACCTGATGGCGCGGGTCGTGCCGGGGATCGGGCTGGCGCACGCGGTCTACCTGTTCAACGTGCTGGTCGGCGCGGCGGCGGCGGGAGTGCTGTTCGTGTACGCGCTGGCGCTCGGCTACAGCGAGCGGGCGTCGCTGCTGGCGGCGGTGGCGTTCGGCGTCGGCACGGCGATCTTCCCCTACACCAAAACGTTTTTCCGCGAGCCGCTGGTGCTGCTCATGCTGCTGATCTGCGGCTTGTTGATCGAGCGGCTGCGGGCGGGCGGCTATCGCTCGATCCCGCTGATGATCGCCGTCGGCGTCGCGCTGGTCGGGCTGCTGCTGGCGAAAGCCTCGGCGCTGCTGGCGCTCCCGGCGCTGGTCGTCATCGCCATCCCCAGTTCGCAGGATGCGCGGGTGCGGCGGGCGGCGCTCATGCTCGGCTTGCTGGTGCTGGTCGTGGTTGGCATTTTCGTCGTGCTGAGCGCGGTCTCGGCGTTCGGCGACCGCTACAATCTGCTCAAGCTGCTGCGCGACGATTCGGCATCCTACCTGCTGACGGCGCTGCAAGCCTACCTGCTCAGCATCGGCGGGAGCATCTGGGGCACGTCGCCGGTGGTGCTGCTGGCGCTGCCGGGCATGTGGATGCTGCTCCGGCGGCGCGAGGCGCGCTATCCGCTGGCGATCCTGCTGCTGGTCGGTGCGTTCGCGGTCGGCTACGCGGGGCTGAACGGCGCTCACTGGTTCGGCGGGCTGTCGCTGTCCCCGCGCTTCCTGATCCCGGTGCTGCCGTTCCTGATGATCGGCGCGCTGCCGGTGTTCGAGCGCATCGGCAGGCAGCCGCTCTGGACGGTAATCGGCGCGGCGCTGCTGGTCTACGGCATCTGGGTGCAGCTCAGCGGCGTGACTCTCGACTGGTCGGCATATCCTGCCGCGCTGCCGCCGGAAGCGAACGGGCTGATCGAGTGGGGCGGCGGCTTGAACGACCCGCGCTACCTCCGCTGGGTGATCGTCCCGCAGTTGTGGGCGACGACCCCGCTCGACATCGCCTGGACGGTCGTCAATGCGCCGGGCATGATGCTGGCATTCGCGGCGCTGGCGCTGGCGGCGGGTACATGGCTCGTCCGGTCGCTGAAGCGGCGCATCAGCCGCCGGGTGTTCATTCTGCCCGCGCTGCTGATCGTGCTGATCGGCGTCGGGCTGCGCCTGCTGTACGCCGACGACCCGCGCTACCTCTCCGGCGACGACGCGCTGTATGCCATGCTGCCAATCATCGAAGCCGAGACCGACCCCGGCGACGTGGTGCTGCTCAGCAGCCCGCGCTACGAATCGTTCTTCGACAACTCCGGCAAGCTGAGCGGAGCCGGGCGCGTGATCACGCTGCCGTTCCAGCCGGGCGAGCAGCCCAGCCCGGAACAGGAGCCGCAGATTCGCTCCGATAACCCGATGGCGCTGCTCACCAAAGACACCATCCAGTTGATCTACAATCTCGCCGCGACCCGCGCCCGCCTGTGGCTGCTGGTCAACGGCGGACCGGATTTGCCCTGGGACGTGCGCCCGGTCGAGCGCTTCATGGACGCGCACTACTACCCGATCCGCGTGCTGGAGACCAGCCCTCAGGCGCGCCTGATCGAGTACAGCACCATCAGCGCGCCCGACCGCTTCGCCTACCGCGACCCGGAGCATCTGACCGATCTGGCATTCGGCGGTCACATCCGGCTGGTTGGCTTCGACCTGCCCGGCGGGACGTATTACACGTCTGGCGGTGTGCTTGCGGTCTCCACCAACTGGCAAACCGACGCGCCGCTGGACCCGAACTACTCAATTGGGCTGTACCTGCGCGATGCTAACGGCGCGCCGGTCGCTCAGGTCGATGGACAGCTGACGGCGCGTTCGCCCCGACCAGTGGCTGGCAGGTCGGCGTGCCGGTGTGGGATAACCGCGCTATTCGGCTGCCTGACGGACTCGCGCCGGGGACGTATCAGTTGTGGATCAAGCTGTACGATTTCGCGCCGGACGGCTCGGCGCGCGATCTGCCGGTTACGGCGGGCGAGCGCATTGACGACAATGTCGGCGTGTTGGCGACGATACACGTGGGGTGAGATATTACGCTGGTAGGGCGCGAGGCATGCCTCGCCCCTACAGATCAGGGAGGGAGCGGCACGTGGCTTCAGTCAAACACTACGACGATGCGGCGCAGCGGGAAATCCTCGCAACGGCGAAGGTGATCGCCGTCGTCGGGCACTCGGATGATCCCGGTCGCACCAGCTACCAGATCGGGCGGTTTCTCAAGAATGTGGGTTACACCGTATACCCGGTCAATCCGACCATCGAGTCTGGTTGACGGCGACCGCCTATGCGACGCTGGCGGACGTGCCGCAGCCGATTGACATCGTGGACGTGTTCCGGCGCTCGGAATATCTGGTGGGCGTGGTCGACGAGGCGATTGCCGTCGGCGCGAAGGTCGTGTGGGCGCAGCTCGGCGTCTCGACCCCGCCGCTGCACAGACTGGCGAAGAAGCGGGTGTCGCCGTGATCATGGACAACTGCATCAAGGTGAGCTACCTGCGCACGCAGCCCCACGGGTGATTGATGCGGGCGCACCGCCGTGCGCCCCTACGGTTCTCGTCCCACCAGCGTATGCTTTTCGGCATCGGTCATCAGCGGGTTGCACACGAGCGCCGTCTTGTACTCGACGGCGTTGAAGATGACCGGGGTAGCCAGCACCAGCGTCAGCACGATCATCACAATGCGGGCGCGCGGACGCCATGCCGGATCAGAGCCAGTCCCACAGCCGCGCCAGCAGATCGCCCGCCGCCCGCCAGCGGCGGCAGGAACAGCAGCAGGAAGCGCGGGTCATACGAGACGAACAGCCACCACGCCGCGAAGAATGGCAGCGTCCACAGCAGGATTAGCAAAACGCCCGGCTCGCGCCGCCGCGCCGCCGGGAGCGCCGCCAGAACGCTTGCGACAATCAGCCAGCCGGGCGCGCCGAAGTTCTCCGGGTGCGTGATCAATACGAAGATATTTTCGAGTGAGCGCTGCGCCTGATCCGTCCACGCCGTGTCGGGCATGATGAAGCCCGCGCCGATCAGATTGCGCACGTACCAGGGCGCGGCGACGACGGCGCAGGCGATCAGGCAGTAGATCGCTGCGCGCCAGCCGATGCGCCCGTTGATCCGACACCAGACCAGCCACAGCGCCAGCAGCACGACGCCGATCAGCGCGGCGTTCTTTGTCCACGCCGCCAGCCCGACCAGCGCTCCCGCCAGCACCGCATCCTGCAACCTATGCGACTCGTACAGGCGCAGCGCCAGCACCGCCGCCAGCACGTAGAAGAATGCCATCGGCAGGTCGACGTAGCCCGACGACGCCCAGCGGCTGAAGAACGGCGTCAGCGCCAGCGCCAGCGCCGCCAGCCAGCCGGTACGCTCGTCGCGCAGGCGCTTGCCCAGCACGCATGCCGTCGGCAGGCAGGCGAGGCTGAGCAGCGTGGCGATGGTCTTGGCGAGATATTCGTTCTCCCAGCCGGAAGCGAAGTAGGCGTAGGCGTAGCTCAGCGGGACGAGTATCGGATAAGCCCGGTACAGGCTGTCCGCGCCCATGAGCGGCACGAGCGCGCCCGACCGGTAGATCGTCTGCGCGGCGGGCTGGTAAATTCCGAGCGTGTCGTCTCGGTGGAATGGCAGGTTCGCCCCGTTGAACAGCACCGCCGCGCTGAGCGCCAGCAGTACCAGCAGCATGAAGCGCCGATCCCACGACTCCGGCAGGCGCGGGCGCGGCGGGCGCACCCGCCACCAGCCCGGCAGCATCACGGCGAAATACGGCAGGGCGATCCCCGGCAGCGTCAGCGACATGCCGAGTACGCTCTCCCAGAACATAATCAGCGTGAGCGCGCCGACGCCGAGCGCCAGCCCCAGCAGCACCGTCGTCCACGACTGCTCGCGCAGCAGCCGCGCCGACCAGCCGTATCCCGCGGCGAGCGTCAGCCCGACAATCATCCAGCCGAACACCGAGGCGATTTCGTTCATGGCGCGAGATCGTAGATCGACAGGCGCGGACGCCCAACGTCGATCACGTCAACGAGCGCGCCGGGCGAGCCTGACGGCGCGTAGGCGAACGGTCCGGTTTCGAGGACGACGCGCCCGAAATTAATGTGAAGGCCTCGTCCACGAACGACGGGAAAGCTGTCAGCGCGGTGCTCCGGGCAGCGAACCAGCCGAGCAGCAGAATCGCCAACAGCAGCACAGCCGCGCCCTGCTCACGCCTCAGCCCTGACGGCGTGCAGGAGTGGCTGCCCGCTGAGTCCCGCGATCAGGTTGTCGATGGCGATCTGCGCCATTTTTCCGCGCGTGCCGATGGTGGCGCTGCCGACGTGAGGCACGACAATCGCGTTGGGCAGCGACAGGATCGGCGCGTCGGCGGACAGCGGCTCAGGATCGGTTACGTCGAGCGCTGCCCGGCGATCACGTTATTGACGAGAGCATCGTACAGCGCTGCCTGGTCGACGACCGCGCCGCGCGTGGTGTTGATCAGCACGGCGCTCGGTTTCATCTGCGCCAGCGTCTCTCGGTTGATCAGGTGGCGGGTTTCCGGCGTGAGCGGGCAGTGAAGCGAGACGAAATCCGACTGGCGCAGCAGTTCTTCAAAACTGACGCGCTGCGCGCCCGCCTGCGCCGCTTCCTCGTCGGTCAGGTGGCGACCGTATGCCAGGATGCGCATGTCGAAGCCGGACGCGCGCCTAGCGACGGCTCTGCCGATGCGCCCCAGCCCGACGATGCCGAGCGTCGCGCCGGTCACGTCATGACCGAGCAGCGTCGTCGGATGCCACGAAATCCATTTGCCGTCCTGAATGTAGCGGATGCCTTCGAGCAGCCGCCGCGCCGCCGCCAGCAGCAGGGCGAAGGCGAGGTCGGCGGTGGTTTCGGTCAGGACGCCGGGCGTGTTGCCGATGACGATCCCGCGCTGTCTCGCGGCGCTTACGTCGATGTTGTCGTAGCCGACCGCCATCTGGCTGATGACTTTCAGGTTCGACCCGGCGGCGTCCATCAGTCCGCCGTCGATGCGGTCGGTCAGCATACACAGGATGCCGTCGACGCCGCGCACGCGCTGGCGCAGCACGTCGTAGGGTGGCGGAAGCTCGTCCTGCCAGATGTCGGCGTCGCAGACGGCTGGCAATCGCTCCAAGCCGGGGATCATTCGGGTGACAAAGACTTTCGGCGTGATGATCGGTCTCTCCTTCATCTTCGCCATGAGCAAGTCTATAATTACGCATGTTCGTCGGAATCACAAGGTTCTCGCCCGATGCGTTCGCGTTCTTGGTGGCTGGTCGTTCCCGTCTTATGGCTCGTCGCGGCATTTCTGCTGGTCGACGGATGGCTGCTTCAGATGCACCCGGACGAGGAGCTGTCCTATCGCTCTACCGACGGCGACCTCGCCTACACGCTCGACTACCAGATGAGCATGAAGGACAATCAGGCGCCGCTGTGGTTCGTCACGTTCTGGGCGTGGCGGCAGGCGGTCGGCGACGCCGAGTACACGAGCCGCGTGCTGGGCGTGCTAACGATCCTGCCCGCGCTGGCGCTGGCGTACCGGCTGGGGCGGCGCTGGTTTCGCTCCGAGTGGGTGGGACTGCTCGCGCCGCTGCTGCTGATCGGCAACGGCTTGTTTTTCAGTTACGCGCTGGACATCCGACCGTATCCGATGGTTATGCTGAGCGCGGCGCTGTCGATGTGGGCGTACACTCTGTGGCTGGATCGGCGCACGGCTCGCCGCGCCGTGCTGTTCGGCGTGACAATTGCCTTGATGCTCTACATCCACTACCTGTTGATTTTTCTGGTGCTCGCGCAGGCGATCTATTTCGTGCTATCGGAGCGGCTGCGCTGGCGCGACATCGGGCAGGGAGCGCTGGCGGGCGCGGTCGGTGTGGGGCTGTTTCTGCCCTGGCTACCGACGTTTGTGAATCAGGTCGTCGGGCTGCGCAACATCGAGCTGGAATCGGGTACGGGGCGCGGTATCGCCGGGATCGGCGTCAGCACGCAGGCGACGACGCTGCCAACTATCCAGACTTTGCTGAACGTGGCGACCAACAATCTGGTCTGGCTGTACGGCGGCGTGCTGATCGTCGGCGCGATCCTGCTGTGGCGCAGCCGACGCTACTGGCTGGCGCTGGCGTGGGCGGTTGGCACGCCCGCGCTCTATCTGCTGGCGAATCTGGTGGCGGCGGTCTACGCGCCGCGCTTCGTCTCGCACCTGCTGATCGGGCTGGCGCTGGCGCTTTCAGCGGCGCTCGTCCGGCTGCCGCGCGTGCTTCGGCTGGTGGGCGCGGCGGTGTTGATCGGCGCGAACCTGCTGACGCTGCCGGACGCGATCCCGGTGCGCGTCCCGTACCGCGATGTCTACCGTCAGGTGTCGGTGGGAGGGCGAGCGGGAGACGCGGTACTCAATACGCCAGCCAGTCAGTACGACGGCTTCGTTCAGCAGCAGCAGTCGCATTATCTCGCCCCGGCGCTGCCGTCCGGCATCACGACCGATCTGGCGCAGGCGCAGACGGCGCGGCGGATCTGGTTCATGACCGGCGACTGGTTCAAGCCAGCCGTTCAGGATCAGTTCCACGCGCTGGAGCCGACTCACCCGGTGCAGCAGGTGATCGGTCAGTGTCCCGAACGGGGCTGGTGCTATCTGGCGCAGTTGATGGAAGCGCCGCCGCTGGCGAGACCACAGCGCTTCGGCGCGGACATGGATTTTTGGGGTGCGGACGTGGACGAAGTTACGTCGGCGGAGATCTCGACGCGGCTGTGGTGGCGCGTCGAAACCGCGCCGCCCCTTGATTACTCGATCAGCCTGCGGCTGGTGGACGAGATGGGCGGAATCATCGCGCAGAGCGACGGACCGATCAACCACTACGGCGCGGAAATCTTCCAAACCTCGCAGCTACAGCCGGGCAAGATTTACATCGACTGGCGCACGCTCGAACTCCCGGCGAAATTGCCGGAAGCGGCGTATAGCCTGCAACTGGTGGTCTATCAATCGTGGGACGGCGCGCGCCTGCTGCTGCCCGACGGCGCGGATAGTCTGAACCTTGAGACGTTCACGATTTCTTAATGCGAAATATGCAGGTTTCCTGAAGATCGCCCTGTATTGGCGATAGTTGGTCTGGTACGATCTGCATTACGATAGACATGTTTTGCCACCGCAGGGATTTGAATGGCTTCTGAATTTATCGCGCGGCGGTCGTTTCATACCGACCATCGCAGCCCGATCCGCTTTGTCCTGTCCCACATTCGCCGCCACTGGATATTCGGCGTCACGATGGTCATCGGCGCGTTCAGCAACGCGGCGCTGGCGATGGTCGTGCCGTACTACATCGGCGAAGCCTTCAACGCCATCACTCAGGGCGCGGGGCTGGAAGCGGTCGGCAGCGCGTCGCTGGCGATTATCGCGTCGCAGATCATACGCGGGATGCTCCAGCTCATGCGTAATTTCTCGGCGGAGGTATTCGCCCAGCGCATCGAGCGCGACGTGCGCGACGAGCTTTATGCCAGCCTGCTCGGCAAGAGCATGTCGTTCCACGATTTGCAGCCGGTCGGCGAGATCATGGCGCGCGTCACCAACGACGTGCGCGAGATGAACTTCATGATGAACCCCGGCATGAACCTGCTGGTCGGCTCCGGCATGTTCCTGATCACGCCGCTGATCGCCGCGCCGAGCATGTACCCGTCGCTGATCATCTCGCCGCTGGTGTTTTTCATCTGCTACCTGATCGTGCAGCAGCGCTACATCCGCCGCCTGAACCCGGTCGCACAGGACGTGCGCGCCAGCTTCGGGCGCATGAATGCCAGCGTCGCCGAGACGATTGACGGCTTGCAGGTCGTCAAAGGAGCGGCGCAGGAGGGGCACGAGCGCACGCGCTTTGCCCGGCAGGTCGACGAAGTGCGCGATTTCAACGTGAAGCAGGGCGACATCGAAGCCCGCTACCTGCCGATTCTGCTGCTCGGTCTGGTGACGTTCACCGGCTTTCTGCACAGCGTCTACCTGTACAACGCCGGGCTGATCTCGATTGGGACGGTCATCGCCTATTCCGGGCAGTTGGCGCTGCTCGGCTTCCCGGTGTTCTCGTCCCTGTTCTCGTACTCACAGTTCGCCAGCGGGCTGGCGAGCGCCCGGCGTATTCTCGACATCATCAACGCCGAGACGCCGCTCGACCAGAACGCGAAAGGGTATGGCGAGGCGAACAGGGGCGAGATCGCCTTCGAGCACGTCAGCTTCGGCTACGCCACGGGGCATACGCAGGTGCTGCACGACATCTCGTTCAAGGTCGAGGCGGGCGCGACCGTCGCCATTGTCGGGCAGACCGGCTCCGGCAAGTCCTCGCTGACCAAGCTGATCAACCGCACTTACGACGTGGACGAGGGGCGGGTGCTGGTCGGCGGCGTGGATGTGCGCGACTGGAATCTGGCGAAGCTGCGCTCGCAGATCAGCATCATCGAGCAGGATATTTTCCTGTTCAGCCGCACGATTGCCGACAACATCCGCTTCGGCAAGCCCGAAGCGACGCAGGAAGAAGTCGAGGAGGCGGCGAAGAAGGCGCAGGCGCACGAGTTCATCCTGAGCTTCCCCGAAGGCTACCAGACGGTCGTCGGGCAGCGCGGCGTCACCCTGAGCGGCGGGCAGCGGCAGCGGCTGGCACTGGCGCGCGCTTTCGTCACCAACCCGCCGATCCTGATTCTGGACGACAGCACCAGCGCTATCGACAGCGCCACCGAGGACAAGATCCAGCAGGCGATCTGGGCGGCGGCGAAGGGACGTACAACGCTGCTGATCACCCACCGCCTGTCACAGATTCGCTGGGCGAATCACATCGTCGTCATGCGCAAGGGGCGCGTGGTGGCGCAGGGCAAGCACGAAGACCTGCTGCAAACGTCGGAAGCCTACCGCCGGATTTTCGCGCGCTACGAAGCGCCCGCGCGCAGCGTCGCGCCCAATCCCACGCAGGCGGAACTGAACACGAAATGATCGAGGGTTAAGGACACATGGGCTTACTCGGCAGCCTTGCCGCAGATAAGTACGACCGCCAGTACGACGACGGCTATCTGGTCAACCGCGTCGCCACCTATTTCGCCCCGCACAAGCGCCGCCTGCTGGCGGTGGTCGGGCTGGTGATCGCCTTCGCCGCGATTGGCGGGGCGACCCCGGTGATTATCTCCGCCGGGGTGCAGGCGCTTCAGGACCGGGACAGCAGCAACACGATCACGTGGGTGCTCGGCGGGCTGCTGGCGATGGCGGTGGGCGAATACGTCGTCTATCGGTTCCGCCGCCAACTGACCGCGCGCGTGATTGCCGACGTGATCGCCCAGATGCGCAAGGACGCCTTCAACGCGGCGGTCGAGCGCGACCTCGCCTTTTACGACGAGAACAAGTCCGGCAAGATCGTCAGCCGCATCACCAACGACACTCAGGAACTCAGCCAGGTGCTGCTGATCGTCACCGACCTGATCACGCAGGTGGCGACCTTCATCATCGTCTTTTTCGTGCTGATCCAGCAGGACTGGAAGCTGACGGCGCTGCTGCTCGCCATGATGCCCATCGTCGTGCTGCTGACGCTGGTGTTTCGGCACTTCGCCCGCATCGCCACGCGGCAGGGGTCGCGGGCGATGGCGGCGGTCAACGACAACATTCAGGAGAGCGTGACCGGCATCAGCGTCGCCAAGAACTTCCGCCAGGAAGCTATGATCTACGAAGGCTTCGACCAGATCAACCGGCAGTCGTACACCATCAATCTGCGGCGCGGCTTCGTGCTGGCGACGGTGTTCCCGGCGCTCAACGCGCTGGAAGGCGTCGTCATCGCCGCGCTGGTCTACATCGGGGCGACTTTCGTACTCAATCAGGCGATCAACATCGGCGCGTGGTATCTGTTCATTCAGGGCGTCGACCGCTTCTGGTTCCCGGTGATGAACCTGTCGTCCTACTGGAGCCAGCTTCAGCAGGGCTTGAGCGCCGCCGAGCGTATCTTCGCGCTGATCGACGCCGAAAACCTGATCATCCAGACCGGCGGCGACATGCCGCCGGAGGACATGCGCGGCGAGATCGAGTTTGACGACGTGGTGTTCGAGTACAAGAACGGCGAGCGCGTCCTCGACCACTTCAGCCTGAAGATTCGCGCGGGCGAGAGTCTGGCGTTCGTCGGGCACACCGGGGCGGGCAAAAGCACGATTGCCAAGTCGCTGGCGCGCTTCTACGAGTTTCAGGGCGGCACGATCCGCGTCGACGGGCACGACATCCGCCAGTTCGACGTGAAAGCGTACCGCAGCCATCTGGGGATTGTGCCGCAGCAACCGTTCCTGTTCAGCGGCACGGTCATGGAGAATATCCGCTACGCGCGCCCTGAAGCGACCGACGCGGAAATCGTCGAGATCGCCAACAGCATCGGCAGCGGCGAATGGCTGGAGACGCTGCCCGACGGCTTGCAGAGCGACGTGGGCGAGCGCGGCGCGCGCCTGAGCATGGGGCAGCGCCAGTTGGTCAGCCTGCTGCGGGTGCTGGTGCAGAAACCGGCGATCTTCATCCTCGACGAAGCGACCGCCAGCATCGACCCGTTCACCGAGACGCAGATTCAGGAAGCGCTCGACCTGATCCTGTCGCGCTCCACGTCGATCCTGATCGCGCACCGCCTGAGCACCGTCCGCAGCGCCGACCGCATCATCGTGCTGCGCAGCGGCAAGATCATCGAGCAGGGCAGCCACGAGCAGTTGATCGAGCAGGGCGGGCACTACGCCGAGCTGTACAACACCTACTTCCGGCATCAATCGCTGAGCTACATCGAGAACGCGAAGGAAATGTTCGCGGCGGGGGACTGAACACAGGATTTCGCCCTGTGCCAGCGGACGATGCCGATCATCTGAAGATGCTCGTGAGCAGCAGAAATATCCGATCCAGATTGACGAGCAGGAACACCAGCACCGGCAGCAGCAGCGAGCGCAGCAGATTCAGCACCGCGTTGAAGTTCAGCGCCGAATCCGGCGAGCGGAGCACATAGTCGTGGTAGGCGATCAGTCCATTCAGGTATTCGATGCGCTCTTTTTCATCCACCGTATGCCGTTCCGCATTGATTTTCGCCTGCAACTCAACCAACAGCTTCCATTTCGCACGACGGATGATGCGGGCGAGAACACGGTAGTTGATGATAAATAACCCCAGCGTCGGTATCCATGACAGAAACAGAATCAGCACCACGTAGAATGCCATACTCACAGTGAGTAGCGCGCTAAACGAAAATATCATTGCCTGTACAGCATACAAATAGGAGAAGGTGTCATAGACATTCGCCAGCCGCCGGATGACCTGTGAACTGCCCGGATTCGGCTCATAAAGCTGGAAGTGAAAGCGCTCCAAAGGGGGTGGTGACAGGAGAAAGCGAAGAATATAGGGGACAGGGATGGATGCAATGGTCAGGGTGACCAGGCTTGCGATTGTCGCACCGGCGCCGATAAATGTTCCCAGCAACCCGCTGCGAGCCACAATAAATAAGACGGCAAAAACCAAGCCATAAATTATACAGATCACTCGCATCAAGCGTCGGTCAAAATAGGAGTCAAGCCAGTGGTGCAGATTCTCCATATCCTCAGCAGAGCTGGTCGCGCCCGAAATGGTCTGGTACAGCCCATGAGCGAGGTGGTCGAAATAAGCGGGAACATATAAGGCTGAAGTAAAAAAGAGAATTGTCCCCGCAGGGATAATTTCCACAAGCCACACCTGCTGCATTCTGCTGTCGAACAGCAGCGCAACGAACCCGGCGAGTATGATAATGCACAGATAAGTGACGAGTGCGGTATACCATCGCGGCGGGACGGTTGGGCGGTGCAACAGCCTTTGCAGGATAGTTCCCGCATAATCAAGCATTTCCTCGATCAGCGTCTTGTGCTTCCAGGCATCGAGCGACGGCGGTGTTTCGGGCGTGTTCTGCGCTTGCAGCGTCATAGGGCAACCTGCGACCGTTTGAGGTTATTATGGAGTAGCTTATTCTTGGAAGATAGTAACTCGTGAATCGTTCACGCGATAGTATTTGTTTTTGTTCTGCTTGCGACCGCGAATTTCGTTCCAGTGACTGAAAACTCAACTGGACGATTGGGCAGTTGTCCGAAATTCACACTTCGGCGATAGTAGGGCATATATTTCACGTGACTATCAGGAGAATTATGCGACTACTGGCGATTTGCGTGCTGATCGTGCTGATCATGACCGCCTGCGGCGCGCCACCCGCCGCGACCTTCGCCGACCTCCCGGCGGGCGACGCCGAGCGCGGCGCGGCGCTGTTCAACGGAGGCGCGAACGGCGCGCCTGCCTGCACGACCTGTCACATACTCGACGGCACCGTTCTGTCCGGACCGAGTCTCCAGAATTTCCCGGCGATTGCTCCGGTCGGCGACGCGGGCGCACCGTCGCTGGCGGACTATGCTTTCGTCAGCATTACGCAGCCAGGCGCTTTCGTCGTCAGCGGCTTCGGGAATACAATGTATGCGCAGTATGCGCGTCAGCTTTCGTCGCAGCAAATCGCCGATCTGATCGCCTATTTATTGACGCTTTAGGGGGAAATAATCATGGACATCGTGCTGGTGCTTCTCCGCCTCATCCATATCGTAGCGGCGTTTGCGTGGGTCGGCGTCGCGTTCACACAGGTATTCCTGCTCGCGCCTGCGCTGGCGGCTGCCGGGGAAAGCGGGCTGCGTTTCTCCAAAGCCATGAACGCGCGACCCATCACCCGGATGCTTTTCCCGATTGTCGCTGGCTTGACGGTGCTGGCGGGCATCCTGCTGTATCTGGTCGGCAACGCGACCAGCCACTTCTCGCAGACGGGCAACATCGTGCTGGGCATCGGCGCTGTCGCCGGATTACTGGCGGCAGGTCACGGCGGGGCAGTGACCGGGCGGCTGGCAGCGCAAATGGGCGGGCTCATCAACCAGTACGTCACCGATTCGGGGATCTCGCCGGAAGGCTTGCCCACTATCCGTGAGACAGCCGCCAAGCTGGGAATGCACACGCGCATCAGCTTTGTGATAATGGTGGTCGCGCTCGTGTTCATGGGCAGCGCCCGTTACCTGTAGAGTCTCGACGGGGCGAGATCGTTCGTGACTCGCCCCGTTTTGTCGCTTAGTGCCCCAGCACCGGGTGCGGCTTGTAGGGGACTTCGAGACCGGCGATCTCGTCGTCGGTCAGCTCGATCTCCGTCGCCGCCACCGCCTGATTCAGATGCGGCATCTTGCTCGCGCCGATGATCGGCGAGGTGATACCCGGCTTGTGCAGCATCCACGCCAGCGCAATCTGCGCCGGGGCGACGTCGTGCTCCCGCGCCAGCTCCAGCACACGATCCAGAACGTCGAAATCGACCGATTCGTAGTACATGCTGTGGGCAAATCCGTCACTGCGCGAGCGCGTCGTCTCGCCGCCCTTGTCACGCGTGCGATTGCCCGCCAGGAAGCCGCGCGCCAGCGGACTCCAGGGGATGACGCCGACCGCCTGGTCGATGCACAGCGGGATCATCTCGCGTTCTTCCTCGCGGTAGATCAGGTTGTAGTGGTTCTGCATGGTGACGAAGCGCGTCCAGCCGTTCAGGTCTGCCGTGTACAGCGCCTGGGCGAACTGCCAGGCATCCATGCTGCTCGCGCCGATGTAGCGCGCCTTGCCCGACTTGACCACGTCGTGCAGGGCTTCGAGCGTCTCCTCGATGGGCGTTTCGTCGTCCCAGCGGTGAATCTGATACAGGTCGACATAATCCGTGCCGAGCCGCCGCAGCGAGTCGTCGATGGCGTGCATGATGTGCTTGCGCGACAATCCGCGCTGGTTCGGCTTATCTCCCATCGCATTGTAGACTTTGGTGGCGATGACCACGTCGTCGCGGCGGGCGAAATCGCGCAGCGCCCGCCCGGTGACTTCTTCGCTGACGCCCAGCGAATACACGTCCGCCGTATCGAAGAAATTGATGCCCGCTTCAATTGCCCGCTGGAAGAATGGGCGACTGGCGTCCTCGTCCAGCACCCAGTCGCGCCACGTCGACGTGCCGTAGGTCATGCAGCCGAGGCAGATGTGCGAGACTTTCAGCCCGGTGCTGCCGAGGTTGACGTAGTCCATCGTTCAGCTCTCCGTTCGACTATTGTGATTCGGGGATTTTAGCCCCGGAGGGCGCAGAGAGCACAAACACTTTTCTCTCTATGTTGGTTGCGGGCCCTGGGGTTGTTTTTAGCTTTCGACTTCCACCGCCAGCGCCACGGCTTCCGCACCGCCCAGGCACAGCGCCGCCAGTCCGCGCTTCAGCCCGCGATCCTTCAGCGCGTGGATCAGCGTGACCAGCACGCGCGCCCCGCTCGCGCCGAGCGGGTGACCGAGCGCAATCGCGCCGCCGTTGACGTTCAGCCTGTCCATCGGCAGGTCGTAGCCCTCGCGTTTCAGTCCCTTCACGTCCGCCATGACCTGCGCGGCGAAGGCTTCGTTGACCTCGAACAAATCCACGTCGTCCATCGACCAACCCGCGCGCGCCAGCGCCACCGGGATCGCCTTGACGGGCGCATAGAAAATCCACGACGGCTCGACCGCCGCCTGCCCATAGCCGACGATCCGCGCGATGGGCGCGTGCCCGTGCACCTCGGCGTAGTCGCGGCTGGCGACCACCAGCGCCGCCGCGCCGTCGTTCATGCCGGGAGCGTTGCCCGCCGTGACGCTGCCGCCCTGCTCGAAAGCCGCCGGGAGCTTCGCCAGCGCTTCCAGCGACGTATCCGGGCGGATCGGCTCGTCGGCGTCGATGATCGTGTCGCCCTTGCGCCCGATGATCGTCACCGGGGCGATCTCGGCGCGGAATTTGCCGCTCTCGGTCGCGGCGGCGGCATTCATGTGGCTGCGATACGCCAGCTCGTCCATTTCCTCGCGCGTCACCTTGAGTTCGCGCCCGATGAACTCGGCGGCGTTTCCCATGCCCCAGTCGCACAGCGAGCACCACAAGCCGTCGCTCTGGAGCGAGTCGCGCAGTTGGACGTGCCCGTATTTGTGCCCCATGCGATGGGTATCGTCGAGGAAGGGCGCGCGGCTCATACTCTCGACGCCGCCCGCCACGAACAGGTCGCCATCTCCGGCGCGGATCATGCTGCTCGCCAGCATGACGGCTTTCATGCCGCTGCCGCAGACCTTGTTGATGCTGACGCCGCTTACGCTTTCCGGCAGCCCGGCGCCGAAGCTGATCTGCCGGGGCAGCGCCTGGCCAACGCCCGCGCTGACGACATTGCCGAGGAGCAGCTCCTCGATGTCGGCTTTGTCGATGCCGCTGCGCTCGACCGCCGCCCGCACCGCCACCTGCCCGATCTGCGCGGCGGTCAGCGACGACAGCCCGCCCAGAAATTTGCCGGTCGGCGTGCGCGCTGCGCCGAGGATGACCGCTTCGCGCGTTGAATTGTGGTTGCCGTTAGTCGCCATGATGTTCCTGTCCGTAAAGACTTTCCCATGCCTGCCTGACGTCTCGATACACGTTGTCGAGCGTGTCGGGGATCACACGGGTGCTGCCGACCACGCTCATGAAGTTGGCGTCCCCGTTCCAGCGCGGGACGATGTGGAAGTGATAATGGTCGCTGATGCCCGCGCCCGCCGCCGCGCCGATATTCGCGCCGATGTTGAACGCCTGCGGGTTATAGGCTTTGCGCAGCGCCGCGAGTGCCCGGTTGACCGTCAGGATCAGGTCGGTGAGGGCTTCGGGCGGCAACTGCTCCTGCGACTGGACGTGCTCGTAGGGCACGACCATCAGATGACCGTTGTTGTAGGGGTACAGGTTGAGCGTGACGAAAACGTGTTCCGACCGGGCGATGACCTGCGTCGCGTTGTCGAAATCGGCGGCAAGCGTGCAGAACACGCAGCCCTCGACCGGCTTCTTCTCGCCGCGTATGTATGCCATGCGCCAGGGAGTGTACAGGTGATCCATCGGCAAAAGAAGCACCTTTTCAATATTCAAGCGGGATTATAGCATGTGAAGATGTCGGCAAAGGGTTTTGATGGCAAACGTTTCTATCAAAATATGTCAATTTTGCCGCGAATTTGTTAGCCCTTGAGCGCGCCGGAGATCATGCCTTCGATGAAACTGCGCTGGAAGAAGATGTAGATAATCAGCACCGGCAGGAATACCATGATCGACGCAGCAGCCATGACCGGCACGTCGGCGGCGTAGCGCCCGCGCAGCAGCGCCAAGCCAACCGGCAGGGTGCGCAAATCGCCGGATGCCATCACCAGCACGAGGAAGAACTCGTTCCATGTCCACATGAACAGCAGCACCACCAGCGACAGCAGGGCGGGGCGCGACAGCGGGAACAGGATGCGCCACAGCACGCCCCACGTCGAGCAGCCGTCGACCACCGCCGCGTCGATCAGCTCTGTAGGCATGTTCTTGAAGTTGGCGCGCATCCAGAACGTGCCAAAGGCGAAGCTGAGCGCCACCTGCGGCAGAATCAGCGCCCAGTAGGTGTTGCGCAAGCCGAGATCGCCCATGATTTGCCACAGCGGGATGATCACCGCCTCGAACGGAACCATCAAGCCGAGCAGGATGATCAGCAGCAGCAGGTTGTCGCCGGGGAAGCGGAACATGCCGAAGCCGAAGCCGGACATGGTCGCCAGCGCCGACGAGATGACCACCACCGGCACGACCACGATCACACTGGCGGTGAAATAGCTGCCGAAGCGCGCGCCGTTCCACGCCTCGACGAAATTCTCCCAGTGCCAGACGGTCGGCAGGGCGAACGGGCTGCTGGTCAGTTCGGAGGGGGTCTTGAAGGCGGTCAGGATGATGCCGACGAACGGCAGCACGGCGATCACCAGAAACACGGTCAGGATCAGATAGGTCAGCGCGCCGCGCGATTGGCGGCGGGCGCGGTCGGAGAACGTCGTCGCGCTAGCCATCGGCTTCGCTCCGTGATTGCAGCCAGTACACCGTCGCCGAGACCAGCAGAATCACCGCCGCCAGCGTGACGGCAATTGCCGAGCCGTAGCCGGCGTGGTTGCGCCGGAAGGTCTCGTCGTAGATCAGCCAGCTCGTGACGATGGTCATCTTGCCCGGTCCGCCGTTGGTCAGCACGAACACGGTATCGAACACGCGCAGGGCAGCGATAAACGTCAGGACGAAGGCGACCAGCAACTGCTGGCGCAAGCCGAGCAGCGTGACGTAGCGGAACTGCCCCCACGCCCCGCGCCGAACACTTTGGCGGCGTCGTACAGCTCCTCGTTGATGTTCTGCATCCCGGCGATGAACAGCACCATGCACAAGCCGTACTCGACCCACGAGCCGACCGCGCCGACGGCGACGCGGGCGTAGGTGAAATCGCCCAGCCAGGGGCGCACCCACGACTCCAGCCCGATGGCGGCGAGAAGCTGTTGATCCAGGCGTCGAGCGTGAACAGCCAGCGCCAGATGATGCCGACCACCACCGGACTCATCACCTGCGGGATGAACAAGCCGCTGCGGAAGATCACCATGCCGCGCAGCCGCGAGCGCGTCATCAGCGAGGTGAGGAACAGCCCGATCAGGATGGGGATGATGGTGTAGAAGATGACGAAGTAGGCGTTGTTACCGATGGCGCGCCAGAAATCCGGGTCGCGCACGAGCGCAGCGTAATTGTCGAAGCCGATGTAGCTCGGCTCGCTGAAGCCCGTCCAGTCGAACAGGCTGTAGCGCAGCGTGTTGATGATCGGCAGCAGCACGAATAGCGGCATAGACGACGAGCCGCCGGAATCGGGTAGGGGATGCGGGTGTGGCTGTGTCAGTGTTTGCCATGCCAACCTCACCCCCCAACCCCCTCTCCACAGCGTGGAGAGGGGGAAGCGCAAACTGTTGGTTTGCCTGGTGAAACGCGGCGGGGTGAGGTCAGCGAGTGGTACATTTCAGATACGCTGTGGTGCTTACGCCCCGGCTTCGTAGTCAGCCTGGACTTCGTTGACAAATTCTTCCGGCGTGACCTGCTTGCCTGCCAGTTCCTGAATCCGCGCGCCGATGTCCGGCAGCGTCCAGTCGAAATACTGCCCGACCACGTCCGCCTGCGCGATGGTGTTCCAGGCGTGGACGATGTCGGCGGTCAGCGTGCCTTCGGTCAGCTTGGCTTCGTCGATGGCAATCGCCGGGACGTAGCCGTAGTCGAACAGGGTATTGGCGGCGTCCTGGCTGGTGATCAGGTCGATATATTCAGCCGCAAGGTCGGCGTTGGCGCTGGTGGCGCGGATGCCGTAGCCCAGACCGATGCCGCCGATGGTCGGCGCGACTTCGTCGCCGATGGGCGAGGGCAGCAGGAAGAAGCCAACCTTGTCGTCGCCGAGCGCGGCGATGATCGTGCCGGAATTCCAGTTGCCCGCCAGCCACATGGCGCTCGCGCCGCTGGTGAATTCGGCGGTGGCGGCGTTGTCATTGTCCATGCCCGCGAAGCCGGGCGAGAAGTAGCCCGCGTCGATCCAGTCGACGAAGGTCTGCGCGCCGTTGAGGTTGCCTTCGGTCAGGAACGTGCCGCCTTCGCGGCGGTAGATCATGTCGTCGATGTCCTTGATGTTGGAATAGACGTGCGCCAGCGCGCCGTAGGTGTGGATACCGGGCCACGCGTCGAGGTTGCCGAAGGTGATCGGCACGTAGCCGCCGTCCTTGATCGCCTGGAGATCGGTCTCCAGCTCGTCCCACGTCGTCGGCACGGCGATGCCCAGCTCGGTGAAGATGTCCTTGTTGTAGAACATGGCGACGACTTCGGCGGTCACGGACATGCCGTACAGACTGCCGCTGCCGACCTGCGCGCCGTCATCGCTGACGCTGTTGCGGGCGTGCAAGCCCGCTCCGTAGCGGCTCCACCAGTCGTACTGGTCGGCGTAGGCGTTGAGCGGCAGCAGCAGCCCGGCTTTGACCAGCGCGCCCATGTTGCTGATGCCCTGATTG
Organism: Anaerolineae bacterium; assembly: GCA_046328655.1. Taxonomy (GTDB): domain Bacteria; phylum Chloroflexota; class Anaerolineae; order Aggregatilineales; family Phototrophicaceae; genus Flexifilum. The sequence goes on along the minus strand of JAXLWE010000041.1, from coordinate 12,615 downwards.
ATCATCGCCACGTCCGGTCCGGTCGTTTCCGTGAGCGCGCGCGGCAGCGTCACGGTGAGGTCTTGCGTCTCGTAAATCTCGCGCTGGATGGTCACGCCGGGGTGAGCGGCTTCGAACTGCGCGTTTAGCTGCTCGATCATCGGCTGCTCGGCGTCGCGGACGAAGTTGTCCCACACGATCAGCGTGACATCGCCCTGGGCGGCGGCGGGCAGTATCCCGATCAGCCCCAGGGTCAGCAAAACCACTAGTATGAACGGTTTGTGTAGTCGCATCGCAAAAATTCCTCCACTTTCAAATCCATTCCGCAACAGCGCTGTCGCTGAGTATACCGCATCCCACGCGAATGTCGCGCGATCCGCTGGCGTGGAAACCATTTCGTGGCTCCAAAATGAGCGACAATAATGAAATTCGGTATATTAGCGTCACATTGGAGGTGTTTGTTACGGTTTATAACAAGCTTCGCACCGAGGAGATTAACATGTTCGACTCTTGGCTGACTCTTAATCGACTCCCACTGCTGATTCTGGCGGCGCTGTGGGCGGCGCTGCTGTTTGGCGGGTTCATCCTGGGAAAGCGCTGGGATGATGGCACGCGCCGTATGCCGGTCTGGACGCGCATGGCATCCTCGTTTGTGCTGGTGCTGGCGGCATGGTACTGGATTTTCCTCTCGTATGACAATTCGGCGATCCGCTACGCGCTGCCGGTCGCCTTTGGCATGACGCTCGGCTTCTTCGGCGACCAGTTCATGGCGAAGCTGATCACGAATTCCGAGCATTACGTGCTCGGCGGGATCAGCGCGTTTGGGCTGGGGCACATCGCCTATATCGTCGCTTTCGTCGGCTTTGGCGATCTGATCGGCGCGACTAATTACCGCGTCGAAGCGTGGCTCGGCTGGCTGGTGATCGGCGTGATCGGCTGGTATCTGGCGGTCTTTCGCGGGCAGACCAAGCGCACCGCGCTGCACTACGCCGCGCTGCCCTATGCGCTGCTGCTCTCCAGCACGGCAGGTTTCGCCACCGGCTTGGCGCTCAATTACGTCGCCTACGCGCCGCTGGCGCTGGGCTGCGCGCTGTTCCTGCTCAGCGACCTGCTGCTGGCGGCGCGGCTGTTCAATGGCTTGACCTTTCGGTATATCGACGACCTGGTGTGGCTGCTGTACGGTCCCGCCCAAATGCTGATTGTCTATTCGGTTGGTGTTGCTGTGATACAATCGCAGGCACTGATCGTATGAGGCACGGGCATGGATTTGGCGGCGGATCGGCTGCACGAGGCGCTCGGCGCACGCCCATTCGAATTCCACAAACAGATTAGCAGCACCAACGACCGCGCGATGGCGTGGCTGTCGGCGAGCGTTGCCGACGGCGCGGTTGTCCTCGCCGACGAGCAGACACAGGGGCGTGGGCGTATGGCGCGCGTCTGGTACGCGCCGCCCGGCAGCGCGCTGATGCTGTCTTACGTGCTGCGCCCGTCGCCCGACGCGCTCGGTTTCGTCGGCATGATGGGCGCGCTCGCCGTGTGCGAGGCGGTCGACTCCTTCGGCGTCCACACCGGAATCAAGTGGCCCAACGACGTGCAAATCGACGGACGGAAGCTGTGCGGTGTGCTGCCCGAAGCGGCGTGGCAGGGCGAGACGCTGGTCGGCGCGGTGCTGGGCATCGGCATCAACGTGCGCGTCGATTTCAGCGCGACGCCGCTCGCCGCGACCGCGATCAGCCTTGAAGATGCCGTCGGCGCGGTGGATCGGCTCGATCTGCTGCTTCGGCTGCTCGACCGGCTGGATGACTGGTCGGCGCGGCTGGCTTCCGACGCGCTGTTCGAGCGCTGGCGCGAGCGGCTGGTCATGCTCGGTCGGCGCGTGAGCGTCGCGGGCGCAAAGGGCGGCGTCGAAGGCGTCGCCGAAGCGGTGGATCGTCAGGGGGCGCTGCTCGTCCGCGACGACGGCGGCACGCTGCGCCGGATGATCGCCGGAGACATCAGACTAGGATAGTGCTGAGGGCCAAGGACTGGCAAGCACGCGACTGAGTAAGAACCGTTTTGCGCGCGCGGGAATACGCAGGGTGGCACTTATTTTGCTCAGTCCTCAGTCCTCAAACCTCGGTCACTGAGAGGGATATATGGGTATTCGGCTGGACTGGGAAATCGAAGCCGAACGCGAACAGACGCAGCACAGCGCGGGCGAAGACCCGGAGACGCGGCGCAGGCGGCGTCGGGCGCGCACGCGCTTTCTGCTGGTGCTGTTCTTCCTGCTGGCGCTGGTCGGCGCGGCGGTGGGCGCGGTTGTGCTGCGGCTGCGCCAGGTCGACTGGCAGACCGAGCAGCTCCTGCGCGATTCGGTCGTCGCCGAAGTGACGACGCTTCGGCTGGGCGACCGCGAAGCCTTCCTGAAGATGCAGCGCAGCGCCACCGACGAATGGATACAGAGTCAGGACGCCACCTTCGCCCGTTATCAGGCGCTCAAGCAGAGCGAGAACGTGAGCCTGACCGGGCGGGTGATCGACGCGAAGATCGACGGTGCGCGGGCGCGCGTGCAGGTCGAGGAGATCATCGACGGCATCCCTTACGGGCGGCTGTGGTTCTACTGGCGCTACGAGGACGGCTGGCGGCACGTCCCGCCGGACTACACCTTCTGGGGCGACGCGCAGACGCTTTCGGCGGATGGCGTGACCGTTCAGTATCACGACGTGGACGCCGTCGACGCCCAGCCGACCGCCACCCGGCTGTCGGACTGGCTGAAGATCGGCTGCGCAGCGCTCGGCTGCGCCACTCCACCACACCTGACCGTCGAGATCGTGCCGAGCACGACCCTGCAAACCGGCTGGTCGCCGTCCGATCAGTGGACGCTTCAGATGCCGTCGCCGTTCGTGACCGGCGCGCGGCTGGATATGCCGTTCGATTCGGCGGCGCAGTTGAAGGTCGCGGAACTGCTGGCGGAGCGGCTGGTCGGCGATTTCAGCCCGCTGTACCCGGCGGACGCCTACTATCTCCGGCAGGCGATTGTCTCGTGGCTGGTCGAGCGCTTCGCCCAGATTGAGACCAACTCCTTCCTGATCAGCAGCCTCGCCGAGCGTTACGGCGACGTGGGGGTCGGGCGACTGCTTCAGTCGCTTCAGTCCGATTCGGGCGTCGGCGTGCTGGCGTCGGTCACGGGAACGACGCTCGACGGGGCGGGGCTGGACTGGCGCGATTTCCTAACGTGGCGGGTAACGCTCGAAAACGAGGGTGATCACGCGCGGGGAGCAGGCGAGCTTTCTGGCGCTGTACGATCCGGCGCTGAGCGGGCAGGCGGCGTCGCGCTTCGCCGCCGGAGCCAGCGCGAGACGCGCACGGTCGTCTCGGCGGTCAGCGAACAGGGCGACGGCGGTATTCCGCAGCTTCGCGCGGTCGTGAAAGCCGACAGCGGTGAGCAGGAAGTGGTCTTCAAACTGATCGACAACGATTGGAAACGGGCGAGTTAGCCAAACTTGCGCTAGAATGTGGAAAAGTATTGGGTACGGGCGATGAATCTTGACGAGCTGCGCAGCAACGTACGACGCAATCCTCGAGCGACGACTTCGATGCCGACGGCTTCACGTTCCGGTGCGCGAGCGGCATTTCCTCGGCATGACGGCGGTCGAGCGCATGTTTCTTTCGATATTCCTGTTTATGAACGTCTGCGTGCTCGGCATCGCCCTGCTGCTGGCGACCGGGCGGCTGGTACTGTAGATACCTCAAATCGAAATGTGTCGGGGCGCAGCACGCTGCGCCCATGACGACCTGCCGGGGTAAGAAGCAGGCGGTCGGTGGCCGGCATCCTCGACGCTCGCCCGGCTCCACAGCATCGGGTGATACTGGAACGTGCGGTACGGCTCGATCATGTCGTCGTAGTGCGGGCTGGCGGGGTGTCCGCTCTGCCCGGTGGTGTGCATCGTCACGCTGTTGTCGAAATTCGCCACGTCCACGATCATGCGCATCGACGGCAGCGAGCCAACCCCGAAATTCCCCGACGCCGGATTCCATCCGGTCGCGTTCACGCTATCCGAGCCGCCGCTGATGGCGAACGGACCGCGATTTACCAGACTCTCGATCAAATCGATACCGCTGGCGCCCAGCGGGTTGCTCACGAACGTCGCCGTGTGCAGCTTGCCCCACTGCCACGCCGTGCGATCATCGCCCAGCGCTGCTGTCGTCGCGCTGAGCGCCTGCTCAAACGAGCGCAGCAGGATGTCGTCGCGCGTCTCGACGGTATCGGTCGTCGCCGCGTCGTCCCACCAGGGGTTGTCGGGCTGTTCCAGCAGCGGCACGACCGACCACAATTCGTGGTTGTCGGCGTGAATGCCTTCCGGGAGCTGGTCGTCAAACAGGTTGTGCAGCAGGCTGACGTTGAACTCGGCGAACAGCGCCGCGCCCGCGCTGTCCATGTCCATCTGGTAATCCCAGCCGAGCAGGAAATCGCGCGCGTCGGCGACCGCTCCGGGGTCGATTTGCAGGTTGCTGAGGTACGGCACGATCAACTCGGCATTCATGTTCTTGTTGTCGGTCTGAATCCGCTGGTAGGTCTCGATGGTGTTGGGCGCGTTCTGTTTCAGCAGCTCGGTGATGCGCTGCGCCCGCTCGCCATATGCCCAGTCATAGCTGAGCAGATAATTCGCGTCCGAACCCAGCTTGTCGGCAAGCTGATCGTAGTAGCTCATCGGCACGACCGCCTGATTAGCGGTGACGATGTAGTCGCGCGGTGGGTTGTAGATGCGCGGCAGGTCGTCAAACGGGATGTAGCCCTGCCAGTCCTGCGCGTCACTCGATACTTCGGTGGGCGACAGTCCGTCCATGCCCGCCGGGCGGATCGGCATGTTGCCGGGTGTCTGATAGCCGATGTTGCCGTGTACGTCGGCATAGACGAAGTTCTGCGACGGCACGCGTCCCAGTCGCGCAGGGCGGCGCGGAATTCCTGCCAGTTCGACGCCGTGTCGAGTTCGACCAGCGCGTTGAACAGCGTGCCCGGCTCGCCCGCCGTCCAGCGCTGCACGAGCGGGTCGTCGTTGTTGAAGCCTTTCACTTCGCCGGTCGTGTCGTCGCTCTGGTTGTCGTTGATGATTGGACCGACATGCGTCACGCGCACCTGAATCGTAACTGGCGGCTCGTTGTCGCCGAAGTTGATCGTCTCGCTGACCAGCGTCATGTCGCGCCATTCGCCGTTCCACTGGTACTGAAGCGGATCGTCCGGGTTGACGGTGATGCGGTACAGGTCGAGCACGTCCGCGCCGACGTTGGTCACACCCCAGGCGATATTGTCATTGTGCCCGATGACGACGCCGGGCGCGGGCGAGAAGGCGAAGCCGACCACGTTGATCGGGCAGGCGTCGGTCACGGGCAGGCAGTGCAGCCCGACTTCGTACCAGATCGACGGCATCTGGATGCCGAGGTGCGGGTCGTTGGCGAGCAGCGGCGTGCCGTTCTCGGTCATGCTGCCGGTCGCCACCCAGTTGTTGCTGCCGATGCCGATGTCATTTCTGAACGCGAAGTTGTCGGGGCGGACGCTGCCCGCCATCGTGTCGCCGAGCGGCTTGCTGGCGGTCTCAGCCGAAACGGTCTGCGCCGACGCGCTGGCATCGGAAATCGGCAGGTCTTCGTCGTAGAGGATGGTCGGGCGCTCGCTGTCATAGGGCCAAGGCGGGGTGAAGCTTTGCATCATGTCCCGACCGAGCGAGCCGATGACTTTGTCGCGGATGTATTCGTAATCGCTGCTGTCGGTCAGGTTGTACGCCATGACCTTGCCAAATGCCAGCGTGTCGACGATTGTCCAGGGCTGGATCGGGATGCTGACTCCGGTCACGCCGAGCAGACGATATTCCATCGCCAGATCGTCGGCGGAGCGGTTGAGGATGTAGGCGTTGATGCCGTCGGCGAATGCCTGAAGCGCCGCCTGCGCGTCGGGCGTCAGCTTGCGGACTTCTTCCTCGGCGGTGCGCCGCCAGCCCGCCGTGCGAATGTACAGGTCATTGCCGAACACGCTGTCATTCTTCCCGGTCAGCTCCTCAATCGAGCCGCTGCCGACGTGCCGGAAGAATTCCATCTGCCACCAGCGATCCTGCGCCTGCGTGTAGCCCTGTGCGAAGAACAGATCGTGCGGGTCGCTCGCATAGATGTGCGGAATCCCCCAGTCGTCGCGCAGCACTTCGACCTGCGCATTCAAGCCTTCGACCGCCAGCGTGCCGCCGGTCTGCGGCAGCGGACCGCGCATGGTGTCCTCGTAAAAGGCGAAGCCGCCCACCGCCACGACCACGAGCAGCAGCACCACAATCAGCAGAACGATACGCACAATTTTCATGATCTACGCTCCGAGGGTTTGATGGAAGAAATCGACCAGACGCTGCTCGTACTCGTCGGGGTGCAGGAATATTGCCCGTGTATGCTCGGCTCCGTCGACTATCCAGGGGTCGACCGTCCCGCCGCTCGCGCGAATTGCGTCGGCGAGGTCGCTGGCATACTGGACGCTCAGGCGCGTGTCGGCGGTTCCGTGCGTGATGTACACCGGACGCCCGTTCATCTTCTCGACCGCCTTCAGCGGGCTGAGCGCGGTTAAATCATCACCTGCGACCAGCCTGCCCAGCAGGATGCCGCCGTCCACCAGAAATTCGGGATAGCCATTGCGGGCAAGCTCGGCGCGGATCGCTTCATGGAGGTCGGCATAGCTGCTGTCCTCCCACACGGCGGCGACGCGCGGCTCCTCGCCAGCCGCGATCAGCGTCGTCGCCGCGCCCAGCGACATGCCCAGCAAGCCGATGCGCTCCGGGGCGATGCCTTTTTCGGCGACGAGCCAGTCCCACGCGCCCAGCACGTCGCGGTATTCCTCCGTGCCGCCCGCGTAACGCCCGTCCTCGATCTGCGAGTCGCCGTGATCGCGCAGGTCAAGCAGCAGAGCGTTGAAGCCGTTACGATGCAGCATCCCCGCCGCCAGCAGGATCGCCGGGCTGCGGCGGCACGAGTTCAGTCCGTGCACGAGGATCATGGTTGGCGCGGCGTCGGCGTCGCTGCTCGCCGGAATGTACCAGGCGGCGATGTTCAGGTGATCGTCGCGGCTGGGGAAGCTGACTTCCTGATAATCCGATACCAGATAGGGGGAGGTGTCCAGGTCGTTGTACGTATTGAAGCTGGCGGGGGTGTTGTCGAGGATGTCCGCGTCGCCAGCACAATGCGCTTCGACAGCGCTCAGACGGTTGTAGACGACGGTCGACGCGCCGACGTAAGCGGCAGCCACCAGCAGGACGACGATCACGACTGCGCCGACGATCAGCCTGCGATTTTTCATGACGGAGAGGCTCCAAATAAACGATTTATTGAATGAAGATTCGATTTCTCGATGCTGGTTTTACCGCAAATAGACGATTCGTTCAAGAGGCAGCGTCGAGCGCGCCCAACTGCGCCTGAATTTCGGCATGGTAGCGGGCGGCATCGGCGGCGTGCTGACCGTCCGGCACAAGGTCGAGGTAACGCTGAAAGTCATCCAGGGCAAGCTGGCGGGCGTCGATGCCTTCCGGCACGCTGGCGTAGAGGATGCCGCGATAGTAATAGGCGTCGGCATAATCGGGGTCAAGTTCGAGCGCGCGGTTGTAATCCGCCAGTACCCGATCCCATTCGTACAGCAGGATGATGCGCTGCCCGCGCTCGACGTATAGCGCCGGATTGTCGGGATCGAGGGCAATTGCCGCGTCCATGTCAGCGATGGCTTCATCGTAGCGGAAAAGCTGTGCGTTCAGGCGCGAGCGCAGGCGGTAGAACGCAGTCAGCCAGGCTTGGGCGGGGGACTGCGCCTGCGCGTCGAGCGCGATCACCGTGATCAGAATTAGCGCGATGATTAGCCATGACAATCTGCGTTTGACGAGCAAATGCTTTCCTTCCAGACGCTCGTGTGATTCGCAATGAGTCTATCATCCTCCCGCTTGCGTTGCACGACGATTCACATCCGCCAGCAGACCTTTGATGTTAGCTCATCCGTGCTAAAATGGGCTTTATTAACGTATGCTGTACGACCGCAATTCAAACTGGATTTTGATGGCAAACTAGAGTACAATAAATATGTGAACGGACACATTCATTGCCAATCTCAACAGTACGCGATCTTGACCTGTTTTGATCGATCCTCACGCCTGTTCTTTCCGCCCCGTGCGCTTACCGTAACGCCCCTTGATCGAAAGGAGTTGGCGCTGTTCACCGCATAAGCGGCTGAAAGCGTCGTGAACCCTATGGTGGATTACATTGGTTCGGTTCGCCCGGTCAACATTAATGAGGAGATGCGCGGCAGCTACCTCGACTACGCCATGAGCGTGATCGTCGCCCGCGCGCTGCCGGACGCCCGCGACGGTCTGAAACCCGTGCATCGGCGCATCCTGTACGCCATGTACGACATGGGCATCCGCGCGAACTCGTCCTACAAGAAAAGCGCGCGTATCGTGGGCGAGGTGCTGGGCAAGTATCACCCGCATGGCGACGCCTCGGTCTACGACGCGATGGCGCGCATGGCGCAGGATTTCTCGCTGCGCTACATGCTGGTGGACGGGCAGGGCAACTTCGGCAGCGTCGACGGCGACAGCCCGGCGGCGATGCGGTACACCGAAGCCCGGCTGTCGCGGCTGGCGGAAGAAATGCTGATCGACATCGACATGAACACGGTCGATTTCGGCGACAACTACGACGGCACGCAGCGCGAGCCGCTGGTGCTGCCCGCGCGCCTTCCCAACATGCTGCTCAACGGCGCGAGCGGGATCGCTGTCGGTATGGCGACCAACATCCCGCCGCACAACCTGCGCGAGCTGGCGGCGGCGATTGAATATCTGATCGACAACTACGACCGCTACGACGAGATCACGGTTGACGAATTGATGCAGTTCGTCAAGGGACCCGATTTCCCGACCGGGGCGCTGGTCGTCGCGGGCGACGAACTCAAGGAAGCCTACGCCACGGGGCGCGGGCGCGTCGTCATCCGCGCGAAGGCGGAGGTCGAGGAATCGAAGAACGACCGTTTCCACATCGTCTTTTCGGAGATCCCCTACCAGATCAGCAAGGTGGCGGTGATCGAGCGGATCGTCTTGCTGGTCAAAGAGGATCGCATCACCCAGATCAGCGACCTGCGTGACGAATCCGACCGTCACGGGATGCGGCTGGTGGTCGAACTCAAGGCGGGCGCGCAGCCGCTGAAGGTCTTGAACCAGCTTTACAAATACACCCAGCTTCAGAGCACCTACAGCATTCAGATGCTGGCGCTGGTCAACGGCGAGCCGCGCACGCTCAGCCTCAAGCGGATGCTGCAAATCTATCTGGAGCATCGCTACGAGGTGATTGTTCGCCGCTCCGAATTCGAGCTGGACAAGCGGCGGGCGCGGGCGCACATCCTCGAAGGCTTACTCAAGGCGCTGTCGAGCCTCGATGCCATCATTCAGACGATTCGCTCGGCGGCGGATGTCAGATCCTGCTCGCGCCAGCCTGATGAGTCGCTTCGGATTGAGCGAAGCCCAGGCGAATGCCATCCTCGAAATGCAGCTTCGCCGCCTTGCCGCGCTCGAACAGCAGAAGTTGCAGGACGAGTACAACGAAGTGATGGCGCGCATCGCCTATCTGGAAGACCTGCTGGCGTCGCCGCACAAAATCCTCGGCGTGATCCGCGAGGACATCGCCGAAGTCTCGGAGAAATACGGTGACGAGCGCCGCACCGAGATGATCTACGGCGTCAGCACCGAATTCAACGAAGCCGACCTGGTGCGCGACGAAGAAGTCGCCATCCTGCTGTCGCGCTACGGTTACATCAAGCGCGTGCCCTCGACCGCCTACCGCTCGCAGCGGCGCGGCGGCAAGGGCGTCACCGGCATGATCACCAAGGAAGAGGACGGCTTGGTGGAGATCGTCACCGCCAACAGCCTCGATACCGTGCTGTTCTTCACCGACTGGGGCAGGGTGTACAGCGAGCGCGCTTACGCTATCCCCGAAGCGACCCGCGCGGGCAAAGGCACGATGATCCAGAGCATTCTGGCGCTCAATGCCGACGAGCACGTCACGGCGATTGTGCCGGTGTCGTCGTTCGAAAACAACGGCTATTTCGTGCTGGCGACCAAGTTCGGGCGTATCAAGCGCGTCGATCTTGAGGACTTCGCCGCCGTGCGCCCCAGCGGTCTGATCGCTATGTCGCTGGACGAGGGGGATACGCTCAACTGGGCGAAGCCGACCAACGGCGACCAGCACGTGATCCTGGTCACGGAAAACGGGCAGAGTATCCGCTTCCACGAGAGCAACGTGCGTCCGATGGGGCGTCAGGCGGGCGGCGTGAACTCGATTCGGCTGGTGGGCGAGGACGTGGTCGTCGGCATGGACGTGGTTGATGACGACGATACCCACGTGCTGGTGATCACGCGCGACGGCTACGGCAAGCGCACGCCGGTTGACTTCTATCGGACGCAGGGGCGCTACGGTCAGGGTATTCTGACGCTGGCGCGCAACGAAAAGACCGGTCCGGTCGTCTCGATGCACTGCATCAACGCCAAGGACGACATCCTGATCATCACCAGCGGCAACGTCATCCTGCGCACCTCGCTGGAGCAGATTCGGGAAACCGGGCGTAACGCGCAGGGCGTCAAGGTGATCGATCTGGCGGACAGCGACGTGATCGTCGGTGTGGCGGTGATCGACGGTGCGCCGGAAACCCTGGGCGATGCTACCGTCGACGGCGCGTCGGAAAACGGTGCGTCCGGCAACGGCAAGGTCTCGGACGCACAGGCGTAAGCCGCAGCATCGAACGTCCGCAAAACAAAAAATCCCGCGTTGAGCGGGATTTTTGATTGCATGACTGTGTGCGGTGAGAAGATTACTCTTCTTCGCCTTCTTCTTCCTCGGCACGGCGGCGGGCAACCAGTTCCGGCTCGGCAGCAGCGACTTCGCCTTCTTCGCCTGTCGTTTCTTCCTCCGCCACTTCGCGGATGGCGTTGATACGCACGACCAGCTCGTCCGGGTCGCTCAGGACGGTGATGTTCGGGTTGATGTTCAGGTCGCGCACGTGAATGGCGTCGCCGACTTCCTTCAGCCCGGAGATGTCGACATCAATCGAGTCGATCAGGTCGGCGGGGACGGCTTCAATCGACAGGGTTTGCGTCTGGTGAACCAGCTCGCCGATGCGCGTCTGCGCCGCTGGGCTTTCGCCGACCAGACGGATGGCGATGTCCGCCGAGATGCGCGTCGAGGCGTCGACCGCCAGGAAATCGACGTGCATGATCGTGCCGCGCAGGATGTCGCGCTGGACTTCGCGGGCGATCACGCTCTGCGTGTTGCTGCCGTAGTTGATGTTGATCAGGCGCGTGCCGCCCGCATCGCGCAGGGCGATTTCGAGCGGGCGATACGGAATTTGCAGGATGATCGGCTCGACCCGCGCGCCGTAGACTACCGCCGGAACCAGCCCCTTCACGCGCAACTGGCTGACTTTTTTGCCGACCAGCGAGCGCGATTCTGCGTCTAAAGTATAAGTCTCAGCCACAACAAGAACTCCTTCACTCAGGACGCCGCCTGAGGAATCAAAAGCGGTTGAAAGTCACAGCATTCTAGCGACAGCCTTCGCCAACGTCAATGCTGAATAACCGCAATTGCCGCTGGTGTTCGCCGTCTGCAACAAAAACCGCTGCACATGGCAGCGGTCTTTGATCTGGAGCGGGTAATGGGACTCGAACCCACGACATTTTGCTTGGGAAGCAAACGCTCTACCAACTGAGCTACACCCGCACTTAACCGTAATTGTACGCGCTGTGATCGAGGGTGTCAAGATGACCGGGCTGCTCTTAAGCCTACCCGCGCCGGGTATCCATGCTATAATCCGCGCGTAGCGGAGGTTGCACTGATTGAAAGTTTTGAAGTACTGGCGCACCGGATTGCTGGGGGTGGTCGCAAGCCTGTTGGCAGTCTATTTCATCATCTCGCAGATGAAAGATGTCGGTTTGATGTGGTCGGCGCTGCGCCATGCGGATTACGGGTGGGTGCTGGTCAGCATGGGCGTGATCGTCGTCGGGCTGTTCGCGCGCGGGGCACGCTGGCGGGCGCTGCTCGGCGGGGCGCTGCCGTTCGTGCGCGCCTTCAGCATCACCAACGTGTCGTATCTGGTCAACGGCGTGCTGCCGCTGCGCATCGGCGAGCTGGCGCGGGCATATCTCGCCGCGCAGGTGCGCCCGCCTGTGCCGATCCTCAAATCGGTCGGCACGATTGTCGTCGAGCGGCTGATCGACGTGCTGGCGGTGCTGATCATTCTGGCGCTGGCGCTGTCGGCGGGACCGCTGCCGGAAGAATTACGCTCGGCGGCGCTGGTCTTTGCTCCGCTGGTCGTCGTCGGCTTCGCTTTCCTGATTCTGCTCGCTCGCCAGCGCGAGCGCGCGCTTCGGCTGGCGGAACGACTCATCAGCCGGATCGCGTTTCTTCAGCGGCGTGACTGGCTGGCGTGGGTGCGCCATGTCCTCGACGGACTGACGCCGCTGACGCAGCCCGCTGCATTGACGCAGGTATTACTGCTGGCGGCGGCAAGCTGGGCGTGTTCGCTGCTTTCGGGCTACGTGCTGATGATCGCCTTCTTCGGTCATGGCGACTGGGCGACAACCTGCCTGTTTTCGGCGGCGG
>JAXLWE010000040.1:0-48277 GCA_046328655.1 Anaerolineae bacterium | reverse complement strand
CGTCGACGACGAGGATTTCGAAATCGTGGATGTCGCGGCGGTCGAGCGTGTCGCGCAGGGTGGTCACCGTCGGGATGACGTTGCCTTCCTCGTTGCGAGCCGGGATGACGACCGAAAGCTTCATGCCGCAGTCTGTTCTCTAGTCCGACAGGCGTTTTCGCCAGCCAGCGACGATCTCGTCAAATATGTCGTCCAGCGACTTGGTGATGTCCCACCCCGGCAGGCTGCGGCGCATGTGGTCGAGGTTCGAGATGTAGCAGATGTGATCGCCCGCCCGCGCCTGGTCGACGTAGCGCGAGCGCATCGGCTTGCCGGTAAGCTGCTCAACGCGGGCGAACGCTTCGAGGATCGACACGGTGTTGCCGCGCCCGCCGCCCAGGTTGAACACCGCCCCGGACTGCGGATACTGGTAGAACAGCTCGATTGCCCGCGCCACGTCATAGGCATGAATATTATCACGCACCTGCTTGCCTTTGTAGCCGTAGATCGTGTATTCGCGCTCCTCGACGTTGCAGCGGATCAGATAGCTGAGGAAGCCGTGCATCTCGACCCCGGCGTGATTCGGTCCGGTCAGGCAGCCGCCGCGCAGGCAGCAGGTTTTCATGCCGAAGTAGCGCCCGTATTCCTGCACCAGCACGTCGCCCGCTACCTTCGACGCCCCGAACAGCGAGTGTTTCGACTGGTCGATGCTGAACGATTCGTCGATGCCATCGGCGTAAGCAGGGTCGGCGTAGTCCCAGCGCGTTTCCAATTCCACCAGCGGGATCGTGTTCGGGCGGTCGCCGTAGACCTTGTTGGTCGACATGTGGGCAAAGACCGCGTCCGGGGCAGCCTGGCGCGTCGCTTCCAGCAGGTTAAGCGTGCCGCTCGCGTTCACGTCGAAATCGTCGAACGGGCGCGACGCCGCCAGATCGTGGCTCGGCTGCGCCGCCGCGTGGACGATCATGTCCGGCTTGATCTGGCTGATCAGCCCCAGCACGCCCGCCCGGTCGCGGATGTCGAGGTCGAAGTGGGTGAAGTGCTGGCAGGTCGCCTGCAGGCGGCGTTGGTTCCAGCGCGTATCTCCGGCTTCGCCGAAGAAGTCGCGGCGCATGTTGTTGTCGATGCCGTAAACGCGCCAGCCGAGCGCGTCGAAATAGCTCACGACTTCCGAGCCGATCAAGCCGCTGGAGCCGGTGACGATAAGCTGCTTCACGATCCCTGTCCTTCATCGACGATTGCATGATAAAGCTGCTCGGCGGCGAGCCGGTGCGCCTCGGCGTTCGGGTGCGAATCGAAGCGGTTGACGGTGATCTCGCCTACGCTCCTGCCGCGCAGCACGTCGGTCATATCGACCACCTGAACGCCCTGCGACACGAAGAAATCGCGCACGCGCGCCGTCGCCGGGGTGGACGCCTCGACTTCGGCAAGCTGGGGCCACACCAGCACGATCAGCCGGACGTTGTGGTTCTGCGCCCAGGCGACCATCTCGTACAGGCGCGGAACCTGCTTATCCCACAGTGCGTCGTCCAGGTGCGCTCCGATCAGATCGTAGGCGAAGCTCGACGCCCGCTGTGACGACGTGAACTGAAGCAGATTGTAGTAGATGTAATTCGGCAGGAAAAACGTCCGTATATACCACGCCAGCGCCTCGCTCTGCGGGAAGGCGAAATTGCTGTTCGGGTTGACCGATGGGTCTTCCAGCAGGTAGTCGATGTCGTTGAGGTAGTAGGACAGCACCACAATGTTCGGGCGCAGCGGGTACGATTCGAGTTCGAAAAGCTCGGTGTCGCTGTCCCACCCGGACTTGGCGATCAGGTCAACGTCGTAGCCCGCGCCGAGCATCTTCTCCAGTAGCTGCGGGAACGTGTCGTCGATGTTGTTGATGCCGTGCCCCATCGCAAACGAGTCGCCCAGCACGCCGATGCGCGTCAAGGCCGGCGCGTCCGGCAGCGGCTCGTAATCGCGGAAGCCGAGCGAATTGAGGTGCGCCCAGCCGTAATTCTCGTACCACCAGTAATTCATCGCCGTGAAGCCGTAGCCGTCGGTGGTGATGTAGAAGATGCGCAGGTAGCCCTCGCCGCCGATCAGGATGATTACCAGCGTTGTGATCGTGACCATGACGCTGGTCAGCTTGCTCTTGCCGAGCGCTGCGCCCATCGCCCGCAGATCGGCTTCGTGCAGGTCGTAGGCAGCCAGATATAGTAAGCCCCACGCCGCTACGCCCAGATAGGTGAACTCGATAGGAGTGAGCAGCCGCCCGTTCGTCGGCTGGCTAGGGACGATCCAGATGACCAGCGCGCCGACGATGTAGACCAGCAGCGCTGCCCAGTAGAGGATCGGATGATCGTGCCGCCAGCGCAGCGGGACGCCGACGAGACTACGCAGCGGCGACGGGATCAGCGCGGCAGCCGTCACCAGCCACAGAGCCACTACCACCGGGATGCACCAGCCGCTGTCAGGCGACGGTATGATCTGAATTGCCGCGACGGTCGCGCCGACCAGCAGCAGGACCCAGACCGCGCCTGTCACACGACTCATTCGAAGTCCCGCGCGCAGCGAAAACCGACGAACCAGTCGCGCTCGTCCGGGGACATGCGGAAGCGCATGGTCGAGTCGGCGGCGTAATCCAGATAGCTCAGGTTGCCCCCGCGATAGACGCGCAGGCTGGTGGTGTCGCTCGCATCTTCCCGCCCGTCGCTCGCGTCATACGGATAGCGCGCGTAGATGCTGTTGACCCACTCAAAGACGTTGCCCGCCATGTCGACCGCGCCTACCCAGGATACACCGTCCGGCTTGCTGCCGACATCGGCAGTCTGTCCCGGCTGGTTACGGTCGAACACCAGCTTCGACAGGTCGAGTTCGTCGCCCCAGGGGTAAAGCGGGTTATCGGGTCCGCGCGCCGCGTATTCCCACTCGGCTTCGGTGGGCAGCCGCCCGCCCTGCGCGACGCAGAAATCGCGGGCTTCCGTCCAGGTCAGGTTCTCGCGCGGGTGGTTTTCTCCGGTGAAATGACCCTCCGAGCCATACTGCCCGTTGGTCACTTCGGTGCGGTCGATCCAGAAGGCGCGGTCGAAGCAGATTTCGTGTTCCGGTCGCTCGTCGCGTCGCCCTTCGGTATGCCCCATCGTGAAGCAGCCCGGCGGCACGAGCACCATCTCGACTCCACCGAACGTGGCGACGACCGGCGTCCAGTCGGCGTTGTGCGCGACCGTCGACGGCATCGGCACGGCGGTCGCGGACGGCTCGGTCGGCAGGGGAGTAGCGGTCGGGGCGGCTGTCGGCGGCGCTGGTTGGGCGGAGCTACATGCGGCGGTCAACACAAGTAAGGAACCAATCAATAGCTGACAGATTTTATTCACGTGACTGCGCTTACGAGTACTGTGCCAATATCACGATTGTTGATTATGCCCACGAGCGTCCAACGAAGCAAGCGTCAGGTCTGTCGAGAGTGATGAACGTCAACGAATGCCGTGTGTAAGGGCGCGCCCATCTCCGATGAGATGCGCGCTGTGCCTATTTTTCTCTCCTCTCCACAACGTGGAGAGGGGTTGGGGTGAGGTGTATAGGCGCGCGGCGGTGCGCCCTGGTGCATCCCGTATTCGCACCGCGTCGGGTCGGTCGGCAAACGCGGGCGGCTGTAGTATAGTTGGTGGCAAAATGGGATTACGGGGAAACGAGGACGACATCATGGCTATTCTGGGCGTAGATGTGGGCGGAAGCGGCATCAAGGGCGCGCCGGTCGACACCGACGTAGGCACCCTGCTGGAGCCGCGTTTTCGGCTGGTGACGCCCCAGCCCGCGACCGTCGACGACGTAGTCGACTGCATCGGCAGGGTAGCGGAGCATTTCAACTGGGACGGCGAAATCGGCTGTGGCTTCCCCAGTGTCGTCAAAAAAGGCACGATCCTTACGGCGGCGAACATCGACAAATCGTGGATCGGCGTTGACGCCAAGGCGCTGATCGAGCATCGGACGCAGTGTCGCACCCACCTGATCAACGACGCGGACGCGGCGGGGCTGGCGGAGATGCACTTCGGCGCGGGGCGCGACAATAAGGGCGTCGTGCTGGTCGTGACCATTGGCACGGGGCTGGGCACATCGCTGTTCGTCAACGGCGAACTGCTCCCCAACACCGAGCTTGGACACGTCATCATTCGCGGCAAGGACGCCGAGCACCGCGCCTCCAACCGCATCCGTATGGAAAAAGAGCTGAGCTGGAAGCAGTGGGCGAAGCGCTTCAACGAATACCTGACTTATCTTGAGGGGCTGTTCTGGCCCGACCTGATCATCCTCGGCGGCGGCACGAGCAAGAGCTTCGCCAAGTTCGCGCCCTACCTGAGCGTGCAGGCTCCGGTCGCGGCGGCGAAGATGCTCAACGAGGCGGGCGTGATCGGCGCGGCGATGGCGTTCCAGCATCCCGAAATCTAGGCATGGACGACAAGCTCGCCCTGCGCGTCAGCCAGGCTGGGATGCGCTTTATCGCCCAGATGACGATCTACAACAGCGGCGATTTCGACCGCCTGCGCCAGTTCATCGGCGAAAGCTACGCACCCGCGCTGCTCGGCGATGCGGCTATCGATGCCTGGCTGGACAGTTTCCGCGCCCAGCGCGAGGAAGTCGGCAAGCTGCGCGTGCGGCAGGTAATCGGCACGGGTAAGTATCACGTGATCGTGCTGCTGGAAGCTGAAAAAGGCGACGACCTCATCCTGAGCGAGATGAAGGTCGACGAGGACTACCCCCATCTGATCGTGGAATACGAATAACCGACGGAATTTGTACGTAGGGGCGAGGCACGCCTCGCCCGAAATTGTCAGACCTGCGCCGGGCGGTTGTCCACCAGCCAGCGCCACACCACCGCCAGCGCCTCGACATCCGCCTGCTGGTAATTGCAGGATCGCGCCAGCGCCCGCATATCGCCGCGCAGCTTCCACAGGCGATAGTCGTTGTAGGCGGCATCCCAGGCGTCGTATTCCACCCAGTCGAAGCTGAGATAGCGCGCGACCGTCTTGAGCGAATTTCCGCTCACCGGGAACTTGACCGCACCCTTGAATGTGCGGTGTAAATCGTGCATCCGCGCCAGCAGCGGCTCCCGAACCTCCGCCGGGGCGTGCGCACGAGTGATCCCGGCGTCGAAGCCCGTCCAGTGGAAGATCAGGAAAGGGAACTCGGATACAGCGCGGGCGAATAGATGCCATGCGTCCGCCTGCTGTGGCACGACGTATATCGTCCTGCCATCAGGGAGGGCGACTTCGCTTTCGGCGGCGTGCTCGGCGGTGATGATGATGTGCTGCCCGCCGGACGGATCGCTCCAGCCCCACGACCAGGGGACTCCGGTGTACGGGTCGGTCTCCAGGTCGAACATGTAGGCGATGGGGCAGCACGCATCGGGGAAATCGCCGTGCCACACCGGGCGATCCTCGACAAAGGCGCGGGCGTGGGCATGAATGGCGGTCGCCGTCGACTTGATCCCCTTGATCTGGCAAAGCTCGTCGGGCGTGAGGCACGCCAGTTGTTCCAGCGTGGTGATGCCCGCGCGGCGCAGGTTGTCCTGTGCCTGTCGGCTGAGTCCGGTGATGGCGTGCAGCGGGTGAGTCGGGATCATGTCAGCGGTGCATCCTGCGTTCAGAACAACTTTTCCAATTTTAGTGGAAATGGCGCCGCTTGCCAACCGGAATGAAAAGCGAAGTGGCGAATATCCAGAGCATGTCGGTGTAGGGGCACGACATGTCGTGCCCTGGGCGAGGCATTGCCTCGCTCCTACATATCCGTCTTTTTACCGCTCTCATGAAAAGAACCCGCTGACCAGCGGGTTCTCTGCGTTGTTTTTGGGTTGTATTCGGCTTACACGTCGAGGTGGCTGACGTTCTTGGCGTGCGTCTGGATGAAGCGGCGGCGCGGCGGGACGCTCGATCCCATCAGCATGTCGAACACACGATCCGCTTCGGCGGCGTCCTCAATCGTCACCTGAAGCAGCGTCCGCTTCTGCGGGTCCATCGTCGTCTCCCACAATTGATCGGGGTTCATCTCGCCAAGACCCTTGTAGCGGCTGACCTTCACCTTGTCCGGGTCTTTGTAATTGGAGAGCGTGCGTGTCAGCAGCTCGTTTTCGGTCACGCCCGCTTCGCTGTAGTAATAATCGACCTGCTTGCCGTCCTGAATGCGGAAGATCGGTGGCTGGGCGATGTACAGATGCCCGTCCTGGATCAAGCCCTGCATATGGCGGAAGAAGAAGGTCAGCAGCAGCGTGCGAATGTGGCTGCCGTCCACGTCGGCGTCGGTCATGACGATCACGCGACCGTAGCGCAGGCTGGCGGTAGTGAAGTCCTCGCTGATTCCAGTGCCGAGCGCGCTGATCAGCGCCTTGATCTCGTTGTTGTCGAGCATTTTGTCGAGGCGGGCGCGTTCCGTGTTGAGAATCTTGCCGCGCAGCGGCAGGATCGCCTGGAAATGGCGGTCGCGCCCCTGTTTGGCGCTGCCACCGGCGCTGTCGCCCTCGACGATGTAGATTTCCGCGCCTTCGCCGTGCTGCGAGCAGTCCGCCAGCTTGCCGGGCAGGGTGGAGCTTTCCAGCAGGCTCGGACCGCTGCGCACCAGATCGCGGGCTTTGCGGGCGGCTTCGCGGGCACGCATACTCGTCATGCACTTCTCGACGATCCGCCGTGCCTCGCGCGGGTTGACTTCCAGAAATTCGTTGAACGCCTCGGTCACGACCGACGAGACCGCGCCCTGAACTTCCGGGTTGATCAGCTTGACTTTGGTCTGGCTCTCGAAGGCTGGCTCTGGCAGCTTGACGCTGACAATCGCCGTGATGCCTTCCAGCGTGTCGCTGCCGGAGAAGTTCGGCTCTTTTTCCTTGAGCAGCCCGGCTTTGCGAGCGTAGCGGTTGATCACTCCCGTGATCGCCGCGCGCAGCCCGGTCAGGTGCGTGCCGCCGTCCGGCGTGTTAATGGTGTTCGCGAATGCCAGCTCAGTCACGTTCGACGTGTCGGTATACTGGAACGCAACCTCCACGCCGATGTTTACCGGGCGCTTGCCGTCGGCGGCGAACTCAACATCGCGCTCGATGAACACGACCGGATGCAGGGCTTCGCGCGTGCGGTTCAGGTAGCGGACGAAGGCTTGCAGCCCGCCTTCAAAATAGAAGGTGGTCTCGTGCGCGAACGGTCGCACGCGCTCGTCGCGCAGCGTGATCGTCACCTTGCGCGTGACGAACGCCATCTCGCGGAAGCGCTGCGCCAGCGTGTTGAAGTTGAATTCGTTCGGCTCCAGCACCGTGAAGTCGGGCTTGAACGTGACCGTCGTGCCAGTCGATTCGCCCGGCTCCAGATCGCGGATCGCCTTGACTTTCCCGCCGGGAACGCCCGCGTGATAGGTCTGCTGCCACATCTTGCCATCACGGTAGACAGTCGCTGTCAAGGTCTCGGACAGCGCGTTCACGGCGGAAACGCCGACGCCGTGCAAGCCGCCGCTGACCTTGTAGGCGCTGTTGTCGAATTTGCCGCCCGCGCCGACTTTGGTCATGACCACTTCCAGCGTGGACGAGCCAGTCTGCTTGTTGATGCCCACCGGAATACCGACGCCGTTGTCCGCGACCGACACCATGTTGTCGTCCATCAGCGTCACGAAGATGTGATCGCAGCGCCCGGCGAGCGCTTCGTCCACCGAGTTATCGACGACTTCGTAGATCAGGTGATGAAGCGCGCGCGCATCCTTGCCACCGACGTACATGCCGGGGCGCAGCCGAATGTGCTCGATCCCCTCCAGTACCTTGATGTTTTCCTCGGTATACGAAGCGGGAACTGAGACTCTGTCCGCCATTCTGTCTCCTCATCACGACTTGCCCGAATACCCAGCCTAGGCATACCCATCCCAACCCGCCAGCAGCGGCTGGAAAAGGGTGCTGTCTATCGTCGGCTCTGGGGGAAAGCGATACCGCGTTCACTCATACTTCACTACGCTAAATTATACCTCAGACCGGGGATTTTCACAACCGGGAGAAAAACGTATGTTCTACTGAAATTCGCCTGCTTGACAAGTGATCTTCCCCGGCTTTACAATTCGCTTGAGTTGCCCCTGTAGCTCACCTGGACAGAGCAAAGACCTTCTAAGTCTGAGGTTACAGGTTCGAGTCCTGTCAGGGGCGCAAAAAAAGCCTGCATTTCGCAGGCTTTTTGCTGGTCTGGGATGGCGAACGCTACGCCATGATGTTGTCGTAGACGGCGCGCGTCTCCGGCTCAATGTCCTTGCCGAGTTCCTGCTGCACCTTCTGGAAGTGGGCGGCGGCTTCGCTGCGACGACCGAGGCTGGTGTACAGCCGCATGACCTCTCGATGAATGTCCTGCCGACGCGGGTTCTCGCCGACCGCTCGCAGATACAGACCGAGCGCATGTTCGGGTCGTCCTTCGCTCAGGCGGTACTGCGCCATCTGCGACAGCGCTTCGAGAAATCCCGCCTGAAAATCGGCGCGGCGGTCGAGAATCCAGCGGTCGTTGTGCCCCTGAAGGAACGGACCGCGATACAGGTCGATGCTTTTCTGCCAAGCCGCTATCCGGTCGGGGTTGTTGCGGTCGCGTCCCTCCATCAACCGGCTGGCGAAGTGCATCACGTCGTAGTCGATGTCGAGGTCGGGGTTGATACGGTAATAGCCGTCGAGATGCACCAGCACGTCCATGTCGAGCGCCTTGTGCAGCCGTCGCTTGGTGACGTGGAACACGTTCACAGCTTGATCGGTGTCCAGTTCGGGCCAGAACGCCTGACAGATTTCCGAGCGGGTAATCACCGGGCGGACGAGCGCGAAGAAGAACAGCAGGCGCGGCAGGTGTCCCTCCCATGTGTCAATCGGCTTGTCGCTCCGCAGGACGAAACCGGGACCCAGCGCGTAGACTTCGAGCGTCTGGCTGCCGTGCCCCTGAATGTCGTAGAAGTTGCGCCGGATGAGCTGGTCGTCCTGAAGCAGCAGCGCGCGCCCCTCGGCGATGAGCGATACCCAGGGCAGGCGCGGCAGCGTGCGGCTGTTGATCACCATGCGGCAGTTTT
The DNA here is from genome assembly GCA_046328655.1 of Anaerolineae bacterium. Taxonomy (GTDB): domain Bacteria; phylum Chloroflexota; class Anaerolineae; order Aggregatilineales; family Phototrophicaceae; genus Flexifilum. The sequence goes on along the minus strand of JAXLWE010000040.1, from coordinate 39,259 downwards.
TGGGCAGGAAGGCGGCGAGCCGCTCGACAAACCACTGAATGTCGTCGGCGACATCGCTGCGGTCGTACTCATCCAGGATCAGGATGTAATCGTCCTTGCTGAGTTCGGCGAGGTCGCGGATGAACGCCTTCAGCAGCGTTTCTGGCTTGGCGAAATCCTCCTCCTCCAGCATATTGATGTGCCGCCCGAACATCGGGTTCTGGTTGGCGAGATCATGCGTGATACCCGTCAGAAATGAGGGTACACTGATGTCGTCCGCGCCCATTGCGTAGTAAAAGACTTTGTATTCGGGAGCGTTGATCAGGCGGGCAACCAGAACGGAGCGGTAACGGCTTTTCGGATGAAGAAGAATAGTTCGGGAGCTTTCAATACTTGTTTTGAAGGTCTCGTAGATGTGCTCTATGATTCCATTGAGTTTCATATCGGCGTAAGCTCCGATTCAGTAAAGGGCGGCTGACAAACAGTTTACCACAAGTTCTAAACAAAGTGCTAATCTGTCGGTACTGTTTAATTAGCAATCTCTGTAAATGGTCATTTTGCAATCCTGTTACAGCGAGGCTCGAAGGCGATGTCACAGCGGCACACACCAAAGCCGGGACGCACACTGGGGGTCTCGCTGGCGATCCTCGCCAGCGTGATGCTGTTCTCGATTTTCCCCTTCCTCCAGCTTTCAATGCTGGCGGTCATCAACACGCGCCTGCAAAGCGTCGACATGCCGCTGCCGGAGCAGGACGACACGGTCGCGCCTCTGGCGGTCGGCGGTGACATTGGCGGGATTGCGAGCGCCGGGCTGATCATTCAGGCGGCGGTCGGTGTCGCCTATCTGGTGATCGCGTTTTTCGCCTGGCGCGGGCGTCCCGCCTGGATTCGCTTTGCGATGATCGTGACGGTGGTCATCATGACCGGCGTGACGATAGGGCTGAGCCTGTCGCCGCTCATCACCCAGCCCGAACTCAACCAGGGGATCGATTCGGGCGAAGCGTTGCGCCGGGTGCTGCTGTCCGGTCAGATGCTGCTCAGCGTCTTCGTGGCGCTGTACGTGGTCTGGTACATGAATCGCGGTCCCGCACGGGCATATTTTCGGGGTTATTATCTGCCCGACCCGCACGAGACCGCCGCTCCGACTCGCAGAAAGCATTGAAGCAAAGCGCTACGGCTTCTCCCGCTCCTCCATTTCCATCTGAACCAGCTCGCGGCGCAGCGTCTTGCCGACGTTGGTCTTGGGCAGCGCCGCCACGAATGCGAAGCGTGTCGGCACTTCGTAGCGCGCCAGCCGCGCCGATGCGAACTCGATCAACTCGTCCGCTGTGACGGTCTGCCCCTGACGCAGGACGATCCACGCCTTGAGTGCTTCCTGCCCGACCTTTTCAGGATCGGGGTGAGGGATAGCGGCGACCCCGGCTTCCAGTACGGCGGGATGATCCGCCAGTACCTTCTCGACGGCATTGGGGTACACGTTGAAGCCGCCGATTAGCGCCATATCCTTCTTGCGGTCGACGATGTAGAAGTAGCCATCATCGTCCATGCGGGCGATGTCGCCGGTGTGCAGCCATGTCTTGCCGTTCTTGTCGGTGCGCAGCGTATTGGCGGTCTCGGTCGGCATCCCGTGATAGCCGACCATCAACTGAGGACCTGACATCGCCAGCTCGCCGATTTCGCCAATGGGCACTTCCGTTTCGCCGTCGTCCAGGCTGACGATCTTCATGTCCATGTCGGGGAAGGGCAGCCCAATCGAGCCGGTGCGGTTATCGCCGTTGACGGGATTGGCGTGCGAGGCGGTCGGCGCTTCGCTCATGCCGTAGCCTTCGAGCAGCTTGCCGCCGCTCAGACGCTCGAACTCGCGCTTGGTGGCGGGCGGCAGCGGCGCGGAACCGCTCAGGCACAGCCGGATCGTGCTCAGGCTGATCTTGCCGGAGACGACATTCGCGTTGTTGTTGACGGCGTTGTAGAGCGCCGGGACGCCCATGAACAGCGTCGGCTTGTATTTGTCGATAATGCCGAGCAGATCGTGGATGTCGCGGGCATTGGGGACGAGGACGATGCGCGCGCCGAGTGCCATCGCAAAGCCGACCACCGTGATCAGCCCGTAGACATGATAGAACGGGATTGCGCCGAGGAACGACTCGCTCGCTCCGTCACTCTGCGAGCTGCCGATCAGCCACGCGCGGCACTGCATCGTGTTGGCGACCAGCGCGTTATGAGTGGACATCGCCGCTTTGGGGATGCCGGTCGTGCCGCCGGTATACTGGAAGATCGCCAGGTCGCTGCCGGAGACCTGCACATTGGACTCGCCCGGCGTACTTCGCCAGCAAATCCTGAAGCCAATAGTCGCCGGACTGCGGCGCTTCCAGAAAATGACCATCCTTCTTTTCGCGCGCCAGCGTGAACAGCACCCGCGCGAGCGGCGGCAGGTATTCCTTGACGTTGGTGACGATGACGGTCTTGACCTGCGTGCGCGACTGAATCTGCTTGATCGTGTTGTAGAACAGCGTCAGCGTGACGACGAATTCGGCGTTGCAGTCGTTGATCTGCTCGCGCAGCTTCTCGGCGGGGTAGGTGGGGTTCGTCCGGAGACGACTCCGCCCGCCTTGAGGACGCCGAAGTAGGCGATGATGAACGCCGCAACGTTCGGCATGACGATGGCGACCCGGTCACCTTTCTTCAGCCCCAGATCGATCAGGGCGGCGGCGAAGGCGTCGGTCTGCTGGTCGACCTGCGCATAGGTTAGCTCGCTGCCGACGCGCCCCAGCACGGGCAGATGCGCGCTCGTCACCAGCGCGACGCTGTTGGGTGCTTTCCTGGCGCTGTCGGTGAGCATCTGGTAGAGGGGGATTTCGGGATACGGTTCCAGGCTGGCAGGAACGCCAGCGTCATAACGCTTGACCCAGGGGCGTTCAGCATAAGTGACCATAAAGTGTCCTCACGGTGGAAAATATTATTATCAAACTTAAGTATGATTATATCCCCGCGTCGGTCACCTGCCAAAATCCGGGGTACGGGAGTGTGAAAATCGGGGATAAATCTGCAAGGGTTTGGCGTCCGACTGTTTTCTTCCCTATCCCCGCTCGAAGGCAAGCCGGATTGCACATGGTGATACTTTGTAGGGGCGAGGCATCGCCCGCCCGCCCGCGCCGGATTACGCCTGACCGTCGTCGCCCCACGCACGCCATTCCGGTGGGATCGTGGTCACGCGCCCATCGTGGGTGATGCAGATATGCTTGCTGAAGCCGGTCACGTGGACATCGCGGCTGTCGGCGTCCACGATTTCGTAGCGGAACGTCAGGCTGCGGCTTTTCATCTCGTCGATCCAGCAGCGAACCGTCAACCGCTGCCCGTAGATCGCTGGCTTGACGTAGCGGGCGTTGACTTCGGCGACCGTCAGGTAGCGACCGCTGCGCTCGAAGCTGGCGTAGTCGCTGCCGCGCTGCCGGGCGTAGTTGCTGCGCCCTTCCTCGAAATAGACGATGTAGCTGGCGTGATGGACGATGCCCATCGCATCGGTTTCGGCGTAGCGCACGTAAAATGTGGTTTCTTTGACCACGTGGTCGGTCACGCGGGGGAATCCTTTCGGGTGGCGTCACCATCCGTCCGGATGGCGTGGCGGCGTCCCAGTTCGGCGTACACGTCGTCCAGCGTGATGCCTTTCGCCGCCATCAGGACGAGCGTATGGTAGAACAGATCGCTCAGCTCGTCGATCTGCCGGTCGTGCTCCTGGCTGAGCGCCGCGACGATCACCTCGGTCGCTTCCTCGCCCACTTTCTGGGCGATCCGGCTGAGTCCGGCGTCGAACAATTCGTTGGTGTAGCTGCCCGGCTTCGGGTTCTGCTGGCGGTCGCGGATGATCGCCTGAAGCTCGCGGAGCATGTCGATAGGGGTGTCAGTCAATTTCTGCTTCCTCTAGGGTGCGGAAAAAACACGAGATTTCGCCGGTGTGGCAGGCGGGTCCGGCGGGGTCGACCAGAATCAGCAGCGTATCCTCGTCGCAGTCGACTCTTATTTCGCGGACCCGCTGCACGTTACCCGACGTTTCGCCCTTGTGCCACAGTTCGCCCCGGCTGCGGCTCCAGAATACGGTTTCGCCCGTCGCCTGCGTTTTCGCCAGCGACTCGGCGTTCATGTAGGCGACCATCAACACTTGTTTGGTTTCGGCGTCCTGCACCACCGCCGGGATCAGCCCATGCTCGTCCCATCTGAGCGCGTTCATAGCCGCTCCCATCCGGTCAGCCGCACTGGGACGCCCTGCTGCGCCAGATAGTCCTTGAGCGCGCCGATGCGGATTTCGTCGTAGTGGAACAGCGTCGCCGCCAGCGCGGCGTCGGCGCGTCCGGTTGTCAACGCCTGGCAGAAATGCTCCATCGTCCCCGCGCCGCCCGACGCGATCACCGGGATCGACACGGCTTCAGCGACGGCGCGCGTCAGCTCCAGATTATACCCGGCTTTCGTCCCGTCCCGATCCATGCTCGTGAGCAGGATTTCGCCCGCGCCGCGCGCTTCGACTTCGCGCGCCCAGTCGAGCGCGTCCCTGCCGGTCGGGATGCGCCCACCGTTGATGAACACCTCCCAGTGCCCGTCGATCCACTTGGGGTCGATGGCGACGACGATACACTGGCTGCCGAATCCCCATGCCCCCTCGTTGATCAGGTCGGGGTTGCGGAACGCCGCGCTGTTAATCGACACCTTGTCCGCCCCAGCGAGCAATGTTGCCCGGATGTCCTCGATGGTGCGGATGCCGCCGCCGACGCAGAACGGGATGAAGATGTTGTCGGCGACGTGGCGCACCATGTCGAGCGTGGTGTTGCGGGCTTCGTGCGAGGCGGTGATGTCCAGAAAGACCAGTTCGTCCGCGCCCTCACGGTCGTAAATCGACGCCTGCTCGACCGGGTCGCCCGCGTCACGCAGGTTGACGAAATTGACGCCCTTGACGACCCGCCCGTCCATCACGTCGAGGCAGGGGATGATGCGTTTGGCTAGCATGTCACTTGTCCTTCTGCCGCTGTGAGCGCGTCGCGCAGGGTCAACCGCCGCTCGTACAGCGCCATGCCGATCACGGCTCCGGCGACCGCGCCGCTGGCTGCCAACTGCCGGATTTCCTCGCACGTGCTGACGCCGCCGGACGCCATCACCCGCAGCCCGGTCTCGCGCCCCAGCGCGATTGTCCCCTCGACGTTGCTGCCGCCGAGACCACCGTCGCGGCTCACGTCGGTGTACAGCGCGTGCCGCACGCCGCGCGCCCGCATCTCGTTTCCGAACTCCGCCGGAGTCATGCTGGTCTGCTGCTGCCAGCCGTGCGTCGTCACCTTGCCGTCGCGCGCGTCCAGCGCCACCCCGGTCTGCTCCGCGCCCCACTGTTCGACCGCCTGCGCGACGATCTCCGGCTGCTGAACGGCGATTGTGCCCAATATGACCCGGCTCGCGCCCCGCTGCAGCGCGCGGGCGATGTCGTCCGGGCTGCGCAGCCCTCCGGCGAACTGCACCTTCACGTTCAGCGCGGCGACCGCTTCGAGGATCGCGCCGTTATTATTCGCCTGTGCAAATGCGCCGTCGAGGTTCACCATGTGAATCCACAGCGCGCCCTCGGCGATCCACTGGCGTGCGGTCGCCACCGGGTCGTCGCTGAAGATAGTCTGGCGGTTCGGGTCGCCTTCGCGCAGCCGCACGACTTTTCCGCCCCGCAGGTCGATTGCCGGGTAGATGATCACGCCGCGATCTCCAGAAAGTTGGTCAGCAGTTGCAGCCCGGTCTTTTGGCTTTTCTCCGGGTGGAACTGGACGCCGTAGATATTCTCGCGCTGCACTCCGGCGCAGAAATCGCCGCCGTAGCAGGTGTTGATGAGCGTGTCGGCGGGGTCGTCTGGGATGCAGTAGTAGCTGTGGACGAAGTAGGCGTAGCTCTCCGAGTCGATCCCCCGGAGCAGCGGCGAGCGGCGGGTCGGCGCAAGCTGGTTCCAGCCCATGTGCGGCACTTTCAGGCTGTCGCGCTCCGGGAAGCGCGTCACTCGACCCGGCAGCAGTCCTAATCCTCGGTGGATGCCCATCTCGTCGCTGTAGTCGAACAGGAACTGCATCCCAAGACAGATGCCGAGGTAGGGCACGCCCGTGCGCACCGCGTCGGTGATCGGCTGGACGAGGTTCTGCTCGTGGAGCTTCAGCATCCCCGCGCCGAACGCCCCGACGCCGGGCAGGATGATCTTGCTCGCGCCGCGCAGCTCGTGGGCGGAGTGGACGATGCGCATACTCTCGACGCCGAGGTAATTGAGCGCGTGCACGACGCTGCGCAGATTGCCCGCGCCGTAGTCGATGACTGCTAACATAATCTCCTCCTGCCCCTGTTGACTACCTGATCCCGAAAGCTATTAGCAAATAGCGATAGGCTGTTAGCGAAAAGCTAATGGATAACCGCTAATTGCTAAGAAAACAAAAACCCCGCGCGGCGCGGGGTCGAAAGGACAAAGCAAAAGCGGACTACACCAGCACCGGGCGACGATTTGGATATGGGTGATGGTGCAGGTGGTGCAGACGCATGACATGCTCCAGATGACTATCCCGCAGTATAACGACGCCCGCGAAAGTTGTCAATGTCCGCCAAGCGGCTACAATAGCGATTCACAGGAGGAGTTATGAGCCGTACCGTCGCGCTGCTGACCGATTTCGGCACGACCGACACCTACGTCGGCGTGATGAAAGGGGTGATGCTGAACATCTGCCCCGATCTTCAGCTTGTCGATCTCACGCACGCCGTCCAGCCGCAGAACGTGAAGCAGGCGGCGTTTCTGCTGCTCAACAGCTATCGCTACTTTCCCAAAGGCACAACGTTTCTGGTGGTGGTCGACCCTGGTGTTGGCAGCAGCAGGAAAGCACTTGCCGTCCGCGCGGGCGATTACAAGCCTGACGAATATACGTTCGTTGCTCCTGACAACGGAGTATTGACCTATATCCTGCGCGAGCTAGACGAAAAACAGGTTGCCGAATTGGATACTCAGGGAAGGATACTGGGGAACCGATCTAAGAGTCATACATTTCACGGACGAGATATATTTGCTCCGGCTGCGGCGTATCTTGCTCAGGGTGTGCAATTGGAAAGGTTCAGCCGTCCGGCTGAGCAATATCTGATGCTGCCCGAACCCTCGTTTCACGTTGGGGAGCATCAGATCACGGGCGAGGTACTCCACATCGATCATTTCGGTACAGCGGTAACGAGTATTGGCATACTTCATTGGGAAACGCCCGATCACCTTAGTATGCGGGAGCGGTATCGCCCGAAAACAACACAAAGAATCGATGCGCAAAGCACCGTTATCTTTAATGGTGATCAGTGGCTGTCGCCCGTGCACAAAACCTATGCCGAAGTTGCGCCCGGCGAAACGCTGGCGCTGGTCGGCAGCGGCGGTTACCTCGAACTATCGATCAATCGGGGCAGCTTCGCGGCACAGTTCGGTATAAAAATCGGCGATCCGGTCGAGCTACAGATAGGATGAACCCTATGCAGCAGCAGTTTGTCATCGAAGGCGGACACGCTCTCACCGGGACGATCACCGCCAGCGGCAACAAGAACGCGGCGCTCAAGATGATCCCCGCATGTTTGCTGACCGAGGAACCCGTGATCCTGCACAACGTCCCCAACATCGGCGACGTGCGCACCCTGATCGAGATCATGCGTCGGCTGGGCGTCGAGGTCAACTGGATCGGCGACGGCAGCCTGCGCGTGCGCGGCGCGAAGTCACCACGACCGACGTGACGCGGCGCTGGCGCAGAAGCTGCGGGCGAGCATCATGCTGGCGGGACCGATGCTGGCGCGCTTCGGGCGCGTCAACCTGCCGTCGCCCGGCGGCGATAACATCGGTGAGCGTCGGCTGGACATGCACGTGTTCGCGCTCCGCAAGCTCGGCGCGGTCATCCAGTACGACAGCGGCTTCGAGATGACAGCTGATCGTCTGCGCGGCGCGGATATTCTGCTGGCGGAGGCGAGCGTCACCGCCACCGAGAACGCGCTTATGGCGGCGGCGCTGGCGCGCGGCACGACCATCCTGCGCAATGCCGCCAGCGAGCCGCACGTGCAGGATTTGTGCAACATGCTGGTGAGCATGGGCGCGCACATCGACGGCATTGGCTCGAATCGGCTGATCATCGAGGGCGTCGAGCGGCTGCACGGCGGCGAGGCGCGCGTCGGCGCGGACTATATTGAGGTCGGCAGCTTCATCGGCGCTGCGGTCATGACTGGCGGCGAGATCACCATCAAACAGGCAGACCCGCAGTATCTCGACATGATCGCGCTGGTGTTCGAGCGGCTCGGCGTCGGCTGGGAGACCCGCGGCGACGACATTTTCGTCTCGCCTCACCAGCCGCTCTCGGTCGTCAACGATCTCGGCAACCGCATCCCGACCATCAAGGCGCAGCCCTGGCCCGCTTTCCCGCCCGACCTGATGAGCATCGCCCTGACCGTCGCCACCCAGAGCGCCGGGGCGGTGCTGTTCCACGACTGGATGTACGAGAGCCGCTTCTTCTTCACCGACCGCCTGCTGCGCATGGGCGCGCGCATCACCCTGTGCGACCCGCACCGCGTGCTGGTGCAGGGACCGACCGCGCTGCGCGGGCTGTCGTACATGAGCAGCCCGGACATTCGCGCTGGCATGGCGATGCTGCTGGCGGCGCTGGCAGCCAAGGGCGAGACCCGCATCGCCAACATCCAGCAGATCGACCGGGGCTACGAGCGCATCGAGGACAAGCTGACGGCGCTCGGCGCGAACATCGTCCGCGTCAACGTCGGCGAACTTCCCCACGCCGAGATCACCAGCGCTGTCTAGCGCTTACCAGTCGCCCGCGTACTCGACGTTGTAGGGGGCAGCCAGCGTCAGCAGGCGGGCACGCCGCAGTTCGACCAACTGGCGCATGTGCAGGTGATCGTGCGCCACCCACGACGCGAACATGTCGCCCGCCGTCATGCTTCGAAACGGAGTCGTATAAACTGCATCCCAGTTCGCCGACGACAGCCCGCGCAGCCATTCGAGCGACTGGTTGCGCTCGGCGGTGAAGCTGTCGAGCATTTCGGACAGGCTGCGCTCGTGATACTGCTGCGCTGGCGTCACCCATTTCTGTTGATCAAGCCGCTTCCACTCGTCATTCGGTCGGTTGAGGATCATGTCGAGGTGCTCGCGGAAATCGTCGCGTTCTTCGTCATACAGGTGGCAGACGACTTCGAAGATCGACCACGATTGCGGTGACGGCTTGACCTGCGCCTCCGCCTGCGTGACGCCGCTCACCAGCGCGCGAAGGATGTCCCGACCGTTGGCAAGCTCCTGATAAAGCTTTTCAAATTCCATCGCGTGCCTCCTGTGCCTCTTTCAATTCTTGGCGTGCCTGGCGTCTTGGCGGTTCGACCTTTTTCAATTTCTGAATTTGACCTGCTTTGATCGAAAGGTTGCTTTACGACTGCCCGCGCACGCGCGTATCACCCTCGCGCCGCGTCCTGCCGAGCGCGTCCAGATGTTCGAGCAGGGCAATCGCGTACTTGTGTGACGTGCCGAAGCGGTCGCGCAGCACGGCGGCGCTGGATCCCGCCCTGTGCGTCGATGATTCCGAGGACGGCATCGACCATTTCGTCGTATACCGAACGCGAGAAGATCACATCCGGCTGCACCTGCATCATCTCGCCCGTGTCGATCAGTGCGTGCAGCATCGCCCCGCGCCCACGATCTGCGCGGCTTCGCTGAACGACGGCGGCGTGTACGGCGACTCGGCGATTTTCGCCTGTAGCTGGTTGATCTGCGCCACCTGCCCCCGCGTCGAACCGGACAGCGTGATCCGCCAGCCGCAGCAGATTGCCGTCGGCGGCGATTTGATCCTGCATGTCGAGCAGGGCGGCGAACGTGATGGCTTTCAGCCCGGCGCGGCTGCGCAGTTCTTCGCGCTGCATCCCCAGTCGGAGCGGCTGCGCCCGGTGGTAAGCGTCAAGTTCGAGTGTCATCCGTCGCAGGATTGCCTGCGCGCCCTCGCTCGATAGATACGTCCCGTCGGGCAGCGCCACCAGCAAGCCCGAATCCAGCGCCTCCCGAACGGCGGTATCGACATCCCTGACCACCGCCGCCAGATCGCTCCGTCGGGAGGGCTGAAACGCCGCCTGCTCGACCCGCTCGGCGGGCGTGCCGTGCAGCCTGCGTTCCAGCGCCTCGATCACATTCGGCTGCATCCGTTTCCAGCGGCGCGGCGGGTGCGGGTCGACGATCACGCCGCCGCCGATGGTCTGTGCGGGCGACGGAATCCGCACGATGAAACGGTCGCCGCGCGCCATCGCCAGCGGGCGGTCGAGCCGAAGCTGAAGCCAGCTTTCCCGCCCCGGCGCGAGGCTTTCGTCGGCGATCAGCTGGGCGTGCGCGCCCGCTTCCGTTGCGCCGCTGAAAATCCTGACGGCGGCATTGTGCCGCAGCGGTCGGTCCGTGTCGCCGAGATAGCGAAACTGCACGTCGATCAATCTCGTCGGCCGAAGCGCGTCGGGATGCGTTAGCATCGTCGCCGCGCGCGACCGCCTGCCGCTCGACACCAGCGATGTTGACCGCGACCCGGCTGCTGGCGGATGGGCGACTCTCGACTGACTGTTTGTAGCTTTGCAAGCCGCGCATGCGTCCGCGCAGTCCCGACGGCGAAGCTCGACCTCGTCGCCGAGGCGCAGCGCCCCGCCCAGGCAGCGTCCTGGTCACGACTGTGCCGAAGCCGCTGATGGTGAACACGCGGTCAATCGGCAGGCGCGGTACGCCGTATTCCGGGCGCGGCGGATGGCGGCGAGCAGGCTCGGCCAGGTGGTCGATCGTCCTGGTGGATTCCGTCGCCGGTGACGGCGGACACGGGCAGAATCCTGCCCCCGCCAGCGCGGTCGAAGCCAGCGCGGCGCGGATTTCGTCGCTGACCAGTTCGACGCCGGGGTCGTCAATCAGGTCGATTTTGGTGAGAGCGACCAGTCTGTGCGCGACGCCCAGCAGGTCGAGGATGGCGAGGTGTTCGCGCGTCTGCGGCATCACGCCTTCGTCTGCGGCGATCACGAGGATGGCGGCGTCGATACCGCCGACCCCGGCAAGCATGTTCTCGATGAAATCGCGGTGACCGGGCACGTCGACGATGCCGAGCGTTTCTGCTGCCGGGCAAAGTGCAGCCAGGCGAAGCCGAGGTCGATGGTTATCTGGCGGGCTTGTTCTTCAGCGAGCCGATCCGGGTCGATGCCGGTCAGCGCCCTGACCAGCGTCGATTTGCCGTGATCGACGTGCCCCGCCGTGCCGATAACGCGCATGTTGAGCAGCCAGCGAAGCAGTCGTTAGTTATTAGTGATTAGTAGAGGACGAAAAGCCGGACTCGCCGTTAGCTAAAAACTAAGAACTAACAACTAATCGCTAACTCCCATTCCCATTCGCGCCGTTCTTGGGCGCGGGCGGGGTAGGGATGTTTGTGCCGTCGAACTCCATCAGCACGGCATGGTAATGCTCGCGGTACAGCTTCGATAGCTCGCGTTCGAGATTCCACAGCCGGTTGATGCCGTCCTGAAGCGGCGGGAACAAGCCTTCCATGTCCGACAGGCGCTGGACGAAGCGCTCGAACTCCTTGTCGTGCAGCCGCCACACCTCGTCGTTGGAGAGCGTGAACTGCTTCCAGCGTTTCTGGTCGTCGGAGCGCCAGTCGTTCCACTCCTGTCGGAAGCGTTCTTCGCTCAGGCGCTGCATTTCGGCGACTTCGTTGATGCGCCGCTCCAGCCGGTCGCCGATGCGCTCGAAGTCGTCGATGATCTTCTTCATCTCGCGATAGGCTTCCGACCACGTTTCGAAGCGCTCGATGTACTTCTGCATCTGGCTGTCCTGCTCGCCGAACTGTTCCAGCAGCGCCTTGATCTGCTGGTCGCGCTCCTGTTCGAGCAGGGTCTGCTGGTCGATGAACTGCTGGATTTGCTCGCGTCGGTCGCGGTCGCCCGCGCTCACTTCCTGAATCTTGCGCTCGTTGCGCAGCGACAGTTCCTCGATCAGCGTCAGCTTCGGCTTGAAGCTGTCCAACTGCTTGCGCAGGTCGGGCAGCTCGGATTCGACTTCGGACAGGCGGCGGGCATCCTGGCGGCGCTGTTCTTCGAGGAACGCGAGGCGGCGATCCGGCTCTTCCAGCCGCTTGAACAGGTCGTCCACGCGCTGCTGGGTGTTGGCGACCACCCCCGACAGGCGATCTTTCTCGACGTTGATCGCCGGGAGTTCGGTCGTCTGCCGTTCGAGCCTGCTCAGCTTCTCAGTCAGCTCGCGCACCGGGCGGGAGATGGCTTCGCGCGCCAGTTCGTTGCGGCGCTCGGTTTCACGCTCGGCGGTCAGTCGTTTGGCTTCGACCGCCTCGATCATCTGCTGCATGTCGCGGTGAATCTGATCGACCGTCTCGTTCTCGCGCCCGCTGGAACTGACTTCGCCGCGCAGCATCGACTGATCCGACTCGATGCTGTTGAGCCGTTTGGTCAGCGCATCCAGCGTATCCTGCTGCTGCGCGAGGCGTTCCTGCAAGGTGGAAATGGTAGCTTTGTCACGGCGACGTTCTTCATCGAGCCATTCGATCATCCGTGCGGCTTGGTTGACATCCATGTCGCCCTCCGGCATTCTTGTTCAACTTTACGCCTGAAATTATAGCACAGGAAGCGCTGGTCTGACCGCTAGTGCCCCTGCGCCCGGTTTGACACGCGCGAAGGCTTATGTTAAACCATCCCGGACGTGTAACTCGTCCGAGTGCGTTCGTCAGCCAGACTCGTTCGGACATCTGCTCCCCGAATATTTCACGTTCATTTAGACAACAGAAAGTTGACTGCGACGCGATGGCTGCTGTTGAACTGCGCAATCTGTACAAGGACTTCGACGGCGTGGCGGCGGTCGAAAACGTGACCCTGACCGCCCGCGAAGGGGAGCTTCTGGTTCTGGTCGGTCCGTCGGGTTCCGGCAAGACCACGCTGCTGCGCATGATCGCCGGGCTGGAATCGGCGTCGAACGGTGAAATCCGCCTCGGCGGGCGGGTCGTCAACGACCTCGCCCCGCGCGACCGCAAGATTGCGATGGTCTTTCAGAACTACGCGCTCTACCCGCACATGTCGGTCTACGACAACATCGCGTTTCCGCTCAAGACCGAGAAAGTCGACAAGGCGGTCATCCGCCAGCGCGTCGAGTGGGCGGCGGGTATCCTCAAGATCGCCCCGTTTTTTCAGCGCAAGCCGAGCCAGCTTTCCGGCGGCGAACGCCAGCGCGTCGCTCTGGCGCGGGCGCTGGTGCGCGAGCCGCAGGTGTTTCTGCTGGACGAGCCGTTGTCCAACCTGGACGTGAAGCTGCGGGCGACGGCGCGCGAGGACATCAAGCAGTTCCAGCGGCGCACCGGCGTGACCATGATCTACGTCACGCACGAGCAGACCGAGGCGATGGCGATAGGCGACCGCATCGCCGTGATCGCCGACGGTCGCATTCGCCAGGTCGGGCAGCCTCAGCAGCTTTATAACGAACCCGCCGACACTCGTCGCTTCGTTCATTGGAACGCCGCCCATGAACGTGATCGAGCGCGAGGACGACGTCGGTTTCCACCTGGAGCATTTCGCCCCGCACAGCAGCGCCAACTGGATCGAGCCGCTGGAATTCGACCCGGAAATCGCTCGTGTCGAATATCTCGGCGCGGAGCGCATCGTCTATGGCAGCGTGATCTGGCGCGAACGGCAGGGTGAACGTCACCTCCAGGCTGCCCGCATTCACGAACGCGGCGCTGGATGCTGGGCAGACGGCGAATGGGCGGCGAACCGATATTCGCCAACAGCATCAACAAGCGCACGACCTTTCGCATGAGCGCGCCGTCGCATATCGGCTTGTGAGTGCGTTTAGCTTGCGCTCAAGCCGAGCAGCGGACGAAGCGCCCGGTTGATCGCCGCGCACGATGCTTCCACGTATCCCTCTGCGTTCTCCCGCTGCGCAATTTCGCTGTAGGGCAGCACAACGCCCGTCCAGCCTTCAGTCTGCCAGCGCGCGCCTGCGGGCAGAGCAGGCGGGTCGTACTGCGCCGGGTAAGGATAGGCGTAGGCATACAGATACGGGTAATCCATCCCGGCGCTGAAGGGCGCGAAGCCGAAATTCAGGTGCGGGTGATGCTCGTCCGGCTCGGCGGCGAACCACAGGAACGACAGATCGAAGTGTTCGGGCCACACCACCACCGGACTTTGCGCGCCGTCCAGCCGGGCGCGGAAGCGCGCGACGCCCGTGAAGATGGCGTACAGCGCGTCAGCATAGCTGCGTGCTGCTTGCGCGTCGAACGACAGCGGCGTCGAACCGCTCAGGTCGACGCGCTTCGGCTTGATTCGGTTTGCGAAACCGTCGGCGGCGGCGAACGTGGCGTCTGTGTAGGATGCGCCCGCCGCGTGCGGCACGATCCCGGCAAGCTCGCCCGCGTGGATCGTCGCCAGCAGGCGTTCGAGCAGCGCCGCCTGCGTCTGCCCGCTGATCGGCAGCGCGACCGGATCGCCCGCTGCGGGCTGGTAGACCAGCGCCAGCCGTCGGAAGTCGAGCGAGACCTCGCCGCCGGACGGCAGCACATCGGTCGATAAGCCGTCGGGCGTGATTTTCAGCCCTAATTCCAGAAAATTTGGCTTGCGCTCGAACACCAGCAGTCGCATCGCGCCCAGCAGACGGGCGACGGTGTGCAGGCTTTCCAGCGTCGGTTGGGCGTGATCGAGACTTGGTAACACAGCGGTTACTCCTCTTCCAGTTTGGTCAGCAGTTCCGGCGACCTGCGCAGCAACGCGCGGATCATATCAGCCGCGTCTTTGACTTCCAAACGGCACAGATGCGCACATCGGGTTAGTCGCGCGAAGCGCCGCTTTCGTTTCACACGGTCTTGTCGCGGCTACTGCATTTCCTTTGCGCTGGTGATGAGTCGCTGCGTTTACAATGAGGATGTTCGCCGTCCTGCGTAAAGGCGCTCGTCGTGTCGCACAGGCTCACCCGATGGCTGCTCCCCATCCTCGCCAGCATTGGACTGGTCGTCATCCTCTGGCTGCCGTTCGGGCTGAAGGTCTCCGGCATCATGGAGGAGTGGCTGGTCGTCCACGATCTGGAGCATGGCGGCGCGTCCGAGCGCAACGAGGATTTCGACTGGTTTATCACGACTGGCGTCCACCGGCTGCGCCCGCTGGTCGGGCTGACGTTCGTCGCCGCCTACAGCCTGACGCCCGATTCGTTCGTCGGCTACAACCTGGTGGCGATGGCGCTGTTCGTCGGCAAGAGCGTCGTGCTGTATCTTATTCTGCGAAAGCTGACGCGCGACAACACGACTTACGCGCTGCTGGTTGCGCTGCTGTTCATCATCTATCCGGCTGATGGCGGCTTGTTCGCCTTCCGCTCGATCAATGTGCATCTGGCGGTGCTGTGGTTCCTGCTCTCGGTCTACCTGTTCCTGATCTATTTCGAATCGGGGCGTCGCAGGCGCTCGTTGCAGCGTGGGCGGCGACTATCGGACATTCAGATTTACGAAATCCGTACCCGCTGATTTTGTTCATGCCGCTGCTGCTCGTCTGGTGGAAGGACGGCTGAACGGGGCGCGTGCTGCACGCCAGCGTGCTGTGGTTCCTCGCGCCGTTGTTCGCTGCTGTACGAGGTTGTGCTGTTCACACAGGGCGAGTCGTACCAGTCGTGGGTGCTTCAGCGCAGCGGCTTGACCCAGCCCGACATCCTCAACGAGATGATCGCCAGCCTGCTCACGGCTTACGACCGCCACTTCTTCTCCGGCTGGACGGAAGCGCTCGGACAGATCGGTACGCCCTATCTGGCGCTGGCGGTCGTTGCGGCGCTGGGCGCGTTCGAGGTGGGCTGGCTGATGAAACGCGCGCCCGCCGACGAACCCCGCCGTCGCTACTGGATGCTGGCGCTGATCGGCTTCTCGGTCATCGGCTTGGGCTACGCCATGTTCCTGATCTCGACCAACCGCCAGTTGGACTGGCACGTCTATTACTACTCGTCCATCGGCGGCGCGATCTGCGTCGGCAGTCTGGTATATCTGCTCACACTGTACGCCCGGCTTCCGCGCGCGGTGTTCGTCGGCATTATGAGCCTGCTGATCGGCTTGGCGACGCTGCACGCGCTCAATCAGCACGCCCACTACGCCGACATCGCCCTGAAGCAGCAGCGTTTGCTGCACGACGTGGTCGAGCAGGCGCCGCAGATCGCCGACGATGCGACGCTGGTGGTCGTGGACGAGACCGGGCGCTATGTCGACAACTGGAGTCTTGGCGCGAGCTACCTCGTCCGCTATGCGCTCGGCTACGTCTACGATAACGCAACTCTGAGCGCGCTCCTGTGCTCGTTCGACCCGGCAGACGGGAAATTTGTGCCGCTGCCCGAACAGCAGGAGTTATGCACCTTCACGCCAGAAGGCATTTCGCTGACGCTGGCGGGCGAGGAATCGGGCTTTTACCCGTATGATCGGATCGTTGTGGTTCGCTACACGGCGAACGGCGCGGAGCTGCTCGCCAACCTACCGCCGAATTACCTGCGAACGATGGTGCAGGCGGTGTATAATCCATTCGAATATGTCGATCCGACTGCATCCTTGCCGCGCCGCTACTACACATTGTTCTCGCTGCCGGGCTGAGCCGGAGACACAGGAATCCTGACCCTTATGCTCGACGCGCTGTTCACCCCAATATCGGGAGAACTCCAGCAGGTCAGCGGGCTGCGCACGGCGCTGCTCGACGCGCTGTTCGATCAGATGCCGATTGGCATGGCGGTGATCGACCGCGACCTGACGCTGCTGCGCGTCAACGACACCTGGCGCGGCTTTCTGGAACGCTATGCTCCGCTTAGCAGCCCGAAAGTGCATCCCGGCACGAAATTCTACGATCTGTTCCCCGACGAGCAGCGGCGCTTTGAGCCGTTCCTGAATGAAGCCTTCTCCGGCAAAATCCTGCGCCGGGAAGCGGTCGCCATGCGCCGCGACGGGGTGATCTCATACTGGGATGTCGTCATGACGCCGGTGCGTGCGCAGGGCGAAATCCAGTTCCTGCTGATCGTCGTGGTCGACGCCTCCGACCGGGTGTTCGCCAACCGGCTGCTGGAAGAAAAAGAGGCGCAGTATCGCGGCATTTTCGAGGCGACCAGCGACGGCGTGATCATCCTGGCGGCGAGCGGCAGGATCGTCGAAGCCAACCCGGCTGCCTGCGCCATGCATGGCTACACCTACGACGAGATGATCGGCATGGACAGCACGACGCTGTTCACGCCGGGGCAGGTCAAAGACGCGCTGGTGAGCGTCCTCAGGGGCGAAGCGGTCGATTTTCAGGGGATCAACATTCGCAAGAATGGCGAGCGCTTCAACGTGGAAATCCGCGCGACCCGCTTCATGTTTCGCGGCGAGTCGCACATGCTGTCGGTCGTGCGCGACGTGACCGAGCGCGTGCAGGCGTACCAGATGCTCGAACAGCGTGTCGAGGAGCGGACTCACGAGCTTTCGACGCTGCTGCGGGCATCCAATAACATCGCGCTGATCCTTGAGCTGGAGACGCTGCTCGACCGTATCCTCGACGAGATGAAGCTAGTCATCGACTACAACGGTGCAGCAATCCTCACGCTGCGCGGCGACGATACGCTCGATCTGATGCTCTATCGCGGACCGATCCCGCGCGGCGAGCTTCGGCGGCACGATGGTCGGTCAGCAGTGATTATCTGTACGGCGGGTAATCACACCTATGCGCCGATAATCGTTGCCGAGCGTGTATGCCGAATCGGCGGCTGCGCGAGCGTACCGTCAGCTTGCGGGCAGCTATCTGCGCTACCTGCGCTCGTGGATGAGCGTCCACCTGATCGTTTTGCCGACAACGGTATCGGTATGTTGAGCTTCGTCGCCAGATCACAAACGCTTCACGCCGCGCATCTGGCGGAATCTGGCGATGGCGTTGCTAATCAGGCGGCGGTAGCGATGGACAAACGCGCTGGCGCAGATGGAGCAGGATCGGCTGCAAGGTCGCAGCGCCGCACGCTGGTTGCCGAAGGGATGCGCGAAATCCTGAACGTGATCAATTCCAGCCGCTCGCTCGAAGCAATCCTCGATTTCATCGTGGCGCAGGCGGGGGGCGTCTGCGCACAGGCACGAACAGCATCGCGCTGTTCGGCTACCAGCCTGACGAGGAGCTGCTCACAGTACAAGACCTCAATCGGTCTGGACGACGACATGGTTCGCGGCTTCCGAATTCGCGCTGGACAAAAGAGGCGAGGTCAGGCGCGGCTTCAGTGAGCGTCCGCCCGGCGATCATCCCCGATCTATCGAAGTTGCAGCTTCCAGCCGGACGACGAACAGCGCCCGTATGTCGAGCGAATGGTGACGCGCTTCACGGCGCTTCTGGCGGTTCCGCTGGTCGCCAGAGACGCCGTCTATGGCGAACTGGTGTTGTATTATCCCCATCACCATGGTTTCACCGAGGAGAGGTCGGCTGGTAATCTCGGTGTGCGACCAGGCGGCGCTCGCAATCGAAAATGCCCGGCTGCGCGCGCAGGCGGAAAACAACGGTCACCGCCGAGCGCAGCCGTCTCGCCCGCGAGCTTCCTGACGCCGTGACGCAGACGCTGTTCTCTGCCAGTCTGATCGCTGAAGTGTTGCCGCGCCTGATGGAGAAAGACCCCGACGAGGGCAGCGCCGACTCGCCGACCTGCGCCAGTTGACGCGCGCGCGCTGGCGGAAGATGCGCACGCTTTCCTGCTGGAACTGCGCCCGGCGACACTGACCGAAGTCGACCTGCGCGACCTGCTGCGCCAGCTTTCGAAGCGCTGACCGAGCGCGCGCGGATTCCGGTCACGCTTCAAGTCAACGGCGACGCCTATCCGCTGCCGCCAGATGTGCAGATCGCTTTTTACCGCGTCGCGCAGGAAGCGCTTAACAACATTTTCAAACATGCCGAAGCGACCAGTATCGATGTGCGGCTTGACTACGATTCGGATCACGTCGAGATGACGATCACCGACAACGGCTGCGGCTTCGACCCGGACTGCGTTTCGGCGGAAAGCCTCGGCTTGAAAATCATGCGCGAACGGGCAGAGGGGATCGGCGCTGTATTTGCGGTGGCTAGCTCGCTGGAGGACGGCACACGGGTGTCACTCCGATGGTCAGCAGGAGACAGACAATGAACAATGAGGAGACGATCCGAGTCCTGATCGTGGACGATCACGCGGTGGTGCGCAGCGGGCTGTCGGCGTTCCTACTCGCCTTCGACGAGCTGGAACTGGTGGGCGAAGCCGCCAGCGGCGAGGAAGCCGTGCGCAAGTGCATCGATCTCACCCCCGACGTGGTGCTGATGGACGTGATCATGCCGGGAATGAACGGCGCTGACGCGACCCGCGCCATCCGTGCGGCGTGCCCGGACGTGAAGGTGATCGCGCTCACCAGCTTCAAAGACGACGACCTGATGCAAAAGACGCTGCAAGCCGGGGCAATCGGCTATCTGTTCAAGAACGTATCCGCGGACGAGCTTGTCCGGGCGATCCGTTCCGCCCGCGCCGGTAAGCCGGTGCTCGCCCCGGAAGCGGCGCAGGCGCTGATCCACGCCGTCACCCACCCGCAGCCGGTCGGCTTCGATCTGACCGAGCGCGAGCGCGATGTACTGGTTTTAATGGTCAAGGGATTCAACAACCCGCAGATCGCCGGGCAGTTAGTGATCAGCCGCTCGACGGTCAAGTTTCACGTCAGCAGCATCCTCTCAAAACTCGGCGTGACCAGCCGGACGGAGGCGGTCGCGCTCGCATTACAACACCACCTGGTCACCTGACCAGGTTTTGAACTATCCATCGGTTGGACAAGAACTCTCTCCATCTGCGTGACCGCATTTCGAGAGAGTTTTTGTATTCTAAAGATGCGAATGAAATGGAATGACATCCGACCGCAAGCCGGGTGGGAAAGTTAGCCAGCAAATGCTTTCGCAAATCGAAAAAGACCAGATGATTATCCGGGATCGTGAGCGAGTGGCTCGCGCTCTCGATGGCGATCAGGATGCTTTTACCGATCTGGTGATGGACTACAACCACGCGGTCTACAACCTGACCTATCGGATGCTCGGCGATACAGTGGAAGCCGAGGACGCGGCGCAGGAAGCCTTCCAGCGGGCATATCGCAGCCTCGACCGCTACGACTCGCAGCGCTCGTTCAAGACGTGGGTGCTGTCCATCGCGTCGCACTACTGCATCGACGTAATCCGCAAGCGCCGCATGAGCTGGCTGTCGCTCGACGACTTCCTGCCCGGCGAAGTAATGGCGGCGCTGGAATCCCGGTCGGTTGAAGAACTGGCGATGGACGGTGAGCGTGAGCGCACACTCGATCATTTGCTGAAGCTGCTGAAGCCCGACGAGCGCGCGATCATCGCTCTGCGCTACTGGAACGACCTGTCTTACGAAGAAATCGCCGAGATGCTGCATACCAACGTCGGCGTCATCAAGTCTCGCCTGTTCCGCGCGCGCCAGGCGCTTGCTAACCGCATTAAGGTTCACGAAATGGGGCTGGTTCTCTCACCAGCGTAACGGAAACTCATGTTTGTCATTTTAGCCGACGACCAGTTCGACGTTCGGTGCGCGCTCCGGCTTCTGCTGGAGCAGGAAGCCGACCTCGAACTGGTCAGCGAAGCCGTCAACACGTTCGAGCTGCTCAATCAACTCAATACCGCCTGTGCCGACCTCGTCCTGCTGGACTGGGAGCTGCCGGGCTTGCCCGTCCTCGATCTGCTCGCCAGTGTCCGGCGCATCTGCCCGGATACGCGCATCATCGCCCTCAGCGGACGACCAGAAGCGTGCGAGCAGGCTGCGCAG
Organism: Anaerolineae bacterium; assembly: GCA_046328655.1. GTDB lineage: Bacteria > Chloroflexota > Anaerolineae > Aggregatilineales > Phototrophicaceae > Flexifilum. The sequence goes on along the minus strand of JAXLWE010000040.1, from coordinate 18,450 downwards.
GCTGGCGTCCCCGGTTTTATCAGCAAAGGCGACCCGCCGGAGCGCCTGCTCACGGTCGTGCGCCGCGTTCTGCGCACCTCGAATCGCAGTTGACAAAGCCCGGCGATATTCACTATAGTTGCCAGAGAGCGGCGCTACAGGACACCGGATAATGCAGCAGTGTGAGCACGTGAAGGACATCAAGACGTATACGCCCCGCGCCAAAGGCTGCGAGGAATGTATGAAGATGGGGGATCGGTGGGTGCACCTGCGCGTCTGCCTGATCTGCGGGCACGTCGGCTGCTGCAATTCGTCCAAGAACAAGCACGCCTCGAAGCACTTCGAAGAAACCGGGCACGCCATGATGAAATCGCTGGAGCCGGGCGAAGTGTGGGGTTACTGCTTCGTGGACGACATCTTCTACGAGACCATCTGACCGCGGGATACCGCGAAAATTGGGAAGCAGTGGATAAGACCACTGCTTTTTTGTTGCCCGCGCCTATTCATCGTCCGCCAGCGCCAGGCTGGTCGTGAACTTGATCTCGGTCAGGACGATGCTGGTGGCGATGCGCGCGATTCCTCTCACTGGAGTGAGTTTCTCCATCAGGAACTGTTCCAGTTCCATGCGGCTGCGCACCGCGACCTTGAGCAGATAGTCGAACTCGCCCGTGATGAAGTAGCATTCCAGCACTTCGGGCATCTGGGCGACGGCGTCGCGGAACTGGTTGATGTTGTCGACGTGATGCACTTCCAGCGTCACACTTATCAGGCACAGCAGTTCGTAGCCGAGCTTTTCGCGGTCAAGGATGGCGGCGTACTGGCGCACGTAGCCCAGTTCCTCCAGCCGCTTGATGCGCGCATGGACAGCGGGCGGCGACAGCGAGATGCGCCGCGCCAGCTCGACGTTGCTGATGCTGCTGTCGTTCTGCAATTCGGTCAGGATTGCCCGGTCGGTATCGTCGATGTCCTGCGTATAATCTTTCATGAGCTGAGCTTTCTGCTATGATAAATTCGGTGCTGCGCGCGATCTTCGGCGCGGAAGTCCTGCGTTGGTCATCGTCGGTGCGGCGACACATCTGTTTGGCTTTTGCCGACGTAAACCTGTACAACGCGTATCGCACTTGAGACTATTGTACCCAACAGGACGCCTATGAATCCGTACTTGGAGCCGCAGGGCTTTCTGGGCACAGGCGCGAGCCTCCTCGCCGACGTGACGCTTGTCGCTTATCTCCTGCTGATCATCCCGGCGATGATCGCTGGCTTGCTGTTCGCTCGCCGGGGGAAACATCGTCCCCATCACAAGTGGACGATGACGACGATCATGCTCGTCAACTGGATTCTAATCGTTTTCCTGATGGTAGTGGCATACCGCTTTGACATAGCCAACCATATCGCGGCGCAGCCCAACAATACGCGCTACCTGCTGCCAGCCGTTCACGCCCTGTTCGGCATCCCGGCGCAGTTGCTGGCGACTTTCGTCATCGTGCGCATGTTCGTCGAGGATTATCAGGTGGGGCGGGCGAAGCGCCGCGGCGAAAAAGACACCTCGCGCTACTGGTTCCGGCGCGCCAAGCCGGTGATGCGCCTGACGCTGGCGCTGTGGCTGGTGACGGCGGCGCTCGGCGTGTTTAGCTACCTGACCCGCTACAATGTCATCCCGGCGTATGCCTTCAGCGCGCGTGTGATCGCGCCGCTGGCGACCGAAGAAGTGCTGCCGCCTGCCGAGACACCCGATCCTCCGGTGGTAACCGCCGAATTACAGCCGCCCGCCGAAACGCCCGAACCGGAATCGACAGCGCCAGGTCTCCGCACGCCGCGCGCCCCGGTAGAGACCGAAGAACCCCGCGATCCTGCCGAGACGCCGGAGGTCGAAAACGACTGATTCCGGTAGGGTTCGCGTGTTCATGTCGTAAGATATAATCGGTCGTTAGCGGTACAATGTTGATGCCGATGTGTAGAGGAATTGCGCCATGTTCCGTAAGCGGGAACAGCTTGAGCAGCAGGAAGCCGAACAGCTTGCGCCTTACGCGCTGCGCAGCCGCGACAGCACCGGGCGCTGCTACCCGGAAGAAGAAGCCGAATATCGGACAGCCTTCCAGCGCGACCGCGACCGCATCATCCATGCGGCGGCGTTTCGGCGGCTGGAATACAAGACGCAGGTGTTCACCAATGACGAAGGCGACTACTATCGCACCCGCCTGACTCATACCCTCGAAGTGGCGCAGATCGGACGCACGATTGCCCGCGCGCTCGGCGCGAACGAGGATTTGGTCGAGGTGATCTGCCTCGCCCACGACCTCGGACATCCACCGTTCGGTCACGCGGGCGAAGAGACGCTCAACGCGCTGATGAAGGATCACGGCGGCTACAACCACAATCACCAGAGCTACCGCGTCGTCACCCAACTGGAGCGGCGCTACCCCGAATTCCCCGGCTTGAACCTGACGAAAGAGACGCTCGCCGGGCTGGCGAAGCACGAGACCGAATACGATCATCTGGTCGAGATCGCCGGGCTTGACCCGACGACGCGCGGCAGTCTCGAAGCGCAGATCGCCAACATGACCGACGAGCTGGCGTACAACGCCCACGATCTCGACGACGGCTTGAGTTCCGGTCTGATCATGCCGCGCGACCTCAACGAGCTGGAAATCTGGAAGCTGCTGTGCGACCGCCTGAACTGGCACGGCGAAGTCATGGACGAACTGATGCGCCACGAGTTCATCCGCGAATTGATCGGCTTGCTGGTCGACGACGTGCTAAAGACCACCCAGTCGCGGCTCGACCGCTTGCAGCCGCAGACTTCGGAGGACATCCAGCGCCAGCCTGAAAACGTGATCGGCTACAGTTCGGCGTTCGTGGTGATGACTGGGGCGCTGAAAGCCTTTCTGTTCGCCAACATGTACTACAGCTTCCGCGTCGTCCGGATGAAGAAGCGCGCCCAGCGCTTCATCGAGGAGATGTTCGCCACGTTTCAGGAAGACCCGCGCCAGCTCCCGAAGGAATGCCAGCAAGACATCAAGGGCGACAACGTCAAGCGCGTGATCGCCGATTACATTGCGAGTATGACGGACCGAAGCGCCGTGCTAGAATACCGACGCTTATTCGACCCTATGATGCGACCCTGAGAAAGTGCGCTTATGGCGAATGAAACGGTGCTCAACGGGCGGTATCGCCTTGTCGCGCAGCAGGGCAGCGGCGGGATGGCGGTCATCTACAAGGCGGTCGATCAGGCGCTCGGACGCACGGTTGCCATCAAAATCCTGCGCCCCAGCCTGACCAACGACCCGGCGTTTCTGGCGCGCTTCCGCAACGAGGCTCGCAGCGTCGCCAACCTTGCGCATCCCAACATCGTCACCGTCCACGACGTAGGCAGCGACGGACCGACTCACTACATCGTCATGGAATTCGTCGAAGGCACCGACCTGAAGCGTATCATCAAGGCGGATGGGGCGCTGCCCATCGACCGGGCGATCAATCTGGCGATCCAGATTTGCGGCGGCATCGGCTTTGCGCACCGCGCCGGGCTGGTTCACGCCGACGTGAAGCCGCAGAATATCCTCGTCACCAAAGACGACGTGGTCAAAGTCACCGACTTCGGTATCGCCCAGGCGCTCAGCGACGCGCAGCCCGGCGAAAAGCAGCAGGTCGTCTGGGGCAGCCCGCATTATTTCGCACCGGAGCAGGCGCGCGGCGAGAAGCCGACCCCTGCTTCGGATGTGTATTCGATTGGCATCGTGATCTTCGAGATGCTGACCGGGCGGCTGCCGTACACCGGCGCGAACCAGCAGGAACTGGCGCTGGCACACATCCGCGAGCGCATCCCGACCGTGATCGAATTCAATCCCAATGTGCCGGAGAGCCTGTCGCGGATTGTCTACAAGACCATGAGCAAGGAGCCCGTCGCGCTACCGCATGGCGGATCAACTGGGGCATATCCTCGTCGGATACCGGGATCGCGGGCGCGACGAAATGACCCAACAACCGCGCATGCCGCCGACACTGCCGACCGTCACCAGCGTGCCCGAAAGCCAGATCCCTCCACCGCCGGCGTCACCGCAGTGGCAGACTTGGCAGCCGGGAACTGCCGGTCGCGTTCCGCCGCGTGCATCGAGCCGCAGCCGACCCAGCGCTATGATCTCGCCCCGAATGCGCCTGGCATTCGCGGGCAGGACAGCAGCCGTCGCCGCCCGCGGCGCAGCAGCATACCGTTGGCGGCAGCTCCAGCCAGTTGCACACGCCGTACCCGCAGCGCCCCATGCGTCAGGATGCGCCGTCGCTGGACATCGTGACGATCATGCTGGCGATCTGGCGTTCCTCGCCGTTGCCTGCCTGATTCCTCTGCGTACAGTCGTGTTTCAGGCGCGTTTCTGAGCCTAGCCGCTCCCCGTCATCGACGGAATGGTCGACACAACACGATACAGGTCGACCGAGACGGTCGCTTCCCCGTCGTCGGTGGCGAAGCAGATGCCCACCCGCCCGTTTGCCAGGCTGCCAGCCTCGACTCTCGTCACCTGTCGACCGTTGACGTAGCCGATGAGCGTGTTGCCCAGCAGCGTGACCGTCAGCAGATTTGGGCTACCGATCTTCTGGATGATCGAGTCAGGTGTCCAGTGATCCTTCCTGCCCGCGCAGCTCGATCCATTCGCCGTTCAGCCGCACCCAGATGCTGTAGCGCCCCATGCCGTCGACGGCGAACACGTTGTAGTTGTTCTCGTCGTGGTAGCGAAATACGATGCCATAGGCGCTGTTCGGCTGGCTGACGGCTCCAGCCCGCCCTCCATCTCGATGGTCATGCCGCTGATGGTCGCGCTGGGACTGAATACGCTGGTTTCCGCTGTCCCGGCGCGGGTATTGTGCAGGCGGTAGAATCCGTCGGCGGTGAATTCGCGCGTAAGGAATTCGGTGTCGCCCTGCTGCCAGTCGGCGTTGAGGGGATCGTCAGCGCTGAAGCTGCTTGTGAAGTACCGTGTTTCGAGCAGCGTGCTTACGGCTGGTCGTGGGCGCGGCGGTTGGTTCGGCTGCTGGCCGCCGCGTCGCCCCGGCATTGACCAGCAGCAGGACGAGCAGGGCGAGCGCGCCGATTCCGGCGACGAAAATCGCCGACGATGCGCGTGGATTCTCGCGGGCGACGTGCGACAGCGTTTGCAGCACGCTTGTGGTCGATGACGCCGGCTTGACAGGAGCGGGTGTCTGCACCTGCGCGACCTGTACCGTGTCGATCTCGGCGCTGTCCTGCGCCGCGTGGAAGGCGCGGGCGAAGTCCTCGGCGGATTGAAAGCGCTCGTCCGGCTTTTTGGCGAGCGCTTTACTCATGAAGGCATCATACTGGCGCGTCTGGATAAATTCCGATGGGGCGGGGTGGGGCGTGTTCAGGTGCTTGAGCATGACCGACAGGCTCGTGTCGTCGACGAAAGGCGGGCGCGTGGTCAGCATCTCGTAGACGATGATGCCGAGCGAGTACAGGTCGCTGCGGCTGTCGCCGGGCTGACCGCTCGCCTGCTCCGGCGACATGTAGATCGGGGTGCCGGTCGAGACGCCGTCGGCGGTCAGCCGGGTGCTCTGCACCATACGGGCGATGCCGAAGTCGGTCAGTATCGCTCTGCTGTGCTCGTCGAGGATTATGTTGCCGGGTTTCACGTCGCGGTGAACCATGCCGCGCCGGTGCGCGTAGCCGAGTGCGCTGGTCAGATCGTCGACTAGTTGGCGGATGCGCTCACGCGGCAGACGCTCGCCGTGCTGGGCGGCGTCCTCCATCACCCCCCGCAGGGTGCTTCCGGGGATGTACGACATCACCATGTAGCACAGCGGAAAGCCGTCGCGCGACTTGACGGCGTAATCGTACAACTGCACGATGTTCGGGTGGTTGAAGCTGGCGATGAACTTAGCTTCGCGCTCGAAGCGCTCTTTGAAAGTGGGATCGTCTGCCAGATGCTCGTGCAGGACTTTGATCGCCACCAGCCGCTCAAGGTTGGTGTCCCACGCCTTGTAGACGCGCGCCATGCCGCCCGAACCGATGCGTTCCCGGATTTCATAGCGGTCGAACTGCCCGTTGAAGATGTCGATCATGCGGTTCGGCTCCGCGCGAACACCATTGTGCTCATTATACTGCTACGTCGAATTGCCGATGATTGGATTGAATCGCACATTCCTTAAGCCGGGCTAACGGGTTTGTGCGTTTCCCGTGCCTATGCTACAGTTGATCCACATGAAGGACGCACGCTCCCGCTGGATTCTCACACTGCTGGTTCTGATCGTCGTCGGGCGGCTCGTGCTGGCGCAAACGACCGCGCGCGAGACGCCGCTCTATGCCCCGATGACGTTCCCCATCGACATTGAGTCGAGCCTGTACACCAACCCGTTTGACGCCGACGACATCGAGCTGGTCGGCGTGTTCGAGTCGCCATCCGGCAGGCAGTTGATCATCCCCGGTTTCTGGATGCAGCCGTACAGCGACGAGTGTCAGGAGCCGTGCCGTGTCAGATCGTTGCAGACGGACGGCGACCCGACCTGGCAGTGCGCTTTGCTCCTGATGAGACGGATATGGGCATACAACCTGCAAGTCCGCGACGACGGGACGTCCGCGTTGAAAACGGCGAGTTCGACGTTGTGCCGTCGGATCGCCCCGGCTTCATCGGCGCGTGGTGAGGGAATAAGCGATATTTCCAGTACAGCGGGCAGTCGTATTTCCCAATTAGGCACAACCTGCTCTGGTCGTGGAGCGCGGGCGGCGGGCTGGTCGCCTACGACAAGTGGCTGCGCGAGCTGAGCGAGGCGGGCGGCAACTACGCCCGGCTGCTGATCGACGATCCTGGTTCATCGGGCTGGAGTGGAGCAACCCGGCGGGGGACTACCGCGCCGCGCAGGACGACGCCGCCCGGCTCGATACGATCCTCGTCATGGCAGAGAAGTACGGCGTCTCGCTTCAGATCGTCGTGCTGTGGCATCAGGCATTGACGACCTATCAGGGCGTTCCGGTGGTAATTCCGAACAACCCCGCCCGCCCGGACACCAGCGCCGAGCTGGGACAACTACAGGTACAACGCCCGCAACGGCGGACCGCTCGCCAGCCCCGGCGCGTTCTTCGCCGACGAGCGCGCGCAAGCCTTGTTCCGCCAGCGGCTGCGCTGCATTGCCGGGCGCTGGGGCTGCAACCCGCAGGTGTTCACTTGCAGGAGATGATCGACGAGATCGACCGCACCACCAGCACAATCCGACCGTCGCGTCAGCATGGCTGCAAATGATGGCGGGCTACCTGCGCGAAGTCGACCAGAACCGCCACCTGATCACCGCCGGGAGCCGCGACAACGACACTACGATTGCCGACAATCCCGCGCTCAGCTTCACGCAGGCACGCTTCTTCCAGCGCCGCCCGTTCGAGACGACTGCTGATCAGGTGGTCGGAGCGCTCGACCCGATCCGCCAGAATTTGCGGCTGGCGGACGAGCCGACGCTGCTGACCGAATTCTCGCTCAATCCCTGGCTCGAGCCAACCGCCGATGACTCTGACGGTATCAGCGTACAGACGACGCTGTGGGCGGCGGCGTTCTCCGGGGCGGGCGGCGGCGCAGCCAGCGCCTACGGCGAGACTTACGTCGCGCCGCTCGGCTTGCAGCGCTACTACCCACCGCTGGCGGCGTTCGCGGCGACGGTCGATTGGGCGAGGCTGGATTTGCAGCCCGCCGGCCACGCTCGTGAGCGACGACGGCTCGCTCTACAAGCCGCTCCGTGTCAGCGACTTCCTGCGCCGCCGGGGCGAAGGCGAAGATATGCCGATGCTGCACGCGATCACGCCTGACGGCGTGCTGCCGGACGTGAGCAACCTCTCCAGTTACCTGTTCGGGCAGCTTTACAACCGCGACCTCCACCGGACGCAGCATTACAGCGTCGTCGTCCCCTACGACACCTATTTCGAGGCGCGGATTCGGGCGACTTCGACGCGGACCGGCGCGCAGCTTGCGATCAGCGTCGACGGCAAGCTGGCGGCGGAACTGGTGCTCGACCCGGCTCGAACGACGTTGCCCTGCGCGTGCCGCTGGTGTCGGCTCGCACGAGGTGACGCTCGAAAACGTCGGCGACGACTGGCTGGAACTGGATTATCTCGAAATCGGGCAGCTTGTTGCCCCGGTGCGGATGCTGACTCTGCGCGATTCGACGGCGGGCGTGGCGCTGTCGTGGCTGCAAAACCGCGACTACACCTGGGATCGGATTGCGACCCAGCGTGCGCCGCTGCTGTTCACCTACCGCGTAGACCAACTGTCTGCCGCCAGGCAAGTACGCGGTCGACATCTGGGATCCGCTGTCGGGCGCGGTCGTCGGCTCCGAACTGACCAGCGTCGGCGACGACGGCATCCTGTCGGTCGATCTCGTGCCCATGAGCGACGAACTCGCCGTCCGCGCCGAGCGCCAGCCCGACAAGCCGCCGCCAACCCTGACGCCGACCGATACGCCGACGCCGCTGGTGATCGCTACCAATACGCCGCTGCCGACTCTGCCGCCGACCTCCACCAACACCCCGGTCGATACGGACACGCCAACTGCCACCGACACGCCGGTCACCACCGATACACCGACCGCGACGGCGACCTTCACGCCAACCAGCAGCCCGACGCGCGAGGACACGGCGACATCCACCGCCACGCGGACGCCGACGCGCCGCCCGACGCAAACCAGCAGCATTACAGCAACGGTTACCCCACGTTCATAAATTGTCACGCCCGAGTCAGCGCAAAAAAACGAACGATGCTATACTGCATTTCACACTTTATTCACACTTTAGTGAAGGGCGTGGCATGGGGTCCAGACCGACGAATCGCACGGAGCGACTGATCCAGATGGAGCAGCTTCTGTTTCGGAGCAGTTCCGGGCTGCGGGCAGTCGAACTGGCGGAAGCCTGCGGGGTCGACCGGCGCACCGTCTACCGTGACGTGTCGCTGCTCACCGAAGTAGGTGTGCCGATCTACCAGCGCGATGGGCGATTCCATCTGGAGCGTGAGCAGTACCTGGCGACGATCCGGCTGAGCTTCGACGAGACGGTCGCGCTGATGCTCGCCGCGTCCATGTCCCGCCAGTACAACCCGCATCTGGCATCCGCCATCGCCAAGCTGAGCCGCGCGCTGCCGGAAGCAATAGCGGCGCACGCCGACGTGCTCACCGAGCTGACGCAGCCGTCGACAGCGGACGCCGCCCGCGTCGAAATTCTGGACACGATCACCCGCGCCTGGGCGCAGGAACGCTCGATCCGGCTGTGGTATCGCACCCGCGAAACCGGCAAGCCGAGCGAGCGCGAAGTGCGCGTTTATTTTGTAGAATGGAAGCCGAATGGCGCGACCTACGTGGTCGGCTACGACACCCAGACGCGGCGCGTGCGGGGATTTAAGCTCAGCCGAATTCAGCAGGTGGAGATGCTTTACAGCACCTACCGGATGCCCGTGCAGTTCGACATCAAGCGCTACCTGACGTATCTACGGGGAACGCCGCGCACCCGCGCCGGTTACCCCGACGATCAACTCGCCTAACCCCCGGCAGTGAGGAAGATTTCGCTCAACAGCCGGTACGCCGGGCGCGGCTGAGCCGACGGCGACATCAGGCTGTAGTAGCAGGCTTCGGCGTCAGCGGGCAGCGCGATGCAGCCATCCAGATTGTACAGGATCATCACCGCGACATTCCCCGAACGCTCGCCCAGCTCGAAAGCGTGGGCGATGTAATCCGCCTGTTCTTCCAGCGAATTTTAACTGACCTAGATGCTGTTGCGCGGCGGGGCTGCCATATCTTCGCTTGTGCCCCAGCCGAACTGCGTGACCCACAGGCGCGTATCGCCGTCGCCGCTGGCGGTCATGATCTGGCGGTAGTCGTTAAGTGTATCGAGGAAATAGAAGCTGCGATGCCCGTAGTGGGTCAGCACGCCGTCCGCCGCACCGCAGCAGACCGCGTCCGGGGGGTTGGCGAACCCGAACGGGTGCGCGCCGACCGCGTCGCTCATGTCCGCCAGCCCGAATTGATACAGCCGCGTCAGAAACTCGCGGTCGTCGACGGCGTTGACGAAGTCGTTGAAACCGGTCGGCGCGAGTCCTGCGCTGACGACCGTCGCGCCCGGATCGACGGCTTTGATGGCGACATATGCGCCGCGCAGCAGGGCGGCGTAGTTATCCGCGCCCAGCGGGTGCAGCGGATTATTCCACTCACGGCGCAGGTTCGGCTCGTTCCAGATTTCGTAGGCGGATACGCGCCCGGCGTAGCGCGTCGCCAGCGAGCCGACGAAGGCGTCGAAGGTGCGGAAGTCGTCCGGCGGTCCGTTTTCGAGCGTGCTAGAGCGCGCCCAGTCCGGCGCGTCGCTGACCGTGAGCAGGATGTTCAGCCCGACGGCTTGCAGCGCATCGACGATGGCATCCAGCCGGGCGAAATCGAGATTGCCCGCGCTGGCTTCCACGCTGCGCCACGAGACGCGGACTTTTGTCCACTGCATCGACAGCGCCGTGATCTGCTGGACGACCGCGCTCACGTCCTGATTGTCGAAAAAGGCTTCGATGCCATAGCCGAACGGTGACGCTGGCGGGGCAGGGGTATCGAACGGCAGAATACCTTCCGGCGTTGCGGAGGACTCGGCGGGCGGGATCGGCGTCTCGGTCGCGGCGAGCGGGATGCGCAGCGTTTGACCGATCACGATGAATTCGGCATCGGTCAGTTCGTTCATGCGCATGATCGCGCCCACGGTCACGCCGAAGCGCGCGGCGATAATACCGAGTGTGTCACCGTACTGCACACGGTACTCGGTAAATTCCGGCGTGGGCGCATCCTGCGCGCCGACGGACAGCGCCGCCAGCAGCACCAGCGCGGTGATCATAACCATACGGCGGATCATTCGTCACTCCTGGCGCAGTCGGAACGGTCACCAGCGATCTTACACTGGCTGTGCACACACCGCTAGCGCAGCGGCGCATACGAATTGCGTTGCACCCCGCACTTTTTAGGGTAGCAGGAATGGCTTTTGCGGTTTATAACTGAGTTCGAACTTGTAGGAAGGAGGCATCCTGGCGATGCTGAAAAAACTGGCTTGGGCGCTTGTCGTTGTGCTGCTCCTGGGCGTCTCGGCTGCCGCAGCACAGGATGACCGCACGGTCTACTGGCAGCGATGGGACGTGGTGATCGACAACGTCGACACGTCTGGCAATCAGTTCGACGTGACCGAAATCTACGACGTGCAGTTCACCGGGCGCTTCACGTTTGGCAGCGCCGTGATCCCGACCGAGAATCTCGACCGCATCACGAATGTGGGCGTGACCGTCGACGGCGCGACGCTGAGTCAATCCTGTTCGAGCCGACAGGCGACGTTCTGCATGAGCAATACACAGGATGGCTTGTCGATTTCGTATTATTTCCCGCAGCCGGTCACCAACGAGACCGTCCATATCGAGATCGCCTATACTGTCAGTGGCGCACTGCGCATCTACTCCGGCGGCGATCAACTGTGGTGGGTCGCCATCCCGTCGGAGCATTACGGCTTCCCGATTGGCAGCAGCACGATCACGGTGCAGCTACCCGACGGCTTCGCGCCTCGTGAAGGCGTCGACCCCGTCGTGACCTACGGCGCGTCCGCCGACGTGCAGGTCAACGGCACGAAAGTCGTCGCCAAGTCGACGCGCGAGATTGGCGGCCACGAGTCGTTCGAGATTCGCGTGCAGTATCCGCATGACCCGAATGCAGCGCCGCCCGCCTGGCAGAACAGCTTCGACGAGCAGCGCGCGTTCGACGAGAACGTAATGCCGCTGGTCAATCTTGGCATCCTAGCGCTGTCGCTGTTCGTCGCCATCGGCGGGGCGCTGTTCTTCTACACGCTGTACATGCGCAAGGGGCGCGACCCGCAGATCGGTCCCGTGCCCACCTATCTGAGCGAGCCGCCGTCCGATCTGCCGCCCGCCATCGTCGGCACGCTGGTGGACGAGCGCGCCGACCCGCGCGATGCGATCTCAACCATCATCGATCTGGCGCATCGCGGTTATCTGGCGATAGAGGAATCGCAGAACGAGGGCGTGCTCGGCTTTGGCAGGAGCAGCGAGTTCACGTTCAAGCGCTCCGACAAGGCGCTGGAGGGGCTGCGCCCGTTCGAATCCACCATGATGCGCCGCTTGTTCGGCGGCAGCACGATGGAACGGACGATGAATTCGCTGCGCAACAAGTTCTACATGGTGATTTCCGAAATCCAGAGCGATCTGTATCAGGAATTGGTCACCGAGAAGCTGTTCGACACCAGCCCCAGCACCACGCGGGCGGTCTGGTCGGGCATCGGCGTGGCGATCATCGCGCTGGCGGTGATCCTCGGCTTCGTGCTGTTCCCGCTGACGGATCGCTACGGGATGCTGCTGGTGCTGCCGCCGATTGCGATTGGTTTTGTGGCGGTCGCGGCGCTGATCGTCGGTCCGGCGATGCCCGCCAAGACACGCACGGGCGCGGAAGAAGCCGCCAAGTGGAAGGCTTTCTACGAGTACCTGCGCAACATGGAGAAATATTCGACGGTTGAGGAAGCTGCCTCGCAGTTCGAGCGCTATCTGCCCTATGCGGTCGCCTTCGGGCTGGATCGCACTTGGATCAACCGCTTCAAGAACCTGTCCTACGTCCCGGTTCCGTACTGGTATTATCCGACCTACATGGGTCCGTACCGGCGCGGCTACATGGCGGGCACGCCGATGCCACGCGGCGTCGGGATGGGCGATGCCGGGCTGCCCGGTGATCTGGCGCGGGCGGGCGGTGGCGCGTCGCTCGACCAGATGTCCGGTGGGCTGGCGGGCGGTCTGGAGTCGATCTCGTCCGGGCTGTCCAATATGCTCGACTCGGCGTCGAGCGCTCTGACCAGCCGACCGCAGCAGGCGTCGAGCGGCTCAAGCGGAAGCTGGCGCAGCGGCGGCAGCAGTTGGAGCGGCGGCGGTTTTCACGGTGGCGGTGGCAGCGGCGGTGGCAGCCGGGGCTTTGGTTGATACATAGGAGCATCGCATGAACAGCAGTCGGTTGATCGGTGTCATCTTGAGTGTGGTCGGTCTCGGCATCGCGCTGATCGCGGGCATCTGGCTGGCGACGCAGGTTTCGTCCGACGCCCTGAGCGGTGGCGGGGCGGCGCTCGGCGCGGGTATCGTGTTCATCCCGGTCGCGCTGCTGGTCGGCTTCGGCATTTACCTGTTCGTGCGCGGCGGCAGCGAGGCGCAGGAAGAGTCGGTCATGCAGAAGCAGCGCCAGTTGCTCGACATCCTCAAGAGCCGGGGGCAGGTTTCGGTCAACGACATGGCGCTGGAGATGCGCGTCAACGTCGATCAGGTCAAGGATATGGTTTACCAGTTGGTCGGCTTGCAGGTGTTCAGCGGCTACGTCAACTGGGACACTGGCATCCTGTATTCGCAGGAAGCGAGCGAATTACGCAAGCTCGACAAATGCAAGAACTGCGGCGGCGAAATTCAACTGGTCGGCAAGGGCATCGTCCGCTGCAAGTACTGCGGCACGGAGTACTTCCTGTCGTGACACCCGGTTTCTGGGGGGACGCGGGCGGCGTCCTATCGTACAATGTGTAAGGTGCTAAGCGAGAACGCCGAGAATGTTGTACTTGACTCAGCACTCAGCACTCGGTACTAGAGGAGAATTGAAATGTCTGACCTGTATAATCAGATCGTCAGCCAGCGCGGCTCGTTCGAGCGGCTGGTCGCCCGCATCCCCGGCTTTCGCGGCTACGTCGACAAGGGCGCGCGCCGCACCGCCGACCGGATGCTGCGCGACCACATCGCCGAACAGCTTAGCCAGCGCATCAACCGTCTGACGCAGATCAGCGGCGTGCTGCTCGACAAGGGCGGGCTGACTTACATGAGCAAGATTCAGGGCGCGCAGACTAAGCTGCAAACCTACCGCGACCGCGTCAAAGCCGCCGCGCCGGGCTATTCGGGTTTTGCCGAGGCAGTCAAGGTGGATTCAGAGGCGCTGGAGCGCATCTACAGCTTTGACGAGGCGCTGATCCGCTATCTCGACCGCTTTGACGAAGCGCTCAACACGCTCGAAGCCAGCGCTAGCAGCGGCGAGGGCGTGGACGACGCGATTGCCAGCCTGAGCAAGCTGGCTACCGAAGCCAACGATGCGTTTTCGCTCCGCGAAGACGTTCTGACCAATATCAGCAAGTCTCTATCCGCGTAAAGGAGCGAAACCATGCCGCGCATTATCGACGTAATTGACCATACCAACGTCCGCAGTGACGAGCTGACCTACCGCGAGCCGCAGCAGGGCAGCGGCGACTGGCGCATGGGGTCGCAGGTGATCGTCGGCGAGAGCCAGGCGGCGGTGTTCGTGCGCGGCGGCGAAGCGCTCGACGTGCTCGGCACGGGACGCCACACGCTCTCGACCGCCAACCTGCCGATCCTGTCCGGCTTGATCGGGCTGGCGACCAGCGGGCGCACGCCGTTCACTGCTGACCTGTATTACGTCAACCTGAAGGACATGCCGCAGGTGGGGTGGGGCACGAATCCGCCGATTGTCATGGAGACGCCGGGGCGCGGCTTGGGCGTCGTTTTGCTGCAAGGGCACGGCGTGATCGACATTGGCGTCGACGATCCGATGCGCTTCGTCAAGCAGTACGGCGTCGGCAAGCCCATCACGACCGTCAACGACATCCGCGACCGCATCCAGAGTATGCTGCTGGGCGAAATCTCCGAGCTGATCTCCCGTGCGGGTGTGCAGAGCGTCCCCGACGCCAACAAAATCCTGAGCGACCTCGAAGGCGCGTTGCTGACCAAAGTCAACGATAAGTTCCAGGCGCTCGGCTTGCGCATCAAGGCGTTCGAAGCCGTGCCGTTTGTGGCGAAGGAAGATGTAACGCTTGACGAAATCCGCAATTACGTCACGGCGGAAGCCTACGAGCGCTACGCCAACGAGCGGCGTTTCCGCATCGCCGAGACGGCGGCGGGCAATCAGGGTGCGGGCGGCGCGCTGGCGGGTGCGGGCGTCGGCTTTGGCGTTGGGCAGCAGCTTGGTGCGACGCTCAACCCGGACGCGGCGGAGATGCAGCGCCGCATGGCGGAACAGCAGATGCAAATGCAGCAGATGATGATGAACATGATGCAGAACCAGATGGGGCAGAATCAGCCGCAGCAGGCGGCGCAGCCTGCCGCCGCCGCAGCAGCGTCCGCGAACCCGCAGACCAAAGCCGAAATTCAGGCACTGATCGACTCGCTGGATGCGAAACTGGCGTCGGGCGAGCTTTCCGAGGCGGTCTACACCCGGCTGGTCGACAAGTGGCAGAAACGTCTCGACGAGATGGGCTGATCGCTAACCCGGCACGTGAATCGACTGAATGGTGAAGCTGTCGCCGTCTCCCACCGGGAGGCGGCGATTTGTTTCCGGGTCGTAGAAGCCGACGACCAGCGTGTAATCGCCCGGAGGCACGCCATCGAGCGGCAGCGTGTAGATGTCGCGGTAGACGGTCTCCGTGCCCCATGTCGTGGTGTCGACCCGCCCGTCCTGCGGGAAGTGATCATCCTGCGCGACGATCTGGTCGGGGCTGCGCAGATGCACAAAGACTTTGTACGGCACGTCGGTCGTCACCAGCGGTTGCCAATACAGCCAGACCGCCAGCCTGTTGCGTCCTCGACGTCTGTGCGAACGCCGACAAGCTGCACGGCGTCGCCGAAGGTCGCCAGCGGCGCGCCTTCGATCCGTCCAGCGTCACGTCCCAGGGCGAATCTGGCACACGCACACCGCCGACCCATCGTGCTGAGCACCGGCTGCAAGTGCGTCTCCAGCCAGCTCTGGGCGACGCTGGCGTTCTGCCAGCTCTGCGGCTGCGCCACGTACCAGATCGCGCTGTGTTCCTGGCTGCGCGTTGTCAGAAGCTGCTCGATCTCGTCGGCGCTCTGGTCGGGGTTCGCCGGAAGCTGGTCGTCGCACACGGCGGTGACGTGGAATCCGTCGCGGTAGAATACGAACGACATATCGGCGGCAGCCTGCGTTACCCAGTCATCCTGCTCGACGTTAGCGCTCAGGTACGCCGCCAGCGCCCGCCAGTCAGGAGACTTCGCATAGTCAGGCAGGAAATAGTAGCCGGACAGGAAGAACAGGCAGATTCGCCAGTGCTGCGCTGCCAGCCGCCCAGGGTTTCTCGCAGCGAAACCACCAGCGCGCACAGGATCAGCACGTAGCGCCGGGGCTGCGCCCAGCATAACGTGGCTCGAAAACGTTCAGCCGGGTCGACACGATGCCGAGCAGGAGCAGGAAGCGTACCTAGCAGCCCGACCAGCAGCGCCTGACCTCGATTACGCCGCCACCAGACCGCCAGCCCGACCAGCAACGCGATTCCCAATACTGCCGCCAGCGCCAGGGCGGTATCCGGCGGCAGCTTGTCCGGCGTGCTGAATGTCAGTGTGGGGATGAAGCGCGTCAGCAGTTGGGGAGGGGCAAACTGACCGGCGGTGCCACCGTAGCCGCTGCTGAACAGCAGGCGCGGCTGGAGATACCAGGGCGCGAGCAGCAGCCCGATGGCGATCTCCGCGCCGAGCCAGCGCGCCAGCAGCGGGCGGTCGCGCCAGCGCGTAGCGAAAACGTACAGGTTGAGCGCGAGGATGATGAACAGTTCGAGATAATAGACGTATGCCGCCAGCGCCCCGGCGGCGATGTACAGCAGCCAATCGATCCGCCGCTGCTTGTCGAGCGCCCGCAGCGCCAGCCAGATCGCAATCAGACTGAGCGCCGCCCACACCGCGTAGCTCCGCGCGTCCTGCGCGTGATATATCTGATAGGGATTGATCGCCCACACGAACGCCGCCAGCAGCCCCAGCCGCGCCCCGCGCAGCCGGTGACCGAGCGCGTACATTGCCGGGATGCCGAGGATGCTGACTAACGCGGGCAGGAACCGGACGACGATTTCATTCGAGCCGAGGACGAGCGCCCAGCCGCGATACAGCGCATAGCTGAGCGGCGCCTGTGGGTCGACAGTGGCGATGTTGGCGAGAGTCTGCGCCAGCGGCTCGCGCATCCAGTGGATGACGGTGAAGGCTTCGTCGCCGCGCAGCGCGACGGTGTTCAGGTGGAACAGGCGCAGCGCGAACCCCAGCAGGATGATGCCGCCGAGCGCGACTTTTCGGCTCATCGTCAACGACGGATGGTCGCCGCCTCGAACGCCTCGATTTGCTCAGGGGTCAGGGACATGCGGCTGTCTTTGCCCACATCGCGCAGCAAATCTTTGAGCACGGGCGAGCGCTTCCCGGATGGGTAGACGACCGGGACGGTCGGCTTGAGCGCCACGACTTCCGCCTTCGGGTCGACGAACACGATCAGCGGATGCACTTCGATCTCCGGCGCAATCGGCTTCAGGATCGACTGGATGTGCGCGGCGGCGCGCTGCGCGTCGCCGGTCGGGTCGCCGATGTTGTCGAAGCGGAAAATGCCGAGCACGCGGCTGATGGCGGACTTCCGCGTTTTCCAGCGATCGCCCTCGACCGTGAAATGCCCTTCCTGAAAGCGCGTCACCATCGCATACACGCCCTGCGGGCAGATCAGCACGTGGCGGGCAGGGAAGTGATAGTAGTTATAGAGGACGCTTTTGTTGCTGATGCCCTTGAGACCCTCGCGGATGACGACCTCCGGGCGTGGCTGCCGCACCCAGAGGTTGGTCATACGCACCGAGATGATGGTCGTGATGAAGGCAACCGGCAGGATGGCGGCTTGCAGTAGCGTGATCGGCAGGACATTTTCCTCCGTGACCGTCGCCACCTGCTGGTTGATGAACAGCAGTCCCAGAATCAGGATGCCGAATGTTGCGAAAAACAGATACTGCGCGACCTGCCGGTTTCGACGTGCCAGTCGCTCGTTGGTTTCGACGCGCATGTGCGCAGTCCTTCCTGGTGAATCGTCAGCGAAGAAGCATTAGTGAGTAAAGTAGGCGAGGTTGCCGATGTGCGACACCTCCGCGCAAATCAGGTCGCCAAAGCGCTGCGTCGTCAGGATGTGCCACTGACGCGGGTTGCCGTAGGCGCTGCCGATCACGGCATTGTTGATGTCTCCGGCTGCCGGGCGGATACAGTGGGTCACACGCACCAGCAGGTCTTTTTCAACCGCGCCGCCATCCTTGAAGGCGATGATGTCGTACAGTGCGCTGCGCTGCGTGTAACCGGCTGGCGCGGGCGGGCTGAGATACGCGGCTACCGTCCGACAGTGGAGATTAATGGCGTTCTGGTAGCTGATGTATTCGTCGTCCAGATCGTGCGAGACATCCTGGCACAATTCATACGGCTGCATCACGGCGAGGTTAACGCTGCCCTGACCGGGAGGGGTCTGCGTGCCCGTCCCGCCCGTGCCGTTCGCCCCGGTGATTTCGGCGGTGATGCGGGCGATGCCGTTCATATTGATGTTCACCGGCGCGGTTCCGTCGGCGGGACCGATCACCTGCGCCGACGCCAGATTGTTCAGGTCGAGCGTGCCGCCCGGTGTCCATGCCCAGTAGGTGAGCACCGA
>JAXLWE010000004.1:0-156198 GCA_046328655.1 Anaerolineae bacterium | reverse complement strand
GCCGAAAAGACGGTCGGCGGCGCGTGGGATAACGTCAAGGCGCTGCTCGGCGGTAAAGGTTCCGGTCTCGGCGACATGACCCGCGCCGCTCTGCCCGTTCCCCCCGGCTTGACCATCACCACCGAAGCCTGCAACTACTACAGCAAGAACAACCAGCAGTTCCCCGATGGCATGTGGGAGCAGGTTCTCGACGCGCTGGCGGTTGTTGAAGAAAAAACCGGCAAACACTTTGGCGACGACGCCAACCCCCTGCTCGTCTCGGTTCGTTCCGGCGCGAAGTTCTCGATGCCCGGCATGATGGACACCGTCCTGAATCTCGGCTTGACCGACACGATCACCGAGAGCATGGCTAAGCTGACCAACGATGCGCGCTTCGCCTACGACGCATATCGCCGTCTGGTGCAGATGTTCGGCTCGGTCGTGATGGGTATCGCCGACGAGCCGTTTGAAGATTTCCTGACCGAAACCAAGCGCAACAAGGGCGTCAACTCCGACGTTGACCTGAACGCCGACGACTGGAAGAAGGTCACGGCTGAGTTCAAGAAGATTTACCGTCAGGAAGTCGGCTCGGACTTCCCGCAGGAGCCGCTCAAGCAGCTTGAGCTGGCGATCCAGGCGGTTTTCCGCTCGTGGAACGGCAAGCGCGCCGTCGACTACCGCAATGCCGCCGGGATTTCGCACGACCTCGGCACTGCCGTCAATATCCAGACGATGGTGTTCGGCAACATGGGCGAGAACTCCGGCACGGGCGTCGCCTTCACGCGCAACCCGTCGACCGGCGAGAAGCTCCTGTTCGGCGACTACCTGATGAACGCTCAGGGTGAAGACGTGGTCGCGGGTATCCGCACCCCCACCCCGATTGCCAAGCTCGCCGCCGAGAACGCCGAAATCTTCGCGCAGTTCAACGACGTGTGCCAGAAGCTCGAAAGCCACTACCGCGAAATGCAGGACGTGGAATTCACGATTGAGCGCGGCAAGCTGTGGATGCTCCAGACCCGCGACGGCAAGCGTACTGCCCGCTCGACCATCCGCATCGCCGTCGACCTGGCGGACGAAGGCGTGATCACCAAGCAGACGGCAGTTCAGCGCGTCAAGCCTGAGCACGTCCTCCAGCTGCTGCACCCGCAGTTCAACGATGTCGAGAAGAAACGCGCCGAGAACGAAAACCGCTATCTGGCGTCCGGCGTGAACGCCTCCCCTGGCGCGGCAGTTGGTGTCGTCGCGTTTGATGCTGACCTCGCCGAGAAGTGGGGCAAGGCTGGGCGCGCGGTCATCATGGTTCGCCCGGAGACCAAGCCGGATGACGTTCATGGTATGCTCGCCTCCAAGGGTATTCTGACCAGCCGTGGTGGCGCGACCAGCCATGCGGCAGTCGTCGCCCGGCAGTTCGGTGTCCCGTGCGTGTGCGGCGCGGAAGCGCTCGACATCGACGTGCGCGGGCGCTGCTTCCACGTCAACGGCATCAAGGTTTGCGAAGGCGAGACGATTTCGATTGACGGCGGCACGGGCGAAGTGTTCCTGGGCGAAATCGAGCGTATCGACCCCGATTTCAGCCGCGAGACCTACCTGCGCAAGCTGCTGAGCTGGGCAGATGAGTACCGTCGCCTGGACGTGTACGCCAACGCCGACTATCCGAACGACGCCCGTCGCGCCCGCGATTACGGTGCGGTCGGTGTCGGTCTGTGCCGCACCGAGCACATGTTCTTCCAGGAAGAGCGTCTGCCGATTGTCCAGGCGATGATCCTCTCCGAGCCGAACAGCGAGGAAGAGCAGAGCCACCTCGACAAGCTGCTGAACTTCCAGCACGACGACTTCTACGGCATCTTCAAGGCGATGGACGGCTACCCGGTCATCATCCGCTTGCTCGACCCGCCGCTGCATGAATTCATGCCGGATCACGAGCAGTTGGCGATGCGCGCCGCCGGTCTGCGCATCATGGGCGACCGCCCGAATGAACTGGCGCGCGTCGAAGAACTGATGAAAGCCGTCGAAGGGCTGCGCGAATTCAACCCGATGCTGGGTCTGCGTGGCTCGCGCCTCGGCTTGATGCGCCCCGCCCTCACCCGGATGCAGGCACGGGCGCTGTTCATGGCGGCGTGCCACGTCAAGAAGGAAGGCATCGACGTTCATCCGGAAGTGATGGTCGCGGTGACGGCGCACGTGAATGAAGTCAAGCTCATGCGCGAGATCATCGAGACCGCAGCAGACGAAATTATGGCTGCCGAGGGCATCAAGATTGAATACAAGGTCGGCACGATGATCGAGCTGCCGCGCGCTGCCCTCACCGCTGACCAGATGGCGCAGTACTCGGAATTCTTCTCGTTCGGCACGAACGACCTGACCCAGACCACCTACGGCATCAGCCGTGACGACGCCGAGGGCAAGTTCCTGCTCGACTACGTCGAAAAGGGCATCATCCCCGCCAATCCGTTCCAGGTCATCGACGAGGACGGTGTCGGCGCGCTGATCAAGATGGCGGTCGCCAAGGGTCGTGACGTTCGCCCGGAACTCGAAGTCGGCATCTGCGGCGAGCACGGTGGTGACCCCACGAGCATCGCGTTCTGCCACAAAGCCAACCTGACCTACGTGAGCTGCTCGCCGTTCCGCGTCCCGGTGGCGCGCCTGGCAGCCGCGCACGCAGCGCTGCGCGACCGTAAGTAAACATCTAGCGCAGTAACGCATTAACGGCGGTCAGTCGACGAGAACTCTGTCGGCTGACCGCTTTTTTGTTTGGAAGCGGTCGGCATCAGGGAGACAAGGTTGTTGCCATGATCGACCTCACCCCGACCTCGGTCGTGCCCTCTCCACGACGTGGAGAGGGCGGTTGAACGCAGCGAAACGAAGTTTCGCCGTGAAGCGGGTGAGGTTTTTACATATTCCCCGCAATTCGCCGCTCGTTTTGTTTCCCTCGGCTTTGTGTTTTCTGACGGCTTCATGTATAAAGAAGAATCGATACTGGCTGTAAGTTGCATGGAGCCGCATGTCGTCCACTCGCAGACTCGATTACCGCCCTGCGGCGCCGGAACTGCCAGAACACCCGCTCCGGCTGATCCCGCTCTATTCATGGCTGGGGCTGCTGGTGTCGCTGGTCGCCCTGATCGCCGCCATTGTGTGGGGTTTCACGGGCGCGCTGACGATTTCGGTCGAGCGCGCCGGGACGCTCACCCTCGCCGACCAGAAGCCCGAAGCCGTCACCTACGTCGCTGCTGAGCAGGCGCAGGCGGTGCGTCCGGGGCTGCCTGCCCGTGTCGTGCTGCGCAGCACCGGCGAGGTGTTCGAGGGCGAAGTCACGCGCGTGGCGCTCTCGCCCACAACGCCGGAGCAGGCGGCGGCAGTCGCGGGCGCGGACGTACTCGGCGGCAGTCCCATTTTTGAAATCCGCGTGACCCTCCACTCGTCGATCTTCAGCGAAGGGTCGCCGTGTCACATTTCGATTGTTACTGGCGAGGAGCGCCCGATCAGCCGGGTGCTGCCCATCTTCTCCTAGCATATGAGCCGCCGAGTCATCACCCCAACCCTCTTGCAGAGTGAAGCCATCGAGTCCGGCGCGGCTGCGCTCGGCATTGTTCTACGCTACTACGGCAATCACACCCCGATTGAAGAACTGCGCTACGCCTGCGCGGTCTCGCAGGACGGCAGCAGCCTCGGCAATCTGATCCAGGCGGCGCAGTTCTACGGTCTGGAAGCCGACTGGGTGCAATCGACCATCCCCGACCTGCGCCGCCTGCCTATGCCGCAGATTCTGCCCTGGCAGGGCGACCAGTTCCTCGTGCTGGAAGGCTTCGGCGGGCGCTCGGTCTACGTCAACGACCCGGCGGACGGTCGCCGCGTCATGTCACGCCGCGAGTTCGAGGACGGCTACGGCGGCGCAGCCGTCGTCCTGAAGCCGACCGAGAAATTCCAGCCTGCCCGCCAGCCGTTCGAGGTGAAACGGGCGCTCGGCGAGCATCTGCGCGGCACGCGCGGGGCGATCACCTACTTCGTGATCATCAGCCTGTTCCTGCTCGTCCCCGGCATCCTCCTGCCGTCGTTCCTGCGCGTGTTCGTGGACGACATCCTGATCGCCGGGCAGAACTGGATCACCGCGCTGCTGGTCGGCATGGGCATCGCCGCGCTGTTCGGCGCGCTGCTGACGTGGCTGCAACGTATGTCGCTGCTCCGGCTGGAAATTCACGTCGCCGCCCGCAGCGCCGCCGAATTGTTCTGGCACGTCCTCCACCTGCCGATCCCCATCGCCGCCCAGCGCACCGGCAGCGACTTTGCTGATCACGTCGAATCCGGCGAGCGCGCGGCGCGGCTGATCTTCGGCGCGCCTGCGGTCGTCGTCGCTAACGTGCTGCTCAGCGTCTTTTTCGCGCTCGTCATGCTCCAATACAGCGTGATCCTGACCGCGATCAGCATCCTGTTCGCCGTGTTCAGCCTGGTGATCTACAGCTTCGTGACGCGCCGCCAGCGCGAAAACGCCCGCGACCTGCTCCACGCGCGCGGTAGGCTGGCGTCGGCGCTGATGGACGGCTTGCGCGCGCTCGAATCCTTCAAGGCGACCGCCTCGGAGCGCTTGCTGTTCGAGCGCTGGACGACGCTGCACGGGCGTGTCGTCGCCGACGAGCAGGCGCTCGGCTCCGCCACCAACCTGCTCGAAGCCGTCTCGGTCTTCCTGACCGGCATGAACGCCGCGATCCTGCTGATCGGCGGCGGCGCGCTGGTCATGCAGGGCAGCATGAGCATCGGCGTGCTGGTCGCCTTCCAGAGCCTGCTGTTCAGCTTCAGCCAGCCGGTCGGGCAGTTGCTCAGCCTGAGCGGTCGCTTGCAGGAAGCCGAGGGCAATCTTCAGCGCGCCGACGACGTATTCGCCAACCCGACTATCGCCGAGCTGGACGAGAGCGACAGCCCCGGCGTCCTCACCGGCAATCTTGAGCTGCGTACCATCTCGTTCGGCTACAACCCCTTGCAGCCGCCGTTCATCGACCGTCAGTCGCTCACGATCCGCCCCGGACAGCGAGTCGCGCTGGTGGGCGCGCCGGGTAGCGGTAGAACTACCATCGCCCGGCTGATCGCTGGGTTATACCCGACGTGGGAGGGGCAAATCCTGTTCGATGGACAAGATCGCGCCGCCTACCCGCAGGCGGTGATGAGCCGCTCGGTGGCGATGGTCGGCGAGCAGCCCGCCCTGTTCACCGGGACGGTGCAGGAAAACCTGACACTCTGGAACGAGTACGCGGCGCTCACCGACCTGTGGCGCGCGGCGAAGGACGCCTGCATCCACGAGACGATTCTCAAGCGCCCTGACGGCTACAACCATCTGATCGACGAGGGCGGTCGCAACTTCAGCGCGGGCGAGCGTCAGTGCCTCGAAATCGCCCGCGCGCTGGTCAGCAACCCGACGCTGCTGATTCTGGACGAAGCCACCAGCGCGCTCGACCCGATCACCGAAACGAAGCTGCTGGCAAATCTGGGCTGGCGCGGCTGCGCTTGTCTGGTGATCTCGCAGCGCCTCGCCGCGATCCGCGATTTTGACGAGATCGTCGTCATGGACGCGGGCGCGCTGGTCGAGCGCGGCACGCACGCCGACTTGATCGCGCGCGACGGCTTGTACGCGCGCATGGTCGCCGCCGAAGTTCAGGCGAGCGAAGCGGCGGCTTCGCCCTACAGCCGCCTGATTCCGGCGTGGCTGCGCCAGTCGGTCGCGCGCGCGCCGGGCATCCGGTCGTCGGCTGCCGCCCATCCGCTGCCCACGCCGCCGTCAGATTTGTCCGGGCTGCTGCGGTTCGCGCTAGGCGCGGCGCGCATCGACACCTTGATCCTGATCCTCGCCGGGCTGATCGGCGGACTGCTGGGGCTGGCGCTGCCGCTGCTGACGGCGGCGGTGGTCGAAAACGCCGTCGCAACTGGCGAACTGCGTCTGCTTCAGACCGTCGGCTACGCGCTGGCGCTGGCGGCGCTCGGATTAGCCGTGTTCCGCTGGTTTCGCGGCGCGGCGGCGCTGCACGTGCAGGCGCGGCTGGACAGCCATCTTCAGCCCGCCATCTGGCAGCAGTTGATCCGGCTGCCCGCGTCCGTCCTGCGCCCCTACACGTCCGGCGATCTGGCGGATCGCGCCCTCAGCCTCGACGCTCTCAAGCGAGCGGTCGCCGATCTCGCGGCGCTCTCGCCGCTCACCGCCGTGTTTTCGGTCGTCAGCTTCGGTCTGCTGCTGTATTACGACGTGCCGATGGCGCTGCTTGCCGCCGCGCTGGTCGCCGGGTCGCTGCTGCTGACCTATGGTCTCAGCGGCTTCGGCGCGCAGTTCGAGCGCCTGCGCGCCGAATTGAAGGGCGAAACGTCCGGGCTGGTTTTGCAGATGCTCGACGGGCTAACCAAGCTGCGCGCCGCCGGAGCGGAAAACCGCGCGCTGGTCGTGTGGGCGCGGCTGTTCGAATGGCAGCAGCGGCTCCGTTACAAGGCGCAGCGCGCGCAGAGCCTTGCCCACCTGTTCGTCGGCGCATATCCGGTCATCGCCTCGATGGTCGTGTTCGCGCTCGTGTACGCGCGGGGCACGCTCAGCCTGAGCGAGTTCGTCGGCTTCAATCTCGCCTTCGCTCAGCTCGGCGTCGCCGCTGCCAGCCTCAGCCGCGCCATCATCCTGCTGCGCCACGCCGCGCCGACCTATGCCCGCGTGCAGCCGCTCGTGCAAGCCGCGCCCGAAAACGGCGCGGGCAGGCGCGCGCCGGACGAGATCGCGGGCGCGGTGACGGTGCGCAGCGTCTCGTTCCGCTACGCCGACGACCAGCCGCTGGTCGTGAGCGACCTTTCATTCCACGTAGAGCCGGGCGAGTTCGTCGCCATCGTCGGCGCGTCCGGCGCGGGCAAGTCGACGCTGCTCCGGCTGCTGCTCGGCTTCGAAAGACCAGCGGCAGGCGAAATCTTCTATGACGATCAGCCGCTGTCCTCACTCAACACCGACGCGCTGCGTCAGCAGATCGTCGCCGTGCTGCACGACACACCTCTGATCGATGGCGACGTGCTGACCAACATCAGCGGCGGGCGCGACCTCGCCCCGGAAACCGTCTGGCAGGCGGCGCAGCTCGCCGGGATCGCCGACGACATCCGCCGGATGCCGATGGGACTGTCCACCAGCATCGGGCGCAGCAGCGCCCTCACCACCGGGCAGCGCCAGCGGCTGCTGATCGCGCGAGCGCTGGCGGCGCAGCCACGCATCCTCCTGTTGGACGACGCCCTCACCGCGCTCGACGACCGCGCCCAGACGCAGTTGATGAGTGCCCTTCGCCGCATTGACGCCACCCGCATCGTCGTCGCCAGCCGCCTGAACACCGTCGCCGCCGCCGACCGGATTCTGATCATGCACGCCGGGCGGATTGCCGAGAGCGGCACGTATGCCGGACTCGTTCAGGCGGGCGGGCGTTTCGCCGCCCTGGCGCAGCCACACTCCCGCTAGGACTGTCGAATTTGCCCGAAAAAGCGCGGCGCTTTTTCCACGCTTTTCGATGTGTGGGTGACGCCGTAGATGAGTTATTTTGCAGAGAATCTAACATTGTCTTAAACTATTGTCGGCTAATCCACTTCCGAGGAGGTCGTCCTATGCGCAATCGACTATCGTTGTTTTTGCTGGTGTTATTTGCCCTGAGCCTGATTGTTTCGATTGTCCCTGCCGCTGCCCAGAGCAGCATCGTCTGGGCGTTCGTGCCCTCCTCGGACAGTGAGACTGTCCTCGCGGGCGCCACTCAACTGACCGACCTGATCGCCGAGAAAACCGGGATTCAGATCACGCCGGTGGTGGCGACGGATTTCTCCGGCGTCGTCGAGGCGGTCTGTAACGGCGAAGCCCAGATGGCGGCCCTCAACACCTTCAGCTACATCCTGGCGCACAGCCGGGGCTGCGCTGATGTCGCGCTGGTATCGGTACGCTTCGGCTCCACATTCTACAGCGGGCAGATCATCGCCCGTGCCGACAGCGGCATCGAGACCCTCGCCGACCTCAAGGGCAAGACCTTCTGCCGCCCTGACCCGCTCAGCACTTCCGGCTGGATCGTCCCGTCGATCACGCTGCGTGCCAACGGCATCAACCCCGACACCGACCTGACCGTCGTCGACGCGGGCGGGCATCCGCAGGTCGTCACGGCTGTGTTGAATGGCGACTGCGATGCTGGCGCGACGTTTGTCGACGCCCGCACCGACGAGCAGAAAGCCGATACGGTCGTCGTCGCCGAAACGTCGCAGATTCCCAACGACACCATCAGCTTCGCCACTGACTTCGACCCTGACACCCGCGCGACCATCACCGGCGCGCTGCTCGAAATCGCCGCCGACCCGCTGACGGCTCCGATCCTGAGCGACACCTACAACTGGGGTGGTCTGGCAGAGGCGAACGACGGCTTCTTCGATGACTTCCGTCAGCAGCTTGACGCCGCCGGAGTCAAGATCGAGGAACTCGCGCCCGCGCCCACTCAGACGCCCGCGACCACCGTCGGCACGGAAGAAAACCCGATTGTCTGGGCGTTCGTGCCCTCCTCGGACAGCGAAACCGTGCTGGCTGGCGCGAGCGAGCTGACCGATCTGGTGCAGCAGGAAAGCGGCATTTACATCAAGCCGGTGGTGGCGACGGACTTCTCCGGAGTCGTCGAGGCGGTCTGCAACGGCGAAGCCCAGATGGCTGCCCTCAACACCTTCAGCTACATCCTGGCGCACAGCCGGGGCTGCGCTGACGTTGGTCTGGTATCGGTGCGGTTTGGCTCGGCTTACTACAGCGGGCAGATCATCGCCCGCGCCGACAGCGGCATCGAGACCCTCGCCGACCTCAAGGGCAAGACCTTCTGCCGCCCTGACCCGCTCAGCACCTCCGGCTGGATCGTCCCATCGATCACGCTGCGCGCCAACGGCATCGACCCCGACACCGACTTGACCGTCGTTGACGCGGGCGGGCATCCGCAGGTCGTCACGGCTGTGTTGAATGGCGACTGCGACGCTGGCGCGACCTTCGTTGACGCCCGCACCGACGAGCAGAAAGCCGATACGGTCGTCATCACCGAAACGTCGCAGATTCCCAACGACACCATCAGCTTCGCCTCCGACTTCGACCCCGACATGCGGGCGGCGATCACCACTGCGCTGCTGGACATCGCCGGGAACCCGGACAATGCTCAGCTTCTGAGCGACACCTACAACTGGGGTGGTCTGGCAGAGGCGAACGACGGCTTCTTCGATGACTTCCGTCAGCAGCTCTGACGCCGCTGGCGTTCAGATCGAAGAACTCGCAGGTTAATCAGAATCACCGTAGGGGCGGGCGTGTAACCCGCCCCTACGCTAAATTCTCGCATCAGCACCACGCAGAACATTCCGCCAAACGGTCACCGGCAGCCCCACTATGCTACGAGTAGTTAACCTCACCAAAGTTTACGACAACGGCACAGTCGCCCTTAAAAATGTCAGCTTCGACGTTCAGGACGGCGAATTTCTCGCCGTGATCGGCTTGAGCGGGTCGGGCAAGTCGACCCTGCTCCGCTGCATCAACCGCCTGATCGACCCGACCGAAGGCGAAATCTGGCTGGACGACATCAACGTCACGGCGCTCAAGATCGGCGAGCTGCGTCCGCTGCGGCGGCGCATCGGCATGATCTTCCAGCAGTTCAATCTGGTCAAGCGGTCGAGCGTGCTCACCAACGTCCTCACCGGGCGGCTGGGTTACACACCGCCCCTGTGGAGTCTCGGCAACCGCTTCTCGAAAGCCGACCACCAGCGGGCGATGGACGCCCTCAGGCGCGTCGGCATTGAGGACAAAGCCCGCATCCGGGCGGATCAGTTGAGCGGCGGTCAGCAGCAGCGCGTCGGCATCGCCCGCGCGCTCATGCAGGACCCGCAGTTGGTCCTCGCCGACGAACCGGTCGCCAGCCTCGACCCGGTGCTGGCGCACTCGATCATGGGTTATCTCGAAGAACTCAACCGAAATGATGGGCGCACCATCATTTGCAGCCTGCATTATCTCGACCTCGTCCAGCGCTATGCCGACCGCGTGATCGGGCTGCGCGCCGGAGAGATCGTTTATCACGGAACGCGCGAGCAGATTCGACGCCTGACCGACGCCGAGTTTGCCGAGATTTACGGCGAGGAGGCACAGCGCCTCGGAAGTATCACGGGGGCATAGACCATGACCGCAACCGCACAAGCCCGCGAGCAAACCGAATCGCCGAAGCCGCGCCAGCCTTCCGGTCGCAGCCCGCTGATCGCCGCGCTGCTGGCATTGATCCCCGGACTGGGGCATTTCTACGTCAACGAGCGTCTGCGCGGATTGATCCTGATACTGCTGCTGCCGCTGATGGTCGCGCTGACCCTGTGGCGGCTGGAGGTCTCCGGGGTCGATCTCGGCGCCATCCTCCGAGGCGATCAGTCGACCGCCAATTTCACCAGCACCGCCGCCAGCCACTTCAGCATGGCGGTCGTCCTGTTCGTGATGCTGGTGCTGATCTATCTATGGAGCATCTGGGATGCCTACAGCAGCGCGGGCGGGAGACTGCTGCCGACGCGCCTGCCGTTCTTCATGCTGTTTCTGGTCGCCTTCATCATCGGCTGGGACGTGACGCAGATCAATCTGTACAAGGCGATCACAGAAATCGGCGACATCGTACCGCGCCTGTCGCAGCTTGCCTGGCCCTGGGATCAGGCGTTCGTCACAGGCGAAGTCAACACCGAAGCGGCGGCGCAGTGGGATACGCCCTGCTCCACCGACGCGCCCAGCCCGCCCGACGAGATCGAAGGGCAGCCGTATGTGCGCATCGAGCCGACCTGCGGCGAGATTTCCGGTCCGGCGCAGCTTGATGGCTCGCGCACGCTCGGCACAGAGATCACGGTCGTCGGGCACGGCTTCAAGCCCGGCGAGACCGCCACGCTCTGGTGGCGACCCCAAAGCATCCCGGAATTCCGCCCGCGCGCGAACGGCGCGCCCATCGTCCTCACGCCCGACGACAACGGCTCGTTCCGCTTCACCTTCAACGCGCCGAATTTCACCATCCCCAGCGTCGCGGTCGGCACGATTGCCAGCACAGTGATCGTCCGGCAGGTCGAATCGCAGGGGGCGCTGCGTCCCAGTTCCGACCTGCTGCTGGCACTCAGCCTGATGGTCGAGACCATCTATCTCGGCTTGATGGCGACCTTCTTCGGCACGATCCTCGCTATCCCGCTGAGCTTCATCGCCGCGCGCAATCTGATGTCCGAAAACGTGGTCACGCGGGCGATCTACTTCATCACGCGCACGCTTCTCAACGTGATCCGCTCCATCGAGCCGCTGATCTGGGCGATCATCGCGGCGGCGTGGGTCGGGCTGGGTCCGTTCGCGGGCATGATCGCGCTGACGCTCCACTCCATCGCCTCGCTCGGCAAGCTGTATTCCGAAGCCATCGAGAGTATCGAGCAGGGACCGATTGAGGCGCTGCAAGCGACCGGCGCGAGCCGCCTTCAGGTGATCGTTTACGCGGTGCTGCCGCAGGTCATCCCGCCGTTCGTGTCGTTCACCGTCTACCGCTGGGACATCAACGTCCGTATGTCCACGATCATCGGCGCGGTCGGTGGCGGCGGTATCGGCTTCATCCTCATCCAGTGGATTCGACTCGGCAATTTCGACTCGGCGGGCATCGCCGTCTGGCTGATCGCCATCACCGTGTCGGTGCTGGACTATATCAGCTCGCAGCTCCGCGAGGCGTATGTGTAGGTAGCGGTCAGCTTTCAGCTATCAGCCGATACAAGGCATGAAGAAAGGTCGCACAGTGTGCGACCTTTTTCTATTCGATCCCGGTTGCTGCTTCCTCGCTGATTGCTGACGGCTGAGCGCTTACCGCTCCTCGCCGTACCTGCACCACCAGAATCCCCGCGCCTGCCAGCGCCATGCCTGCCGCCTGCTGCGCGCTGATCGTCTCGCCCAGAAAAATCCACGCCAGAATCGGAATCTGGATCAGCATCATGTTGTTGATCACGCTCGATTCGGTCGCCGTGAGCGTGCGGAGCGTCTGGTTCCACACCGTGAAGGCGAACGCCGTGTTGACCAGCGCCAGCACCGCGATGATCAGCCAGTTGGATGCGCTGAGCGTCGGCAGCCCTTGCGCAGCAATCCCGGCGATCAGCATCACCGGCGCGCCGAAGCCCATGCTGACGGTCGTCACCAGCGCGGGCGGCAGGTCGCCGCTCCGGTTGATGTCGCGCCCCAGCACAGCGGAATAGGCGTTCGCCAGCACGCCGATCAGCACAACCACCACGCCGATCACCTGCCCCGGCGGCAGCACGGCAGGATAGAAGTAGACGACAACCCCGACGAGGTAGATCGCCATCCCGGCGACCTGCTGGCGTGTCGGGTGCTCCTTGAGCAGCCACATGCCGAGAAGCATCGCCACCATCGCCGAGAAGCTCAGCAGCAGCGTCACCGTTGCGGCGGGCAGGTATGACAGCCCGATGAACTGCGTCCCCTGCGTCACCGAATAGTACACCAGACCGAGCGCGATCAGCCGAACCCACAGCCGCCGCGATCTACCATACAGCGCTCGCAGCGAGCCGCGCACGTACACCAGCAGAAACACGAACGCGAGGCAGTAGCGCAGCCCCGCGAACGTCAGCGCCGGGATGTCGCTCAGCCCGATTTTGATCAATACCCATGAAGTCGACCACAGGAAGGTCACGAACAGGGCTTGCAGCACCGCCCGCAGATGCGAGTTCACGCCGACCTACGCATCGACCAGCAGCGCTGCGAGCAGTTCTTCGTAATCCCGGCGCACCCGATAATGCAGCGGCGCTGCCAGCCCGCGCCGCAGCGTCGCCTCGTCATGCTCCGTCATGTAGTAGCGCCGGAAAACTTCCCGCGCCGAGAGCGTTTCGCCCGCATACGGCATCACGCTCACCGGATCCCCCGCCTGCACCGCGCCAGTCTGGATCACCCGGCAGTACAGCCCGAAACGCTCGGCTTGGCGAAAGCGCTTGACGAACTGAGGATCGTCCATGCGCGCTGCCAACGTCACGCACGGGATGCGCGGCGCGGTGACTTCCAGCAGCACCGCGCCCACGCGAATACGGTCGCCGATGTTGAAGCGCGCGCTTTCCAGCCCGATGATTGTCATATTCTCGCCGAACGTCCCCGGCGCGATCTCGCGCCCCAGTTCCGCCGACCACCAGTCGTAATCCGGCGTCCCGAACACGTAC
The DNA here is from genome assembly GCA_046328655.1 of Anaerolineae bacterium. Lineage (GTDB taxonomy): Bacteria > Chloroflexota > Anaerolineae > Aggregatilineales > Phototrophicaceae > Flexifilum. The sequence continues at coordinate 143,025 of JAXLWE010000004.1, read as the reverse complement.
ACCGCCTGATCGACGCCGCCGTGATTTTTGGTATCGACGATCACGTCGCCTTCCAGCCCCAGCGTCGTGATTTGAACAGGCGCGGTCGTCGGCTGTTTGAAGATGCCGCTCACGCCGCTCTTGGCATTGATCGGCTGTGCCCTGCCGAGATTGACGCTCAGAAGATACATAGGCTTACCTCACCCCTCAATCCCCTCTGCACTCTATGGAGAGGGGAAGTTAAGCGGAGCGCAGCGGGGTGAGGTTTCACCACGCCTTTTCCAGAATTTCGGTCAGTTCGTCATCCGTCAGCATAATCGGATTGCCCTTCATGCTGCTTGACTTGGCGCTCTGGGCGACGATTTCCGGGAAGTCCTCGCGCCGGATGCCGTACATCCGCAGCGGCGGAATTTCCAGTCGCGCCAGCAAATCCGTCAGCCACACGACAGCGTCCTGTGCGACAGCATCTTTGCGTCCGGTCAGCAGTTGGGCGACTTCGTCATAGCGCCACGTAGCCGGGTTGGCGCTGGCGCGCTGGCTCAGCGCTCTCAGGTTGATTTCCGTCACGTATGGCAGGAGCGCTGCGCAGATCGCCCCGTGCGGTGCGTCGTACATCCCGCCAAGCACGCCAGCAAAGCCGTGAACCGCGCCGAGCCGGGCGTTTGCCAGCGCCAACCCGCCAAACAGACTCATCAATGCCAGTTCGTGCCGCGCCTCAGGATCGCCCAACGCATAAGCGTCCGGCAGCTTGCCCGCGCCATACAGCATCCCTTCCCGGCAGATGGCATCCGTCATCGGATTCGCGGCGTTCGAGACAAATGGCTCGATCACCTGCGTCAGCGCGTCCATGCTCGTGTACGCCGTGATTTCTTTCGGCAGCCCGTAGGTCAGTTCGGGGTCGACCAGCGCCACGCGCGGCAGCATCAGCGGGTGGCGCAGACTCACCTTGCGCCTATGCTCCGGCGAGGCGATCACGGCGTTGCGCGTCACTTCCGCGCCCGTGCCCGCCGTCGTCGGGATGGCGACGAACGGCAGCGGCGCGTTGATCAGCGCCTGCCCCTTGCCGATGACTTCGAGATAATCCAGCACGTCGCCGGGGTTGGTCGCCAGCGCCGCAATCGCCTTGCCCGTGTCGATGGCGCTGCCACCGCCAAACGAGATCACCATCTCGGCGGCGAAGTCGTGCGCCCGCCCGACGCCGCTTTTGATCAACTGTATATCCGGCTCGTTAGCGACCGTGAATTCGAGGTGCTCGGTTTTCGCCTCGTCCAGCAGGTCGAGCAGCGGTTTTGCCCGCTCGATGTTCCCGCCGACGATCACCAACGCGCGACGCCCGCATTCCGGCGCAATCGCCGCGATCTCGCGCAGCTTGCCTTCGCCGAAGATAATCCGCGTCGCGGTTGCGAACTCAAACCCGCTCATAAGGCATCACCTCAAGCTGCGCCGCGTAGCGCTCGATGTCCGGCAGCGAGCATTCCGCCGTGCCGGGCGTGCTCACAACGGCGGTCGCCGCCGCGAAGCCGAGCCGAATCCCTTCCTCAATCGGCTGACCGCGCGCAATCGACGCCGCCAGCCCCGCCAGAATCGCATCGCCCGAACCCGCCGCGTTGACGACCGGCACGCGAATCGGCGCGATGCGGTAGGTGCGCCCCGGCAGAATCGCCATGCCGCCGTCGGCTCCCAGCGAGATGATTGGGTACGTGCCGTAGCGCCGGACGATCTCGCGCCCGGCGTCGTAGACTTCGGCGTCGGTTTCGACGTGCCTGCCGATGAACTGCGAAAGCTCGTCGCGGTTCGGCTTGACGTAGGTCGGGCGCGACGCTAGCCCGGCGCTCAGGTTCGGCTCGACCGCGTCCAGAATCACGGGAACATCCCGCTGGCGCGCCAGCGCGACGAAATCGGTGTAGTATTCCGGCTTCATGCCGGTCGGCAGCGTGCCGCCGAGCACGACCACCTCGCTGTCGTCGAGCGCGGCGATGTATTTTTCGCGCAGCGCCGCGACGTGCGCTTCGGAGACGACCATCGTGGACGACGTGATCGCCGTGTGCGGCTTGCCGTCGTCGGTGGCGATCACCAGATTGCGGCGCGTCTCGCCCTCGGCGGTAATGAAATCGCCCTGAATACCGCGCTCGCGCACCATCTGCCTGAAAATCTCGCCGGACTGCCCCGCCGTGAAGCCGAGCGCGCGGCTGGTGATGCCCATCTCCATCAGGATCCAGGAACAGTCAATCGGCTTGCCGCTGATGCTCTGGACAACCTGTCTCGCCCGAAGGGTGCGTCCCTGCTCATACGACGGGATGAAGTAAACCAGATCCAAGCCCGAATTGGCGGTGACGGTGAGGATCATTCGTGATCCTCGAAGCGAGCCATCGCCGCATCGAGGTCGGCGCGCTGCTGCGCCATCAGGTCGGTCACGCCGAACGCCTGCTGCGCCATCATCAGGATGTAGGCGTTGGTATCGAAGCGCTCGACCGCGTCATAAGCCGCGTCGATGTCCTTGCCGATCAGGAACACGCCGTGCCAGGGCGCGATCACGCCCGCCGCCTGCTGGCGGATGCGATCTTCCTGCCCGCGCAGCGCCCCGGCGACGTTCTCCGCCAGTTCCTGGCTGTGGGCGGGCGCGTATTCGACACATTTGACCTCGCCGAACTTGAGCGTTTGCTCCAGCACGGGCGGCATCGACTTGTGCATCGCCGCGAACACCAGCAGGTTGCGCGAATGGGCGTGGATCACGCCCGTGCCGTACTCGCCGAATTCGCGGTGCAGCTTCAGGTGGACGTTGGTTTCGCGGGTGAGCTTGCCGTCGCCTTCGAGGATGTTGCCGTCGAGGTCGACGATCAGCACATCCTCCGGCTGGAGCTGCCACTGGCGCTTGGAGCCGCTGTAGCTGGGCGACATGCAGAGCACTTCGCCAACGCGGGCGCTGATATTGCCCCCGGCGGCATCGGTCAGGTGACGGTCGAACAGCAGCCCGCCCAGCCGGGCGATTTTGGTGCGGGTCTGCTCGATTGCGGCGCGATCAATTGTCTGGTACATCAGTCGTAGGCTTTCACAATATATCGAATTATTGCCGCCTATTATAGCTCACGGCTCGAACATTGCCCCCAAGCCGCGCCCGCGCAGGATGATCCAGATCACCACCGGCGCGCCCAGCAGCGCGGTGATGGCGTTCAGCGGCAGCACGATCTGGCTGCCGGGAACCTGCGCGATCAGGTCGGCGACCAGCGCGACAATGCCACCCATCAGGATCGACGCCGGGATGAGGATGCGGTGATCCGAGGTGTTGAACAGATTGCGGCAGATGTGCGGGATAGCGATGCCGAGGAAGCCAATCGGACCGCAGAACGCCGTCACCGCACCCGCCAGCAGCGCCGTGCTGGCGATGATCCACATGCGCGCCCGCCGGACGTTCATGCCCATGCTGCGGGCGTAAGTCTCGCCCAATAGCAGCGCGTTGAGCGACTTCGACAGCAGGAAGGCGATGATCAGCCCCAGAATAATCGTCGGCGCGAACACCATCATCTGGCTCCACGTGACGCCGCCGAACGAGCCGAACGTCCAATTGATGTACGCCTGAATCCGCTCCGAGATGCTGAAATACAGCAACAGGCTGACGAGCGCGCTGACGCCCGCCCCAAACATCAAGCCGAGGATCAGCAGCGTGACGCTGCTCTGCACCCGGCGAGCCGCCAGCAGCACGACCAGCAGCACCGCCGCGCTGCCGAGGCTGGCGGCGACCGCCAGACTAACATCGCCCAGCAGCGTCACCCCCGCCAGCAGGATCATGCCGGGCGTGCCGACCAGCAGCACCACCAGCGCCACGCCCAGGCTCGCCCCGGAGCTGATCCCCAGCACGAACGGATCGGCGAGCGGGTTGCGAAACAGCGTCTGCATCTGCAAGCCGCTGACGCCGAGCGCCGCCCCCGCAAGAATCGCCGTGAGCGCTTTGGGCAGCCGGAATTTCAGGATGATATTCGTCCAGGCGTCGCGGCTGGCGCTGCCGCCCAGCAGCACGCGGACGATCTCGTCCAGCGGGATAGCTACCGACCCCAGCGCCAGGCTGATCAGGAACGCGCCGAGCAGCGCTGCCGCCAGCACGATCAGCAGCAGCGAGCGCGGGCGGCGCACAGCGGATATTGTGGAATCAGGTGCGTTGTTCAACATATGCATTTCTGTAGGGGCACGATATATCGTGCCCCTACGCGACAATTCGTGTTCGTTACTCTGCCCCCGGAAGCTGTCGGAAATAGACGAACTCGTGATCCGGCAGCAGGTCGGGATGGAACATCTTGATCAGGTCGGCGAGCACGTCCTGCGGGTTGGCGACGCCGTTCTCGAAATAGTCGTTGCCGCCGTTGGCGTTCACGCGCGCGTCGTAATTGTAGACCGTGCCGTTCTTGACGGCGGCGAAGTCGGCGTAGCGCTCGTCCTGCGCCACCAGATCAGCGAGCGTCGGCACACCGAACACGCCGGGCATCCACACGTCGGCGTCCAGCCCGGCGGCGTAAACCGCCTCGAACGAGAACGGCAGCGCGTTGTTATTGCCTTGCAGCGTAGGGTCGTCGCTCAGCACCAGCGTGCCGCCCGCGTCGTTGACGTAAGTCGCGGCGAAGCTCTCCGTGCCGGGGATGAACCAGGCGTCGCTGTAGCTGGTGTAGCTGTTCCACAGCACCAGCGGCTTATCGGCGTCGCTCAGGTCGGCGGTCAGCCCGGCGAGGCGGTCATATTCGGCGGCTCTGTCGCCAAAAACGGCGTTCGCGGTCGCCTCGGCATCGTAGAACAGCGACGTGAACTTGACCCACTCCGCCTGTCCGAGCGGCGTCTGCTCGACGTAATCCGACGCGACCACCACCGGCACGCCCGCCTGAATCAGCGCCGGGTGTGCGTCGTAGTCCGGGCTGCCGCTGCCGAAGGTCAGCACGAGACCCGGCTCGGCGTTCAGCACCGCCTCGACATTGATCGCCGACCCGACGCCCACTTCGATCAGCTTGCCGTCGGCGAGCATGTCGACCACTTCCGGCGTGTTGTAGAACGCGCCGCTGTCCACGCCGATCAGCTCGTCAAGCAGCCCAAGCTCTTTCAACTGCGGGATGTAGCTCGTGCCGAGCGCGATCACCTTCCCGGCGGGGATTTCGATCACCGATGCGCCGTCGTAGCCGTCGGGCGCGGGCGTGCCGCACTCGACCAGCACGTAGCGGAAAGCATCGGCGTCGGTCGCGCCGGGAAATGGCGACGTGACATCGACCACTTTGTAGTTGTTGTGGTATTCGACCTGCCAGCCCTGCGAATATTCCGGCTCAACCTTGTCGGGGAAATAATCGACTTGCGGATCGTAATCGGCGACGCACGCCGGAGCGTCCTGCGCGCTCAGCGGCAGCCCCGAAAACAACAGCAGCACGACCAACAGCAGTACCCAGCGAAACTTCATCTTGCACCTACCCCTCTGTACGAATAAAGGACGATTGACCTTCGCGGGGGTAGCGCCGTTCGGTTGATCTGGAACAAAAAACCCGCCGGGTGGCGGGAATCAAGCACGATCTCCACGCTCGCTCCCCTTTTGACCACGAAGGTGATGCACGAGCAAAAGCGTTGGCGGGTAGTCGGGCTTGGCATTCGGCTCAGGCAGAATGCTTTACCGTTGCGGGACAGCGCCGGACTCCGTTCCGAAGAACGCCACCGGTCTTCCCCCTAAGCTGTACGGTGTACAGCCGTGCCGCGCATCCGGGCGCAGGCACACCAGCGCTTTAGCTGCTGAATTGTGGCGAGAGCATAGCGTGTCGGCGGCGGCGAGTCAAGCAAATGGTACGCTGCCGTAGGGGCGCAGCCTACTGCGCCCCTACAAATATTGCACACTGCTACGACAGCACCTGCTTCCACACCATGTCGAGCACCTGCAGCGTGGTCAGGTTGCGCACCGTCGATCCGAATTGCAGGTTCTCCGGCGTGAAATCGACCGTCGCGCCCGCGCCGCCCGGCGGCACGGACAGATGGATTCCGTCGGGACCGTAGCCGTGATCGGGCAGGTTGACCAGCGCGCTGTACAGATCGGTCAGCGGCACGCCGTAATTCTGCGCCATCGCCGTGATCACCTGATTGTAGGCGATGATGTTGTCGTTGTACTGGGCGCGCGGCGGCAGCGTGCTCAGCACCGGGACGACGTTGGCTTGGATGCACGTCTCGACGATGATGCGCAGCCGCTCGCCGTATTGATCCGCAGGATAGGCAGGCGCGTCGTTCGTGCCGATCATGATCAGCGCGACGGCGGGCTTGACGACCCGCATCTCGCAGGCGACCGGCGTTTCGCCGCTGTTGCAGCGACCGGGGTCTGCCGAGCCGGGGTCGAGCGCGCTGACCGATCCCCATGACGCCCGCGCCGAGATCGACCCGCTGACGAACGGGTTGCCGCCGAGCGCGCTTCCGCCGGAGAAGAACTGGATCACCGGCAGCAGGTAGCCGTAGCCTTCGAGGTTGTAGCTGCCGCCGAGCGCGCGCAGGAAGTTGGGCGTATCGGTCAGGCTGTCGCCGACTTTGGTGAAAACGTTACGCTGGTTGCCCGCCGCCTGCCCGTTCAGGTAAATCTGGCGCGCGCCGCCGCCGACGCTGCTGACGACCTGCACGCCGCCTTCCGGCGTGGGCGGGATGATCAGTTCGACCGGCTGCGGATTGTTGATCGCTTCAACGTCGGCGAGGTCGACGTACAGCTCGACAAAGCTCGCATTCACCCAGCCTTCGTAGCCGTCCGCCGACTTGATCAGCAGCCAGCCGTTATCGGGCGTCCGCCCCTCGATCACCAGCTCCGTCCCGGCGTTCAGGTTGAGCATAACCCGCCCATCATCGCCGGGAAGCTGGCGCAGCCGCAGCCCGCCGCCCGACGGCAGCACCCGCGCCTGCACGACCTCCGACCCGGTATCCAGCCCTTCGACGTTCATCACCGTCAGCAGCCCAATGTCGAAGTTCAGGTCGAGCAGCGAGCGGCGCAGCCAGCCTTCCTTGCTGTCGGCGGTAAAGCCGTGCACCCAGATGCCGTCCTAGCGCCGCCCGTCAAGGCGCAGCGGTGTCAGCGCGGGCAGAGTCTCGACCACCTCGTAAGTGCCGTGCGGACTGGCATACAGCGAAATGCCTTCGGCGGCTTCCGGCGAAACCAGCGCCACGAAATCGACGTTTTCAGCCGTCCCGGTCACGGGCAGCGTGTTGATGTCCAGCGGGAAGGTGAGCGCGCGCGCCACCAGCCAGCCGCTGGTCGTGTCGTCAAGCGTGACCTGCACCCAGCGGTTGTCGCTGGTTCGTCCGACGAAATCGAGCGGATCGGTCGCGCTTACGGTGCGCAGGATCGCCGCCATCGTGCTCGGCTTTTCGCGCACGTACAGCGCCGTGTTCGTCCCGCTGAGCGCATCCTGAATGACCAGCGGCTCAGTCGGTACCGGGGTCGGCGTCGCCGTCTCGACGATGCCGATGGTCGGCACGGGCGTGCGCGGGATCGGCGTCGTCGTCAGCACAATCGGCGTCGGGGTGACGGTCGGGGTTGCGGGGGCGCACGCCGCCGCCAGCATCAGGACGACCAGGACGGCGAAGCTGCGTCGGCGAATCGGTTGTTTAGTCAATACCATGCAGTGCCACATCTCCACGAACGCGCGGGCGATCATAGCGCCAGTCACGGGGCGGGGTCAAGTGCGCGCCCGCCGCGACTGCGCCGCTGCTCAGCAGATGAACCGCCATCGCAGGCAGCGTCAGAACGTCAGCGCCTTCAGCATTTGCAGCGTCATCAGCTCGCGCATCGTCCGACCATACGTCAGCTCGTCGCCGCCGAAACTCGTATACTCCGTATCGCGCACCGACAGATGGTAGCCGTCCGGTCCCGTGCCGTGATTGGCGTAGTCGTGCAGCACCGAGCGCACGTCCATCAGCGGGATGTGCTCGCTCAGCGCCACCTCGCGGATCACGGCGTTGAAGGTCTGCGGCTTGCCGTCGTTGAACACGTCCGCCATCGGGTAGGTCGTCAGGATCGGGATCACGCCGTTGTCGCTCAGGAAACGCAGCAGCGTCACCAGATTGGTGCGGAACTGCTGCTCGGTGTAGAAGCCCATGTCGGCGATGCCGAGGTAGATCAGCGCGTAGCTGGGGTTGTAGATGCGGTTGCCGCATTCCAGCGGCGTCTCTCCCTGCTGGCATTCCGCCTCAATAGCCCAGTTCGGGTCGAGCAGATTAGCGGTAGCGAAGCCGCTGCGCGCCGTGTAGTCGTAATGGCAGAACGATCCGGTCGAATTGAAGCGCTCGACCACCGGGAACAGGTCGCTGTAGGGACCCAGATCGTAATTGTTGTAGTGGAATGTACACATGTACACCGTCCCGGCGGTGTTGCTCTCGCCGATCTTGATCAGCGAGTTGGGGTTGTTGCCGAGCCGCTGCCCGCGCTGCCAGATCGCCCGCGCGTTGTTCAGGGTGGCGTCGTCCAGCCACAGCGCCGGGTAGTCGTGGCGCTCGTCGGGGATCACGGGCGGCGGCGCGCCTTCGCCGGGCGACAGCGGCGTGGACAGATCGACGCCGGTCATGTCGGGCAGATTGCGAATGCTGATCGCTTCGGAGAATTGCATATACTGAAGCGCCATCCAGCCGCGCGCGCCACCGTCAGGCGTGTGCACCAGCAGCCAACTCTCGTTGGCGTCGCGCCCCTCGACGATCACGGTCGTCTGCGGCGGCAGCTTGGGGATGACGCTGCCGCTCTGGCTCGGCTGGCTGCGCATGTTCAGCGCCACCAGCGTGACCGCCGTCACGTCACTCTGTGCGTAACTCACACTGCTCAAGACCAGAATGAACAGTAGAATGAGCGCCTTTTTCAGCATACGTCTCTCCCTATCGAAGGTCAGCCGTGTAATTGAACTGATGGGTGCAGCCGGCGTCGTTATCGTAGACCAGCCGCATCGTCCCAACCCACGTCGTCGCACCGGTGAAGGTCACCGTCAGCGACAGATCGGCATTGTTGAGCTGGTTGCGCCCGCTGAAGCTGAACGTATTGTCTCCGGTCGGGCGCAGCGTGTAGGGCAGCGGCTCCTGCCCCAGCCAGTCGATGGAGCCGTCGGGCTGCGGCGTCACCGCCGCCAGATGATCGCATTGGGCAATCGGCGGCGCAGTGCAGACGCCGGACAAATTGTCGGGACCGGTATGCGCCACCCAGATCGAGCGCGCCGCCGGAACGAGATTGTGGGCGAAGCCGGTCGTCCGGGCGGGCTGCGAAGCCTGCTGCTGCGCCGCTGGCGAAACTTGCGGCAGCGCGGTACAAATTCCGGCAGTCTGCACGTCGGACTGCGCCACCCACGACGAGCCGACGCGCAGCCACACCTGTCCGTCGACCGTCGCCTGCCCGGTGACGATGCCGCTGGCGTCGGCGCTAAGTTCGCCCACCGCCTGACCGCCCGGCGTGCTGTAGAGCGCGGCTGTCCCGTTTCCGGGGCTGGCGAAGCACGACTGCGCCGCTTCCGGCAGCAGATCAAGCGGTGCGCTCGCCAGCGAGCTGAACGGCGGCCCGTCGACCACCTCCGGCGCGGCATCGCCGACGCGGATTTCCACGCCCGCATTCGCCTCGACCGATCTGCCATTCGCGGCGATTTCGGCGCTCCCGCTCAGCACCTGCACGCTCAGCTTCGCCCGCCGGGGCGTGCACCAGCAGCGCCGCCGTCGAAAACGTGAGCAGCGCGCCATTGACTTCCAGATGCGCGGGAGCGTCGTTCGCCGCCTGCACCAGCAAGCCCCGCAGGCGCGCCGTTTGCCAGCGTGACGCTCTGCATGTGGCGGGTCGCCGGGCTGTCGAGCACGTACAGCGCCGCCGCGTCGCCCTCGGTCACGGTCACCAGCGATGCGAACACCCACGCCGCGCCCTTGTCGGTCTGCACGCGCAGCCATTCGCCGTCGGCGCTGCGACCGTCGGCGGGCAGTTCTTCGCTCCAGCGCATGGTCGTGACGACATCCGCGTCGGCATCCGGCGACGCCCGCAGGTTGAGGATGTTGGCGGGTCCGTTCTTGACCGTCGCCGTCGGGAACGGTTCAGGCAGATCGGTGACAGCGTTGGCGATGCTCGCGTCGCCGTACAGCACAAGCTGGATCGGCACGGCGTCATCCGGCAAGTCCGCCTGCATGGCGACCAGCGCCAGCGACCCGGCGTTCCCGGTCAGGCTGTCCACGTCAGCAAGCTCAACCGATGCGCCCGCCACCACCAGCCCGCCGTGCGGCGCTGCCTGCATCGCCAGCACCGCGGCACACCTGTCCGGCGGTCATGCCCGAGCAGGCATCGCGCGCCGCAGCGACCGCGTCGGGAGCGACACAGGAATTGTCAGCCTGAAAAGCGTAATTGAGCGACGAATTGACGGGGGCGACGCAGATATTGGTCCCACTGTCCGCCGCAGCGCCGCCTGTTATCAGCGCCATCAGCAGCACGACCGAAAACAGCCTTGCTATCATCCAACAGCCTCAATTTTCCAGTGAACGCCGCCATTGTACCGAATTTTCCCGGAAATGCGCACCCTCGCCGTTGACTCGCTTTGCAGCTTTCGGCTTTGCGGGTAAGATCGCCCCGGAGACAAGTGAACAGGGTCTTATTCCATGCGCCAGCGCCTGCTTTTCAGTGTACTATGCCTGTTGTTCCTGCTGCCCACCGCTCTCCATGCGCAGGACACGTTCGACCCGGCGACCGTCGCCGACATCAACCTTGACGACATCCCCGTCCTGCCGGAGGTCACCGAGACGGCGCGCGCCATCTACGAGCGCGGGCACGACGCCGGTCGCATTCCGCACAGCCTGTCGAAAGTGGGCGACTGCATGACGGCTTCGCCCAACTTCCTGACGCCGTTCAGCAAGGCGGGCGAGTACAATTTAGGCGACTACAGCGATCTTCAGGGAGTGATCGACTTCTTCTCGGCGGTGGCGGTGCGTGACGACTACAGCGCGCTCTCCAACCCCGGCTTGGCGACGACCACCGGCTTCACCACCGCCAGCGTGCAGGACCCGATCTGGGCAGACCCGGCGGTATGCGACTCGAACGAAAGCCCGCTCACCTGCGAATACCGCGTGTCCAACCCGGCGTTCGCGCTGATCATGTTCGGCACGAACGACACGACCTTTTTCGAGGCGGATTCGTTCAACCGCTATCTGCGCCAGATCATCGACCAGACGATTGCCGCCGACATCGTGCCGATCCTGTACACCTTCCCGGTGCGCCCGGAATTCCCGGAAAAGTCGGTGCTATTCAACCAGATCATCGTCCAGATCGCCCGCGATTACGACCTGCCGCTGATCAACCTATACCGCGCGCTGGAGGATTTGCCGGATCAGGGCATCAATCTGGCTGACCCGATCCACCTGTCCTCACCCATCGACGACAACGCCGGGAATTTCACGCCCGACAACCTCGAACGCGGCTACACGCTGCGCAATCTGGTCACGCTGCAAGCGCTCGACGTGATCCTGACGCAGCTTTTAGAGCCGCAGCTCGCGCCGGAAGTCTCCACTATCTGACAACAAAAGAGGCGACCTGTGTGGGTCGCCTTTGCTGTTAGATGTCAAGAGCATGTTAACCGCCAAGACGCCAAGAACGCCAAGTGTTTACGGCGCTTCGCCGCACATTCTCCACTCGCCGTCCTCCTGCGCCATGCGGTACGTGCCGAGCGCCCATTCACGGTTCTCGCCGTTGTAGGTGGTGACGATCTTGCCGTCGCACGAGACGAGCGTGAAATCGCCGTCGGTGCCGCTCTGCTTGCAGGTGACGTTTTCGAGCGTAGCGTTCATCGAGCGGAACGAATCCGCCTGCGCGACCGCCTGCCCTTCCCACGCCGCGCACGACAAGCCGCGAATCGTGTCGGCATCGGCGGCGGCGCGCGCTTCCAGATACTTGACCATCGCCGCGCCGGGGTCGCCCGCCTGCGCGCAGCCCGCGAGCGCGAGCAAGAACAGCAGCGTTATCAACCACACAATCTTTGTAGGGGCGTAACATGTTACGCCCCTACGGACTATCGATTTACAGATACGTTTCAATCTCATCCGTGACCTCGTCCGCAATCCAGCGCGCCGTCTCCAGCGTGCCGCCGGAGTGCGGCGTATTATACGTCACGCGGCGGATTTTCTCCGCTGCTTCGTGGTAGCCCAGATGATCGAGCATCATGCCCGCGCTGAGGATGGCGGCGCGCGGGTCGGCGACGCCCTTCCCGGCGATGTCCGGCGCGCTGCCGTGAACCGGCTCGAATACCGCCGTGCGCCCCGTGCCCACGTTCGCGGACGCCGCCAAGCCCAAGCCACCCGTTAGCCCCGCCGCCAGATCGCTGAGGATGTCGCCGAACAGGTTGGTCGTCACCAGCACGTCGAAGCGGGCGGCGTCCTGCGCGAGTTGCAGCGCCGCTGTATCGACCAGCAGCTCGTCGACGTGCAGATCGGGATAGTCGCGCACCACGTCGAGCGCAACGCGCCGGAACAGCCCGCAGGTCTCCTTGAGGACGTTCGCCTTGTGGACGATGGTCAGCTTGCGCCGCCGCGCCATCGCCTGCTCGCACGCCGCCCGCACGATCCGCTCGGACGCCTTCGCCGTGATGACCCGCTCCAGAATCGCCGTCGAGCCGCCATCTTCAAGCCGCTCGCGCCCGCTGTACATGCCTTCGGTGTTTTCGCGGACGACCAGCAGGTCGATCCTGCCGTCGAACGCAGGGCGCAGGTTGGCGAACAGGTCGAAATGACGGCGCAGCGTCAGGATCGGGCTGCGGTAACCCGCGACTTTGGTCATCGGCGACTGGGTCGCGCCGAACAGCACGGCGTCGCTGGCTTCGCATAGCGCCAGTGTCTCCGGCGGCAGCGCGTCGCCCGCCCGCTCGAACGTGCCGAAGCCCGCCTCCGCCGTCTGGATGGTGATCGGCAGCTTCAACGCTTCGACGACGAGCCGCGCCGCCGGGATGACTTCCTGCCCGATGCCGTCGCCGCTGATCAGGGTAATCGTTTGTGTTTCGGTCAATTCTCCCCCACAATGTTAGAATATTTGTTCTTGACTCTTAACACAACTGGCGATTATACTGTGCCTGTCCGTATACGCATGATATAAAACACCCAACCGGAGATGAACATGCAGAAAATCACGCCGTTTCTGTGGTTCGACAACCAGGCAGAAGAAGCCGCCAATTTCTACGTTGCCACTTTCAAGAATTCGCACATCGACAGCGTGAACCGCTACGGGGAAAACACGCTGGACTCCTCAGTAACGGTGCTGACGGTCAATTTCACGCTCGAAGGGCAGGAGTTCATGGCGCTCAACGGCGGTCCAATGTTCCAATTTACACCAGCCTTTTCACTCTATGTAGACTGCAAAACGCAGGATGAAGTCGATCACCTCTGGAATACACTGTCCGCCGTCCCGGAGGCAGAACAGTGCGGCTGGCTGGTGGACAAGTACGGCATCTCGTGGCAGATCGTCCCTTCGATTTTCATAACGCTCATGCAAGACCCCAACCCCGCCAAGGCTGGCGCGGTCAACCAGGCGATGTTGCAAATGAAGAAGCTCGACATCGCAGCGCTGCAAGCCGCATACGATCAGGCATAACGTCGCTTTTTGCAGGGCGTTCAGTTGAACGCCCCTGCGGATATACTCCTGAAACCGCCTTTGCAGCATCGGCAGCAAGCCGCCCGCGTCCAGAATCGCCTGAACGGACGGCGACAGCCTTGGCGCGGTGAAGCGCTGCCCCGCCGCGAGGATCGTGTCGCCGTCGATCTCGACTTCGTCGCCCGATCGGAACAGCATCGCCACGCCGGGCAGGACAATCGGACGAACGCCCTGATTGATACAGTTGCGAAAGTACAGCCCGCCGAACGACGCGGCGATGATCGCCGGCACGCCGGACCACTTGACCGCCGTGACCGCCTGCTCGCGGCCTGCTGCCGCAGCCCAGTTCAACCCCGCCACGATCACGTCGCCCGGCTGCACGTTTGAAGCAAACGCCGGGTCGAGGTCTTCGAGCGCGTGGGCAGCGATCGCCCTGCCCCTTGAGGGTGTAGGTGTACTTGCCGGGGAAGATCACATCGGTGTTGACGTTGTCGCCGTAAACCCAGACACGATGCTTCACGACCAGAAACTCTCCCGGATCGGACACGGCCGGTCAGCGCGCTGGCGGCGACCACGTAGGGTTTGACAGGTAGATCGGCGCATCCGCCGTGCCCATGCGCCCTTGAAATTGCGGCTGCCGCTGCTGATGGTCGCCTCGTTGGGCGCGGGCACACCCATGTGATTGCCCATGCACGGACCGCAGCCGGCGTGGTGATGGTCGCGCCCGCCTCGATCAGATCAGTCAGGACGCCGCTTTCAATCGCTTGCAGCAAGACCTGCTGGCTCGCCGGGATGACCACGAAGCGGATGCGCGCTTGCGCCCGCGCACGACGCTGGCGGCGGCGGCGAGGTCGCTGGCGCCCCCCCGTGCACGTGCCGATGAACGCCTGCTGGATCGGCTGCCCGGCGGCTTCGCCCAGCGTCACCACCTGATCCGGCTGGTGCGGCAGCGCGACTTTCGGCTGAAGCGCGCTCACGTCGAAGGCGTGGCGCTCCTCGTATACCGCGTCGGGTCAGGGTAGATCGGCGTGTAGTCGCCCGCGCCCCGCGCCGCGGGGTAGTCGAACACAGCTTGATCGGGCGCGAAGTAGGCGTTCATCGCGCCGAACTCCGCCATCATGTTGGGGATGACCGGGCGCTCGTCAATCGGCAGCGAAGGGATCGTATCGCCTGCGAATTCGACCGAGCGATACTGCCCGCCGTTGACCGTGAGCGCGCCGAGGATTTCGAGCATGATGTCCTTGGCGGTCACGCCCGGCAGCAGCCTGCCGTTGAGCGTAACCTGCATGGCTTCGGGGACGCGCAGCCACAGCTCGCCGGTCGCCCACAGCGCCGCCATCTCGGTGCGCCCGACGCCCATGCCGAACGCGCCCAGCCAGCCGAAATGGGTGGTGTGGCTGTCGGAGCCGAAGATCGTCTCACCGGGCAGTACCAGTGCTTCCTCGCTGATCACCTGATGGCAGATACCGCGCCCGACTTCGAAGAAATGCGCGATACCCTGCTGCCGCACCCACTCGCGGATTTCGGTGTGATTCTGCGCGTGCTGGGTGGTCGGCGCGGGCACCGCGTGGTCGAGCGTGACGACGATTCGCTCCGGGCGCACGATCCCCGGTGCACCGATCTGCTCGAAAATGCGGCGGATGGCAGCGGTATTGTCGTGGCTGAAGCGCACGTCAGCGCGCACGTCCAGCACATCCCCTGCGCGGGTTTCGCTCACGCCCGCCGCCCGCGCCAGCACTTTTTCAGCAAACGTGAATCCGGTCATGAGGATACCGCCGTTTCAAATGGATATTTGTCCGTAGGGTCGAGGCATGCCTCGACCCTACACGTCGTCTTAATCCTGTGGGTCATACCGCCATCGCCCCTTCGCGCAGCAGCGCATCCACCTCGTCGAGCGTCATCGGACGGGTGTCGGCGCGCTCCTTGATGATGCGGGTGATGTTCTGCACGACCGCGTCGTCGAGTTCCAGTCCCAGCGCGTGAGCGCGGCTGCGCACCGCGTTCCACCCGGTCAGCCGGTGACCGATGGCGATCTCGCGGTTGACGCCGAAATCCGCCGGGTCAATCGCCTCGTAGGATTTCGGGTCAGCCAGCACCGCCTTGGCGTGGATTCCGGCTTTGTGGATGAAGGCGCTCGACCCGGTGATGTAGTTGTTGAACGGGATGGTCAAGCCGCAGATGTCGGCGATCAACTGGTCGAGCCGCGCCAGCAGGCTCAGGTTGTACTTGGTGACGTAATCGCGGTTGATGGTGTACAGCCGAGCGATCAACCCGCCGAGCGGCGTGATGCCATTGCGCTCGCCGATGCCGAGCACGGTCGTATCGACGTGGGTCGCCCCGGCTTCGAGCGCGGCGCTGGCGTTAGCGATGGCGCAGCCGCTGTCGTTGTGCCCGTGAAACTCCACATCCAGCCCGGTCAGGCGCACCAGTTGATGCACCAGCGCAAATACCTGATCGGGCATGGCGATGCCGACGGTATCGGCGATCCCCAGCCGGTTGACCATGCCGAGGTCGGCGACGGCAAGGTACACTCGCAGCAGGTCGGCTTCGCGCGACCGGAAGCTGTCCTCGGTGCTGAAGCGCAGGATCACATCCGGCGCCTGCTCGCGGATGAACGCCATCACCTCGGCGGCGGCATCGATCACCTGGCGGATGGTCTTGCCGTGACTGTTCTGCATCAACTGAGGCGACGTGCCGATCACCACGTCGATGCCATGCACGCCGGTATCGAGCGCGCGCTGGGCGTCCTCGCGCTTACAGCGGATGTGCGTCAGGATGCGGGCGTTCAGCCCCGCGCCGACGACCGCGCGGATGTCGGCTTCGCTCTGCGGCGAGGCGACCGGCGAAGTCATCTCGATCATCTCGACGCCGAACTCGTCCAGCAGTCCGGCGATTTCGAGCTTCTGCCCGGTACTGAAGGTCGCCGTGCTGAACTGCTCGCCCTCGCGCAGCGTGCTTTCAATAATGCTGAATTTTTCAAATGGCATAGTGTCGCTCTTTCTCAAATGGCGTTCCGACTTAACTGCGTCGAGTCGAACCCTCAACAGAATCCGACATCTCTGTCTCGGCAAAAGTGCGCGTTTCTGACCTCACCCTGCTGCGCGGCTGACCTGCGGTCAGCTTCGCTTACCTCCCCTCTCCACAACGTGGAGGAGGGATTAAGTGAGGTCGCTCTCAATACCACAGGCGCTCCAGCGCGCGTTTTTCAGCACGCGGACGGCGCGCAGATGCTCGTCCAGATCGACGTGCTCGTGCGGCGTGTGGTCGAGCGACGAATCGCCGGGACCGTAGGCGACAATCGGGCAGTTCCACACCGGACCGACGAAGTTCATGTCGGACGTGCCGGTCTTGTGGACGAAGGCGGGCTGCCCACCCTCGGCGCGAATCGCTCCACGCAGCGCCCGGCTGATGATCGAGTCGCGCTCGCCGACGAACGCGACGATCTTGCCGTGCGCTTCGGCGGTCGCGTCGTTGTCGGATTGCAGCGCCCCGGCGACTTCATCCAGCGACAGGCGCGGCGGCAGCCGAAAGCCGATTTCCATCCAGCCCCAGCCGTAAATGCCGTCGTGCCCGGTCTGGATTTGCTGGCAGGCAACGTCGAGCTGGTCGAAGATGCGGTCGCGCCCGGCGTTGACCTGCGCGGCGTACTGCTGCACGCGCGCCCAGTACTCGAACGCCAGCTCCGCCGCTGTCGCCACCTGCCCGGCGCTGTGACCGAGGTCGCCGCGCCATTTCCAGGAGATGATCATCCGCCCCTTGTAGCCAAGCGTGACGCGATCCCACTGTGACGGCTCGCCGATGACACACATTTCCGGGCGATACTGGGTCATGGCGTGATGCGCGCCCCGGCTGCTCGGCGCTTCTTCTTCGGTCGCGCCGATCACGATCAGGCGGATGTCCGGGTTCAACCGTGCCTGCGCCGCCGCCGCCGCGAACGTCGCCAGCGGACCTTTGGCACGACCGAGCCGCGCCCGTACAGCAGCCGCCCATCACGCCGCACCGGGAAGTTGCCGCCGAACGTGTCGATGTGACCCAGCAGCACCACCTCGCGCGAACCGCTGCCGATGATGCCGACCGCGCTGTCGGACTCGTCGACGAAGGCATCGTCAAAGCCGTGCGCGCGCATCCGGTCCGCCAGAAACCGCGAGGCATCGCCTTCGTGCATCGACGAGCAGGGGTGCTGACCGACCAGCAAATCCTCGACTTCCCGATCCGTTAGTGCCAATTGGTCGCTTCAAGCTGTGACATCGTGCATCACCTCGTCTACCGCCTCGACCGTGCGGCGCAGTTCTTCGGGCGTGATAATCAGCGGGGGCAGCAGCCGCAGCACGTTCTTCCCGGCGACCAGCGCCAGAATCCCGCGCGCCTGAAGCGCCTGAATGACCGGCGTCACCCGCCCGCGCAGCTCGATGCCGACCATCAAGCCGAGACCGCGCACCTCGCGGGCATAGGGCAGGGTGCGCTCACTCAGCTCAGCGAGCAGCCACGCGCCCAGTTCCGCCGAACGCCCCGGCGCGTCGATCTCGCGCAGCGCCGTCAGCGCCGCGACCGCTGCCGCGCACGCCAGCGGATTGCCGCCGAAGGTGCTGCTGTGCGTCCCCTGCTCGATCTGACCGAGGCTCGACCGCCAGGCGACCACGCCCATCGGCACGCCGCCGGCGATCCCTTTGGCGAGCGCGACGATGTCCGGCAATACCTCGCTGTGCTGGAAGCCGAACCAGCGCCCGGTTCTGCCCAGCCCGGTCTGGATTTCGTCCACGACCAGCAGCGCCCCGCGCTCATCGCACAGACGGCGCAAGCCCTGCATAAATTCGGCGCTCGCCGGGTAGACGCCGCTCTCGCCCTGCACCGCTTCGACCACGACAGCAGCCGTCTGGTCGGTGATGGCGGCGTCGGCGGCAGCCAGATCGTTGTAGGCAATGTGGGTGATGCCTTCTGGCGTCCAGCCTGCGAACAGCTCGCGGTGACGCTGATTCAGGTCAGCCGAGCGCGCCGAGCGTGCGCCCGTGAAAGCCGCGCTTCGAGGCGACAATGCCCGTGCGACCGGTCAGCAGCCGCGCACTTTCAGCGCGCCCTCGATGGCTTTACGCGCCGCTGTTGCACAGGAAATAGCGATGCAGGTCGCCGGGCAGGATTTCGCTGAGGATGCGTAGAGTTTGGCGCGGCGGTCGCTGTAGAAAATCTCCGGCAGCGTGATCAGCGTGCTGGCTTGCGCGGCAATCGCCACCGCGACCGCCGGGTGCGCGTGACCGAGCAGCGCCACACCCATGCCGCTGGTCAGGTCGAGATAGGCATTGCCCGCGTCGTCGTAGACGGTGCTGCCTTCGCCGCGTACGATGGTCAGCGGGCGCTTGGAATAGCCGCCGGAGGTGTGCTGGTCTTCGATTTCGATGCTCTGCAAAAGTGTCGTCATTCTCCTGCCTATCGGGCGCACAGCCGTGCGCCCCTACAACCGCATCGTTAGGCGACGAATTCCGTCCCCTGCCCGCTCAATGCCCCCGTCACCGGGCTGTCAGCACGACCGTCGGCGTCACCACCGCTGTACTCCAGCGGCAGGTGCTTCCTGCGCGCCGAGGACTTTGCGTTTCATACGCCCGTGCGCCCAGTCGAGCGCGCGCTCGATCTCGCGCCGCTCCACGCGGGGGACGAAGCTGCTTTCGTCGGGGAAGCTACAGTACAGCCCGCGCACGTTGCTCAGGATGACCAGCTCGGCAGCGCCAAGCACGCCCAGCAATGCTGCACTGGCGCGATGCCGTCGACGTTCAGCAAGCCGTCATCGCTGGCGGCATACGGTGGAACGACCGGCACGTAGCCCGCGCTCCAGCGCGTCCAGCGGCAGACGCACGTCGACGCCGTTGATCGCGCCGCTGTAATCGTCGCGGATCATACGCACACGCCCATCCACGACCGCGCGAATGGCGGACTTGCGCTCGCCACGCAGCACGGTGGACGCGGCGGTCATGCCCGTCGCCCGAATACCGCGATCATGCAGACTCCCGACCAGATCAGCATTGACGCTGTCCGCTGCATCGACATAGGTGTCGCGCGTCTGCGGATCGGTATAGCGCGAGGAGTGTCCGGTCGGCGACGTGATCGTGCGCACCGGGATGCCGCGCTCGGCGCACAGCGCGTTCATCGCCGCGCTGACGCCATGCACGACGATCAGCGGGCGAACCGCCGCCAGCGCCGCCAGATCGTCGACGCAGCGCGCGGATCAAGCCCTTCGCCGCCGCCGATTTTGACGACCAGCAGATTGTCTACGCGCGTCTGAATGTCGATCATGGATACACCCCCGGAAAAGTCAGTCCTGTCGTCTCGTCAAAGCCGAGCATCAGATTCATGCACTGCACCGCCGACCCCGCCGCGCCCTTGCCCAGATTCGAGCGCGGCAGGCCTGCCTCGTCACTGCGGTTATCCTCATCCAGCTCAAAACCGATGTCGCAGAAGTTCGTCCCGGCGACGATACGCGGCTCAGGGAAGCGGTGCAGCCCGGTCTTGCTGCTCACCAGCCGCACGAACGGCTCGTCCTTATACGCCCCGCGATACAGCTTCCACGTCTTTTTCGGTCAGCGGCGCGTTCAGGTAGACGTGTGCCAGCAGATGGACGCCGCGCACCATCTCAATCGCTGTGACCGCGAAATCGATGCGCGCGTCCGCGCCGAGGATCCGCATGCGGACTTCGGCGTGATGGCGGTGCCGCGTCGGCTTGTACGCCCGCACCGCGCCCGATCGGATCGGGTGGTGCGACCCGGCGTTGACCCTGATTGCCGCCTTCCGACGAGCCGACCTTGATCTCGATGGCGGCGTGGTCGAGCACACCCAAGCTCGCTTGCGAGCCGCGTACCAGCGGCAGCAGCGCCAGATTGACGGTGGTGGCGTTGCAGCCGACGCCGCTGGCGTAGTGCGCGCCGCGAAGCTGCTCGCGCCGGACTTCAGGCAAGCCATAGACGAAGCGATCCAGCCACGCCGGAGCGGGATGCGCTTCGCCGTACCTCTCCGGGCGTAATCTTCGGTTGAGTTGAGGCGGAAATCGGCGGAAAGGTCGATCAGCGTGGGGGCGAGCGCGGCATACTGTTCGATGCTGCGGGCGGTCGTGCCGTGCGGCAGCGCCAGAAACAGCACGTCGCACGGCTGCAATCCGTCCGGGTGGATGAACTGCAACTGGCTCACGCTGCGCATGTTCCGGATGCACCGAATATGGACGTAATGCCCGGCGTTCTCGCGGCTGGTGATCTGCGTCACTTCCACCTGCGGGTGGAATGCAGTAAGGCGCAGCAGCTCGCCGCCCGTATAACCGCTCCCGCCGACGATGCCGACCGTCGTCACGATGCCACTCCCACGCCAGCCGCAATGCAACGCGCAGGCTTCGGCGGCAGTATGACGCCGGTTGGCGCGCTGCTGTTGCGAATTCCATCGTGTGGTTGATCTCGTTGACCAGCAGCCCGCGATCCGCGTCCTCGAACACGTCAATCGCCAGCACGCCGCCGCCGACCGACCGCGCCGCCCGGCGGCGCAGATCGTCCAGTTCGGGTGTGACCGGGCAGTTCGAGGCTTTGCCGCCACGCGCTGTGTTAGTGATCCAGTGTTCGGAGGCGCGGTAGATGACGCAGATCGTCCGGTCGCCGACGACGAAGGCGCGGATGTCGCGTCCCGGCTTGTTGACGTATTCCTGCACGTAGTAGACGTGGTGGTTGTAGTCACCGAGCGTCTCGCGGTGCTCGATGATCGCCTCGGCGCTGTTGGCATCGGCAACGCGCGCCAGCAGCCTGCCCCACGAGCCGGTCACAGGTTTCAGCACCGCCGGGTAGCCAACACTGCCAATCGCTTCCATCGTGCTTTCGGGCGTGAAGGCAAGCCGCGTTGCAGGCTGCGGGACGCCATCGCGCGCCAGCGCCAGCGTGGTGAGCAGCTTATCGGCGCACACCGAGGCAGTCTGGTACGAGTTGATGGTCGTGACGCCCCAGCTATTCAGCAGCGCCAGCGCGTAAAGACCGCGCGACGTGCTGATGCAGCGCTCCAGCACCACGTCGTAATCGCGCCAGGCTGAACCGGACGGCGAAAGCTGTTCCGCTCCGGCGTTCACGTCGAAGTTCAGGTCGCGGTCGAGGATCACGTCCGGCTCGATGCCCTGCGCCTGAAACGCGGCGATCAGCAGCTTTTCTTCCGGGCGGATCAGCGTGACCAGTACGGCAATCCGCATGGTTTATTCGCCCCAGTCTTCTTCAACGTCGGGCGCGAGCGCCAGCTCGACCGGACTCAGGCTGATCACTTCGAGTTCCGCGCCGCAATCCGGGCAGGTGATCAGCTCGTTCTCCATCACGCCGCTCGGCAGTGTCAAGTCAGCTTCACATTCAGGACAGGTCGTAGTCATTGGTTCGCTCTCTCCGTTCACACTCACACGAGGCACAAAAAAACCGCCGTCCAGATGAAGAAGCTGGACGGCGGCGGCACGCACAGGTCAGGCGCAGCGCAACAATCCAGATAAGTTATCCGGCTTCTTGCCCTGCTTTTTCTTGGTGTCGACGAAATTGACGATCATGATTGCCTCTTACAACAAAAAACCGCCCTGCCGGGCGGTCGTTTTCTGTGCTGTGCGCATTCAAACGCGAAAAAGCCCGGACTATCGTTCGGTGATCGGCTTCTTCGACTTCTTGAACATGCGCGAATTCATGACTTCGTTCCCGTAATTGGGTCGGTATGAACAGTGTAAACGATAAACCTGTTTTTACCAGATGGCAATTAGGCAGATTGGACGATATTCCCACGCGCAATTTGCACAACACGACCTCACCGCTTCACGGCGAACTTCCATTATGCCTCACCACATGTGCAGCTTCGCCGTTCAGCCGCCCTCGTCGTGGAGAGGGCACGACCAGTGTGCGAGGTCGAGGCGGTGCCAAACGCGCGGAGATACTGCGGCGGAACGGGCGCAGGCTGGTCCTGAAACGCTCCGCCGCGTGCAGCACCAGTACGGGTCGCGCGAAGCTCGCGCCCCAGCAGGATCACGTCGGCGCAGCTGCGCACGATCGTCGGCGTGCTTCGGCTCGGTGATCCGGCCGACCGCCGCCGTCGGGATGCCCGCGTCGCGCCGCACCGCTTCGGCGAACGGAACCTGATAGCCCGGACCCAGCCGCACCTGCTGATGCGGTGCGACGCCGCCCGAACTGCAGTCGATCAGGTCGACGCCTTCGTCCTTCAGCCGCCGTGACAATTCGACCGACTCGTCCACCGTCCAGCCGCCGTCGATCCAGTCAGTGCAGGACAGGCGCACGGTGAACGGCTTGTCGTCCGACCAGACCGCCTGCATCGCCCGCACCGTCTCGACGATGAAGCGGGCGCGGTTGTCGAAGCTGCCGCCGTATTCGTCGGTGCGGTGGTTGGTGATCGGCGAGAGAAATTCGTGGATCAGGTAGCCGTGCGCGCCGTGCAGCTCCAGCCACTCGAACCCGGCATCCTGGGCGCGGGCAGCCGCCTGCGCGAACGCCGCCTGCACCGCTTTGATGTCGTCGCGGGTCATTTCGGCGGGCGTGCGATAGCCGTCGTCAAACGGGATCGCGCTCGGCGCGACGGTATCCCAGCCGTCCTCGACGTCGGTAAGCGGATGATACCCTTCCCAGGGGCGCTGCGTCCCGGCTTTGCGCCCGGCGTGCGCCAGTTGGATGCCCGCGACCGCACCCTGCTCCTTAACGAACCGCGCGACGCGCGCTAGCGGCTCAATCTGCTCATCCTTCCAGATGCCGAGGTCATTTGGCGAGATGCGCCCGCGCGCCTCGACCGCCGTCGCTTCGGCGATCACCATCGCCGCGCCGCCAACCGCCCGCGAACCAAGATGGGCGAGATGCCAGTCGGTCGCCATGCCGTCGTCGCAGCTATACTGGCACATCGGCGACACGCCGATGCGGTTGCGCAGCGTCACACTCTTGATCGTCAGCGGTTCAAACAGATGCGCCATGTCCTACCCTTCTCAATCTCGACAACCTGATCCGAGTTTCGCGCGACGCACGCGACTTCGCCAGTTCCATGCGCGAATGGACATATAACCAATTGCACACGTCGTCCGCAGAACGAGGCATGGAATTTGGAGGGGATAGGACGATTATTCCGTTCCGGCGCAACCTCACCCCCGTCCCCTCTCCACTGCGTGGAGAGGAGAGGTGAGCAGGCGAACCGCAGGTTCGCGCGAGAGAGGGTGCGGTCAGAAAGAATGAAGCTCATTGATACTTGCCGCGAACCTGCTCTGTCCAATGCCGAATTGGTCGCTATAATAGACCGCCCTGAACCCTCAACAATCACACCTGTCCGCATCTGGCGCATTGAACATCACGAATACGCAGCGAAGGGGGAACGCCGTGATCATCGGCATGGACTTCGGCACGACCAATTCGGGTATCGCCACCTACGACGGCTCGCATTTGCGGGTGATCCCCATCGACGGGAGCAACACGATTGCCCGCACCGCCCTGTACGTCACCAACGACCGCCAGTTCTACATCGGGCGCGAAGCCATCGATACCTACTTCACCCAGAACCTGAATCGTCCGGTGAAGATTGAGCGCGTGCGGGTCGGCGAGATCGCGCTGACGTTCGCCGAAATTGGATCGTTCGTGCGCGACGTGTACATCGACAAAGATGTGCTGTCGCCCGGTCGCCTGTTCGTGTCGTTCAAGACGGCGCTGTCGTCGCTCGATTACCTGGGGACAGTGGTCGGATCGAATTTCTACTTTCTTGAGGACATCATCGCCCTGTACCTGCACGTCGCCAAGCGGCGCGCCGAAGCCGCTCTGCAAACCGAGATCAGGCAGATCGCGCTCGGTCGCCCGGTGCGCTTCGCCTTCAAGCCGGAGGACGACGCCCTCGCCAGGGAACGCCTGCTCAAAGCCGCCTTCCGCGCCGGGTACGAGGAAGTCTATCTGCAATACGAGCCAGTCGCCGCCGCCTACCACTACGAATCGACCATCGACCGCGAGGAAACCGTGCTGGTGTTCGACTTCGGCGGCGGCACGCTCGACATTTCGGTGCTGCGCGTCGGCAATCCGAAAACGCGGGCGGTGCTGGCGACCGGCGGCGTGCCGATTGCCGGTGACATTTTCGATTCGAAGCTGTCGCGCGCCCGCCTGCCCAAGCATTTCGGCGAAGGCAGCGCCTACCGCTCTGCCGGGAAGCGCCTGCCCGTGCCGAGCAGCTTTTACGAGCCGTTCAGCAACTGGCAGGAGATGCTGGCACTCCAGCGCCCCGACCTATTCCAGCAGATCGAGCGGATCGCGCATACGGCGCAGCGACCGCAGCAGATTCGCGCCCTGCTCAAGCTGATCTCCAGCAGCTATGGACTCAAGATGTTCGACATCGTCGAGGGAGCGAAACGCCAGCTCTCGCAGACCGAGCGCGCCGTGATCCACCTGCAAGGCAGCGGCTTCGACGTATACGAGCCGATCTCGCGCGGCGAGTTCGAAGCCGTGATCGGACCGGAAATCCGCCTCATCGAAGAATATCTCGACAATCTGCTGCGCGACGCCGGGCTGCACCCCGACGACATCGACGTGGTCATCCGCACGGGCGGCTCGTCGCAGATTCCGGCATTCGTGCACATGCTGGAAGCCCGCTTCGGGCGCGAGCGGGTGCGCAGCGTCGAGACGTTCAGCAGCGTCACATCGGGGCTGGGCATCATCGCCCACCGCATCGCGCGCGGCGAGATCGACGCGAAGGTCTTTCGCAGCCGCGACTTCACTATGCGGATCAGGCGGATGCCAGCGCCGCCTCGGTCGATTTCGAGGTGCTGAAGAAGTTCGTTGCCCTGACCGAAGACCGCGCTGCGCGGCGAAGCGGTCGGCACCGCGTCGCGCTCGACGATGGCAAGGTCAGCGCCTCGCTCAAGTCGCCGGATGTAGCCGGGATCGGCGCTCCCGCTCACGATTGCCGCCGACGCCGACGAGCCAATCCTGATCATGACGTCGGAGTATCGCTTCCTGCTCAAGACGACGCAGCAGCTTGCCACGCTGGATTCGCTCGGCTTGTCGCTGGCGGACGCGGAGAGCTTCCACGCCGACGAATTCGGCGCGGAGCACATCACCGGCATCGCCCGCTGGCGGCAGATTCGCGCGGACGCCCCGGCGGTGCTGATCAGCAGCAGCGGGCATTTCAAGGCGTTCAAGGGCGACGCGCTGGTCAGCCGGGTGGAACAGCCGTCGGGATACACGCCGCAGCGCATCAAGGGCGATCCGTTCGCCTTGGTCGGCGGAAGCACCAGGTCGTCGCCTTCAACACGACCGGGCGCGCCGTGCGCCTGCCGGTGCTGGAACACGCCGCCGAAGGTCGGCTGGTACGCCTGAACGCTGACGACCATCTGATCGCCGCGTTCGCGATTGCCCCCGTACTCAATTCCTGCTCGGCGACGCGGACGGGACGATCATGCACCTGCGCGCCGCCAGCATCCCCTCGTCAACGAACTGAACGCCCCCGGAACCAGCGTTTGCCCCAAACGCGACCTGAGCAGCATCGCGCTCTGGCACGCCAGCGCCAGCCTGTGGATCGCCACCAGCCAGCGCGTCCGCCACCACGACGCGCCCGGCATCCCAAGCGGCAAGCTCAAGCTCGGCAATGGCGAGACGCTGCTCAGCCTGATCACCCACTAAGCCCCGCGCGTTGACTTGGCAGCGGGCGTGCCTATCCTGTTGAGCAATCAGATACGCGAAGTGTCGGTGTGCCTGCCGGATGCGCGGCACGGCTGTCCGCGTACAGACCTGTACTCAGCACAGCTTGAAGAATCCGGTGCGTATCCTGTGAGGGGATACAAGTCCGGCGCTGACCCGCAACGGTAGGGTCTGATGCGTAAGCGTCAGAGCCAAGCCAAATACCCGCCGCCGCCAGGCTTGTGCTTCACCTTCGAGAGAGGGAACGAGCGTGGCAGCAGTTACTCCGCTTGAATCCCGCCGCCCGGCGAGCGCGTCGACCAGACCGCGATCCTGCAAACGCACGATCTCGCCATCGGCTACGACGGACGCCCGCCGCGCATCGTCGCGCAGCACGTCGACGTGAGCCTGCGCGCGGGCGAGCTGGTCTGCCTGATCGGACCGAACGGCGCGGGAAAATCGACGCTGATCCGCACGCTGGCGGGGATGCAGCTGCCGCTGGCCGGGCGCGCCGCGCTGATGGGCGACGACGTGCATACTCTGTCCGCGCGCGAGCTGGCACGCCGCCTGAGCGTCGTCCTGACCGAGCGTGTCAACCCCGGCTTGCTGACGGCGTACACGCTGGTTTCGCTCGGTCGTCACCCACACACCAACTGGTCGGGGCGGCTGTCGGCTCAGGATGAGGCTGCCGTGCGCGGCGCGCCGCTGCCGTCGGCGCGGCGGCGCTGGCGGATCGCCAGGTGATCGAACTGAGCGACGGCGAGCGCCAGAAGATCATGATCGCGCGGGCGCTGGCGCAGGAGCCAGCCGCGATGATCCTCGACGAGCCGACTGCCTTCCTCGACCTACCGCGCCGCGTCGAAGTCACCCGGAGTTCTGCGCCGCCTGGCGCGACAACCAGCGGGCGATCCTGCTCTCGATCTCGACCTCGCATTGCGGACTTGCCGACCGCATCTGGCTGATGACCGGCGCGGGCGACCTGCCTGCGTCGGCGCGCGGAAGAGATTTTGGTGCTGAGTGGGGCATTCGAGGCGGCTTTCGGAGCGGAAGGCGTGACCTTCGACGCGCAGACCGGCGCATTTCGGATCATCGCGCAGCCGCGCGGCAGCATTGCCGTGCAGGGCGACGGCTTGCCCGCGCGGTGGACGCGCCGCGCGCTCGAACGCGCCGGGTTCGTCGTCAGCAGCGACGGGGCGGCGCGCGTCGAGGTCGAGCCGGGACGCTGGCGGCTCACCCGCGACGGCGTATCGGCTGAGTACGAGTCGCTGTACGATCTGAGTGCGGTGATCAGGAGATTTAAGACTGATCAACCACAGGGACACCACAGAGAAAAAACCGCTTTTCTCCGCGATCTTTGTGGTCTCTGTGGTTCAATCTCTTTCAAGATCACGGCATCCACTTCGATTTCCACAAGCTGCGCCCGGTCGATCAGCCTGCTGACCTCCACCAGCGTGCTGACGGGACGGATCGCCCCGAAGACTTCCGAGTGCGCGCGGGCGACTTCCTCCCAGCGGCTGATGTCGGTGGTGAAGGTGCGCGTGCGCACCACGTCGGCGAAGCTCGCGCCCGCCGCGTTCAGCGCCCGCCCGATCTTCTGGAGCGCGTAGGCGGTCTGGGCATACACATCGCCAATGCCGATGACGTTGCCTTGCTCGTCGCTAGCGGTCGTCCCGGCGACGTAGACCAGATTGCCGACGCGGATCGCCCGCGAGTAGCCGTAGATTGACTCCCAGGGCGCGCCGGATGAAATTGTCTGTCGTTCGGTCACGGTGATCCCTCCTTCTCTTAGAAAGCCAGTGATCATACCGCGCCGCCCATATTTGACAGCGCCTGCCACAGCCGCTATATTCGCATAAATTCTCGACACAATATTCTGAATATATACAGGAAAGGATTTGCGATGGCAGCGCCGATCTACAAACTCTGGATGGCTCGAACTACAGAAGCCTGGTATCAGCTATCAAGTGAAGAGCAAAACAGCCTCTTGCAAAAAGTGCAGGATACACTCGTGCAGGTCGGCGGCAAATCCACCGTCACTTGCGATAGCAGTTGGTCGTCGGAACAGTGGGTGTTTTTGGGGTCGAGGAGTATCCTGACCTGGAAGCCGTGCAAAAACATGCAGCGCTCCTCGTCCAGCTCAACTGGTTTCGATATATGGACTCGATGACGCTGCTCGGTACGAATATTCAGATGTAGGTCGCCGTTCTGGTCACCTGACCAGTTGACGAAACCGCGCGACCCGTGTACCCTGTCCACAGTTCCGTGAGCGTCCGCGCTCCCGGACTATTGCAGGCTTTAGCAAGGGGCATCCCGTGACCACCGACAGCAGCATTTCCTCTCGTTGACGGATCCCCCTGCTCTGCTGTGTAGTATCTGGCTGACAACTGCATCTTCGCGCCGCTGAGGGGCATCGTCACTTTGCTTCCCGGCGGCGTTTTGATTCCTGCCGCCGCCCGCCTTATCCGAGCGATACACGAGGGTGGCAGTTTATGACAGCGTTTCTCTCTATTCACCACATTTCAAAGACATACGGGTTCGCGCCCGTCCTCAGCGACGTGTCGTTCGTCGTCAATGCTGGCGAGCGCATCGGCTTGGTCGGCGCGAACGGCGTCGGCAAATCGACCCTGCTCAAGATCGTCACGGGGGAAGTCGCCGCCGGTCGGGCGCGGTGACGCTCGCGCCGGAGCGCAGGCTCGGCTATCTGGCGCAGATCATCGAAGGCTACGACAGCCAGACGCTCGACGTACTGATCGCGGAGTCGGTCGCTTACCTGCACGAGCTGGAATCGCACATGCGCGCGCTCGAGCGGCAGATGACGACCGCCGACGCGAATGCGCTGGCGCAGATCATGGCGCGCTACGGCGACACCCGCCGACCAGTTCGAGCGCTACGGTGGCTACGACCTCGCCTATCGGATCGACATCGTGCTGACGGGAGGCATGGGCGTGGCGCATCTGGCGCGAAACCGGGCGTTCGGCACGCTGTCCGGCAGCGAAAAGGCGCGTCGGGCTGGCGCTGCTGCTGCTTCAGTCGCCCGATGTGCTGCTGCTGGACGAGCCGACCAATCACCTCAACTTCGCCACCATGCGCTGGCTGGAGGAGTACCTGCGCGGCTATCGCGGCGCGATGCTGGTCGTCTCGCACGACCGCGAGTTTCTCAACCACGTTGCGACCGCGATTGTCGAGATCGACGAGCAAACACGCGGACGGCGAAGCGCTATTCCGGCGACTACGACGGCTATCACCGCGCCAAGCAGCACGAGCGCGAAAAGTGGGTTCGTGACTATGCGCAGCAGCAGGAGGAAATCAAGGAGCTGCGGATCGCCATCAAGCAGACGGCGCACCGCAACTCGAACTATCGCGCCCACAGCGACAACGACAAGTTCGTCATCAACACCAAGAAGGAGACCCACGCCAGCACCGTCTCCAAGCGTATCGATCGCCGAGGAAAAGCTCAAGCGCATCGAAGCCGACCCGATCCCGCAGCCGCCGGACGAGCTGCGCTTCGAGGCGGACTTCGACCCGCAGGCGCTCAAGGGGCGGATGCCGCTGATCGTCTCGCGGCTGAGCAAGCGCTACGGCGACAAAACCGTGCTGGACGACGTATCGTTCACGGTCGGGCTTCACAGCCGGATCGTGTTCGTCGGCGTCAACGGCGCGGGCAAGTCGACGCTGCTGCGCATCCTCGCGGGAGACGAGCGCGCCGACGGCGGCGAGGTCTACGTCAACCCGGCGGTGCGCATCGGCTATCTCGATCAGGAGGGGCGCACGCTCGACCAGCGCTTACGAGTGTTTGAAGCCTATTCACGCGGGCTGGACGCCAGCGAGCAGGCGCTGAAATCGATGCTGCTGCGCTCCGGCTTGTTCCGCTACGACGACCTCGACAAGCGCGTCGGCGTGCTGAGCGTCCGGGCAGCAGCGCAAGCTGCAAATCGCCCAGCTGATGGCCCGGACGGCTCGAACCTGCTGATGCTGGACGAGCCGACCAACTACGTCAGCTTCGACGTGCTGGAAGAACTGGAAGCGGCGCTCCGGCTGTTCCCGGTCCGGTGATCGCTGCCTCACACGACCGGCGCTTCATCCGGCAGTTCGAGGGCGACGTGTGGGCGCTGGAAGGCGGTCATCTGCTGGTCGATGGCTATGCGAAATACGTCGAGCCGGAAGCGGAACAGGTGTAAACTATGGGGCGTAACGCGTTGCGCTACATAACGACATGGGAGAGCGGTCAATGGACTTCACGGGCAAGGTCGCGCTCGTCACGGGCAGGTCGCGCGGGATCGGGCGAGCGATTGCCAGCAGTTCGCGGCACACGGCGCGCGCGTGGCGATTCACTACCACCAGAACCGCGCGGCGGCTGATGAAACGCTGGCGTCACTGGCAGGTGACGGTCACGCCATCTATCAGGCGGACATCGCTAACCCCGAAGCTGTGAGTCGCCTGGTCGATGCCGTTGCCGCCGAAATGGGCAACATCGACATCCTGATCAACAACGCCGGGGTCTACACCGAACATCCTATCGCCAGCGTGAGCTACGATGAGTGGCAGCGCCAGTGGGCGGCGACGCTCGCCACCAACCTGGTCGGCGCGGCAAACCTGTGCTACTGCGCGGCGCAGCACATGATCGCGCGCGGGGGCGGCGGGATCGTCAACGTGTCGTCACGCGGGGCGTTTCGCGGCGAGCCGACCGCGCCCGCCTACGGCGCCAGCCAAAGCGGGCATGAACGCGATGGGACAATCGCTGGCGCGCTGGCGCTGGCGCCGCACAACATCGCGGTCGTGACGGTCGCGCCCGGCAGGTTGAGACCGACATGGCGAAGAATCTCGAAGGCGCGAAAGGCGACGCAATCCGCAACCAAAGCCCGCTCAAGCGGGTGGCGACGCCCGGCGACGTGGCGGCGGTGGTCGTGTTCTACGCCTCGGACGAAGCGTTTTCAGCACCAGCGCGGTCGTCGACGTGAACGGCATATCCTATCTGCGAACGTAACCAGTGGCGGAGATCATCTGCCCCAACTGCGGGCGGCTCAACACCGAGACGGCGGCGCGCGCTACTGTGCGGCGTGCAGCGTCAATCTGGGTGACGCCGCGCCCAAGAACGCTCACGGTCGCCCGCAGTACAAGACCGCCCGGAAGCGATCGATCTGGAAGCAGATCAAGCAAATTGAACCGCCAAGACGCCAAGAACACCAAGATGTAAGGGCGCAGCGTGCTGCGCCGCTGCATAAATAATCACGTCGCAGCAGCGCGACTTTCCGGCGGCAGGGTAAGCGAAGTAGCGCAGCCATACCGCGTCGCTGGCGGACAGGGTGACAGCCTCGCCCGGCAGATCGACGCGCACAAGCGGAAATCGCCCGCGCCCAGCTCAACTGCGCCCGGCTGAGCACAGCTTCACGGTGCGCGGCGTGCTGCGGTCGCCGAATTCCCCAGTTTCGAGATTGCCCAGCAGCACGTACACCTGCCCACCGCTGCGCCACAGATAAAATGCGACCGGCTGCGAGCGCTCGATGCCGTCGAGATAGCTCAGCCCGGCGTCGCGCGCTATCTGGTGCAGCAGGCGAGCGACGGCGGGGAGTGCGGGTAGGTGCTGCCCAACTGGTATTTGGGCACGAATGGGTTGAACGGCTCCGACCAATCCGGCGGCTGCCAGAACGCCCAACCGCCACGGCTCGTCACGAGCGGCGTCGCCTCGGTGCGGTAGAGGACGCGCGCGCCGTCGCGGACGGCGATAGGCTGGTGCTCCGGTAAGTAGGGGCGGTCGTAGGGTGGTGCGTCGTTGCCGCGTGCGACGTGAAAGGTCGCCTCGATCAAACTACCGCGAAGGGCGATACCGAGCTTCGCCTGAACCGCCGCGTCGATCATATCGGCGCGCCCGACGACCAGCGCCGGAGAGGACTCGTCGCTCATGATCGACGCTTCGCTCCCGTGCGCGATGAGGGCATCGACACGCACGTCGTCCAGCCATTCGGCGCGGGTCGCGTCAGGATCGGCACCCCCACTTCATCAGCAGCGCCGCCTGATCGTCGATCCATTCGGAGACATTGATCGGGATGCGCGGCGCTGAGCCGCCGCTGAGGCGCGGCTGTAGACCAGCGTCCAGCCGCTTCGCTTTCTCCAGCCGGGCGGCGCTCGCCTGCGCCATGTTCAGATGCCGTTGACGTATTCAACATCTTCCGGGCTGAGGATGTCCATCGCGCCATTATTGACCCACGACACGTAGCTGCCGTCGGGCGGCGTGACGCCGCCGGGAGCAAGCGCAGCCGCGTGCGAGAACGCCCACATCGCCCAGCGCAGCTTGGCGGGAACCTGATGCAGCGTATCCCAGGGGTTCCCAGCCGTCCCACGTCTCGATGAGGTTATAGAAGCGGCAGGGCGTCGTACGCTGCTCGTTCGCTCTGGCCATCATCGCGCCGCGCGTGAGCAGGTTGGCGGTCTGGAACGTCCAGCCTTTCCAGAGCTGATACCTACCAGTCCTGCCACGCCCCGCCCCCACGTCTGCTCGATCCAGCCGTCGATGAAGCCGTCCGCGACCAGCGATTCGAAATCGACGCAGCCGACGCGCCAGTCGGCAATCGGACTGATGGCGCTGGAATAGCCGAAGATCAGCCTGTCAGGATCGGCGGACTTGACGGCGCGGTACAGGTCGCGCACCAGATCGCTGAACGCCGCCACGACCTGCGGGTCGGCGGGCATAGACGTCAATAAGATCCGTTGCAGTAGACCATCGGTCCGGTCAGCCCGTCGCGCAGCAGCAGCGCATCGAAGCCGGTGAACGCGGCGAAGCTGCCCCACTGCGCGCCGAAGAAGTCGGGGAAATACGCATCTTCGGCTATGCCGTTCGGGAAGGCGGCGTAGGGATAATTGTCGGCGTGCAGGCAGTTGACCGGGTGCAGGTCGGGCATCCCGATGATGGTGTGCGGCTCGGCATAGAGTTCGGGATGGCGGGCGTACCAGGTTGAGTCGAAGTCGTAGATTTTGAGTTCGGGGGGCCAGACGACGTGCGCCCAGCCGACGAACAGCACGCCGAGCTTCAGATCAGCCAGATGGTACTCTGCCGCCGTCGCCCGAAACGCGGCGACGAAGTCGCGCAGGTCGGCGTAGGAATGCGCCGCCCATTTCGCCGTGCGGCGGCTAAGCGTCGGGATATTCTGCTGCGGGTCGCCCGTCCATTCGGTGACCAGATCGATCAGCCAGCCGACGTTGAAGAAGATGCCGCACCAGCCGTCGACGGCTTGCAGCAGCGGGGCAACGCGCTCGACCAGCGTCTCGATCTGCGGGTAGAGATCGACGTCAGGGTCGAACCAGGTCAAATCCATTTCGAGGAAACGATCCATTGCCCCTCAACCCCTAAACGAAACGTAGTTGTCGCTTGACGGTAGGGGCACGACAAGAGGGTGTTTAAGAACTATTCGCCAGCGTAAATTGGGCATCCTTTTACCCCCATCCCGCGACCTGTGGTCGCTTCCTTCCCCCGAATTCGGGGGAAGGCGCAAGCGGGTTCGCACCCCTCCCTGAATTCGGGGAGGGGTTGGGGGTGGGGCAGAAGAAGGCTTTTTGAACACCCTCATGCTGCGCCCCTACATTTATTTCTGTTGCTCCCCCGACTGCCCCGGCTTCTGCCGCCCAATCTCGATCTTGCGAAGGTATTCGAACACCTGTTCCGGCGGCAGGTCGCGCCAGTCGACGCCGAGCTTCTGCGCCAGCAGGCGCGCGGCGCGGCGGTAGCGCGGGTCGTCCCGGTCGACCGGAGGGGGCGGTTCAGTCGCCATCGCTCGAATTTCCTTGCACGCTGTTCCCCTGAATTCTGCCCCAGACCGAGATACAAAAAGGGCGGGTCTCATACCATCAGACCCGCCCTCTGCGTCACTTAGTCGTTATTGGTCTTTCGGAAATTCCCGGCGGTCAGCCCGGTCGCTGTTGCTGCTGCGCAGCCGCCGCGAGACCACGATCACACCGACCAGCCCGATCACCGAGCGCGGGCAGCCAGGGCACAGGCAGGGCGAACAGCGGAAACTGCGGGTCGATGCTGGTGATCGGCCGCGCCTGCGCCTCGCGGAACAGGTCGCGCAGGGCGCCGTGCCAGGCATCCCGGTGATGCAGGTAGCCCCCCTGATGCAGCACGCGGGCGTCGGCAGGCGCTCAACTTCGTCGGGCGCGAACTCGGTCGACCACAGCGGATGAAGGTCGGCAGGCGGTAGATCAGCGGGCGCTTGCGGCTGCCGAACAACAGCGCGTAGACGCCGATGCCGCCGAGCGTGCCGGGCACGCGCCGCACCGAGCCGGTATCGACGCCGCCCCGCCCGCTGAAGCGTATCCTCGATGAAGATACCAAGCGGGTCGTCGAACGAGCACGAGCAGCCATGCCGCGCTCCAGCAGCCAGGCGAGGTTGCCGGTGTAGCCGACTGACCCGGCGGCGGTCATGTCCATCTGGGCGGGACCGTCCCCAGGTGGGGATCGGTCCCAGTCGGCGGTCCGTCGCCCTTGATCAACAGGTCGATATTGAGCGGTCCGACGACCGAAACGTCACGCATGATCAGCTTCTCGCTTGACGCGTGACCTCACCCGTCTCGCATGAACCTGCGGTTCACGTGCTCGACTCCCCTCTCCACGTTGTGGAGAGGGGTTGGAGGGTGAGGTTTTGAGGTAGCGGGCAACAAATAGCCATCATCTAGTGCGTATCCTTGGGGAACAGCCAGTTCCAGACCTTGGCGTGGCGCAGGATATTGGCGCGCTGCGTATCCGGGTTGATATTCCCCTGCGCGACCGCGCCCCAGTACGGCAGAAGCTGACCGGGCAGGATCGCCAGAATCGAGAACAGGATCGGGTCGGTCTCGTCGATGCGGAACACGTCGTCGACCTGCTCGGCGACGGCTTCGTCGTCCGGGCTGATGATGCCGACCGAGGGCGACTTGAGCATGTAGGTCACCTGAGCGATGTCGCGCAGCTCCTTGTAGCCGGGGTCATCCTGCGGCGCGATGACAATGGTCAGTATGTTGGGCTGCGTCAAGCCGAGCGCGCCGTGAATGTGCCGCCCGGCGCACATGGCTTTGGTCGGGATGTGGCTCATCTCGTCGTACTTGAGGGCGTATTCCTCGGCTGTGCCCTCGTTCGCGCCGCTGCCGACCACCAGAATCGAGCGGATGTCCCTGTAGCGCGCGGAGATGACGCGGGCGCGCTCGCTCACCCAGTCGAACATGGCATCGAACTTGTCGGCGGTGGCGAACAGGCGGCGGCGCAGATCGTCCCAGTCGCGGGCGGTCGGCTGCGTCAGCGCGCCGATTTCGAGCGCCAGCCAGATCGAGGTGGCGAGGCGGGTGGTGTAGTGGAACGTATCCGAGCCGCCGGTGTCGAAGCCGCCCGCGCAGACAATCGCCTCGTCGCATTTCTGGGTGATCGGGCTGCCCGCGATGCTGGTGAACGCCACCTGGTACGCGCCAAGCTCCTTCGCTTTGGCGGCAGCGCGGTTGCTGTCGACGGTGCTGCCGCTGCCGGAGTACGAGAAGAAGGCGGTGCGGGTAAAGTCAATCGGGTGCCCGTAATTGACGTATTCGAGCGAGTCGAGGTCGCGTGCATCCCAGCCCGCCCACTGCCAGAACGCCTGCGACGCGGTGTGGGCGACGAACTGCGACGTGCCCAAGCCGTGCCCCGCCATGCCGCGAAAGCCGCGCTCGACCAGCCGCCGGGCAATCGCCGGGACGACCTGCTGATTCGTGGCGAAGGTTTCGCGCAGCGCCTTGCCCTGGCTCTGGATGTCGCCGTAGAGGTTGAACGGGTGCTGCGTTTTCGGCTCGGTTCCGAGCGCGCGGTACATGATCGAGTGTTCGGCTGTGCCCTCGATGTGCCGCCGGATGTCGCCTTCAATCCCCCACTGCTTGATGCGCTTGCCCGCTTCGCGCTCGTATTGATCCGTCATTCAATTTCGCTCCTGAATTGATTGTGGTCGTTCAATGACCACCTTATCTGGCAAAATGTGTCCGTAGGGGCGTTCAATTGAACGCCCCTACAAACCTCCATTCACGTTCTCTGTCTCAACCGTTTCGCCCAATGCATGGCGCAGGATTTCGGATTGCGTCGCGGTTCGTCCGTCGAGGTCGGCGGCGATGCGCCCCTCGCGCATGACCAGAATCCGCTGCGCCAGACCGAGAATCTCGACAAGCTCGGACGAGATCAGCAGGACGGCGCGCCCGGCTTGCGCCTGCGCCGCGATGAACTTGTACAGATCGAACTTCACGCCCACGTCGATGCCCTGCGTCGGCTCCATGAAGATCAGGATGTCCGGGTCGAGCGCGAGGCACTTCGCCAGCGCGACTTTCTGCTGGTTGCCGCCGCTCAGGTTGAGCACCAGTTGGTCGATGCCGGGCGTCTTGATGCCGAGCGCCCTGACCTGCGCTTCGGCGATTTCGCGCTCGCGCGCCGGGCTGACGAAGCCGAGCGGATTGGCGATTTTCCGCAGCACCGGCAGGGTGATATTCTTGCGGATGCTCATCGCCTGAAGGACGCCCTCGGCTTTGCGGTCTTCCGGCAGGAAGATCATGCCGCGCGCCATCGCCCGCGCGGGCGACGGCTTGAACGACGCGCCGTTGAGCAGGATCGCGCCGCCGTCGAGCGGGAGATCGCCGAACAGGGCGCGCCCCAGCTCGCTCTTACCGCTGCCGGACAAGCCCGCGACCGCCAGCACCTCGCCGCGATGCAGGGTGAAGCTCACGTCATCGAGCGAGCCGCGCGCGGTCAGGTGTTCGGCGCGCAGGACTTCGTCGCCCTGGCGCTGCGCCTTCTCCAGGAAAACGCCCGCCAGCTTGCGCCCGATCATGTCCTCGATGAGCGATTCGCGGGTGACCTCGCTGATTGCTGGTGCTGATGTGACCGCCGTCGCGCAGGACGGTGACGGTATCCGCCAAGCGGAAGATTTCTTCGAGGCGGTGCGAGACGTAGAGGATGGTCACGCCCTGCCCCTTGAGCAGATCGACAATGCCGAACAGGGCTTCGACCTCGGTCTGGTTGAGCGCCGAAGTCGGCTCGTCCATGATCAGCAGCTTGCTGTCGTTCAGAGCGCTTTGGCGATCTCGACGATCTGCTTCTCGCTGACCTTGAGCGTCCCGACGAGGGCGATCCGGTGAGAGATAGGCGGCGTTGAGCCGCGCCAGCACCCGCTGGGTTTCGGCGCGCATGGCGTCGAGGTCGAGCCAGCCGCCGCGCGAATGCGGCTCCTTGCCGAGCGTGACGTTGTGCATCACCGTGCGGTCGGGGAGCAGGTTGAACACCTGATAGATAGTCGCTACGCCCGCGTCAGCGCCGCTTTGGTCGGCGATGCCGCGCCGTCGAGCGCGGCTTTCGGGTCACGCGGGGCGTATGCCGCGCCGTCGAGCGTGATCGCGCCGCTGTCGGGCTGTTCCGCGCCCGCGAGGATTTTGATCAGCGTCGATTTGCCCGCGCCGTTTTCGCCGACGAGCGCGTGAACGTGCCCGCGCTCGATCTCGAACGAGACGCCGCGCAGCGCCTGAACGCCGGGATAGGCTTTGCTGACGTTATCCAGCCGCAGGAAGCTCATACGCACCCTGCCCTGGGCGCACGGCAATCTTCGATTGCCTGGTGTGCCCTACCAATACGGAGGGTGTGGGCGCAGCGCGCTGCGCCCCTACAAGAACGATGGGAGTCATACGCGCAGCGTCCTTAAGCGATCCAGCGACAGGGCGACGATCAGGATCAAGCCGGAGATGACGCGCTGGGTGTAAATGCTGATGCCGAGCAGCACCATGCCGTTGGTGATGGTGGTCAGGAAGATGGCGGCGATCAGCGTGTTGAAGATTTTGCCGCGCCCCCGGTCAGGCTTGCGCCGCCGAGGACAACCGCCGTCAGAATCGGGAACAGGAAATCCGACCCCATACCAGCGGTCGCCGTGCCCTGCCGCGCGATCTGCATGACGCCGCCGAACGCCGCCAGCATCCCGGCGAGGATGTAAGTGGCGACCTTGACGCGATCCACGTTGACGCCCGCCAGCCAGGCAGCTTTGGAATTGTTGCCGCTGGCGAACACGTATGCGCCGTAGGTCGTGCGGCGCAGCACCACGAACGCGACCGCGTAGAATACGAACAGGATGATGACCGGCACGGGGATGGCGTCGAGAATCGTGCCGCTCGACAGGAACTTGATGCCGTTGATCGAGTCGCCGAAGATGGTCTTGCCCTGCGTCAGAATGAACGCCAAGCCTTCGAGGATGCTCATCATGCCTAAGGTGGTGATGATCGAGTTGATCTTCAGCCGGGTGACGACCAGCCCGTTGACCAGCCCGATGAGCGCGCCCAGCCCCAGTGTGATGACGGCAGCGAGGATCGGTGGCAGCTCGTTGTTGACCATCAGCGACGCCATGACGACGCCGGTCAGCGAGAGATTCGCCGCCAGCGACAGATCCATGTCGCCCAGCAGGATGATATAGTGCGCGCCGATGGCGACCACGCCGATGATCGACGCCTGGCGCAGCACCGTGAACAGGTTATTCGCGGTGGCGAAGTTGCGGGTATTGAGCGCGAGGTAGATCGCCCAGATCAGGAAGATGACGATGAACCCCTGCTCGCCGATCCACTGGATCGTGCGCCGCCCGGTGGACGAGTCGCCACGTGTCATTTGTTGTGAAGCCATTGGTTGTTCCAAAGGTTGTCGCAAAATAGTGTTGGTTCGCGTGGGGCGTTCAATTGAACGCCCCTACAACGACATTAGGACGTGCGTGAGATCAGCCCGACGTGTCCTTGCTGATGAGCGTCGTCGGGACGGCGATGTTCTGCGGGAACTCGCTGCCCGCCAGCAGCTTGACGGCGGCGTTGGCGGACATGACGCCCGTCTCCGCCGGGGACGTATCGACCGTACCGCGATACATGCCGCCAGCGGCGATCAGGTCGCGCGCCTGCTGCTCGGCGTCAATGCCGACGATGATGGCGTCTTCGTTGCCCGCGTTCTGAAGCGCCTGCATCGCGCCGTAAGCACCAGCGTCGTTGATGCTGACGACGACGTTGATTTCAGGATGCTCGATCAGCGCCGATTCCATCGAATTCAGACCGTTTTCGGTCGTGCCGCCGAGGTAATTGCCGACGATGACGGCATTGGGGGCGCCCGCTTCAATCGCCGCGCGGATCGCGTCGGCGCGGACGACCACGTTTGCCACGTCCGGGTAGTCGAGGATGGCGACATTGGCTTCGCCGCCCAGCTCGTCGGTGATCAACTGCGCGGCGTATTCGCCCGCCGCCTTGCCGAGATCGGCGTCCTCGATGCTGATGGTCACGCCGCCGAGGTCGGCAAGCTGACGCCCGGCATACTGGACGATCTGCACGCCCTGATCAGCCGCAGCCTGAAGCGCCGACAACACGCTCGGCGGGTCGAACAGGCAGACGATCAGGACTTTCGCGCCGCTGGAGGTGAAGTTCTCGATGGCACTGATCTGCTTCTCGACGTTGACTTCGGAGTCGAACAACTGGTTGGCGACGCCCAACTCGTCGAGGCGCGCCTTCGCCTGCTCAGCGACGGTCGAGTGATATTCGGTCGTCAGCGTGCAGGCGATGATGCCGACGAATCCGTCGTCGCCGAGCGCGGCTACCGCCGCTTCGACTTCGGCGTCGGTCGGGACGAGGTCTTCCGCCGTGCCGAGGGTCATCGCTTCGGGCGTGGCTTCTGGCGTCGCGTCCTGCGCGTGGACGGCAAGGGCGCTCAGGGCGAGAACAAGAACAAGGATCAGATAAATGGGCTTTTTCATGGCTTCGCTCCTAAATTCATCAAAGGCTCATCACTTGCACGATTGAAGGCGGCGATCCTCCTTTCACCGATTCTCATCTTCGAGGCGCAGCAGCGCCTGAAGGGTATGCTCGTCGCTGACCAGAGCGTTGATGTAGCCGCCGCGCAGCGCACCGAGCAGCGGCGCGACCTTGTCGTCGCCGCCCGCCACGCCAACCGAAAGCGGCGCGGCGCGCAGCCGTTCCAACTCGATGCCGACGATGCGCCCGGCGAAGGCAGTCGGCTGCTCGTAACCGTCGATGTCGAAGAAGCGCCCGCAGATGTCGCCGACAGCGCGCCCGCGCAGGTCGCTCAGGTCGTGGTCGCGGATCAAGCCGACGCGGGCGTAAAGCTGGTCGCTTTCCAGCGTGCCAAGTCCCACGACGTAGACATCCGCCGCGTCCGCGATTGCCAGCGAATATTGCAGCGTCGGGTTGGCGGCGACGAACTCCGCCGCGCTGCCAGAGCCGAGGATCGCCGGGGCGCTGACGTAGTGCGCCTGCCCGCCGAGCGAATCGGCAGCCTTGCGCGCGATCTCGTTGTAATCGATATGGTGCGCTTCGTGCCCGATGCTGCCCATCGCCTGCACGACATCCACGTCGGCAATCGAGCGCTTGGGTAACGCGTCGACGGTCGCGCGGAGCGTGCGCCCGCAGCCGAGCGCCAGCTTCATGCCCGGCTGAACGATGTCGGCGAGGTAGTTGGCGGCGAAGCGCCCGATCATAGCGCGCTGGGCGTCCGGCTCGTCGCTGAAGGTGGGCGCGATGACGACGGCTTTCAGGCGGGGATAGCGCCCGCGCAGCGCGCGCGCCAGTGCGTCGAACGTCCATTCCGGGGCGGCGATGGTGATCTGCACGATGCCAAGCTCGCGGGCGGTCGAGAGGTAACGTGAAATCAGGC
The DNA here is from genome assembly GCA_046328655.1 of Anaerolineae bacterium. Taxonomy (GTDB): domain Bacteria; phylum Chloroflexota; class Anaerolineae; order Aggregatilineales; family Phototrophicaceae; genus Flexifilum. Next base: position 102,200 of record JAXLWE010000004.1, on the reverse strand, counting down.
TGCGCGACAAGCCGAGGCTGCGGGCGATCTCCGCCTGCGTCTGATCCTCGACGTAATAGGCGCGCGCCACCTCGACCAGTCGAGCGATGTAGGCATCGGAGTTCTTCACACTTGTGATTTCACGTTTGTTCATGTGCCGGACTGTAGCGCGCCAGTGCACACCTGTCAAATCACATTTGTGAATGAAGAAGATGAACCGCCAAGACGCCAGGCAAGATGATTGGTCGGGCGTTGTGGGGTGTGATGTCGGGTGATGGGCGGAGGGCGCACAGCCGTGCGCCCCTACGGGATGCGATGAGATCGAAGGGTGGGCAGACACATAGGTCTGCCCCTACAAAACAACCTGCGGCTTTCGAGAGACGGGCGTTGGGGGTGTGATGTCGGGTATGGCGGAGGGCGCACAGCCGTGCGCCTCGGATGCGAGACCAGGGGCAGACACATAGGTTCCCTACAAAACCTGTGGTTTTCGAGAGACGAGCGGTGTGAGGGCGCATGGCGGTGCGTGCATCCTCAGGGGCGCTGGTACTCGCCAGATTAGCGGCGCTGATGTATGGTAGCGGCACAATCCAGCGCAGGAGGCAGCCCGATGCCCGACATCCATTTCGACCGCTACTATCGCTACGACGACCTGACACGCCTGCTGCACGATTACGCGCGCGAATACCCGACACTGGTGCAGGTCGAGAGCATCGGCAAAAGCTACGAGGGGCGCGACATCTGGCTGGCGACGGTCACGGCGGGCGGCGCGCACATGATGAAAAACCGGCGCTGTGGGTCAACGGCAACATCCACGCCTCGGAAGTCTCGGCGACGAGCGTGTGCCTGTACCTGATCGAGACGCTGGTCAGGGGCTACGGCAGCGACGTGACGATCACGCGCTGCCTGGATACGCGGACGTTCTACATCTGCCCGCGCCCCGGTCCCGACGGCTCGGAACTGGCGCTGGCGGAGCACCCGAAGATCGTGCGGTCGAGCACGCGGGCGTATCCGTTCGACGAAGACCCCATCGGTGGGCTGGTCAGCGAGGACATCGACGATGACGGACGCATCCTGATGATGCGCATCCCCGACCCCAACGGCGAATGGAAAGCGCATACGGGCGATCCGCGCCTGATGGTGCGGCGCGACCCAGTTGAGACGGGCGGGACGTACTACCGCATCTTCTCCGAAGGGCTGATCGAGGATTACGACGGCATCCTGATTGCTCCGCAGAAGTCAAAACAGGGGCTGGACTTGAATCGCAACTTCCCGGCGCAGTGGCGGCAGGAATTCGAGCAGACGGGCGCGGGTCCCTACCCCACCTCCGAGCCGGAAGTCCGCGCCTACGTCGATTTCGTCGCCCAGCACAAGAACATCACCGGCGCGGTCGATTTCCACACGTGGAGCGGCGTGCTGCTGCGCCCGTTTTCGACGCAGAGCGACGACGGCTTCGCCACCGACGACCTGTGGACGTTTCAGAAACTGGGCGCGAAAGGCACGGAAGTCACCGGCTACCCGGCGGTCTCGCTGTGGCACGAGTTCCGCTATCACCCGAAGCAGGTACTGGCGGGCGGCTCGATTGACTGGATGTTCGAGCATCTGGGCATCTTCTCGTGGGCGGTCGAAATCTGGAGTCCGCAGCGGCAGGCGGGCATCACCGACTACAAATACATCGACTGGTTCCGCGAGCATCCGGTCGAGGACGACCTGAAGCTGCTCAAGTGGAGCGACGAGGTGCTGGACGGCAAAGGCTACGTCGCGTGGTATCCGTTCGATCACCCGCAGTTGGGCAAGGTCGAGCTGGGCGGCTGGGATCACCTGTACGCCTGGCGCAACCCGCCGCCGCAGTTTCTGGAGAAGGAGATCGCGCCGTTCGCCGACTGGCTGGTGTGGCTGCTGCTGATCTCGCCGCGACTGGAGCTGTACGACGTGGCGGTCACGCCGCTGGGCGACGACAGCTATCACGTGCGGCTGGTCGTGCAGAATACGGGCTGGCTGCCGAGCTACGTCTCGAAGCAGGCGCTCAACCGGAAACTGGTGCGCGGGGTGCTCGCCGAGATCGAGCTGCCGGACGGCGCAACGCTGACAACCGGCAAGCGCCGGATGGAGCTAAGCCAGCTTGAGGGACGCGCTTACAAATACAGCGCGATGACGCCCTGGAATATCCGCGATTCCAACACCAACGACCGGGCGCTGGTCGAGTGGGTAATCCACGCGCCGAACGGCGGCACGGCGACGCTGACGGCGCGCCACGACCGCGCGGGGGTCGTGCGGGCAACTGTTGACCTGAAATGACAGGGAACGGTCAGGCTAGGCGTATTCCGATTTCGAACCAGCGAGCAGGTAGCCGCCAAAGCCGGTGATCCACAGCACGGCTGGGTAAGCGATCCAGCGCTCCGTGCCGCCATCGCCGAGCACCGGAAAAACGACCTTGCCGAAGAAGAACGCCAGCACCAGAAACAGGAGCGTCGTCCCGCCGAGCACGACAGCGAACAGGCGGAACGGCGAGTCCGTCACCCTCGACGACGCAATCGCAGCGAGTCCAGCGCCGACGAACGTGAGCAACGCACACAGCGGATGGATCGACGCATTGTTCCCCGGAAAGACGCCTACGCCCAGCATTCCGACGCCCAGCAGCAGGACGGAGCCGGAGACGAACAAGCTCTGGTGGACGCGCTGGATGAAGTAGGATGCTGCGATGATCAATCCGCCTGCCGCCATCATGGTGGCGTTGAAGATGATGGCGGAGGGCTGCACGATCACGCTGTTGGGGGGACGGGTCGCGCCGAGATCGCTGATCTCGTTCTGGGACGTGCTGTAGCCGGGCGGATAGAAGATTTCGGCGGTGATGATGCCCATAAGCGTTATCACGCCCGCCAGAAACATGAGCGCGCCGCCGGTCTTGAGTAACCTGTTCATCGAATCGCCTTTCGGTGTTCGCCTCCGCGAGACTCTGGATACGCAGTCGTATCGCTGCGCCCAGTAGACCGAATTTGACGCGCGCCTCGCACGAACAATCGTCATCTTCACTGGCGCAATCTCTCATAATCCGCTGGAATACACCTGTGCTGACCGCGCTTTGCGCACTATCCCATACCGACCTCTGTGAACCATCACCACCCCTCTTTACAAGCCGTGAAAACTTATGCTATACTGCTGAGCGTTGTCCGTTCCAGTACGCAGGAGGCGTATGATGTCCGATCAAGTCTTCACGATCCTTGTGCGCAAGGGTACGCCTGCTGCCGCTTGAGCTTTCCCCGTAAGCAACCCAACAGGCGTACATACTCCAGCGCCTCATCCGAGGCGAGGATACTGCCTGTTGACTCCGTGTGAGGCTTCACTTCCCCAACGGTCAAGTCAACGTGCAAGATTGGATTTCGCGGCTGGCGAATGCCAGCGTTGTTGACTGACTCTGATCCGTTGAGGATATTTCTACCGTGAATGACTTCGAGCAATACGAAGACTACGAAGCCCGTTTCGACCCGATGCGCACCGACCGCAAGGCGCGGCGGCAGCGTAAGCCGCAGGCAAACCACAAGGCGAAGAAGCAGCAAAACGCCGTCATCGAGGAGATCGCCGACGCTTCCAGCGAGGAAACCGGCTTCAAGACAACCTACGTGCCCGGTCGCTTCGAGGAAGGCTGGCTGCTGGATTCGATCCGCCCATTCTACGACCGGGGCTTGATCACCGACGTGCTCTACCGCGTGAAAGGCGGCAAGGAAGCCAACGTCTACTGCTGCGCGGCAAGCCCGGAAACCGGGCTGGAGCTGCTAGCGGCGAAGGTTTACCGACCGCGCATGTTCCGCAACCTGCGCAACGACAAGATGTACCGCGAGGGGCGCGAACTCCTGACCGCCGACGGCAAGCTCGGCAAGCCGGACGACCGCATGATCCGCGCGGTGGGCAAGAAAACGGCATACGGGCAGCAGGTGGCGCACACGTCGTGGCTGATGTACGAGTACACGTCGCTGGAGCGGCTGTACAGCGCCGGGGCTGCCGTCCCGCGCCCGATCTCCAGCGCCGAAAACGCGCTGCTGATGGGCTACTGCGGCGACGCGGCGCAGGCGGCGCAGGCGCTCAATGAAATCGCGCTGGACGAGGACGAAGCCAAGCCGCTGTTCGCGGAAGCGCTGCGCAACATCGAGATCATGCTGCAAAACGGCATGATTCACGGCGACCTGTCGGCGTACAACATCCTGTACTGGGATGGCGCGATCACGCTGATCGACTTCCCGCAGGTGGCGAACGCGCGCATCAATTCGCAGGCGTTCAAGCTTTTGCAGCGCGACATCACGCGGGTGTGCGAGTATTTCGACGCTCAGGGCGTCGACAGCGAGCCGGACACGATCACGCGCTGGATGTGGAAGCGCTACGTCGAGCTGGACGAGCGGCTGCGCAAGGCAGATCTCTCGGCGCTGCTCGGCGAAGATGAATAGCGTATCGTAGGGGTGCGGCGCGCCGTGCCCCTACCGCCTGGCTAATCCGCCGAGAGGACGCTGTCCTGGGGGGCGGCGCGCGCCAGAATATACTCGACGGGCGCGTCGCCGGTGTTTTCGGTGCTGTGGATCAGCCCTGCCGGGATGTAGATGAAATCTCCGGCGGCGACATCTTCCCAGCGCTCGTCGTTGGGACCGAAGAACGCTCGCGCCCGCCCGGAGATCACGTAGACGGCGGTCTCGAACGGGTGGTAATGGCGAGACGATTTCGAGCGCGGCGGGACGATGCCGACCGCCATGCTGAGCGCCTGACTGCCGCTGGTTTCCGCCGAAACGCCGAACTCACGGATCAGTCCATGATCGGACTGATTGACGGTTTGGCTAGAACGTACAACCACGAAATCCTGACGAGGGAGCGAGTCCGACATTTTTCTGCCATTTTGACCACTTTACAGGTTTCAAACAATCCATTATCTTTATAATCACACATAATATTTGTTTTCGATTTACACAGGATACCATGAGAAACCGAAGCCAAGAGGAGAACTTCAAATTATTGCTCGACGCCTTCCGGCTCGCAGGGTCGCGGGGGTTGTCCATTGATCAAGCCAGAGAGATCGTTTTTGGAAAAGATTCGACGTCAGGATCACGCACGAAAAAGCTGCTGGAGCGCCTCAAGACCAAAGGCGTCATCCGCACCCAGATGGGGCTGATAGGCATCGTGTACGTGATCAACGCCGGACAGTGATGGGCGACCTGTACGTCGTCCCAACTCCCATCGGCAATCTGGAAGACATCAGCCTGCGGGCGCTGCGCGTGCTGCGAAGCGTGAATTTGATCGCGGCTGAGGACACGCGGCACTCGCGCAAGCTGCTGAATCATTTTCAGATCGACACGCGCGTGACCAGCTATCACGAGCACAACAAGCAGATGAAAACCGGGGCGCTGCTCGATTTCCTCGCGTCGGGCGACGTGGCGATCATCACCGACGCGGGCACGCCGGGCATCTCCGACCCCGGCTACGAGCTGATCGCCGGGGCAATTGACGCTGGCATCCGCGTGATCGCGCTGCCGGGCGCGAACGCCATCACGACCAGCCTGAACGCATCCGGGCTGCCGACGGATCGCTACCGCTTCTACGGCTTCCCGCCGCGCAAGGACGGTGAGCTGCGCGAATTTCTGCGTGAGAAAGCCGACCACCCCGAAACGCTGATCTTCTACGAAAGCCCGAACCGGCTGGTCAAGACGCTGGCGGCAATGCGCGAGGTGTTCGGCGAGCGGCAGGCGGTCGTCGGGCTGGAAGTGACCAAGCTGTTCGAGGAATTCGCGCGCGGGACGCTGGGGGAACTGGTCGAGCATTTTTCGCGCGAGCCGATTCGCGGCGAGGTCACGCTGATGGTTCACGGGAAAAGCTAAAGATAACGATTCAACGCAAAGGCGCAAAGCGGAAGAACAAGACGCAAAGAAGATCAACAGCACTTTTGCGTCTTTCTTTTTTTCTTTGCGCCTTTGCGTTAGGTTTTTGATTTTGTGATCAGGTACGCCAGCTCGGTCGGGAAGTCGAAGCGTTCGACCGACCAGCCCCGCCCCGCCACCAGATCACTGAACTGCGCGTCGTAGGTGGCGCGCATCCCTTTCGACGCCCCGCCCAGACTTTGCACGGGATACGACACCAGCAGATGCTTCGCGTCGATGCCATCCAGCAGGCGCGCGCCGACGCCCTTGTCGATCTGCTGCAAGCACGGGATCGCCTTGACGACCAGCGCCAGATCGACGGGCTGCGCGGGGACGGTCTGGGTCACGTCCGACGCCCACGCCCGCCGGTCACGCCGAGCAGCGGGAACGCCCGGTTGAGGAAATCCGCCAGATCAGCGTAGATGTCGCAGGCGTAGTACACCGCGCCGTCCGCCAGCGGCATGAACGGGATCGCCAGCGGGTTCAAGCCGCAGGCGATATCCAGCACCGAGCGCACCGGGGCGATGCCCGCCAGCGTCGTCCGGTAGAACTCGTCCAGAATTGGCAGGCGCTCGCGGGTCGAGGCATGGGTCTGCATGAGGGCGCGGCAGACTTCGCGGCGCTCGTCGGCAGATTGGGCAGCGGCGAGGCGGGCGAGCCAGCCGTCGTAAGGCGGTGGCTCGCTCAGGTATGCACCCGCCACCTGATGCAGGCGATTCTTGGTCGACTTGACCGCATCCCTGAGCTTGGGGTGCTTGCGAAGCTCCTCCGTGCCGAGCCTGCGGATCAGTTCCGGGGTGATGCTGCCGTATTTGGCGCTCGACTGAACCGCATCCACCAGCGCGTCGAGGTCAGCCATGCCGCCTCAGCAGATCGATCACCTGATTCATGAAGCGCAGGTTGTGGAGGGTCGCCAGGCGCATGTAGAGCGCGTCGCCGATGTGGTAGAGGTGCTGCAAGTAGCCGAGCGAGTAGCCGGAGCAGGCAGCGCAGTCGCAGTACGGCGAAATCGGCTCGGTCTCGCGGATATGCTTCTTATCCTCGATATACACGTACTCGAACCAGCGGCTCGGCGTGATCGCCGGGGATGCGGTGAAGCGGTACAGCCGCCCTTTGCGGGCGTCGCGGGTCGGCAGCGCGCTGTCGAAGATGCCGTAGCCGAGCCGGAAGCAGTCCACAATATTCTGGGGATGCCCGACGCCGAGCGCGTGGATCGGGTACCGCGGCGGGATGAGTTCGCGCAGGTAAGCGAAAATGTCGCTGACGAGCCTGCCCTCGCCGTCGAGCGGGTAGCCGCCGTAGCCGTAGCCGTCGAAACCGATTTCGAGCAGGGCTTCGGCACACTGACGGCGCAGGTCGCGGACGCCGCCGCCCTGCACGACCGCGAACAGCAGCGGGCGCTGATCGGGCTGCTTCTGGCGCATCAGGCGGTCGAATTCCTCGCGGCAGCGCTTCGCCCATTTGATCGTACGGCGCACCGAGTCGATCTGGGTGGCTTCGTCGTCGTCAACGTGGGTGCAGTCGTCCAGGCAGAACACGATGTCGCCGCCGTAGCTCACCTGAAGCTGGATGCTCTTTTCGGGCGACAGGTTGTACTTGGAGCCATCTTCGGCGCGGTAGACCATGCCCTTCTCGCTCAGGCTGCCGGACTTCGGGTTCTGGCGCACCAGCGAGTACACCTGAAAGCCGCCGGAGTCGGTGACAATCGGGCGCTGCCAGTTGGCGAACGAGTGCAATCCGCCGTGCCGCTGGATCACTGACGAGCCGGGGTGCTGCATCAGGTGAAAGGTGCTCATGACCAGCCCGGTGACGCCGCAGCGCTCCAGATCGGCGGTGTCGACGGCACGGACGACGCCGCGCGTCGCGTCGGGCAGGAACACGGGCAGGTCGAGCGAGCCGTGCGCGAGATCAAGTGAACGAGTTAGCTGCGGTGAAGCCAAGTCCGGCGAGAATCCTCTATCGGGGCAATCGATAATCGCCCGCTTCGTGTACGCCGATTCTAGCGGGGACGGCGGCGAATGGATAGTGGAAGCCGCGCAGACGCGAACAGCCGCCCGGATGGACGGCTGTTCAAGACACAGGAGGAGTCTTACGGAGTACGCAGAACCGCTTAATCGGCACCCTGGGCACGCGACAACTGCGGGCGCAGGGCACGCTTGAAGATGATCGTGCGGTTGCGAATGTTTTCCTCGATCAGATGGACGCGCTCGTCGACATTGCAAAAGCCGCTGTCGCGCTTGATCGGGAAATTGACCGACCAGTCGGGCAGACGGCGGAGCAGCGTGTCGAACTGCTGCTGAAGCTCGCTCAGGCGCAACGCCAGCATCGCCATTGGCTCGCGGGCGTAGCGGTGGCGCGCGGCAGCGTTAAGCATCTCGTGCGTCCCGTCGATTAGATTGGGCGGCTGCCCGTCGATGATCGCCTGCAGCACCTCAACATAGCGCTCGTGCCAGAATACCAACTGTGCCAGGACGCCGTGCGCCGTATGCCGACCGTCGGAAAGAATTGGGCTGGTGGTCGAGAATAATGCCGCCGCGTCGGCGACCGTGCAGTTCAGGGCTTCTAAAATCTGATCGTGTTTCTGCTCTCGTTTCATCAACAATCCTCCCTGAAAAAATACTTTGTCCTCAGTGTAAGCCAGGGAGAAATGCCACGCGCGTGCGGAATGACATCTCAGATTGTGATATTTGTCTCGAATTAGGGAAACGAGCGGAGAAAACGATCTATTTGCGCGCGAAAATGCTCCGGCTGCTCGGCGTGGACGGTGTGCCCAGCGCCGGGAACGACCGCCAGCGACGCGCGCGGCAGGAGCGTCTGCATCTCGCGGTTGATGGCGAGGAACCTGGCATCGAGCGCGCCGCACAACAGCAGCACCGGCACGTCGAGCGTGCTGAGTTGATCCCACAGCGACGGCTGCGCGCCCGTGCCCATCCCGCGCAGGCTGCCGGCGAGTCCGGTCGGGTTATTACGCAGGCGCTGCGCGTGGAGCCGCTCGCGCAGGTCGGGTGACTGCGATGCGAACAGCGGCAGATTCGTCCAGTAGTCGGCAAAGGCGGCGATGCCGTCCGCTCAATACGCTGCGCCAGCGTCTCATCCTGCTCGATACGCGCGGCTCGCTCGGCTTCGGTGCGCAGACCGGGCGAGCCGCTTTCGAGGATCAGGCGGCGGACGCGGGCAGGATAGGCGATGGCGAGGTACAGCGCCAGCCGCCCGCCCATCGAATAGCCGAGCAGAGACACGGGCGACAGGTCAAGCGAGTCGAAAATGGCGATCAGGTCGGCGGCGGCGTGCCTCGATGCGGTAGCGAGCAGGGTCAGCGGGCGATCGGTCTGCCCGTGACCGAGCAGATCGACCGTGACGAGGCGATAATGCGGCGCGAGCGCTTCGACGTGTCCGATGCCCAGTTCGCGCCGCTGCCGCTGAAGCCGTGCAGCAGCACCAGCGGGTCGCCCGCGCCGCGCGCTTCGACGTGATAATAGACATCATTGATCTGCATAATCCGCTGTAGGGACACGACATGTCGTGCCCCTACCCCTCCGCCATGAGTCCCTGCACTTTGCCTCGCTGCACCTTGCCGGAGGCGGTCTGCGGCAGCGCGTCCACGAATACGATGCGGCGCGGCTGCTTGTAGCCTGCCAGCCGCTCGCGGCAGAAGGCGAGCAGGTCGGCTTCGCCGAGCGCCGCCCCGCTTCGCGCAGCACAACCATCGCCGCGACGCGCTGCCCCCATTCGGCGTCGGGGATGCCGACCACAGACGCATCAGCAACCGCCGGATGCTGACGCAGCGCGGCTTCGACCTCTGCCAGGTACACGTTCTCACCGCCACTGACGATCAGGTCGCTGCGGCGCTGCACGACTCCACAGGTCGCCGTCAGCGTCCAGATAGCCGATGTCGCCGGTGGGGAACGTGCCGCTGGTCTCCGGCTGACCGAGATAACCCTTCATGACCGTATCACCGCTGACGACGATCTCGCCGTAGACGCCGGACGGCTGGTCGTAGCCTTCGTCGTCGACAATCCGAACGGTCGTGCCGTTGAGCGGCTTGCCGACGCTGCCCGGCTTGGCGCGCACCTGCTCCGGCGCGGCGGTCGCCACCTGCGAGGCGGCTTCGGTCAAGCCGTAGGTGAGCGCGATGGGAAGATCGCGGTCAAGGCAGCGCTGCAACAGTTCGGGCGTGGCCGCCGCACCGCCGAGCAGGATCAGGCGCAGCGAGGACGGCGCTTCGAAACCCGCTTCCAACATGCGGTACAGCTGCGTCGGCACGAGCGAGACGATGGTCGCCTGCGAGTCGTGCAGTCCTTTGATGATGCTTTCGGTGGTGGTCGCTTCAGGCAGGACGATGGACGAGCCGTAGATGGCAGAGCGGAAGATGATCGATAGCCCGCCGACGTGGTAGAACGGCAACGGGCACAGCCAGCGATCATCAGGAAACGCGCCGAGGCGCTCAGCGGAAGCCAATGCGCTGTGATACAGATTGCCGAAGGTGATCTGCGCGCCTTTCGGCTTGCCAGTCGTGCCGGACGTGAAGACGATGGACTGCACGGCGTCGAGGTCGAGCGGCACAGGCGCGAAGGGCACAGGCTGCGTCCCTGCCAGATCATCCGCCGCGCGAATCACGCGATCAACCGCCGCCTGCTCGATCTGCCATGCCGCTTCCGCCGCCGTCATCCGAGCGTTGAGCGGCACGACCACCGCGCCGAGACGCGCCAGCGCATGAACCAGACAGAGGTAATCAAGTCCATTCGGCAGCAGAGATGCGACACGATTCCCCGGCGCGACGCCGAGCGCCACCAGCCGCCCGCAGACATCATTCGCACGGGCGTCGAGCTGGCGATACGTCCATACCTGATCACTGATGAACAGCGCGGGCGCATCCGGCGTTCGTTCGGCTGCCGACGCCAGCCAGTCACGCACTTACCTCACCCCCTGCCCCTCTCCACTGCGTAGAGAGGGGAGAAAATACCGATCAACCCGTTTCATCGCGTTACGGGTGGCGCGGGAATTTGCCGAAGTCCGGCTTGCGCTTTTCGACGAAGGCATCGCGCCCCTCTTTGCCCTCGTCGGTCATGTAGTAGAGCATGGTCGCGTCGCCCGCCAGCACCTGCAAGCCGGTCTGCCCATCGAGGTCGGCGTTCAGCCCGGCTTTCAGGAAGCGGATGGCAATCGGGCTTTTTTCGAGGATTTCCTGCGCCCACTGCACGCCCTCGGCTTCGAGCTGCTCGACCGGGACGACGATGTTGACCAGCCCCATGTCGAGCGCCTGCTGCGCGTCGTACTGGCGGCACAGATACCAGATTTCGCGCGCCTTCTTCTGCCCGACAATCGAGGCGAGATAGCTCGCGCCGTAGCCGCCGTCGAAGCTGCCAACTTTGGGACCCGTCTGCCCAAAAACGGCGTTGTCGGCGGCGATGGTCAGGTCGCAGATCACGTGGAGCACGTGCCCGCCGCCGATGGCGTACCCGGCGACCAGCGCGATCACCGGCTTGGGCATGGTGCGGATGATGCGCTGAAGCTCCAGCACGTTCAGGCGCGCGACGCCGTCGTCGCCGACGTACCCGGCGTGCCCGCGCACCTTCTGGTCGCCGCCCGCGCAGAACGAGTACTTGCCATCCTGTGCGGGTCCGTTGCCCGTGAGCAGCACCACGCCGACTTCGCTGTCCATCCACGCCGATTTGAAGGCGTCGATCATCTCGTCGATGGTTTTGGGGCGGAAGGCGTTGCGCACTTCGGGACGGTTGAAGGCGATGCGCGCCATGCCGTCGGCTTTGTGATAGGTGATGTCCTCGTACTGCTTGACCTGTTGCCAGTCTGTCATTTGTATCCTCTCGTTACCCCTCACCCCGTGCAAACCTACAGTTTGCCCTGCCCTCTCCCACGCAAGCGGAGAGAGGGGAAAGGCAGTATGCAAATCAGCCTTGTTTTGCGCTTAACGCCATTTTCACAGCGGCGATGACCTCGCGCCGCCGCATTTCGTCGTGCTGGATGTCCGTCCGCACTTCGATGATGCGCGGCTTCCCGCTGCCGATGCTCGCGCTCAATAACTGGCGAAATTCCGCCCGCTTGTCCGTGCTGACGAAATCCAGCCCGTAGAGTTTCGCCGCGTGCTCGAACTGCAAGCCGTGCGGCATGATGAACAGATCGGTGAACGGCGGATCGAACTTGCTGATTGGCAGGCGGTTGAAGATGCCGCCGCCGTTGTTGTTCATCAGCACGATGGTCACGTTGGTCAGGTCGAGATTCTTGACGGCGAACAAGCCGTTCATGTCGTGGTAGAAGGTGATGTCGCCAACCAGCAGCACCAGCGGCTCGCCCGTCTGCGAATCGCTGCGAAGCTGCGACGCGATGCCCAGCGCCGTCGAGATGTTGCCGTCGATGCCGCTCGCGCCGCGATTGCCATAGACGTGTAGATTCTTCGCCGACGGCTTGCCAAACTGATCGACGTGGCGAATGGGCAGGCTGTTGCCCGCGAACAGGTGCGCACCATCGGGCAGCGCTTCGATCAGGTCGTAGACGAACGCGCCGTCGAAGTCGTCGCCGGAGTTGAGGGCGCTAGTAGTTGATTCCCACGTTGCCGATTCGAGCGCGCGCCACTTCTCCGTCCATTCGCTCGAAGTACGTTTCCAATCACTGTATATGTCAAGCAAAAATCCCGCTGGGTTGGCGTTAACAAATTCCGTTGTTCTATGAATATCATCAGCCCATACATTGCTCTCACTTACCTGAAGATAGAGTTTCGGCTGGAGACGATCCAGATAGTTGCTTAACCACTGCGAGGTAGGAACTTGTCCAAAGCGAATCACTGCATCTGGCGGTTCGAGCGTTGTTCCATTGAGGAAGGTTTCATACCCGCCGATTACAACAGTTTTTTCCAGATGCGTTCCAAAACGCACGTCGGAAAGTGGATCAGCGATGATTGGATAACCATACGCAGATGAGACCATCCTCACCATATGCACAAAATCGCCAGGACAGCGGGGTCCGCAAACGACAATTCCATGCTCACATTGTTGAAGCATATGAACAATGTGATCGTTTGCATGTGTATGATAAATCCTGCCCCGACTAATGCTCGTGAACGGGCGCTCCTCGTCTCTCGGCGGCGGGAAATCCGTCTTATCTCCCGACACCACAATCGGTTCCAGCGGCTTGCGGAATGGCATGTTGAGATGCACGACGCCCTTGCGCAGCCAGTTCGCCGTCGCGTAGGCGCGCGCCGCCGTCGTGCGCAGGTAGCGGATCAGCAGCGGGTCGGGGTCGGCTTCCGGCAGCGCCATGTCCACCGACCACAGCGCGTAGCCGCCGTACAGCTTGACCTGATCGATGGTCTGGTTCGCGCCGCTGTCGCGCAGCTCCGGCAGGCGGTCGCCCGTGAGAATGATCAGCGGGACTTGAGACTCGTGCGCCTCGATGATCGCCGGGAAGAAATTCGCCAGCGCCGAGCCGGACGTGCAGACCAGCGCGACCGGCTGATCGGTCTTGAGGGCGATGCCGAGCGCGAAAAAGCTGGCGCTGCGCTCGTCCATGTGCGGGTAGACGGTGATGCCGGGATGCTGGGCGAAGGCGACCGTCAGCGGCGTCGAGCGCGAGCCGGGGGCGATGCACACCGCGCGCAGCCCGCTCCGCGCCAACTCATCGACGACGATCTGCGCCCACAGCAGGTTTCGATTAGGCGCGGGCATAGGTTTCGGCTCCTAAAGCGTGCAGCATCGGCTTGAACTTGAGCGCGGTCTCGTCCCATTCTTTCTGCGGATCAGAATCGGCGACGATGCCCGCCCCGGCGTACAGCCACACGCGCTCGTTCTGGCTGATGGCGGAGCGAATCGCCACCGCGAACGCGCCGTCGAGGTTGTGGTCGATCCAGCCGACGGGCGAGGCGTACCAGCCGCGCGGCACAGGCTCGGCGCGGGCGATGTAATCCATCGCTTTCGCCTGCGGGACGCCGCCCATCGCCGGGGTCGGGTGCAGGGTTTCGACCAGCGGCAGCACACCGGACACAGTTTTGAGCGTCCCGCGCACCGGGGTGTACAGGTGCTGGATGTTGGTCAGGCGCATGATGCCCGGCTCGGCAGGGATGTCGAGCGAGGCGGTCAGCGGCGCGAGGCGGGCGCGCACCGCGTCGGCGACGAAGGCGTGCTCCTGCCGGTTTTTGGGGTCGTCGAGCAGATCGTGGGCGAGCGCCTCGTCCTCGGCGGCGGTCGCGCCGCGCCGGATCGACCCCGCCAGCGCCATCGTCTCGATGTCGCGCCCCTCGACGCGCACCAGCAGTTCGGGCGTCGCGCCGTAGAAGGCAAGATGTGGACTCGGCTCGAACAGGAAGACGTAGCAGCTCCCGTAGCGCTCGCGCAGGTCGTCCAGCGCGCTGTCGATGTCGACGCGATCCTCGAAGCGAAGCTCACACACGCGCGACAGCACGACCTTTTGCAGATCGCCCGCCTTCATGCGGTCGGTCGCGTCGGTGATGATGTCCGCCCAGGCGTCGAACGACATCGGGTAGGTGATTTCAGACAGCGGATTATCGTGTAGGGGCGCAGCGCGCTGCGCCCCTACCAATACCGCATTACGTGCTTCCAGCGCCGCCCGCAAATCGTCGGCAACGAAATCCTCCCCCTCGCCCACCTGCACGTTGATCGTCAGCCAGGTTTCGTTGTCGACCTGCGTGAGCTGATAATGCGGCAGGACGAAGTACGCCGGAGCGAACGCCGCCCAGGTGTTTTCGGTGACGAAATCGCTGCGGAACGAGAATCCCCCGAACAGGCGCGGGCGAGCGGCGGACGCATCTTCGTTGAGCAGCACGACGTTAGCGAACAGGTCGGCAGCTTTGTCGCGGATCGAGCGGAAGCGCTCGTCGCCCCAGGCGGTGAACTCGGCGGCGATGCCCGCTCCGGCGTAGACGGTTTCGTCATGCTGGGCATCTTGATGATGCCAATAGAAGCGCTCAACGCCCTGCGACTGGCGCAGAAAGAGCGCCGGATCGAGGTGCGGGATGCGCTGGCTGTAACTGACGAGGCGGCTGTCCATCGCTCAATCCTCGTAGCCGACGCTTTTCAGCAGCAGCGGCAGCAGCGCCGACAGGATGCGCTCGGAGTCCGGCTCGCCGGTATACACCCAGCGGATGACGATCCCGTAGATCGCGCCCATCCAGGCGTAAGAGACGACTTCGGTATCAACCGGGGCGATGTCGCCGACGGCAATCGCCTCGTCCAGATACTTCCGGATCAGGCTGGCGAAATGATCGGTCACGTCGAGGCGCTTCTTCTCGAACGTGCTGCCCAAGCCGACCGCCTGCACCAGCAGAATTTTGGCGGGGCGGCGGTAGCGTCCGAAGGTTTCCAGACAGGCTTGCAGCGCTGCCCGCACGCGCAGGATGCCCTGCCCTTCGCGCTCGACGGCTTCGACCACGCGGCGTTCAAGCAGGTCAGCGAACTGGTCGACCAGCGCCAGGAACAGGCGCTCCTTGTTGGGAAAGTAGAAGTAGATCGCGCCTTTGGACGTGTCCGACGCTTCGACGATCTCGTCCATGCGCGTGTCGTGATAGCCCTTGTTGGAGAAGATATTGAGCGCCGCGTCGAGGATGCGCTCGCGAGTTTCTTCGCCCTTGCTCATTGGATGCCTCACTTGTAGACCGACTGGTCAGTCTATTCCATTATACGCCGAAACGAGGCGCGCGGGTAGATGCAGGCGGTTTCTGCGCAAACGTTCATGATTACAGACATCACTGGGGCGCACAGCCGTGCGCCCTGCGTCGTGCGTCCGTAGGCGGTGGGCGCAGCGTACTGCGCGCCTACACGAGCTATCGAGGATGGACGATTGGGGAGTGGTGAATTTCAGGGAGATGACCTTATTGCCCCTCACCCCCGCCCCTCCCCACGCAAGGCGTGTGCCCGAACAAGTTCCGGGGAGAGGGAAGAAAAATGGGCTTGGCGTTGCCAAGCTCCTACAAACGTGTCCTCGATATTCACCACTCCCGACGATTGCGCGATTTTGTGAGTGGACTGGCGAGGGTTATACTTTGTTTAATCTTCAGTCAGCGAACATGAGGAGCGGCACGGATGCTCGTACACATCCATCCCGATGCGATCACCCACCTGGTCAACGGCGATCACGGCTCGCCTTATGACATTCTGGGACCCCAGCCCGCCGATGAAGGGCATGTCTCAATCCGCGCATTTCAGCCGGGGATGGAGAGCCTGACCGTTGTGGACGAGCAGACGGGCGAGCGGCACGCGATGGAGCGGCTGCACGACGACGGCTTGTTCGAGGTGACGATTCCGGGGACGCCTGCCGAGCTACGCTATCACTACGAGGGGCACAGCCGCAGCGGTGACGACACCACGTTCAGCGACCCGTATGCCTTCCCGCTGCAAATCACCGACTACGACATCTACCTGTTCCGGCAGGGGCGGCTGCTGGAAAGCTACGACAAGTTCGGCGCGCACCCGTGCGAGATCAATGGCGTGAAGGGCATCAGCTTCGCGGTGTGGGCGCCCAACGCCTACCGCGTGGCGGTGATCGGCGACTTCAATAGCTGGGATTCGCGCGTCCACCCGATGCAGATGCACGGCGACACGGGCGTCTGGGAGCTGTTCATCCCCGGCTGCACGGTCGGCACGGTTTACCGCTACGCCATTCGGTCACACAACAACGGCTACCGGGGCGAGAAAAGCGATCCTTACGGCTTCTCGTTCGAGCTTCGCCCCAACAACGCCTCCATCGTCGCCGACATCGACACCTTCACCTGGGCGGATCAGGCATGGCTGGACGCGCGCGCCGGACACGATCCACTGAAGCAGCCCTGGGCAATTTATGAGGTGCATCTCGGCTCGTGGCAGCACGACGAGAACGGTAACTGGCTGAATTACCGCGAGCTGGCGCACCGGCTGGTCAATTACGCTCAGGAGATGGGCTACACGCATCTGGAGCTGATGCCGATCACCGAGTACCCGTTCGACGGCTCGTGGGGGTATCAGGCGACCGGCTACTACGCGCCGACCAGCCGCTACGGCAGCCCGACCGACTTCATGTACTTCGTCGATTACTGCCACCAGAACGGCATCGGCATCATCCTCGACTGGGTTCCGGCGCATTTCCCGAAAGACGGCTACGCACTGAGCTATTTCGACGGCACACACCTGTATTCGCACGCCGACCCGCGCAAAGGCGAGCATCCTGACTGGGGCACGTACATTTTCAACTACGGGCGCAACGAGGTGCGCAACTTCCTGCTGTCGAGCGCGCTGTTCTGGCTGCGCCGCTACCACATCGACGGCTTGCGAGTCGATGCCGTATCCTCGATGCTGTACCTCGACTTCTCGCGCCAGCCCGGTCAATGGATACCGAACGAGTACGGCGGGCGCGAAAACCTGGACGCGATTGCCTTCCTGCGCGAATTCAACACACTGGTACACCGGGAAGCGCCGGGCGCGGTGACGATTGCCGAAGAATCGACTTCGTGGCCGATGGTGTCGCGCCCGATCTACATCGGCGGGCTGGGCTTCACGTTCAAGTGGAACATGGGCTGGATGCACGACACGCTCGACTACATGAAGCTCGACCCGATCTTCCGGCGCTACCATCACAGCCTGATCACGTTCGCGCTGATGTACGCCTTCAACGAGAATTTCATCCTGTCGCTGTCCCACGACGAAGTCGTGCATCTGAAAGGCTCGATGCTGACCAAGATGTCCGGCGACTGGTGGCAGAAGTTCGCCTCGCTGCGGCTGATGTATGGCTTCCAGTACACCATGCCCGGCAAGAAGCTGAATTTCATGGGACAGGAGTTCGGGCAGTGGCGCGAATGGAGCGAGGAACGCGCGCTCGACTGGAATTTGCTCGAATGGGAGACGCACCGGGGCGCGCAGAAGTGGATGAACGACCTCAACCACCTGTACCGCCAGCAGCCCGCCCTGTTCGAGCACGATTTCGACTACGGCGGCTTCGACTGGATCGAAGTCAACGACGTAGAGCAGAGCGTATTCGCCTACATGCGCTTCGCCGACAACCGCAGCGACTTTCTGGTGGTGGTATGCAACTTCACGCCCGCCGTGCGCTACAACTACCGCATCGGCGTGCCGCAACCTGGGTTCTACCGCGAAATCCTCAACAGCGACGCGACGATCTACGACGGCAGCGGCATCGGCAACCTCGGCGGCGTGCAGAGCGAGGATACCGCACAGCACGTGTACGCCAGAGCCTCAGCCGCAACGGTCCGCCGCTGGGGATCGTCGTCCTCAAGCTGGACGGCGTGCCCGCCGCAGCCCGCCCGCGCCGGAGTCGGTCGTGACGGTCGCCGACCTGCCGAGCAACGTCGGCGTAAGCTAGACGACAAGGGGCGAGGGATTGCCTCGCCCCCTGAAATCCGCCCCGAACACCCATCCCACCTGTCAAACGCAAAGGAAATCCTTCATGCAGGAGGCGTTGCTGAGCCCGTCCGCCTGGCGGCGTAGGCGAAGCGCTGGCAACCAGCGCATAACTCTCCGAGCGAAGGCACGTATTATGGAGTAGATGGGTCTCACGTAGGAGGGGGACCGCCCATGAAACGAACACTGATTATCATGCTTGCCCTGCTGCTGTAATCGCGCAGCGGCAGCGCAGAGCAAAGCGACGACTGCGGTCTGGCGGCGGTGCTCGCCGCGCCAGCACGGCATCGCGCTGCAAGCCCTCGACATCCACAGATCGGCTGGGTTCGACAGCCCGGTCATCAGCACACTGCGGAAGGGCGACGTGCTTCAGGCGCTGCCGATTGCGGCCCGTGTGCATATCGACGGCACGCGCTGGTGGCAGATCGACAGCATGTACGGCGGCTGGGGCTGGATTCCCGAAGCCATCGACGGCGCGTACACGGTCGAGCCGTTCAAGCACGAACCGCCCGTCCCGTTCGACGTGCCGATGACGCCGCCGATCATGACGAACCCCGATGTCCCTGTGCCGACGGTCGCGCCGCAGGCGGAGCCGCCGACCATCAATCCGGCGTTTGCCGGGTGGGACGGGCAGCCTACATCGCCAACTCGTATCAGAAGCCCGCCGACCCGCTGGCGCTGCAACTGCCGGAACAGTACATGGGCGACCTGCCCGTGCCCCGGTCGATTTGAGCACGGCGTCCACTTCGTCACGGATGCGAACCTGAACGCCGCACAGTTGGCGCTGCTGGCGCAAAGAACGGCTTCGTGGTCGTGCCGGGCAATTTCGACCAGTTCGACGAGTACTACAGCCGTATCATCGACGAGTGGGATTACACGACCGGCAAGCGCCGTTCATCACCACCGACGCCCTGCTCCATTCGCTGTTCCTGGCGTACCAGAACACGCTGATGTTCCTGGAGCAAAGCACGTTCTACGGCGAAGTCGCGGATTTCCTGATGCACGGCTATCAGGCTGCCGGCCGCAGTATCAGGAAGCGGTCGGCACGCCGGAAGAGCAAGCCGCGCGCAACGCCGCCGTCTACTACGCCGTGCCGCTGATGCTGATCGCGCAAGGCGAGACCTACTGCGTGCAGGGCTACGAGCAGACGCCGGTTTATGCCGAAGGCGCGCTGTCGCCATCGAGCGTAATCGCGGCGGCTGGCCCGGCATCATCGCCCGACGCGCAGCCGCTGGTCGATCTGGCGTTGGCGGGCGAAGGGCGCGAAGCCATTGCCGTTCCTGAGCGACTATGAGGAGGATTTCAGCCAGTACAAGCCGCGCCTCGCTACTACGCGAGCAGTCCCGCTGCTCAGATGTACTTCCGGGCGATGATGTGGCTGGGGCGGATCACATGCCGCAGGGAGCGACGCCGATACGCTGACCGGGCTGCTGGCGCTGCGGGCGCTGCAAACAGCGGCGCGTATGAAAGCTGGCAGCACGTCGCCGACACGCTCGGCTTCCTCGTCGATTCGATTGACGACTACAGCCCGCGCGACTATGCGCCGATTGCCGAGAGCGCGTTCGGCAGCGGTCTGGCGCTGGCAGCGCTCAACAACAGCGATAGCTGGGCGGCGTTCAGCCGCCGTCGACCAACTGCCGCCGCCGCAGGTCAACATCCCGCTGGAAGTGGGCGCGCTCTCGAAGAAGAAATGGTCGAGCAGACGCGCGGCTTCCGGCTGTTCGGGCAGCGCTTCACCTTCGACGGCTACGCCATGCAGCAGTTGATCTATCCCGCCGTCGGCACGGCGAATATGTCGCAGGCGCTGCCGCTCGGTTTGGACGTTCCGGCGGTGCTGGGTTCTGACCTGGCGTTCGCGCTGACCGACGCAGCCGGGGCGACAGTACCTGAACTATACCGACCACGTCGCCGAGCTGCGCAGCGGGTCAACGGCATGAGCGGCGACGACTGGCTGGAAAATATGTACGGCGGCTGGCTGTGGACGCTGCAACCGTTCGCCGTGAACAACCCGGCGCTCGTCCCGCCGATGATGCAGACCGATGCCTGGCAGCGCAAAGACCTGTCGACCTTCCTGGGCAGCTACACCGAACTGAAGCACGCCACGCTGCTCTACGCCGAACAGCCGATGGGCGGTCTGGGCGGCGGCGGGATGGAGCCGCCGGTCGTGAGCTATGCCTACGTCGAGCCGCAGCCGCTGGTGTTCGCGCGGATCGCCATCGTCGCCGCGCTGCTCGATCAGGGATTGGAAGCACGCGGGCTGTATGGAACGGACGGCTACAGCGGGATCAGCTCGGTTCATTCGGCGCTGTCGTCGCTGTCGGTGTTGTCGGCGCAGCTTGCCGAGATGGCGCGCAAGGAAATGGCGGGCGAGCCGCTGACCTACGACGAGGCGTATTTCCTACAGGAGAGCTTCGGGTCGTGGCTGCGCTACATCCGGCTGGGGCTGGAGGAGTGGATCAGCAACCCACCGGAGAACACGGCGCTGGTGGCGGACGTTGCCAGCAACGCGGCAGCCGGGACAGCGCTCGAACTCGGCATCGCCAAGCCGGACACGATGTACGTGATCACCAACAGTCCGTATGGGCTGCAAGTGACGCGCGGCGCGGTCTTTAGCTACTACGAGTTCACGGTCGGCATCGACAGCCGCATGACCGACGACGAGTGGCGGCAGCAGGTCGCGGACGGCACGACCCCGGCGCGCCCGGATTGGGTCAGCCTGTACCTGAGCGAGTAACGCCACATGAAATGTTAACCGTAGGGGCGCACAGCCGTTCGCCCCTACGGACTGAGCAAACGAGAGATGTTTTCCGTTGGGGCACAGCGCGCTGTGCCCTTACACTATTGCATGTGAATCAGATCGCCTTCATCGCGGCGCTGAGGGCATCGCACAGGCGGGCGACCGCTTCGTCGAGCAGGCTTTCCTCGGTCTTGGCGAAGCACAGGCGCAGATCGCGGTCATGCGGCGGGTTGGCGTAGCAGTCGCGCCCGGCGAAGAAGCTGACTTCGCGCTCGCGGGCGCACGGCAGCAGTTGGGTGGCGGTCATCGGCTCCGGCATGGTCGCCCAGATGAAGAAGCCGCCGCCCGGCGCTGACCAGTCGAGCCAGTCCGGGGCGTAGCGATCCAGCGCGGCGACCACCCGGTCGTGCCTGGCGGCGTACAGGCGGCGGGCGTGCTCCACCTGCCCCATGAACTCGCCCGAACGGATGTAATCGCCGATGATCTCCGCGACCAGCGCGCTGCCGGCGTCGTCCTTGAATTCCTTGAATGCCTCAATCTGTTCCGGCTGCGCCCACACCCAGCCGAGGCGCAGCGACGGCATCACCAGCTTGGACATCGTGCCGACAGTGATGACGTGCCCGCTGTCGTCGTAGGTTTTCAGATACGGCGGCGGCGGCGCGCCGTAATACAGCAGTTGATAGGTCGAATCTTCCAGCACGTAGAAATCGTGCCGCCGCGCCATCTCAGCGAGCGCGGCGCGGTTGGTCGCCGTGATGCCGGTCGGGTTCTGGAACGACGGAATCGCATAGACGAGCTTCAGGCGCTCGCCGTAGCGCTCGACCAGCGCTCCCAGCGCGTCCAGGTCGATGCCTTCGGCACACAGCGGCACGCCGATGACCTCGACGTGGCTCATGCGCAGCACGTTGACGATGAAGTAGAAGGTCGGGTCTTCGACCACGACCACGTCGCCGGGGCGGGTGACGGCGCGGCAGATCAGGTCGGTGGCGGCAATCGCGCCGCCGGTCATCATCAGATCGTCGGGCGTGACCGAAATGGTGCTGGTCTCGGTCAGAAAGCGGGCAATCTGCTCGCGGATGGCGAGGATGCCGCGCAAATCGCCGCCGTACTGCCAGCCGCGACCGGAGCCGAGCACCTGCGCCGTGATTTCGCCGAGGCGGGCGCGCGGGACGAGTTCCATGCCGGGGTAGCCGGTTTTCAGGTCATACAGGGCAGCCACAGTCGCAATCCAGATGATTCTGCGCAAACGAAGGCACAGATGGTACCAGATGTGGCTGACGACCGCTGTAGCTATTCCGGCTCGCCTCGCGCTTGCCCCGAATGATCCGATGAGACTATGATGGAAGCAGGTTCGATACTGCCGGGGAGCAGCGCGTGGGCGATTTCATCCGATTCATCCTGACCGGGGTGCACGACCTGACGCTCGCCGATGTCGAGCGCGGGCTGAAAGCCGTCGATCCGGCGTTCTCGATCTTCGTGGACAACGCCGCGCCAACCAATGGCGACGTGGTCTATGGCTCGGAGGTCTACGGCGAAATCGAGGTGAACCGCCCGGACGACCAGATGTTCAGCGAGGACGTGGACGACCTGCGCGAGCAGATCGCCACGCTGGACGATGCGGGCACGCCGGTGGTGCTTCAGGCGCTGGCGAGCGCGACCGGGATGGTCGCCATGCGGTTCTCGGAAGCCGGGCTTCAGAATTACGATCAGATCGACCCGTTGTGGGACTGGCTGTTCGCGCATTACGAGGGGCTGCTTCAGGTCGACGAGGACGGCTACTATCGAGGCGACGAGCAGGTGTTATTCGTGCCCTGGTGAGCGAAGGCGTCGTAACAATTTCGCAACATGAGGTCATTTGGCGTCGAAATCATCGTCGGGCGAGTATCGCCAGATTCGCGCCTTGTGTATAATGGTTTGAGATCGGTTTAAGGCAGGGGGTTTTGGTATGAAACGGATTCTGATGGTCGTCTTGCTCCTCGTCGTACTGAGCGCGGCGCTGCCCAGCTACGCCCAGGGCGACGCAGTCGCGTCGGTGAACACGGGTGCGCTCAACGTCCGCACGGGTCCCGGAATGCAGTACGGCTCGATTGTGTCGCTGCCGTTCGGCTTCGGCGTGCAGATGGTGGGACGGAATTTGCAGGGCAACTGGATTCTGATCAAGCTGACGAACGGGGTCACGGGATGGGTCAACCTCACGTACCTGTTCACCCAGTATCCGACCCGCAGCCTGCCTGTGACCGAAAATCCGGTCGCGCCGACCGTCGCGCCAACCGGGACAGTAACCGGGGCATATGAAGGCAATATCCGAACGGGCGCGGGACCCAACGACAACATTATCACGACCGTCCCGCTGAACACGCCCGTGATCCTGCTGGGGCGCAACTACAACGGGACGTGGGCGAAGGTTCGCCTGAACAACGGCACGGAAGGCTGGATCGAGACGTGGGCGCTGACGACAACCGTCCCCGTTCGCAGCCTCGCTCCGGCGGACGGCAGCGTGTTCGTGCCGGGCGCGCCGTCGGTTCCGACGGCTCCGGGCGGCAGCACCGGCAGTCTGCAGATTTACGTGGTGCAGCGCGGCGACACGCTGTGGGCGATTGCGAACCGCTTCGGCGTCACGATGCAAGCCATCGCCGCCGCCAACAATATCTACAATTACAACCTGATCTACGCGGATCAGCGTCTGGTCATCCCCAGCTAAACCGACTCTGGGGGCGGGTACTTCCGATTCACCCGCCCCCTTCAGTCCGGCAGCGAAAGCAAACGCCCCGCACAGGCGAAAACCTGCGGCGAGCCAGCGTTGTTTTGATGCACTTTCGCCCCAGCCAACACCCTTCAACCTGACAACAGATTGCGTTCCGCCGCCGCCAGCGCCGCGTCGATTTCGGCTGGGCTGGCGCTGCCGCCGCCCTGCGCCATCGGCGGCTGCCCGCCGCCGCGCCCGTTGGCGATCAGCGCCAGCGATCCCTTGAGCAGCAGATTCATGTCGTGTGGCAGATCGGCGCTGCGGGCAAACACCATCTGTGCGCGCTCGCCGGAAGTGGCCAGCAGCGCGACGATGCCCGGCTCCTGCGCCAGCCGCGCCGCCAGCGCGCGCACGTCGGCGAAGTCGCGGTCGGGGAAATTCTGCCGGACGACGCGGACGCCGTTCTGCTCCGGCGCAGACGCGGCAAGCCGCGCCGCCTCGTAGTCGAGCAGCAGCCCGTTGGCGGCTTTGTGGGCGCGCTGCACGGCTTTGAAATCCTCCTGAATCCGCGCTACCGCCGCCGGAATCTCGCCCGGCGAGCAGGTCAGGTCTGCCGTAAGCTGGTTGACGATGGCGTTCTTCTCGCGGTAGTCGCGCAGCGCGCGCCCGCCGCAGCGGAACTCGACCCGCGATTTGTCGCCGCGCTTCTCGATGCGCAGGATTTTGATCAGCCCGATTTCGCCGGTGCGGGCGACGTGCGTGCCGCCGCAAGCGGTTACATCGAAGCCGTCGATGTCGATCACACGCAGCCCGCCCGTGAGCAGATGCTCCGGCAGCTTGCGGATGCGCACGCCCTCGGCGTCGTCCGGCTGGATAATGCGCGCCGACACCGGGCGATCCGCCCAGACGACATCGTTGGCGAGCGTCTCGACCCGCGCCGCCGCATCGTCGGCGATGCTCGGCTGGTCGAGGTCAATCGTCACGCTGTCGCCGCTCAGGTGAAAGCCGACGGTGTGCGCCCCGGCGACCTGCACGAACGCCTGCGACAGAATGTGCTGCCCGGTGTGGTGCTGCATCAGGTCGAAGCGCCGCGCCCAGTCGATTTCGCAGGCGGCTTCATCGTTGGAGACTTCCGCCGCCAGCACGTGGACGACCGCGCCGTCGTCCTTGCGCGCCGTCACGTCCACGACCGCGACGCCGTTGATCGTCCCGGTATCGTTGGGCTGACCGCCGCTGGTCGGGTAAAAGTAGGTCTGGTCGAGGATGATCGCCGGGCGACCGTTCTCGGTCAGCCGCTCGACGACGCGCGCCGTGAATGCCCGCGTATAGGAATCGTCGTAGTACAGTCGCATCATGCCACCCATTTTTATGATCTTTTACAGCCACAACTATACCGTTTGCGGCAGTATGCGCGACAAAATCTCTAGTTGCGCCGCTCAACAAAGCGGTGATAATGAGAGAAACCATCCTCTATCATAGACGCTTACACGGAGGGACTGTGAAAAGGTATCTCCTTGTCCTCATAGCCATCGCGCTGATGCTGCCCGGCGTCGTGCTGGCGCAGGGCGAAACGCTGAGCCGCGACGAAATCACCCGGCTCTCCAGCAGCGTCGTGCTGATCGTGACGCTGGACGCCAACGGCGATGCGCTCGCCAGCGGCTCAGGCACGATCATCACGCCGACCGGAGCGATTTACACCAACCGTCACGTGGTCGAAGGCGGCGCGGATTTCGCCATTCTGACACCGGGGAGCGTCGGGGAACCGGCGGAACTCGCTTACTTTGCTTCCGCCACGCTGGTGCATCAGACGGTCGATTTCGCCGAGCTGCAAATCGACCGCGACGCCAACGGTCGCGCCATCAACCCGGAGTCGCTCCAGCTTCCGTTCGTGTCGCTGGCGAGCGAGCTGCCGCAGATCGGCGACCGCATCTTCGTATTCGGCTACCCCGACCTGGGCGACGCGCATCTGGTGATGACCAGCGGCTCGATCACGACCATCGAGAACGACACGTTCAACAGCCTGCGCATCCCGTTCTGGTATCAGACCGACGCGCAGATTTCCCCCGGCAACAGCGGCGGCTTGGTGGTGAACAGCAGCGGGCAGATGGTCGGCATCCCGACCAGCGTGCGCTCGGAAGAACGCACACTGGGGCGTCTGGGCGCGATTCTGGGCGTCACGGTCATTCGCTCGGTGGTGCAGAATGATCAGGGGCAAGCCGCGCCGACCAGCGTCCCGGCAGCACCGACCGGCAAAGGCACGCCGATCCCGCCGCAGGCGACCGAGGAAGTGGCGCAGTCGCTCTCGATCACGATCACCAACGTCGAGCATAACTACACCCACAACGACACCATCGGCATGATGATCCACACCAGCGCCGAAGCCACCGGCTACCTGAACACGCCGCTGCGGGTGGCGGTGTTCGCCTTCTGGGACGACGGCTCGCCGATGATCGCCAGCAACCGCGCGTCGAACGAGGCGCGCACCGACGACGGTCAGATCACGCTACAGCAGGTGGTCACGCCCGGCTATGACGACACGATCTGGGATGACCTGTGGTTCTTCCTGCCGTACAACATCTTCCCCGAAGGGCAGCGCGGAACGTTCTCGGCGTATGTCGACGCGGAGATCGGCGTCGACGGCGGGTCGTTCACCGCCTTCAGCGACCACTCGACGTTCGACTACTCCTACCCCGACCAGCAGTTGATCGCGGACATCACCGACGTGGAACACAACGTCACGATGGACAGCCTGACCGGGATGCTGGTTCACACCCACCTGACGCTGCTAGGCTACGCCAACCAGGACGTGCGCGTCGCGCTGTTCGTCTACTGGGAGGACGGCACATCGGTTTCGGGTGAGGACGCGCCGTCGGATTTCCAGACGACTTCCGGCGCGCTGACGGTGCAGTCGGTGATCACGCCGTCGCGCGACGTGTCCGAGTGGGAGGATCGCTGGTTCTTCCTGCCCTACGAATACTTCCCGTCCGGGCTGCACGGCGACCAGACCGGCTACGCCGAAGTCGAGATCGGGCTGGATGGGCAGGGCTTCACCAGTTGGAGCCGCGACGTGTCGTTCGTCATCACCTATCCGTGAGCGGCACGGGACGGACAGCAGCATTTGAATCAAACAGGGGCGCTCAGTTGAGCGCCCCTGATCATTTACGGCTATCGCGTCTGTGCGCGGCTACGGTATGTCGCTGAAGAACTGCTTCAGCACGTCCTCGGCGGGCTTGTTGTGGAAGCTGTAGCTGGGGTCGTCCGCGCCGCCCTGATTCGGGT
The DNA here is from genome assembly GCA_046328655.1 of Anaerolineae bacterium. Lineage (GTDB taxonomy): Bacteria > Chloroflexota > Anaerolineae > Aggregatilineales > Phototrophicaceae > Flexifilum. The sequence goes on along the minus strand of JAXLWE010000004.1, from coordinate 75,272 downwards.
CGGTCGAGAGCGACCACCAGAACACTCCCTGCCACCAGGGCTTGCCCTGGAACGACTCGAAGAACGCCTGATAAGCGTCCGCCTGCTCCTGCATGTCGAGATCGCCCTGAAGCGACCAGAAGCCCGGCAGGATGTTCGTGCCGTCGACGCTCATGTAGCCGACCTCGGTGATGATGATCGGCTTGTCCCAGTGCTGCGCCAGCCCGTCGAGGAAGGTGACGGTCGGCAGCCAGCCCAGCTTCATCTGCGCCAGCGTGGGCGATTTCGTCAGCGTGACGCCGAAATAGGCGTCGACGCCAATGGCGTCCATCTCATCCCACCAGGTGACCTGCAGCGGCTCGACGTAGGCAAGCGAAGCGTAGGTGATCGGTCCGTGATAGATCGCTTTCACCTTGCGGATGATCTCGCGCCAGTCGTCGGCGCGGTGAACCGTGCCCTGCAGCTCCGTGCCGATGACGAAATAGTCGGCGTGCAGCTCCGACGCCAGCTCAGCATAATGAGTGATCAGGCGGGTGTAGCTGTCGAACCACGCCAACCACGATGCCTCGTCCGAGCCGAAGCCGATGTTGAAGCGCCCGGTGGTCGCGTCCGGATGATCGAGCGGGTCGACGTGCGGCTTGAGCATGACCTTCAGCCCAAGATCGTGCGCCTGCCGGATGACGTGGCGCAGGTCGTCGTCGCTGGCGGTCGCCGTGTCGTCGTCGCAGCGGATTTCTGTCGAGGCAATCGTGTCCTGATAGCAGGTGACGATCACCGCCAGCCAGTCGGCTCCGGTGGGCAGGAGTACCTGCGACAGCGTTTGATCCGAATTGGCGCTGGAAAACTCGCCGACGTGGAACGACTCGTAGCTGATGCCCTTCTGGAACTGATCGGGGAATGGCTGCGGCGGCGCGCTCGCCTGCACGGGCGGCGACAGCACGGTGATGAACAACAGGAATATCCCCACGAACGCGCAGGGGACGGCAAGGATCAGACAGCCGACACGACGCCAGGTGATCCGGAAGCGCCGGGAATTCACGGTCAGCGAAACTGCACCGCTGCTGCTATTGGACATTACGGTAGCGAAACCCTTTCAAGCGACGGACAAATACCAGGGAGTCTATTATAAAACCGGGCAAGACGGAGGCAATATCCGGTCAGCGGAGGCTTCGATCATGCATGGATACCCGCAGGGGCACAGCGTGCTGTGCCCCTGTTGTCATTCAACGACAGTCCCTTACTCGTAGCGCAGCACGTTGAGCGGCTTCTCGCCGGACGCGCCCCACGCCGTCGAAATCGCGGCGATCAGCGCCACGCCCACGCACAGCAGCATCAGGATCAGCGCCGTCCCGATGGGGATGGCGGAGCCGGGCGCGCCGGTCACGCCGATCATAGCGATCAACGCCACCAAGCCGATGCCCACGCCGATCAAGCCGCCGATCAAGCCGAGAATCCCGTTTTCGAGCAGGATCATGAACAGCACGCGCTCGCGCTGCAAGCCGACCGATTTCATCACAGCGATCTCGCGGCGGCGCTCCATCGTCGTGAGCGCGACCGAGTTGGCGATCACGACGCCGCCGACGATCAAGCCAAGCGCCGCGACCATCGTCGGGAAGGCGGTGAACGTCCCCAGCAGGCTAGAAATCAGGCGGGTGATCATGGCGTTCTCGATCAGGAACACGCCGAATGTGCCCGACAGCTCGCGCCGCAGCGCCGGAACCTGTTCCTTGTCGACGCTGGCGAGGATACTGACGGTCGTCGGAGACACACCCTCACGGGAACGAGTCGCTGGGCGCGTAGTTCGGGCTGTCGAAGCTGGCGTTGAAGCCGCCCGACGAGGTGATGCCGACGATCTCGAACGTGACCTGCTGCGTCTGACCACCGCCGCCGAGCAGCCCGCCGCCGCCGACCTCGAACGTCAGGCTGTCGCCCACGCTCAGACCGACGTGCTCCACGTAGGTATTGCTGCCGATGACCATGACCGGCTTGCCCGCGTCGTCCGGGGTAAGCTGACGCCCGGACGCGAATTTCGTCTCCGGCAGCGCATCCAGCTCGCGGGCGTCGACGCGCCCGACGATCTGCTGGAACAGGGCGTAGGTATCCACGTCGCCCTGCTCGCCGGTCGGTCCGACGATCAGCGCATCCTCCATCGGCTTGAGCCGCTCGCGCATGTCGTCCTCGGTGAGCGTCGCGCCGCCGACCTGCGCCGAGACCAGCTTCATGTTATAGGTATTCAGCACGTGATAGCTGTTGACGCCCGCCTGGTTGTCCAGCACGTTCTCGACGGTGGGAAGCTGCGTCGGCACGCCCACGCTGATCGTCACGTTGCCGCCGCTGGCTTCCTCCAGCGAGAACTGGAGCAGATTGTTGACCGAATCCGCCAGCAGCGTGATCGTGCTGAGCGAGAACACGCCGACCACCAGCGCCAGCAGCGTCATGGCGGCGCGCCCGCGCCCGGCGAGCATCTGCCGCAGCGACAGCTTCAGGTCGATCAAGCCGAAGGACGGCACGAAGCGCCCGACCAGCCAGATGATGAACGTGAGTATCAGATACAGGAACCCAGCGGCGACGAACGCGCCGATCACGATCTTGAGCGCCGCGTCGAAGCTGCCGAGGATCGTCTGGGCGATCAGGCTGAGGACGAGGATGATCACCACCAGCGCCAGCAGCGTGCGCACGCGCCCGGCTTTCGGGATGACGGTATCGGTCGGGCGCAGCACCACGCCGGGGCGCACCTGCCCCGCCGTCAGCGTCGGCAGGAAGCCGAACACCGTCGTGACGACCACGCCGACCACCAAGCCGGTGATGGCGGGCTGGGCGGCAAGCACAAATTCCAGATGGGTGGCGAGCAGCCGCTCCGCCGCGCCGCGAATCAGGAACACCGCGCCCCAGCCAAGCACAATCCCGATCAGGCTGCCGATGATGCCCATCAGCACGGCTTCGACCAGGAACAGGATGGTGATCTGCCCCGCCTGCAAGCCGAGCGTCTTGAGAACGGCGACTTCGACCGTGCGCCGCCGGACGATCACCTGCATGGTGTTGACGATGCCGATGCTGCCGATCAGCAGCGAGAGCAGCCCCATGACCGTCACCAGCTGCTTGATGTTATCGGACAGCGCGGTGTAGTTCTCGCGCAAGTCTTCGGTATTGGTCGTGGTAATCCAGGGGAAAGCGGCGCTGAGCGCGTCGTTAACCGCCGTCACGTTCGAGGGATCGGCGAGCTTGATAAAGACCAGATCGGCTTGCACCGCTCCATCCGGGAACAGCGTGATCGCGCGCTTGTCGAGGTAATAGAAGCCGAACAGCGACACGAACATATCCGACGCCGGGTTGCGGACTTCCTGCCCGGTCTCGACGATGCCGCGCACGGTGAAATCGGCGTCCGAGCCAGCGATGCGCACCGTGTCGCCGACCTGCGCCTGAAGCGTCTGGTTGACCAGATCGCTCAGCACGATGTCGGTCGGCTCGCTGATCAACTGCGCCAGCGGCGAGCCATCTTCCGCCGTGATCGTGTTGTAGAACGGGTACACCTGCGGATCGATCAGGATCGGGATGACCTGCACCACCTCGGTTCCGCTCGCGGGCAGCACCAGCGACGTGCCGTTGCCGCCGCCCAGAAAAACGGAGATCGAATCCGCCAGCGGCTGGCGATAGGTGACCTCCGCGCCGGGCGCGTTCTGGTCGAGCCACGACTGGATCGCCTGAAGCCCGGATTCGCTGATCTGGTAGGTACTGCTTTGCTGCCCGAAGAACGCCGACGACTCCTCGTTCACGTAGCCCTGCTCGACCGCCTGCGCCATGATGTCGTCGCCGCCGGACATGAAGGACGAGCCGGTCTGGATCGAAATGTCGCCGCGATTGCTCTCCTGCAAGCCGCCGACGAGCGTGTTCTGGATCATCACCGCCAGCGTTTGCAGCGAGACAATCGCCGCCACGCCCGCCGCGATACACAGCAGCGCGAAGAAGGTGCGCTGCCCGTTGACCCGCAGGTCGTTGATCGAATGTCGGAGGTAGAAGCTGAAGTTTTCGAACATCACTCGCCCCTCACATTCAGCGGCGAACGCAGCTCGCCGGTCGCGCGCTTGTCCTTAAGGACTTTGACCGCCGCCTGCTGAGCCGTCGAACGAGGGTCGGCATCTCTGGCGATCTGCCCGTCCACCAGCGTGATCAGCCGATCAAGCTGCGAGGCGACATCCGGGTCGTGGGTGACGATGATGACGGTGGTGCTGGTTCTCGACTGCACATCGCGGAGCGCCTGCATGACCGTATCGCTAGCTTCGCTGTCGAGGCTGCCGGTCGGCTCGTCGCACAGCACCAGCGGCGGATTGTTGGCGAGCGCGCGGGCAATCGCCACGCGCTGCTGCTGCCCGCCGGAAAGCTGCGTCGGGCGGTGATGCAGCCGGTCGCCCAGTCCGAGCATTTCGAGCAGCTCGGCGGCGCGCTTATTGGCATTCCCCTTGTGATTGGACGAGAACTGCATCGGCAGCGCAACGTTTTCGAGCGCCGTCAGCGTCGGGATCAGGTTGAAGAACTGAAAGACGAAGCCGATCTTCTCGTTACGGATGCGCGTCAGGGCACGCTCGTTCATGTCGGTGATGTCGGTGCCGTCAATGTAGACCTTGCCGCCGGTCGGCACGTCCAGCCCGCCGATCAGACCCAGCAGGGTCGATTTACCGCTCCCGGACGGTCCAATGATGCCCATGAATTCGCCGCGCGAGACGCTGAAGGACACGCCGCGCAGCGCGTGGACGGTTACTTCCCCCAGTTTTAGCTCTTTTCGCAAATCGTCCACGCGCAGTACGGTGTCGGTGCTGTTCGACGATGCCATTGTGTCCCCCATTCGATCCGGTGTGTTTCGTAACTATACGTGAGATTAACGAGTTTGGTAACGAATCTGCGTCGAGGACTTCGATTACGAAACCGTAATCCGGCTGTAACCCGCGTGAAATCGGCACACGACAATGTAAGATGAGCTGCGCTATCATAAAGAGCGGCGGCTACGAAATAGATGAGGTTTTCCTCTCATGTTTCCCAAATCGATCCGGTGGCGGCTTCCGTTGAGTTACGCCAGCATCGCGCTCCTGGCGGCTATCGCGCTGGGCGCGGTGCTGCTGACGACGCTGCGCGGCTACTACGCCATGCGCGAGCGCGACAACCTGTTCAACAACGCCCAGGTGATCAGCGAAGTGGTGGCGCGGGCGCACGAGCGCGGCGTATCGGACGCGGTGATCGCCTGGCAGGTCAACACGCTGTCGTTCATCTCGCAGGCGCGCATCCAGTTGTTCGATCCGCAGGGCGCGTCGCTGGTCGATTCGGGCAATCCCGCCGACAAACAGGTGCTGACGTTCGACGCCATGACTGCGCCGCCCGACGCCGACACGATCTACTTCGCCGGGACACCGCTGCTGGCGCAGCCTGAAATCCGCGACTGGGCGCAGCGCTTCTGGGTGACGCGCACCACCCAGGGCGACGTGGTCGCCCAGACTGTACCGGCGACTCCGCCCGGGGATACGTTCGGCGTTGCCGTCTCCGGCTCGCCGTTCGGCATCGGTCTGCGCCATGACCGCGCAGGCAACGCCCGCTCGACCGAATCGGTCACCGTGCCGATTCACGACGCCACCAGCGCGCTGATCGGCTCGGTGGAAGTCTCCAACGGTCCCGCCTACGGGACGGAGATCATCGACGGCGTGACCACCGCGCTGATCGGCGCGGGCGCTGCCGCCGTGCTGCTGGCGGCGGGCGCGGGCTGGTTCGTCAGCCGGACGATGGTCAAGCCGCTGCTGATGCTAACCAACGCCACCACGAAAATGGCGGAGGGTCAGCTTTCGACGCGGGTGGCGCTGGAGCGCCCCGACGAGTTCGGCGTGCTGGCGCGCTCGTTCGACGAGATGGCGCAGCGCGTCGAGGCGACGGTCGTCGCCCTGCGGCGCTTCGTCGCTGACGCCGCCCACCAGATTCACACCCCGCTGACGGCTGTCCACGCCGACCTTGAGCTTGCCGCCAGCGAGCCGGACGAGTCGCGCCAGCAGATGTTCATCGAGCGCGCCATGACCCAGCTTAAGCGGCTCGAAGTGCTGACCAACGACCTGCTCGACCTGTCGCGGCTGGAGGCGCACATCATGGACGACCGCCGCACGCCGGTCGATCTGGTGGCGCTGGTTCACGAGATCAGCGAGGCGTTCGCGTCGCGGGCGGAGCAAGCCGGGATCGCCTTCAACGTCGAGACGCCGGACGAGCCGATCCGGGCACTGGTCAACGAGACGCAGTTCCGCCACGCCATCGGCAACCTGCTCGACAACGCCATCAAGTTCACGCCTGAGAACGGCACGATCACCGTGAGCGTCCGGCGCAGCGGCGACAGCGCCGAGCTTCTGGTCAACGACACTGGGATCGGCATCGCCGCCGAGGATTTGTCATCGATCTTCAACCGCTTCCACCGGGGGCGCAACGCCGCGCCCTACCCCGGCAGCGGGCTGGGTCTGGCGATCATCAAGGCGATTGTCGACGGGCATCAGGGACAGATCAGCGTGCAGAGCAGCGCCGGGCAAGGCACGCAGTTCGCAGTACGTGTACCGGCGGGGACGACATGACCGCTCACATTCTGTTGATCGAGGACGACCCCGCCGTCGCCCGCAGCTTGCAGGACGGACTCACCCGCGACGGCGGCTACCCGGTGACGTGGAAGGCGTCCGGCGGCGAAGGCATCCGCTTCGCCCGCGACCAGAACCCGCACCTGATCATCCTCGACGTGCGCCTTCCGGACGGCTCCGGCTTCGATTTCTGCCGCCAGATGCGCCAGCTTGGGCTGCGCCAGCCGATCCTGATGCTGACGGTGCAGCGCGACGAGACCGACAAGGTGCTGGGGCTGGAAATGGGCGCGGACGACTACGTGACCAAGCCCTACAGCCTGCGCGAGCTGCTCTCGCGGGTGCGGGCGCAGCTTCGGCGGGCGTATGGCGAGCTTTCCAGCGCCGACGCCGACCTGCTGCACGTCGGCGATCTGGTGATCGACCGGGGGCGCGGGCAGGTGTGGCGCAACAACCAGCTCATCCTGCTGACGCCGACCGAATTCCGGCTGCTGGTCTACCTGGCGCAGCACCAGAATCAGGCGCTCAGCCGCACGCAAATCCTCGACGCCGTGTGGGGCTACGACGCCGACGTGGACAGTGAGCGCGCCGTCAACGTCCATATCCGCCGCCTGCGCGAGAAGGTCGAGCTTGACCCCGGCAGCCCCTCGCTGATCCTGACCGTACCGAGTATCGGCTACCGCCTCGTCACCTGATTGCCATCCCGTAATTCCCGCGAAACCGAACCGAAATCCGCCTCGTCCATACTCGTATCGTGTGTTGGAACAGAGGAGGAATTTCTGTCATGCGTTCTCTCAAAGTGATGGTACTGGTAGCGGTCGTGATGATCATCGGCGTCGGCGTCATTCAGGCAGATGACACGACGGTGCCCACGTTCAGCGACGGGCGCGTCAATAACTGGCAGATCGACGAGCCAGTCGCGGTTTACTGCGTGTTCGACCACACCGACGACGTGAATGTCGGCGTGTTCCAGCGCATCGAAGCGTGGGGGCTGGACGGCGAAAAGATTCTCGAAGCCAGCGCCGCCCAGATCAGCGCCGCGCCCGCCGGGACGGTGCTGGCGTCGAACTGGAGCTACACCCTGACCAAGCTGACCGACAGCAGCTTCCAGATCAGCGCGCCGAACGGCTACGAATTCACGTGGCGCGCGGCGATCGAAGGCTGCTAATCGAAAGACGCGATTACGCCGTAGGGGCACGACATGTCGTGCCCGATTTACTTTTGGTACGGCGGGAATTCCGTGATTACGAAACCGTAATCAGCGTGCAACCCCGCCGAAACCTGCAAATGCGACCCTCATCAAGAGAACATCGGGAGGAGATTTTATGCTGCACAGAAAATGGTTCTTGCTTGCCACGATGCTGCTGCTGATCGCGCCGTTCGCGTCGCTTTCGGCGCAGAGCCAGCCGACGATCTCGATTGCGCTGCCGGAGATCATGCGCAACTTCATCGACGACACCACGTTTGACGATTTTGAAAGCGCGAACGGCGTTTCGGTTTACGTCAATTACGTCGACGCCGCCGTCCCGCCGCTGTCAGCCGGGGTCGATACCTATCTGGACGGGCTGGCGGATTACGCTTCCGCCGCCGACGTACTGTACGTCAGCCAGAGCGAGCTGACGCAGGACGCGACCGACGCCGGGTATCTGCTCGACCTCAGCCCGCTGACCAGCGCCGACTCGTCGCTCTACCCGGACGACTTCGTAGCGGCGGCGTGGAACTCCGTCCAGTGGAATAACGGGGTGTGGGCGCTGCCGCTCTCGGTGGACGCGACCATGATGATCTACGACCCCGCCACCTTCGATCAGGCGGGACTCGCCTACCCCAACGAGCGCTGGACGATGGACGACCTCGCCAACGCCGCCCGCACCCTGACGCAGTACGACGCCAACGGCAACGTCTCGATACCGGGGCTGTCCACTTTCGGCAGCACCGACGCGCTGTTCCGCAGCCTGTACGGGCAGAACTTCTACGACGACAGCGGCAACCCGCGCTTCACCGACCCGGCGCTCGAAGACCTGCTCACCCAGTGGCAGGATCTGGTGGACGAAGGCGTCGTCGGCTCGACGTTCACGGGCGGCGGCAGCGATCAGGTTCCGATGCGCATGATGGGCAGCTTCGGCTTACAGGTCGGTCGCGCGTTCAACGGTGGCAGCGGGAACAGCGGAGACACGTCAGCGGCGGTCGCGCTGCCGGGCGGCAGCGTCGGTATGACCATGAACGCGCTCGCCATCAGCAGCGGCACGCAGCAGCCAGAGCTGGCATGACGCGCTGGCGAAGTGGCTGACCAATAACGTTTCCATCGCATCCGGGCTGTTCGGCGGCATCCCCGCTCGCCAGAGCCTCGCCGGGGTTGAAGCGACCCAGCAGGGCGGCGGCAATGGCGGTCCCGGTGGCGGCGGACCCGGTGGTGGTGGCGGGGGCTTCGCCTTTGCGGGCGGCAGCGCGTCGCAGGAAGTCCGTGACACGCTGAATACTCTCCTGCCGAGCGCGCTCAGCCTGAGCGAGCAGCGCTACTCGGACTACGTCAACAGCGCGCTCAACGCCATGTCGGGCGGCAGCGACGCTCACACCGCCCTCCAGCAAGCCGAGGCGCAGGCGCTGACCGACCAGCAGACGGCAGCCGACCGACGCTCGTCGGTGAGCGTGGTCGTCGCCACACCGCCGCCGACCGTCGTACTGCAGCCGGGCGAAATCGCGCTCAATTTCGGGATTCAGTCGTTCGTCCAGCCGATGCCCAATCAGGACGAATGGGAGCAGCTCGCCAGCGATTTCTCGGCGAACGACCCCGACGTGGGCGAAGTCAAGTTCGATACCGAGTTCGGCAACGCCAGCGCCCTCGCCGAGCGCGATGACTGCTTCTACCTGAGTTCCAACGCCGTGCCGAGCCTCGACGAAAGCACGATCATCAACCTCGACCCATACCTCGACACCGACCCGAACTTCGATCCGAACGACGTGGTCGGCGGCTTGATGACCCAGCTTCAGAAGGATAACCGCACCTGGGCATACCCGATGACGATCCAGGCGCAGACGCTGAGCTACAACGCGACGATCTTCGAGCAGGCGGGCGTGCCCGCGCCGACCAACGGCTGGACGCTCGACCAGTTCCTCGACGCGCTGCGCACGCTCAAGGATTACCTGAACAAGGCGCCGTTCGTCGCGCGCGACCTGAACGGCGAATCGTTGATGATGCTAGTCGCGGCTTACGGCGGCTTGCCGGTCGACTACCGCACCACCCGCCGACCCTCAACTACACCGACCCGGCGACTGTTGACGCCATCCAGCAGGTGCTCGACCTCGCCAAGAACGGCTACATCGACTACCAGCCGCTCGTGACCGGAACAGGCGGCTTCCGCATCGTCGCCATCGGCGCGAATGAGGAAAACGCCATCACCAGCGACATCCTCGGCGGATTCCGGCGCTTCATCGGCGGCGGTGGTGGCGGCGGCAGCGACATGCGGCTGGTGTCCTATCCAAGTGGGGCGTACACCGGCGCGAGCTATAGCATCGGCACAGGCTACATCAGCGCGACGGCGCAGAACCCGGACGCCTGCTATCGCTGGCTGAGCTACGTCGCCCAGCACATCGACATCCTGGGCGCGATGCCCGCCCGTCTGTCGCAGATCAACGACCCGACGATGCAGGCGAGCTTCGGCGAGAACGCCAGCTTCTACAGCGCCTACGCGCAGCTTCTTTCCGCGCCGAACACGGTCGTCTTTCCATCGGCGACCGGCGGCAACAGCGCCGTGCGCGATTTCCTGCTTCAGTTCTGGCTGAACCGCGCCTTCGACAACTACGTGCTGAATAACGCCGACCTCGCCTCCGAGCTTGCCGACGCGCAGACCTATTCCAGCGCCTATCAGGAGTGCATCGCGGCGCTGCCGCCTGAAGAAACGACTGGCGGCGCGGGCGGTCCCGGCGGCTTCAACAGCGGCGTCCTGAACTGCGCCCGCAGCGTCGATTCAACCATCGCCAGCCTGATCCCCGGCGGCGGGTAAGAGTCTGTTCCACATGATGTACCGTAGGGGCGAGGTATACCTCGCCCCTACACGAACCATCTGTTAGGGGGCACATGCTTCAGTTTGTCGACCGTCTGCTGTTCGCTCTGGAACGACTATGGCAGCACCGCATCCTCGTCCTGTGGACGCTGGTCGGGCTGGCGGCAGCGACCACGCTGGCGCTCAGCCTGACCCTGTACGTGGATGCGGTCAATACCGACCTGCTCACGTCGCACCTGGGCAGCCCGCCGTATGCCTTCCGCTTCCGCTATCTGGGAAGCTGGAACGGCAACATCAGCCCGGCGGACGTGGACGCCGCCACCACCGCGATTGAGTCCGGCTTTGTGCGGACGATCAACCTGCCGGTGGCGCAGTCAGTCACATATGCCAGCGGCGGCTCGTGGACGGCGGTGCTGGACGGCGCGGGCAGCCTCGGCTCGCTCAAGCTGTCGTCGCTGGACGGCGCGGATTCGCTGATGGAGATCGTCGCCGGGGAGTGGTCGCCCGACCTGCACGCCGACGCCGACGGCGTGATCCCGGTGCTGCTGCCCGACACCATGCTCTACACGATGGGCGTGCAGGTCGGCGATACGCTCACGGTGACGCGGTCGGGCTACCAGCCCGCGAAGCTGCGCGTCGCCGCGCTCTGGCACGCCGTCAACGCCGACGACCCGACCTGGCTGTTCCCGCCGCGCTTCTTCGAAACCGTGATCCTGATGAGCGATGCCGACCTCCAGACGTTTTTCGCGCAGGCGGACAAGCCGGTCGAGGAAACGGCGTGGTATCTCAATTTCGACGGCAGCGAACTGCGCACGTCGGACGTGTCGACGCTGATCGGCAGCATCGTGGACGGCACGCGCGACGTGGCGACGGTGCTGCCCGGCATCCGGCTTGACCTGACGCCGACCGACGGCTTGCAGAAGTTCGTCGACGAGGTCAACACCTTCACCCAGCAGTTGGTGATCATGAGTATGCCAGTCGGCGGGCTGGTGCTGTACTTCGTGTCGCTGGTCGCCGGGCTGCTGGTCAGCCGCCAGGGGGAGGAAGATGCCGTCCTGCGCAGCCGAGGCATCAGCCGCCGCGCGATCCTGCTGATCCACGTGCTGATGTGGCTGCTGCTGACCGGGACGGCGCTGGTGATCGGGCTGGTGTTATGCCCGGCGGTGGTGCAGCTCGTCGGCAGGACGACTTCGTTCCTCCAGTTCAACGGGACGCAGAACCTCAACGTCGTCTTTACACCGCAGGCGATTGCCGCGGGCGCGATCACCGGGCTGATCGCGTCGAGCAGCGGCTTGTATCTGTCGTGGCGCAGCAGCGCCCAGACGATCACCGGCTTCAAGCAGAGCGCTGCCCGCGCCGGGAAAACCTGGTGGCAGCGTGCCTATCTCGACCTGCTGCTGCTGATCCCGGCGGTGTACGTGCTCTACACGCTGTGGCGGCAGGGCGGGCTGACCACTAACGCCGACGATCCGTTCAGCGACCCGCTGGCGTTCGTCGCGCCGACGCTGTTCTCGTTCAGCATCACGCTGCTGTTCCTGCGCCTGTTCCCGATGCTGCTGAGCCTGCTGGCGCGGATCGTCAACGTCGGGCGCGGCGTCGCCGTGCTGATGGCGCTGCGCGAGCTGACGCGCTCGATTGGGCGCTACCGAGGCACGCTGCTGATGATGTGCTTCACGCTCAGCCTGACCGGGTTCACGGCGTCGATGGCGAGCACCATCGACCAGACGCTCGCCGATTCGGTCAACTACCAGATCGGCGCGGACGCCGTGATCGTCACGCCGACCGACGCCCAGACCGAAGAAGGCGACGTGGATACCTCGACCGGGCAGACGACCGTCACCGTCACCGGCTTCAATACCCTGCCCGCCGACGACCTGCTGACCATCGACGGCGTGCAGCAGGTGTCGCGCGTCGGGCGGTACCCGGCGCAGATCGTCCTGCAGAACCAGCGGCTCTCCGGGACGATCCTCGGCATCGACCGCGCTTCGATTGCGGCGGTGACGCGCTTCCGTGAGGACTACAGCACGACGCCGGTCGCCGACCTGTTCAACCTGATGGCGGGCAACCGCGACGGCGTGCTGATCAGCGCCAAGACCGCCGCCGACTACAACCTGCGCATCAATCAGGAGATCGACATTCAGGTGCAGGCGCTCGGCGCGTGGTACAGCGCCAAAGTGCCGATCCTCGGCGTGCTCGACTACTTCCCGACGCTCAACCCGGCGGACGGCTTCTTCCTGATCGGCACGCTGGAGCCGATCTTCGAGATGGTCGGCACGACGCTGCCCTACGACCTGTGGCTGAAGCTCGCGCCGGACGCCGACGTGAACGCCATCCGCGAACAGGCGACGGCGCTCGGCTACCCGATTCTGGAATGGAAAGACCCGCAGACGGCGCTCGAAGCGGCGCAGGCTGATCCATCGCGGCGCGGCGTGCTCGGTTTCCTGTCGGTCGGCTTCGTCGCCTCGATCCTGCTGACGCTGGTCGCGGCGATCATCCAGAGCGCGGCGTCGTTCCGGGCGCAGTCAGCACAGCTTGGCTCGCTGCGGGCGATGGGTCTCAGCGGCTTGTCGGTCGGCATTTACCTGTTTTTGCTGCAAACGCTGATGACCGGCAGCGGCGTGCTGAGCGGCACGTCCATCGGCGTAGCGACGACGCTGCTGTACCTGCCCCTGCTCGACTTCAGCGGCGGGCTGCCGCCGTATCTGGTGCGCGTCGCCTGGAGCAACATCATCCTGGTGTATGCCGCCTTCGCGTTGATCCTGTTCACCGGTTCGTTCGGCACGACCGCCTTCCTGGGGCGCGAGCGCCTTTCGACCATCGTCAAACTGGGAGATGCCTGATTTTGCGCATTACAGAACCCACCTCACCCCTACCCCCTCTCCACTGCGTAGAGAGGGGGCAAAGCAGCACGCCGAGCACTTTTAAGTCCCCTCGCCATGCAATGGAGAGGGGATTTAGGGGTGAGGTCATTGCAGTTATCGTCCTGCTCCTGTCCGTCGCCGCCTGCACCAGCGCCCCGAATGCCCAGCAGGGCGAAGCGACTTCGACGCCGATCCCGACCGCGCCGGTCGCCGCGCCGCCGACTTACGCCGTGCAGCGCGGCGACGTATCCGACATCTTCGAGTTCAGCGGGCGCTGGGAGCCGCGCGATCAGGAGCAGCTTGCCTTTCAGGTGGGCGGCGCGGTGCGGCGCGTCAACGTGCAGCGCGGCGATACGGTCGCGGCGGGCGATTTGATCGCCGACCTGCAAATCGACGATCTCGAAAACCAGCTCGCCTCGGCGCAGATTTCGCTACAGTCGGCGCTGGCGAGCGTGCAGTCCAGCTCGGATAACAGTGTCCAGTCGGTCACCGACGCCGAAATCGCGCTGGCGAACGCCCGCTTGCAGCTTCAGAACGCCCAGAACAATCTCCCCTGGACATCGGTCTCGTCGGCGCAGATGCAGGTGCAGTCGGCAGAGGAGCAGGTAGCGAACGCTCAGCGCTCCTACGACGACGCCGTCAGCCACCCCGAGTCGCCCAACGCCGCCTCCGCCGTCGATTCGGCATACCAGCAGCTGATCTCGGCGCAGAACAGCCTGCGCTCGGCGCAGAACAGCTACTATTCCGCCGCGCAGAGCTATAACAACGCCCAGAATCAGCTCAAGTCCAACGAGAACAGTGTCATTCAGGCGGAATTGAATCTGCAAAAGGCACAGCAGAACGCCGCCGGCGGCGTCTCCGACTCGCAGGTGCAGACGGCGCAGCTCAACATCGAGCAGATTCAGGCGAAGATCGCCCAGTCGTCGCTCTACGCCCCGACCGACGGCGTGGTGCTGGAAGTCACCATCTCGCCCGGCGATCAGGTGACGGCGTACAACGCGGTCATCACCATCGGGCGACCGGAGCCGAAGGAAGCCATCGCCAGCCTCGCGTTCAGCGACGCGCAGCGCCTGAGCGTCGGCATGGTCGGCGTGTGCCAGGTCGTCAACCAGCCGGATACCGCCGTGCAGTGTGTCGTGCGGCGGCTGCCGGTCAGCTCGCGCGACGCCGACCAGACGACGCGGGTCGCCGCCACGCTGCCGGATGTCGCCGAGGGTCAGTTGATCGACATCCAGATGCCACTGCAAATCAGCCAGAACGTGCTGTGGCTGCCGCCCGCCGCCATCCGAACGTTCCAGGGGCGGACGTTCGTCGTTTTGCAGACGCCGGACGGTCCCCGGCGGGTGGACATCGAGATCGGCTTGCAGACCGACGACCGGGTCGAGATCGTCAGCGGCTTGAACGAGGGTGACGTGGTGATCGGCGAATGACCGCTTATATAAGCTGCCACCGCATCGTCAAAGTGTACCGCGTCGGCGGGCACGAGCTGGTCGCGCTCCGGGGCATCGACTTCGAGATGGACAAGGGCGAATTCGTCGCCATCATCGGACCAAGCGGCGCGGGCAAAAGCTCGCTGCTCAACCTGCTCGGCGGGCTGGACACGCCGACCGCCGGGCAGTTGATCGTCGACGGGCAGAACCTGCTCGAACTCAAGGGACGCGCGCTGGCGGATTACCGCCTGCACCGGGTCGGCTTTCTGTGGCAGTCGGTCAGCCGCAACCTGCTGGCGCACCGCTCGGCGCTGCGCAACGTGGCGCTGCCGATGACGCTGGCGGGCGTGCCGTTCTGGAAGCGCGGCAAAAGAGCGCGCGATCTACTGGAAGCGGTCGGCATTGGCGAGCAGGCACACAAGAAGCCGGAAGCGCTTTCCGGCGGGCAGCAGCAGCGCGTCGGCATCGCGGTGGCGCTGGCGAACAACCCACCGCTGCTGCTCGCCGACGAGCCGACCGGGGCGCTGGATCGCAAGAGCGGCGCGCAGGTGCTCGACCTGCTGGCGTCGCTGCGCGAGCGCTACGGGCTGACGATCCTGATGGTCACGCACGACCTCGAAATGGCGCACTACGCCGACCGCGTGCTGACGCTGCGCGACGGCGCGCTCGGTCAGGATTTGTCGCACGCCGCCGAGGAATCGCCCGCGCTGGACGATTCGGGGCGGATTCGCCTGCCCGATGCGGTGCGCGCGCAGCTTGCCGACGCGCCGCACATCAGCGTCGAAATCCGCCCCGAAGGTGTGCTGCTGCGCCCGGAAACCGACGCCGACGAGGACGCGGGCTTCGGCGACGCGCGCATGGTGCAGGACGCGCCGCCGGAGCGCAAGCGGCGCTTCAGCCTGCTGCGGCGCAAGCCTCGCCCCGAAGCCGAGCGCAGCGAGGCGTCGTCATGAGGGTGAACGGCAAAGCGCCGCACCCGCGCGTGCTGGTGCAGGGCGTCGAGCGCTCGTTCGGCGCGGGCGACACGTTCGTGTCGGTGCTGCGCGGCGTCGATCTTCAGGCGCTGCCCGGCGAGCGGGTCGCGCTGTACGGACCATCGGGCAGCGGCAAGACCACGCTGCTCAACCTGATCGGCGCGCTGGATCGCCCGAACGCCGGGACGATCTGCATCGACGATCAGGACATCCTCAAGCTGAGCGAGGGCAAGCGCGCCAAGCTGCGGCGCAAGCGCATCGGCTTCATCTTCCAGAGCTACACGCTCGTGCCGACCTACACCGCCTACGAGAACGTCGACCTGGCGCTGCGGCTGCCGGGGATGGGCTTCTTCGAGCGGCGCAAGCGCGCGACGGCGGCGCTGGCGGCGGTCGGGCTGACGGCGTGGGCGGATCACGTGCCGGACGAACTCAGCGGCGGTCAGCGCCAGCGGGTCGCCATCGCCCGCGCGCTGGCATTGCAGCCCGCGCTGATCCTCGCCGACGAGCCGACCAGCGGGCTGGACTCGCGCACCGCGCGGCGGATTCTGGGGCTGTTCGGCGCCGTCGCCGCCGCGCAGGGCACGACCTTCCTGATCGTCTCGCACGACCCGATGGTCGCCAATTACGTCGACGTTGCCTACGACCTGCACGACGGACGGCTGATGCCGCGCGCAATCCAAAGGAACCCATGCCATGAAATATCGCAATTTCCGTAGGGGCGAGGCATACCTCGCCCCTACAAAACGGATCATTGTCGTCGCGCTCATCGCCCTGCTGGCGAGCGCCTGCTCGCTGCAATCGACGCATCCCCAGTCCGTGCCGATCCTGCTGCAAGGCGCGCCCACCGCCACCGAGACAATCCCGCCGTCGACGCCGCTGCCGTCGCTCACGCCGTCGCGGACGCTGCTGCCGCCGCCGACGTTCGAGCCGCCAACGCTGACGCCATTACCGTCGGCGACACCAACGGTCACGCCGACCGCCAGCGTCGACCTGTCGGTGTCGATCCCCGGCTTGAACGGGCTGGAGACGGCGACGCCAACCGGGGCGGCAGCCTGCGAGCCGCGCAAGGACTGGAAGCTGACCTACACCGTCCAGGCGAACGACGCGCTCGCCCGTATCGCCGAGCGCTACGGCACGTATGTCAGCACGCTGGCGGAGGCGAACTGCCTCGCCGACCCCAACGTGATCAGCATCGGTCAGGTACTGCGCGTGCCGGGCGACGCCCCGCCGCCGGAGGAAACCTACGACTGCTCGTGGACGCTGCTGATCCCGCAGGACGGCACGATGGCGGTTTCCGGCAGCGGCACGCTCACGTTTAGCTGGCGCGGACCGCGCGCGGCGCGCAACCTGATCCGCATCTACAAGCCGGATGGCAGCACCTACGAGGACGTGGTCGAGCTGCGCCAGAACGAGACCATCGACCTGAGCAACATCCCCGCCGCCGGGACGTACACCTGGTACGTCTACCCGCTCGACAGCAATTTCGTGCAGATTAGCTGCCACGAGGGCGGTCCCTGGACGTTCACCAAGGCGCAGATGCCGACGCCCACGCCGACACTCGAAACAGGCGGCGGTGGATTCACGGGCGGGTGATGTGGGGCAATCTTCTACGTAGGGGCGCAGCGCGCTGCGCCCCTACAGCTGCTATCCCTATCACAATGCCGATACCCGAAACGTCCAGATACATTTGTCGGACAAATGTACACTTTTTGCGCCGCTGCCATTCGCACGCAAAACTCGCCGCTCGCCTCGCCACTCTGTATAATCCGGCTTATTTCCACACGCGAAGGAACGCGAATGCTCAATCAGGCAGCCCTGCTCTATCGGCTTCAGCAGGTCGATCAAGACATCGCCAAATATCGCAGCCGCCTGAAAGAGATCGACGCCCTGCTGAGCGGCGACGAGACGGTCGCGGCGGCGGTACGCCAGCTTGACGCGGCGCAGGCGGCGCTCAAGCCGGTGCAGGCGCGCGCCCGCGATCTCGACCTCGAAATTCGCTCGGTGGCGGACAAGGCGAAAACCGCCGATGCCGACCTCTACGGCGGGCGTATCCGCAGCCCGAAGGCGCTGCAAGAGCTTCAGGAGGAAATTGACGCCCTGAAGCGGCGGCAGAGCCAGCTTGAGGATGACTTGCTCGAAACGATGATGGAAGTCGAGACCGACGAGGCGGGGATCGCCGGGGCGCAGCAGACGCTGACGGATGCCCGCGCCGCGCTCGCCAGCAAACAGACCGAGCTGGTCGACGAGCATCACCGGCTGGAAGCCGAGGTGCGCGACGCCGAGCAGCAGCGCGAGGCGATGGCGACGGGCATCGAGCCGAGCAGCCTCGCGGTTTACGAAAAGCTGCGCCCGCGCTTTCGCGGGCAGGTGGTCGCCGTGCTGCTGCCGGATGGCTGCTCGATCTGCGGCGTCGATCAGACGTCGGTCAACACCCAGAACGTGCGGCTCGGTCGAATGCTGGCGTACTGCGAAAGCTGCGGTCGCATTCTGGCGAACAACTCCTGATCGTCGTTACAATACAGCAGGCTTCCACTCCAACAAGGGGAATTATTGCTTATGTTCAATCTCCTGCCGCCGAGCGCGCTCAAAGTGGTGTATCCGATGCTGTACGCCTTCGACGCTGGCAACGGCTTGTGCAAAGGCTTGAGCGGCGAGACCAAGACACTGGTCGAGTTCGAGCCGGTGGTCGCGCCGCTGACCGACCAGCCCGGTCTGATCGCCAAGAACGAGAACCCGACCTTCAGCCTGGTCTCGAACGGGCGCACCGAAGTCTTTGGCATCGACGACGTGTTCGCTCACGGCAAACGCACGGCAATCCGGCGCTTCAACAGCCAGGAGCGCTATACCTCCACCGATTATTTCCACATGATCGACGTGCTGTTCATGCAGTGTTTCCCGACGTACTGGGGTAAAGAGACGCCAATCAAGCCGACGGGCGTGATCAACATCCCCATCGGCATCTACAACAACCCGCCGGTCGTGTCGGAAATCCGCGCCGGGATCGTCGGCGCGCGAAAGCTGTCCGACGGCGCGGGCAATACGCTGAAGGTCGAGATCGACCCGGATCGGCTGCTGATCGTGCCGGAGAGCTATGGCGCGCTGATGCACTACGCCTACGACCCCGGCACGCTCCGCAAGCGCGAGACTATCGACATGAGCGGCACGACGCTGGTGGTGGACATCGGCTACGAGACGACCGACATGAGCCTGTTCGAAGGGCTGCATTACCAGCGCGACCGCACCGAAAGCGAGCCGCGCTCCGGCATGGGCGTGATCTCGCGGGCGCTGCAAACCTACATCCGCAAGGCGATGCGCAACGCCGACGTGAGCCGCATCGACCGCGCCATGCAGAAGATCGCCGGGGTCGCGCCGGGCGTGACCAAAGAGATCGAGCCGATGCCGGGCGTGAGCATCGACGTGACCGAAGTCTACGACGAGATGGTGAGCGCGCTCGCGCCGCGCATCGCTCAGGAAGTGCTGACGCGGTTCCCCGAAGTGGTCAACCGCGTACTGCTGGCGGGCGGCGGCGCGTATCATCTGCGCGACGCCATCCAGCAGCATCTCGACCCGCTCGAAGTGCTGGTCGTGCCCAACCCGGAACTCGCCAACGTGTTCGGCGGCTTCACCATGCTCAACATTCAGGCGATGTCCGGTCAGTACCTCGACCAGAGCGAGTTACCCTGAAATGCGCCATGAACCCGCTGTCGAGACTCAAGCAAATGCGCAAGGCGCACCGCCTGTATGACGAGCTAATCCGGGGCGAAACGACGCTGCTGGTCGAATCGTTCCCGTTCGTCAGGGAGGCGTTCACGCAGACGGTGATCGTGACCGAGCCAGCGCTGCCTGCCCCGGAGCCGCCACCGCCGCCGAAGAAGCCGCCCCCCGCGCCGCCCAAAATCAGCTTCCACGCGCGCAGCGAGGAAGATGACCTGCGCGACGCGCTCGACATCGGCTTCGGCGAACTGCGATTCGACCCGGTTGCGGACACGGAAAAACAGTCGGAGCAGCCCTAGCGACCGCCCCACCAGCGCTACAGCCTACGCCTTCTCAGCCAGCCACGCCGCCGCGTCTTTGGCGAAGTAGCTGACGATCATGTCCGCCCCGGCGCGCTTGATGGCGATCAGGCTTTCGAGCGCGCAGCGGCGCAAGTCGAGCCAGCCGCTGGCGGCTGCCGCGTACAGCATGGCGTATTCCCCGCTCACCTGATAGGCAGCGACCGGCAGATCGACCCGCTGGCGGACGGCGCTCAACACGTCGAGGTACGGCAGCGCGGGCTTGATCATGATCACGTCCGCGCCCTCGGCAGCGTCGAGCGCGACTTCGCGCAGCGCCTCGCGCGCGTTCGCCGGATCCATCTGGTACTGGCTGCGGTCGCCGAACTGCGGCGCGCTGTGAGCGGCGTCGCGGAATGGTCCGTAGAAGCCGCTGGCATATTTCGCCGCGTAGCTCATGATGGCGACGTGGTCGAAGCCGCTGTCGTCAAGCGCGGCGCGGATCGCCCCGACCATGCCATCGATCATGCCCGACGGCGCGATCAGGTCGGCTCCGGCTTCGGCGTGAACGACCGATGCTTCTCCCAGCAGGTCGAGCGTCGCGTCGTTGAGCAGGTAGCCTTCCGGCAGATGCGGATGGTAGTCGGCGTCGCCCGCGCGGTTGATCACGCCGCAGTGACCGTGATCGGTGTACTCGCAGAAACACATGTCCGAGATGACGACCAGCTCCGGCGCGGCGTCTTTGATCGCGCGGATCGCCTGCGGGACGACGCCGTTTGGACTGTAATTGTCGCTGCCGTAAGCATCTTTGGTTTCGGGGATGCCGAACAGGATCACGCCCGGTATGCCGCGCGCGGCAATCTCGCGGGCTTCCGAGCCGACGCGATCCACCGTCCACTGGAACTGTCCCGGCATCGACGCAATCGGGCGCTTCTCGTCGCGCCCGTAGCGCACGAACAGCGGCTGGATGAAATCCGCCGGGCTGAGCGTCGTCTCGCGCACCATGCGGCGCAGGTTCGCCGTCAGGCGCAGGCGGCGCGGGCGCGCCGTGATGGTCGTCCGCTGTCTCGTGCGTACGCTCATGGGTTATCCCTGCACGTGAATCCCACATTCGGTCTTGGCGTGGTTCACCCAGCGCCCGGCGCGCAGATCGCCGTTTTCGGCGGTGACCGCCTGCGTGCAGGGGTAGCAGCCGATGGTCGGGTAGCCCCGGTCGTGCAGCACGTTGTAGGGAAGCTCGTAGGCGTGGATGTACGTCCAGACCATTTCTTCCGTCCAGTCCGCCAGCGGGCTGATCTTGACCCGCTCGTTGCGCGCGTCCCAGGCAATCGCCTGCACGGTGCTGCGCGACTTCGACTGGTCGCGGCGCAGCCCGGCGAGCCAGGCATCGTAGCCGCCCAGCACGCGATCCAGCGGGATGACCTTGCGCATCCGGCAGCAGGCGTCAGGGTCGCGCGACCACAGCGCGTCGCCGTACTGCGCCGCCTGCTCCGCGACTGTCAGCTCCGGCTTGACCGGGATCAGGTTGAAGTGGATGCGCTCCTGAAGCCGCTCCATCAGCTCGTAGGTCTCCGGGAACAGCAGCCCGGTGTCAAGCGTCAGCGCGCGTCGACGACGACGCCCATCTGGTGGAGCATATGCAGCGTGACGATCCCGGTTCCCTGAAAGCTGGTGACGACCGCCAGCCGGTCACCATATGCGGCGACCGCCCACTGGAGGATGTCCTCCGGGTAGACCAGGCTGGCGTTCAGCGAATTGAAGTCGAGCATAATCGCTCCCCAATAAAAAGCCCCGGCGCGCTCGCAGTCCGGGGCTTTAGCAGCAGAAAAGCCGAACCACTACGCGCGGTGCGTTCGGGTAAGACAACACGTCATCTGGACGGCGAAAAGCTGCATGGTCGCTCGCACTCACAAAAAAACCCCGGCTATAACCGGGGTTTTGTCTGCACAACAACAGATCAGGCTAAACGCAGCATCCGGCGACAACCATCCTTACGGGCGGCTGGGCATACAACAACACACGGACGCGCAGGTCGAATTCATAGCCATAGTATATGAGTGTATCCGGCTTCGGCAAAAGGTCAAGCACAAATTCTCCAATCTTCGTCAGTATAATCTGGACAACGACCGCCTGGAGGCGAGAAAAGCGATGACATCCGGCTATCCCATGCTGCTCGACCTGCGTGAGCGGCGCGTCGTCGTGTGCGGCGGCGGAAATGTGGCGGCGCGCAAGGTGCGCGGCTTGCTCGACGCGGGCGCGCGGGTCACGGTGATCAGCCCGACGCTGCACGCCGATCTGGAAGCGCTGGGCGACCGGATTATGCTTGTTCGGGATGTATATTCGCCGGGGCTGCTCGCGCAGATTCGCCCGCTGCTGGTGTTCGCCGCCACCGATTTGCCTGAAGTCAATCGGCAGATCGCCGACGAGGCGCGGGCGCTCGACATCCCTCGTCAGCGTCGCCGACGACGGCAGCGCGGGCGATTTTGCGACGATGGCGGTCGTCCGGCGCGGCGCGATCACGCTGGCGGTAGCGACCGACGGCGCGTCCCCGGCGCTGGCGGCGCACCTGCGCGCTAAGTTGGAGGCGGCGGTCGGCGAAGAATACGCGACGGTGGCGGACTGGCTCGGCGCGCTGCGCCCGCAGGTGCGTGCGACCGGGACGCCCGAATCGCGCCGCGACCTGTGGCGGGCGATCCTCGATTCGCCGGTATTGGACTTGCTGCGCGCTGGTGACGAAGCCGGGGCGCGTGCTATCATCGAGGCGCTAATCGCCAGCATCAACACGGAAAGCAAGTGAATTGTGCCGGGGAATGCCCTTGTGCTGCTGGGACACGGCTCGCACATCAGCCCGGAGACGGCGGGCGTGGTGTGGGAGCAGGTCGACCGGCTGCGCGCGCTCAACGTCGCCGATGAGGTGACCGCCGCCTTCTGGAAGGAAATGCCGTCGTTCCATCAGGTGATCGACACGCTGGCGGCGGACGACGTGACGCTCGTGCCGCTGTTAACGGCGCAGGGTTACTTCACCCAGACCGTGATCCCGGTGGAGATCGGACTGAGCGGCGCGCTGACACGGCGCGAAGGGCGCACGCTGCGCTACACGCCGACGCTCGGCGGGCATCCGTATCTGGCGCGGGTGGTCAGACGGCATATCGAGGATGCGCTGCGTCAGAGCGGCGCTGATCCGGCAAGCGCGGCGGTGGCGATCATCGGGCACGGCACGCGCCGCAGCCCGGAGAGCCGCCGGGCGACGCTGGAACAGGCGGAAATGGCGCGGGGCATGGCGGCGGAGGCGGTCGCCGTGTTTCTGGACGACACTCCGGCGATCCCCGACATCTTCACGCTGACGACACAGCCGGTGGTGATCGCCGTGCCGTTCTTTCTGGCGCTCGGCTCGCACACCACCATCGACGTGCCGCGCCGCATCGGTCTCGCGCCGGGCGCGACCGTCGGCGAAATCAACGGGCGGACGGTGTACTACACGCCGCCGGTCGGCGTGGGCGGCAATCTCACACAGGCGATCCTCGAAATCGCGCGCGAAGCGGGCGCGCCGCTGCACGAGCCGTCGGCGGCGGGCGCGTGGGACGGTTTCCCGACCGCCGGGCGCGACGCGCTGATCGAGGCGGTGCGCGCCGCCGGGTGGATCGAATTCGGCGAATTGACGCTGACGCTGCATGACATCCGCCCGACCGAGATCGACATGGAGCGCGAGATCGTCGAATTCAGCGACCCCAGCGCGCTGCGGGCGCACGTCCGGCGCAGTCCCTTTCGCCCGCTGGCGACCGCGACCGACCTGCCCCGCGACTGGGTGGTGCGTGTCGAGCGGCGGGCGCAGATTCACGCGGTGGTCGAGACGATCTACCCCAGTGTCGCGGCGGAATGGGCGCGGCGCGAGTCGCTCGCCGTGACGCCTTTAAACGCGCTGGCGACGCGCCAGACCGGGATGTACCGCAAGATCGACCAGATCACGCCAAAGCGCCGCGCTGAGGCGGTCGCGCGAGTGTGCGGGGGCTGCATCCGACGCCCGACCTGGCACGACGGCAGCCGCGAGCCGATCCCGTGCGCGGAAGCCTGCAATTACTGGATGAGCCGGGCGTTAGAAGCGAGGGACGAATGACAGGCACGGTCTATCTGGTCGGCGCGGGACCCGGCGACCCCGGCTTGATCACGGTCAAGGGGCTGGAGGTGCTGCGCCGCGCCGACGTGGTGATCTACGACCGGCTCGCGCCGCCGGAGCTGCTGGGCGAAGCGCGCGCCGACGCCGAGCTGATCGACGCGGGCAAGCAGCCGCACCAGCACCGGATGGACCAAGCCGAGATCAATGCGCTGATCATCGACCGCGCGCAAAAAGGCTTGACCGTCGTGCGGCTTAAGGGCGGCGATCCGTTCGTGTTCGGGCGCGGCGGCGAGGAAGCCATCGCCTGCCGCGACGCGGGCATCCCGTTCGTGGTCGTGCCGGGCGTGACCAGCGCCATCGCAGTGCCCGCCTATGCCGGAATCCCGGTGACGCAGCGCCAGATTTCCACCTCGTTCACGGTGCTGACCGGGCACGAAGCCACCAGCATCGACTACGAGGCGCTGGTCAGGCTGGGCGGCACGCTGGTGCTGCTGATGGGCGTGACCCACCTGCCGGAGATCGTCGCGCGCCTGCTCGCCGCCGGACTCGCGCCGGAGACGCCCGCCACCAGCATCGAGTGGGGGACGACCGAGCGCCAGAAGGTGGTGGCGGCGACCGTCGCGGACATCGCCGAGCGCGCCGCCGCGCTCCAGCCGCCGACGATCACCGTGATCGGCGCGGTCGCGGGGCTGGGGCTTGAGTGGTTCGAGCCACAAGAGAGCGATTAGCGGTTAGCCGTTAGCTTTTAGCTAACATGATGTGCATATTCCTTGTTGCTTCGCTCGAAACCTCACCCCCGACCCCCTCTCCACGACGTGGAGAGGGAAGCTAAGCGCAGCAGGGTGAGGTCAGAATCCTGCGTTTTGGGATAGCTAAATGCCTATCGCTACCCGCTTCATTTCCACAGGCGAAGCGTAGGCATATCGTCGCTCACAGGCGCTGGCGAAGCTGTGCTACACTGAAATCATTATGACGACTCAATACGTCCCTACCCCACCCCGGCAGGCGCAGCAGCGTCACCGGGCAAATTCGCGCGTCAGCAACCGCACACTGTGGCTGATCGGCGGCGGCGTGGTCACGCTGGCGGTTGTGCTGGTGCTGGCGGGCTTCGGGCTGCTGTTCGTGCTCGCCGTCATGCCTGACCGGATCGCCTCCGGCGTGGCGGTAGCGGGCGTGAGCGTCGGCGGCAAGACGGTCGACGAAGCGTCGGCGGCACTGGCGCAGCAGCTTCCGGCGCAGACGCTCACTCTGAGCGACGGCAGCCGCACGTGGTCGGTCACGCCGCCCGACCTGGGGATCAGCATCGACGTGGACGCGACCCTGAAAGCTGCGCAAGCCGCCGCGCCCAACACGCAGTTACCGCCCGCCTATCAGGTCGATCTTACAAAGACGCAGACCGGACTGGTCGCACTGGGCGAGCAGATCAATATCGCCGCGACCACCGACCACGACGGGCGCTCGATGGACATCCCGGTCATGCTCGACCGGCTGCGCATGGACGCCAGCGGTGAAATCGCCGACGGACTGTTCGACCTCAACATGATCACCGTCCCCGCGCTCGCGCCGGAGACGGCATCGAACTACGACGGTCCCACGACGACCTACGTCGTCCAGCAGGGGCAGGAACTGGGACTGATCGCCAAAGAATACGACGTCTCCATCGCCGACATTGCCGCGCTCAACGGCATCGACGACCCGGACTTTATCTACCCCGGTCAGGAGCTGCTGATCCCGGCGGCGGGCGTATACGTCCCTGAAGCGCCTGCCGCGCCCACTGCGGTAGGCAGATCAATCGTGGTTTCGACCGAGAACCAGCGCATCTACGCCTATCAGGATGGGCAGATGGTGCGGACGCATCTGGTTTCGACCGGGCTGCCGGATACGCCGACGGTCAAGGGCGATTTCAAGGTCTACGTCAAGTACACCGCCACCGACATGAGTGGTCCCGGCTACTATCTGCCGCAGGTTCCGTACACCATGTACTTCTATCAGGGCTACGGGATTCACGGGACGTACTGGCACAACGCCTTCGGGCGCGAGATGAGCCACGGCTGCGTGAACCTGCCGACCGAGGAAGCGCAGTGGTTCTTCAACTTCGCCGAGGTGGGCACGCCGGTGCGGGTGATCTAGCAGTCAGCTATCAGCGGTCAGCTTTCAGCAAGAACAAGACCTAGCAGACGACGTTCATAAGGGCTGCGCGGAATAGGTGACGGCTACCTGCGCGCCCCAGAAGCGCCCGATGTCGTCGGCTTCCTCAGCGATCAAATCCTGAATACGCGTATCGAAATCGCTGAACGGGTGGACGGCGATTTTGAGCCGCCTACCCTGCCGCTGGTAGCGCCAGACGCCCGCCGCCGCGCCGTTCACCAGCACGACCGGCACGGTCTGACCGCCGTGATACACCAGCGCCTGATGCTGCGGCGCGACCACGTAATCCCGATCCGCGTAGCCGAGGATGTAGGCATCGAAGGCGGGCAGCAGCCGCATGCGGCGCGGGCGCGTCCGGCGGCGCTTCGGTCACCAGCATCGACAGCCGCCGATTTTCGACCCGCGCCTCGATCAACTCGCTCACAAGCAATTCCCAGGCGCGCCTGGCGTCGGTCAGAGTCAGCCCCGACCACGCGGCGAAATCCTGTGGGCTGGCGGGCGCGTAGCCAAGCAGGTAGCGGCGGGCGAGCGCGGCGAGCGCTTCATCGCGCGGCAGAACCCCACCTTCGCTTATCCACTCATCCATCAAGACGTAGGTCGATTCGCCGTTTGAGGCATCGGGCGCGAGGCAGACGATCCCCTCCAGCGCTGCCAGCCCGATCAGGTGGATGGGTGCGCATACGCCGATCCAGCGCGATGCCGCGCTCCGCCAGCCGCGCAACGATCTCGCCGCGCGTCAGCGGCGCGCTGCCGGCGAGGATCGCGCGGATGGCGTTCAAGCCCTTGTCGACGATGTCGTCAGTGAGACCCAACTGAGCGCGGCGGCTTCTGCCTTTGGGGATGAAAACGGGCGCAAGCAGCGCCAGCATCCAGCGGAGATCATCGGCGGCGACGAGATGCAGCGTGCCGCGCATCAGCCACGTGCGGGCGATCTCACCGCTTTCGATGGCGGCGTTCACGTCGGCGGTGGTCAATCCGGCGACGCGCGCCCGCAGCGCCAGCATCATCGCCGCCGATTGCTGCGCCTGAATGCCGCCGACGGCGCGAACCGCCGCGACCAGATCGTCGCGGGAGTGCTGTGGATGCAATCCCTGCGCGCGAACACGGAGCGCCCGCACCTGCCCGACGGCGAGGTCAGCCATTGGGCGCGGCGCTAGCTATCGACATCCCTGTCTTTCTTCAGCTTGACATAGACATGCGCGGTTCCCTGCCCACGCACGCGCTTGATCTCGAAGATCGACGGGTATGCCTGGCACAGCAGCGACAACTGCTTGAAGCCATAGGTGCGCGGGTCAAAGCCGGGATCAAGCTGGCGCAGGTGGCTTCCCAGCATACCCAGCAGCGCCCAACCATCGTCCTGCACCGCCAGATCGAAGGCACGCGTAAACAGCGGCACAAACTCCGGTATATGTTCGGGTTCTGGCTTCTGCTTGGGCGCAGCGGAATTGGGCGCAGATTCGGTCTTGGCTCTCACTTTTACCTTGCGAGCCGGGGGCGGCGGCTTAACCAGGTTTTCGGCATAAACGAAAATGTCGCAGGCTTTGACGAAGGCGCTCGGCGTCGTCTGCTTTTTGCCAATCCCCATCACAAACAGGCTTTTCTCGCGGATGCGCGTCGCCAGGCGGGTGTAGTCACTGTCGCTCGACACCAGGCAGAAGCCGTCAACCCGCGCCGTGTAGAGGATGTCCATCGCGTCGATGATCATGGCGCTGTCGGTGGCGTTTTTGCCCACCGTATAGCGAAATTGCTGGATCGGCTGAATCGCGTGGGTGTGCAGCGTATCTTTCCATCCGTTCATATTGGCGGTAGTCCAGTCGCCGTAGATGCGCCGGATGTTGACAAGTCCATATTTGCCCGCCTCAGCCAGCATCTCGCCGATCAGCGAGGGTTGAGCGTTGTCGCCATCAATCAACATGGCGATGTAACGGCTTTCGATTCCAATTGGGATGTCTGCCAAAGTTGTCTGCATCCTTTTCTGCTTCATACTTCCATGATAACGCAAAACGCCTGCTTTGCAGGCAGGCGTCGCTTGACGGAGAAGGGAATTTCATCGGGCACGGCAGCGCCATTGCCCCTTCACGTGCCGATTTCCGCGCCGCTCAAAAAGTGGGCTGCGTCAGCGCTTCCGGCGAGAGCAAAAAGCCCTGCTGGATCAGATAGTCGAGAATCTGGCGGGCATTTTCCTCAGGCGTATAGCTCACGGTATTGCACACGATTTCCGGGTGCAGCGGTTCCTCGTAGGGATCGTCGATGCCCGTGAATTCCTTGATCTCGCCGCGCCGGGCTTTGGCGTACAGCCCTTTGGTGTCGCGCGATTCGCAGACTTCCAGCGGCGTGTTGACGTAAATTTCGACGAACTGATCCTCGCCGAACATGCTGCGCACGTCGTTGCGGGTGGCGCGGTACGGGCTGATCGCCGCGCAGATCACGACGCCGCCATGCCGGGCGATCTCCGAAGCGACGAAGCCGATGCGCCGGATGTTGATGTCGCGGTCTTCCTTGTTGAAACCCAAGCCTTTCGAGAGATGCGTGCGCACCACGTCGCCGTCGAGGATCGTCATCTGCCGCCCGTGTTCGAGGATCAGCACCGTCAGCACTTCAGTGATGGTCGACTTGCCCGCGCCGCTCAAGCCGGTGAACCACAGGCACACGCCCTGATGATGGCGCGCCGGGTAGCTTTCGCCGAGGATGCGCGCGACTTCCGGGCGGGTGAACCAGTCGGGCAGCAGACGCCCCTTGTTGAGAAATTCCTCGCGCACCTGCGTGCCGGAGATGTTCGAGGTCTTCACGTCCGCCGGAATCTTCGAGACTTCTTCGTAACGCTCCTCGTCGGTCAGGTAGAGCAGCTCGTGGAACGGTATCATCCTGACGCCCAGCTCATCCTGATGCTGCTCGACCAGCTCCTGCGCGTCGTAGGGTCCGTAGAACGGCTTGCCGGTGGAATCCTTGCCGGGACCGGCGTGGTCGCGCCCGACGATGAAATGATTCGCGCCGTAGTTACGCCGGATGATGGCGTGCCAGACGGCTTCGCGCGGTCCGCCCATGCGCATCGCCAGCGGCAGCGGCGACAGCAGCACGCGGTCGGGGTCGTAGTGGTTTCCGGTGAGCGCCTTGTAGGTGCGCACGCGGGTGTAGTGATCGACATCGCCCGGCTTGGTCATGCCGACCGACGGGTGCAGCAGCAGCACGCCATCCACGTCGGCAATCGCGCGCTTGGTCAGCTCCTCGTGGACGCGGTGCAGCGGGTTGCGCGTCTGGAAAGCGACCACGTTGGTATGCCCGTAGGTTTCCAGCCGCTCGCGCACCTGAGCGGGCGTCAGGCGCAGCGCGGTGAAGTCATAATGGCGCGGAAGCTGAAGGATTTCCAGCCTGCCAGAGATGTTGAACCTGCCCCAGCGCTGCATCTCGGCGACCAGCGGATGACGCAGGTCAGCCGTGCCGAACACCTTCAGCGCCGCCGCTTCGGGGTTCCAGGCGTATTTTTCTTCCACCTTCATGATCGCCAGAAGCTCATTCTTGTCATTGCGCAGCGCGATGTCCTCGCCGACGTAGATGTCGGCGTCCTCAGCGACGGGCAGCGTCACGGGGATCGGGAACAGCGTGCCATCGGCGAGGCGCATTTCCTCGACCACGCGCTCGTAATCCGCCTGCCCCATGAAGCGATCCAGCGGCGAAAAGCCGCCGACCGCCAGCAGTTCGAGGTCACAGACGCTGCGCTGGGAAAGCTGAAGCGAGCGCAGCCGGTTGGCGTAGGCTTTGCGCGCTTCGAGTTCGTCCGGCGGCACGAGCAGGTTGACCAGCTTGCCGCCATACGGCGCGATCAATTTGGGTGCATTTCCGTTCATCATTGGCGATCAGACTCCAGAAGCGAAAAAATGAAACGAAGCAGGAATGGCGCGACGCGCCGGGATACCGCGATTAGCTCGTAGGGGGACAACAACAGAAGCAGGCTTGCGAAATACAGACGTTCATCAAGGCGTGTGCCCGGCACAAACTCAGGTTGGAAAGGAGATCACACGCCTAATTGTGCAAAAGGATTCCGAATTGCGCAAATTGTCGTTTCGAGGGAGGAATCTAGCAGGAAAGAAGCGCGACCTGCCTGGGTGCAGCGCGCTGCGCCCCTACAATCCATGATGGGATTTCGACGCGGCTGTAGAGCGCACGATTTCAGGGCGCGTCATCGGGTCGGTAGGCGGGGTTCTCGCGGACGATCAGCGACACGGCATTGTCGGAGCGGGGGTCGGTGACGTAATCGTACATCAGCCCGCGCAGCCGAAAGCCGACGCTGATCTGCATCGACAGCGTCGGGTCGCTGAGCCTGCCCGCCGCCACCTCGCGGGCATAGGCTTCGACAGTCATGGCGTCCCGATAGCGCGGATAGCCCGGCAGCAACCCGACCACGATCTCGCCGCGCAGGTTGAGGCGGCGCACCAGATCGGCGCGCGCCGCATACAGTCGCCCGCCGATCCCCAGACGGCGGAAGCCGGGATGCACGCCCACGTCGATGCCGTAGAGCCATTCGCCGTCGGGGACGTGGGTCGAGATCGTGCCCCGCCCGATGAAGTCGAAATAGTAGGGGTGGTGGTCGCCTTCGAACGTCTCGTTGGTGCGCATGGTGGTGGTCGAGCCGACGACGACTTCGCCGGCGTCCGTCTCCGCCAGCGCCGTGAACTGTCCGTCGGGGAAGCGCGCGATGTGCTGGAGGAACATGTCGACGGTGAAGGCTTCCTCGCCGGGAATGTCGGCAAAGACGACGCGCTGAGAAGCGCGGCGAGCGCACTCGAAGTATTCCGGGTGTGTCTGAACGATGCGGATGTTCATCGAGAAAACCAAAGTAGGGGCGGGTCTGGGCTTGCTGCGCAAGCCTAC
Source organism: Anaerolineae bacterium (assembly GCA_046328655.1). Classification (GTDB taxonomy): domain Bacteria; phylum Chloroflexota; class Anaerolineae; order Aggregatilineales; family Phototrophicaceae; genus Flexifilum. Next base: position 44,317 of record JAXLWE010000004.1, on the reverse strand, counting down.
CCGCCCAGGATGAATCACTGAGAGAGCGAGCTAACCAGCGCGATCTCGTGCCCTTCCGGCGCCGACTGGTAACAAGCGTCGATGATCTGCGCGCGCAGCAGCCGCTTCGCGCCCGTTCTGGAGTCGCCCAGTCGCCGGTGCAGATCGCCGCGATGAAATTATGGACGACGGCATTATGCCCCTCGCCGCGCGTCACGCGCGGTACCTCGGCAGGGACGCCGACCGTGTCGGTGTAGATCGTGAGCGTATCTTCCCAGTTGTAGTTCTTGACGGTGATGTCCGCGCCGCCTTCAGTTCCATAGAGCGTCACACCGAAGTCGTCGGCGGACTTGCCGTAGACCGCCCAGCTTGCCTCGATCAGCAGGGTAGCGCCGTCGCCGAGACGCACGAACGCCGTCGCCAAATCCTCGACTTCGTAGCCGCCCTTGCCCACTAGCGTCTTGTCGCCCCGGCTGCCGCGCCCGCGCGGTCCCAGCTCGGCATAGGTCGCCGCGCTGACCGAGACTACCTGTGGCTCACCGAGCAGATACAGCGCCATATCGAGCACGTGCACGCCGAGGTCGATCATCGGTCCGCCGCCCGCCATCTCGCGGTTAGTGAACCAGCCGCCCATGCCGGGAATCCCGGCGCGGCGCATCCAACTGGCTTTGGCATGATAGACATGTCCCAACCCGCCGGATTCGATATAGTTTTTGAGCACCTGCACGTCACCGCGCTGCCGATGGTTGAAGGCGACCTGAAGCACGCGCCCGGCAGCGGTCGCCGCCCGCACCATCGCTTCGCCTTCCGCGCCGGAGCGCGCCAGCGGCTTCTCGCACAGGACGTGCTTGCCGTGTTCGAGCGCGGCAATCGTGACCGGGGCGTGCAGGTGGTTGGGCGTCGCCACACTGACGACGTCGATGTCGTCGCGCGCCACCAGATCGCGGTAATCCGCATAATCGTGAGGGATGCTGTAGGTGGTGGCGATCTGCCCGCGCCGAATATCCGCCGGGTCCGCCACCGCTATCACTTCGACGCCGGGCTGCTGAAGATACGCCTTGAGATGGGTTTCCCCTGCCCATCCCAGCCCGACGACGCCGACTCGTAGAGTGTCTGTTGACATGATTATTGTCCATTTGATGAGCGAAGCACGCACAGACTGGCTATTTTACCAGCACGCCCCACACTTGAGGAAGATTCCACCGGATATACGTAGATCAGGGTATAATTAAGCTGTAGCGTGAAGGCAGAATAAAGAGATGATTGAGACAAACCAACCCTTTAGCCAGATTGTAGACCTCGCCAGCGGGCGCATCGCCGAAGCATCGACCGTCACCTACCGCCGTCTTTCCGACATGCGCGGCTGGTTCGCGGACGCCGATGCCGAAGCCGCATTGATCGCCGAGAATCCGTTGATCTACGAGGTGCATTACGGCTACAACGCGCCGAGCATCGACGGTCAGCTTGGCTTCGGGACGACGCTGCTGTACCCCGGCAGAATCGGCGACGAATACTACATGACCAAGGGGCATTACCACCGCAAAGCCGACCGCGCCGAAATCTACTATGGTCTGCGCGGTGAAGGTGAGCTGCTCCTGCAAACCCGCGACGGCGCGACCACCGTCCAGCACATGACGCCGGGCGTGGTGGCGTACATCCCGGCGTACCACGCGCACCGGACGATCAACACGGGCAGTGAGACGTTCGTCTTTTTGTCGGTGTATCCGGCGGACGCGGGCAACGACTACGAGAGCATCGCCGAACTGGGCTTCGCGGCGCTGCTAGTCGAGCGTGACGGCAAGCCGCAGGTCGTGCCCAGCCCGCGCTATCACATGCAGGCATGAACCACTCCGATCACGTCAATCTGATAAGGGGTGGGGTCACGCCGGGCGTTTGGGCGGATTTCGGCTCCGGCGGCGGCGCGTTCACGCTGGCGCTGGCGGATCTGCTCGGCGGCAAGGGCGAAATTTACAGCATCGACCGCGACGGTCGCGCACTGGATCAGCAGCGGGGGGCTATGCGCGCGCAGTTCCCCGACCGCACGCTTCATTACCTGACGGCCGACTTCACACACGCACTCGACCTGCCGCCGCTCGACGGCGTCGTGATGGCGAATTCGCTGCATTTCGTCCGAGAGAAAAACCCGGTGCTGAAGCGGATGCGCGACTACCTGAAGCCGGGCGCGCGGTTGATCCTGGTTGAGTACAACACCGACAGCGGCAATACCTGGGTTCCCTACCCGCTGGCGTTCGAAACGTGGCAGACGCTCGCCGGGCAAAATGGCTTCGGGGATACGCGGCTGATCGGCGCACACCCCAGCCGCTTCCTGCGCGAAATTTACAGCGCGCTGAGCATCCGGGCGGAGTGACGCCAGCCTAAAGCTGCGCCAGCGCGAGCGGATCGCTGGTCGGCGCGGGGCTGCCGTTCGACGGCTCGTTGGAGATGGCGACAGCGGCGAAATCGGTCATCGGCTCGTCGGTGTGGAAGATCAGCGAGCCAATCCCCTGATCGTCGACGTGGAACACCCCGGCGCTGATCGGCTGCGAGCCGCGGATCAGCCAGAGCTGATACGCACGGTCGGAGGACAGCGCAGGCAGCGTGTCGGTGTAGAGCAGCGCCGTATCGCTCTGCGGACTCCACAGGACGGTCGCCAGTGTGCCGCTGTCCGCGCCGCTGGTCGAGACCAGCTCAAGGCGCTGCGCCTGCCCGCTGCCGAGCGCCGCCAGCGCATTACCCTGATCGCGCAGCAGAGCGACCAAGTCCCCCTGCTGACGATTGAGCGTGTTGACCTGATTGACCCAGTAGATGTTCGAGATGATCAGCAGCGCCGCCGCGACCGCTGCGACTGCCAGCGCGATCCGATTGAAGCGCATCACGCGAAGCTGGGGCACGGGTTTGGGCTGCACCGCAGGCGGCACGGCGCGGCGCGCAGGCGCTTCGGTGGCGACGGCTGACATGAGCGCGTCATGCAGATGGGCAGGCGGCTTCGTCACTGGGGCGGCGTACAGCATCGCCGTCGACAGCGCGCGGTATTCGTCCAGTTCGCCAGCGACCTCCGGGCACAGTGGTAGCAGCCGCTCGACGAGCGCTGTCTCCTCCGGGTCGGTCGCTCCGAGCGTATACGCCGGGAGCAGTTCCCGCAGCGTGTCGCAGTCGGACAGGTGTTGTGGTTGGCTCATTCCAGGCATTACCAGGCGATACTCGATTCCTGTACTAAATACGTGCGAACCCTGAAGAACAGATGCACGCGGGCGAAATCCTTAATGCTCCATCGCGTCTATCCACAATGCCTTGAGCTTTAGCAGCCCCAGACGGACGCGTGTCTTGACCGTGCCGAGCGGCAGACCGAGCTGCTCCGCCATCTCGCTGTGTGACATCCCCCCGAAGAACGCCAGCTCGATCACCTGCACCTGCTCCTGCGGCAGCCGGGACATCAGCGAGCGCAGCAGCCGTCCGTCGAGCCAGTTTTCGTCGTCCATCAAGCCGCGCTGCCCCAGCCGCACCTCGTCCAGCTCGACGGCGTTCTGAAGCGGGCGGCGCTGCTCGCGGCGCAGGCGGTCGATGGCGGTGTAGCGGGCGATGGTGAGCAGCCAACTGACGAATTTGCCGCGTTCGGGATCCCAACTGGCGGGCTGATGCCAGACCTTGAGGAAGGTGTCCTGCGTGACTTCTTCAGCGAGGGTCGAATTCTGGACGACGCGCAGCGCGACGCTGTATACCAGCCCGCCAAAGCGCTGGTACAGTTCGGAGAGCGCGCGCTGGTCGTGGTCGATCAGGCGGCGCGCCAGGTCGGCTTCGTCGAAAGGATTCTCTGACATGGATGCTCAGTCAGCCGTCATAGCGTTCAAAAGTCGACTTTAATCGAATGTGCAGAAGCTGCGCTGCGCCCTCGATTAAACTCCCGATTTGGTTATCCGTCAACAACGGAGAGAAAGTACTGGGTTTGCTTCGCAAGCCCAGTACTATTTCTTGACTCGGTAAAGCATCTCGCCCGCCTTGGGGACGTAGAGCCAGCCTTCGGCTTCCTTGCCCTGCCACTGTTCGATGCGCACAGTCGCCGGGTCGAGGTAGCCGAGTGACAGCTTCCTGCAATCCTCCGCCGAAATCTGGCTCGCCAATGTCACCTTAATGCGCGGCTTCTCGACGCCATTCTCGAACGTCCCGCCGCCGCGCACGTGCGTACTGTGCGCCAGCACGCCGAGCGGCACGTGCTTGAACTTGTCCCACTGTTTGAGGAAATAATCGAGCGGGTGATAGCCGATCTCCATGATGTGCTTGCCATGCACCCGGCTGACCATGTTCAGGTGCGGTGCGAAGATGATGATTTCCCCGCCGTCAGCCACGACTGGATCGGTCTTGTACATCGCCTTGCCCGCCGTCCACAGCTCGTCGTACATCGACGGCGCCCATGCCAGCACGCGCTGGTACGGCTTGGCGACCCAGTTAATGTGCCGGTTGGATGACAGATCGGCGGCGGCGCTCCACGCTTCGCGCAGGTCGCCGACGAAGATGCCCGCCAGCCCATCCGGGACGACCACCAGGCTGACCAGCGTGATCGGCGTCTTGACCATGTCGGCGGCGGCGTTGATCATGGCGCGCACGGGCGTGTCTTTCGTGCCGATGATCTTGGTGCTGGTCAGCAGCGCGCCGAGCCAGTGAGTCACGTTGATCATTTCGGGACCGGAGATGCCGGGGAACAGATATTTCGCACCGCCGGAGAAGCCGACCACCTCGTGCGGGAAGGTCGGTCCGAGGATGATCACGCGGTCGTATTCCTTGACGTGCTTGTTAATACGCACCGGCACGTCGCCGCCGAGACTCGGATGCCACGCCGCGCCCGCGATCTCCTTGATGCGATCCAGTGTCAGCACGCCGATTTGCTCCAGCGAGTCGGCTTGATCCCAGGTATGGTTGTGCAGCCCAACCCAGCCGTAATGCGTCAGCCGCTCGTCGTGGCTGATGCCGACGAGCTTGAGCAGCGCCGCCTCGTCGAGCGGCGGGTGCGTCCCCAGCGCCACCATGAAGTCGAGCTTGCCGGCGTCACTCAAGACCTCGACCATCATGCGGAAAAGCTGGGGCAGCGGGATGGAGCGGGTGTGATCCGGGATCAGCACCAGCACGTTTTTGCCGCTGAACTTGCGGGCTAAGCCCTTGTCCAGCGCCGCGCGGATCGCCTCGGCGCTCAGCGGCTGATCGCTGACTGCCTGTGCCTCAAGCATGGTCGCCTTCCCTTCCTTGCCGCCGCCGATTATATGCGAGAAGTCGAAACTTAGAAACGAAACCGGGCCCTTTTCGATCTCCTCCTCCTCTACTCTAGCACAGCGTCTTTGCAAGCGTGTAGTTGTGCGGTACTTTCAAGGGTGAATCAAGGGAGTCAACATGCCAGCAGAACGACGAACAGCGGTGGGCGGGGTTGAGATCGCCGCCTACGAATGGGGTCAGCCGCACGCGGATCAGCCGTCGATCCTGTTCGCCCACGCGCGACGGGCTTTCACGGTCACGTCTGGAGCCGGTGATCGCGCGGCTGCCTGTTTTTCACTGCATCGCGTTGGATTTTCGCGGACACGGGCGCAGCGGCAAGCCCGCCCCGCCCTACGAGTGGCACTACCGCCGACGACGTGCTCGGCGTGGCGCGGGCGTTCCGGGCTGCACCACGCGGTCGGGGTCGGACATTCGCTCGGGGGGCACGCCGTCACGCTGGCGGCTGCGCGGGAACCGGAATTGTTCGCCGCGCTGCTGCTGATCGACCCGGTGATCATGCCGCGCGAGTATTATGTGGGCGTGGTCGAGTTTGAGCATTTCACGGCGCGGCGGCGCAACGAGTGGGCATCTCCCGACGAGATGCACGCGCGTTTCAGCGAACGACCGCCGTTTAGCAGCTTCAAGCCGGAAGTGCTGCGCGATTATGTCGATTACGGGCTGGTGCAGCACCCACGGCACAGGCTACGTGCTGGCGTGCGCGCCTCGCCTGCGAAGCCGCCACCTATAACTTCGGCTCGGCAGCGAACATCTACCCGGAGATTGCGACCATGAAAATCCCGGTGACGATCCTGCGGGCGGGTGGGCAAGCGGACTCGACGGTGTTCAACCTGAGCGCCTCGCCGACCGCGCCTGACCTGGCGGTGCAATTCCCGAACGCCATCGACGTGCCGCTGCCGGGGTATTCGCATTTTCATCCCGATGCAAGCACCGGAGCTGGTCGCGGAATACGTGCGGAAGGCAGCGAAGGAAGCGGCTAGCCATTAGCGGTTGGCATTTAGCTAAAAGTTATGCGCTGATCGCCAACAGCTTATTTGCCGAAAACGTCCGCGCCGCGCACAATTGAGGAATTAGCTTGTACCCTGTCAGGACAGATCATGAAACGCTCTGAAATTAATGCCATTATCCGCGACGCCGACGCATTCGCACGCCAGCACCACTTCTACCTGCCGCCCTTCGCCCACTGGACGCCGCACGAGTGGATGACCAAAGGCGCAGAGGTGTCCGAAATCGTCGAGTACGGACTCGGCTGGGACATCACTGATTTTGGTCTCGGCGGCTTCCGCAACACGGGCTTGTTCCTGTTCACGATCCGCAACGGCAGCCCGAAAAATCTGGAGACCTGCACCGGCAAGGTTTACGCCGAAAAGCTGCTGATCGTCGACGTGAATCAGGTGACGCCGTTCCACTTCCACTGGCACAAGACCGAGGACATCATCAACCGGGGCGGCGGAAGGCTGCTGATCCAGCTCTACAACTCGACCCCCGACGAGCGCGACGACAAGACGAGCGATGTCACCGTCAGCATCGACGGTGTAGTGCGCACGCTCCCGGCGGGCGGAATCGTGACGCTGAACCTCGGCGAGAGCATCACCCTGCCAACCGGGCTGTATCACAAGTTCTGGGGCGAGGGCGAACGCGTGCTGGTGGGCGAAGTGTCGACCGTTAATGACGACACCGCCGACAACAAATTCCTCGATCCGATTGGTCGGTTCACCGAGATTGAAGAAGATGAGCCGCCCTATCACCCGCTAATCACTGACTACGCAGTTCTACAACCCGGTAACGTCGTAGAAGCGAATCATGCTGCTCCCGTGCAGCCGTGATGGATTGATGAGGACAATGCCATGCGCAAGCTCTGGTTGATCGCCGCCCTGCTGCTGGTCGCAAGCGTCGGCAGCGCTTCGGCGCAGGAGCTGCCACACCGCGATCAGTTGTCGCCCGGTCAGTGGTTCCAGCTTTCGCCGGGCGGCGAAACAGTCTGCGGACATGGCGCGCCCTACAGCTTTTATTACCGCGAAAACCCCGGTCAGGATTTGTTGATCTACTTTCAGGGCGGCGGCATGTGCTGGAACGAGCAGACATGCAGCCCCACCGGCGACAAAACCTTCGACGAGGCGATCAATCCAGGCGATCCCAGCGACAATCCAGGGCTGTTCCCGGTCGGTATCTTCGATCTCGGCAGCCCGGAAAACCCGTTCATCAACTACGACATGCTCTACGTCAATTACTGCTCTGGCGACATGCATACGGGCAACAATGTCACCGGACTGACCTACCACGACGTTTACTATGAGATCAAGAACCGGGGGGCGATCAACGCCGCCTATGCGCTTAACTGGGCGTATAACAACATCCCCATTCCCGATTCGGTATTCGTCGCCGGGTGCAGCGCGGGAGCGGTCGGGGCGGCGTTCTGGGGCGCGGACATCAAGGCGCACTATCCGAACCAGCGTGTTACGCTGCTCGGCGATTCGGGCGGCGGCTGGCGCGGCATTGACGGCGCGACATGGAATCTGTGGGGCACAAATTATCAGGGCGCGACCGGCAGCAGCGTCAATAACGCCCAATTCTACGTCGGCGCAGCGCGACAGGGCGCGCGCATCGCCGAGTACAACACCGCCAGCGATGAGACGCAGAGCTTTTTCTACTACGTCGGCTTCAGCAGCGTCCAGTACAGTGAAGCCCTGCGCGCCAACCTGCGCGACATTTCACGCGGCGCGGGCAATTTCCGGTCGTATACCATGTACGGCGATCTGCATTGCGTCCTGCCGCGCTCGGAGTTCTACACCTACACGATGGGCAGCGACCGCGTGCGCGACTGGGTCGCCAGCCTCGCGGCAGGCGAGCCGGTCAACAATATCTCGTGAGCCGCACGCAAGGGTGCGAGCAACAGAAAATACTGAACGCAAAGACGCAAAGAGATTTGATCCATCTTTGCGTCTTTCTTTTTCCCTTTGCGTCTTTGCGTTGAATCACTTCACTTCTTTTTCGCCACCAGATACTCGGTGTAGCCGCCGGAGAATTCCCGCAGCGAGCCGTCATCCAGCTCCGCCACCTGATCGACCACCCGATCCAAAAAGTAGCGGTCGTGCGAGATGACCACCAGCGCGCCGTCGAAGTCCTCCAGCGCCGTCTCCAGCGCCTCGGATGCCGGGATGTCGAGGTTGTTGGTCGGCTCGTCCAGCAGCAGCAGGTTCGGGCGCTGAAGCATCAGCGCGGCAAGCTGCAAACGGCTGCGCTCGCCGCCGCTCATCGCACCGATGGGCAGGCGCACCTGCTCGTAGGTGAACAGCATCTTGAGCAGGAACGCGACCGCCGCGCCCTCGCTCGTCGGCGACACGTCGCGGATGAAATCCAGCGGCGACTTGTCGCGCCAGGCGTCGAGCGTCTGGTGCTCCTGCGCGTAGTAGCCGACGCGCGTGCTCGGTCCGATTTTGACCTCGCCGTCCAGCGGCGTCAGTTCGCCGATCAGCAGCTTGAACAGCACCGACTTGCCCGCGCCGTTCGCGCCGATCAGTCCGACGCGCTCGCCGTGCCGCACCAGCAGGTCGAGATCGGTGAACAGCAGGTCGTCGTCGAAGCCCATCGTCAAGCGTTTCAATTCCAGCGCTTTGGTGCTGCCGCGCCAGCCTTCCAGCGACAGCTCTAGCTGCTTGCGCTCGCTGACTTTTTCGATGATCTCGCCATTTTCCTGCATCCGTTCCAGCATCCTGCGGCGACTGCGCGCCTGCCGCGCCGCGCGCTCGTCCTCGAATTGGCGGGCGGCGATGTCCCATTCGTGGATGCGCTCCTCAATCTGCCTGATGCGCTTCTGCTGGGCGGTGTACATCTGCTGCTGACGCTGGCGGCGCGCCTCGCGCTCGATGGCGTACATCGAGTAGTTGCCGACGTACACCGTCAGCCTGCCATCTTCCAGCTCGACGATCTGGTTCACGCACTCGTCCAGCAGGTAGCGGTCGTGCGAGACGATCACCACCGCGCCGGAATAATTGCGGATGAACGATTCCAGTTGTGCCTTCGCGTCCAAATCGAGATGATTGTCCGGCTCATCCAGCAGCAGCACGTCGGGGTGCTCGACCACCAGCCGCACCAGCGCGACCGAGCTTCTTCTGCCCGCCGCTCAGCGCCTCGGTCGGCAGGTCGTGGTCGACGGCGGTGAAGCCGAAATGCATCAGCAGTTCGCGGACACGGTTCTCGTGCAGTGCACCGCCGAGCCGCTGGTAGCGTTCGAGCGCGGCTTCCTGCTCCGCCATGACGCGGGCGAGCGCGGCTTCGTCGTTGTAGACCGCCGGGTCGCTCAGCCGCGACTCGATCTGCGCAAGTTCGGACTCGACCTGCGCCAGCGCGGGCGGGAGCGTCAGCGCTTCCTCGATCAGCGACCACCCCGGTGTCAGCGCCACCTGCTGCGGCAGGTAGCCGACGCTGATGCCGCGCGCCCGCGAAATCACGCCCGCGTCCGGCTGGTATTCGCCAATCAGCGCCCGCAGCAGGCTAGACTTGCCCGCGCCGTTGGGTCCGATCAGCCCGACGCGGTCGCGGTCGCCGATTGTCCAGTTCAGCCCGGTGAAAATGACGCGCCCGGCGTGATTGATCGTGATGTTGTTGACGGGAATGATGTTGCATGATCGCCCCTCAGTGAATCAAAACGGCTGCGTACGCCACGCAGCCGTTGAATTACAAACTTAGTTACAAATTCAACCGGTCAGTAGGCGCACCTGTACAGGGAGTGCGCCGAATCGGACGCGATAATCTGGAAAGTCAGGGTGGAAGTGCCGGTCACGTAAATCATGCGCAACATCATAAACGAAAATACGGGCGCAGGTCAAGCCGCTTTAAGACCATTCTGAACCGCCAAGACGCCAAGTGCGCCACATTAGTCAATCCCTTTTCTTGGCGTTCTTGGCGTCTTGGCGGTTAGTCACGCCTTAAACCATCTCCGCCGGTAGATCGAGCCACGCGAGTTCGGCGGACGTCAGCCTGAGCGACAGCGCGGCGGCGTTGTCGCGGAATTCCTGAATCGTCCGGCAGCCGACCAGCGCGTAGATGTTCAGCGGCTGGCTGGTGACGTATGCCAGCGCAATCTGAGCGAGTGTGCGCCGCGCTGCTTCGCCAGCGCCTCGGCGCGAGCCAGCCGCTCGAAATTGGCGTCGGTGCAGTAGGATTTGACGACCACCGCGTCCATCGGGTCGCTGAAACTGTCGAGATTGTCGCGGCGGAAGCGCCCGGAGAAAATCCCCGCCAGGCTCGACCAGGTGAACAGCGCCAGATCGTGGGCGGCGTACCAGTCGCGCGCCGCTCCGCCGTCCTCCCCGGCGATGCTGACGCAGCCGATCCAGGGCGGCTCGCGCTGCCCGGCGAGGCTGAAATGCGGGCTGCTGAGCGCGAACGGCGTCAGATTGTGGGCGTAGGCGTACTCGTTGGCGGCTTCGAGGCGCTGGTGCGACCAGTTCGAGCCGCCGAACGCGCCGATGTGCCCCGCCGCCTGATACTGATTCAGGATTTCGATGATAGGTCCGACTTCCACGCGCGGGTCGTCGCGGTGCAACAGGAAGATGTCGATGTAGTCGAAGCCGAAGCGGGCGAAGGCGTCGTGCAGGTCGGCTTCGATGTCGAACGGGGTCACGCGCGAACGATCCTCGTTGTGGTGCGCGCCCTTGGCGATCAGCACCACCTGATCGCGGATGCCGCGCTCGCGTATCCAGCGCCCCACGATCCGCTCGTTATCGCCCCGGTGGTAGACGTGCGCCGTGTCGTAGGTGTTGCAGCCTTCGGCGAAGATCGCGTCGAGCAGCGCGTAGCCCTCCGCTGGATCTGCCGGGTCGACGCCAAGCGTCCCCTGCACCAGCCGCGAAATCGGCTTGCTAACGCCGGGAATGTGACCGTATTCCATCATCCCTGCTCCGTCGGATACACCAAACCCCACTGCGCGCGGATGGCGTCCATCGTCCGCATGATCGACAGCGTTTCATCGAGCGGCATCACCGGGCTTTCCAGCGCCCCGACGCGCAGGCAGCGCCCGACCTCAGCCGCCTCGTAATTATAACCGTTGCCCGTGAAGGGCAGGTCGAACGTCTGAAGCGGATCGCCACCCTGCTTGAGCGTAAAATGCTCCGGCTTCCACCAGGGCGGCGCGATGCGGATCGCGCCTTCCGTCCCCATGATCAGCGCCTCGTGCGGCGTGGTTGTGCGGACGGCGTCGACAGGATGGCGATCTGCCCGGCGTCGTAGCCAAGCAGCACGGCGTTCTGCTCGTCCGCGCCGGTTTCGCCCAGATGCCCGATTGACGCGATCTGCGACGGCGCGCCGAAGATCATCGACGCCAGCGAGAGCGGGTAGATGCCCACGTCGAGCAGCGCCCCGCCGCCCATCGCCAGGTTGAGCCAGCGTCCTTCGGGGTTCATCGCGCCCCGGAAGCCGAAATCGGCGCTGATCATGCGCACTTCGCCGACCGCGCCCGCCGCCAGCAGCTCGCGGACTTTGACCATGACCGGCGTACAGCGAGTCCACATGGCTTCCATCAGGAAGCGCCCGCCGGAGCGCGCCGCCGCGATCATCTGCTCGGCTTCGCGGGCGTTGATGGCGAACGGCTTCTCGACCAGCACGGCTTTCCCGGCGTTCAGGCAGAGCAGCGTGTTGTCCTTGTGATACGGGTGCAGCGTGGAAACGTAGATCGCATCCACGCCGGGGTCGTTCGCCAGCGCTTCGTAGCTGGCGTGGCGGCGCAATACGTCGAACTCGTCGCCGAAGCGGTCGGCGGTCTCCTGCTGGCGCGAACCGACGGCGACCAATTCCGCGTCCTCAACAACTGTCAGCCCGCGCGCGAACTGGTGGGCGATATTCCCCGTGCCGAGGATGCCCCAGCGAATCTTGTCCGTCATAACAATTCTTCCCGAAACGACTATTGCAGATCATAACTGCAAGGGCGGGTTTCAACCCGCCCCTACACATGCACACTGATTATAGAAGGTTCGCCGCCGTCAGGCGACTGCGATCACTTCCCCCGGCGCACGATGGCGTCAAAGGCGGCGTTGATGTCCGCCATCTTGGCGGTGTACTTCTCTTTCTCCTCCGGGTGCAGGTCGGGATGGTACTCGCGCGCCTTGCGGCGGTACGCCTGCTTGACCTCGTCCAGCGAGGCGTTCGCCGAAACGCCGAGCACGGCATAGTGCTGGTGCTGGGCGACCTTTTCACGGCGCGGCTGGCGCTGGCGGAATTCCTCGCCCGTCCACTCCCATTCCTCGCCGCCGACGCCGCCGTAGTTGTTGTTGAATTCCTCCCAGCTTGACCAGCCGGCTTCCTCCTGCTCATCCGGGCGCTGGCGCGAGCCGGTGCTGTACGACCAGTTGCGCCACGAATAGCTGAACTGGCGGTCGTCGTGCGGCTGCCGCTTCTTCCAGAACGAACCCTCGCCGAAGTGCGCCGACAGGTACTCGCCGTCGATGAACTTGGTCGCCGGGTCGATGCGGTTCGCCGTCAGCGCGCTCAGGTTGACTTCCTCGCCGTATTCGACCGTGCGCGGGCTGCCGCCCCATTTCCATTCCATGTGCAGCGGGCGGATGGTCACGTCGCGTCCGTCGCACCAGTATGCGTAAATGCGCCCGTACATGAGCGTGTGCAGCGCCGACATCCAGTACGGCGGCTCGATGGCGCTGTTATCCGGCGGCATCATGCGCCCGTCCATGATGTACATGGTATGGATACCCATCAGGGTATTGCGCTCGTAGCGCTCCTTGATTTCGGGCAGGCGAATGGCGCGGTTGATCACGCAGACGGCGATGTGCTTGCCGTCGGCGAGGGTGATCAACAGGTCAGCTTCCGGCGTCTCGCGGCGATAGTCGACAATATGCCGGGTTTTGGCGCATTCCATTGCCAGATAATCGAGTACGAATTGTCTCATAGCGAATTGTTGCTCGTCTCCCGCTGTGATAAGATGAGGCGGCGTGACTGCTCCCGCATTTCGGCATCGTGTCTCGTAGAAAGCTGCTGGTCTTTGAGACTGATTCTAGCCGCGTTTTTCGCTTTCTTCACTTTACAATTTCCCACTGATCTTCACAGTGCGTTAACCGACCGGCTGGACGCCTTCAACGCCATCGACGGAAACCCTATAGAATATCGCACGCTCGGTCAAACGGCGAATGCCGACGGCGCGATTCTCTACCTGCAGCCGATCAGCCGCGCGACCGGTGACGCTTATCCCGGCATCGTCGACTGGGGTGTCGCCGTGCGGCAGGCAGGCGGCTGGGTAATCGCCCTGCCCGGCGACTCGAACTACACCGCCCTCACCAGCGCACTCCCTTCAGACGTGATGAGCCGCGCCGATTCGACGCCCTACACAATCCTCGCGGATCCGGCGCTCGACGCCGACTTGAGCGGCTATCAGTTTCCCTGGGCAGACGGCGCGTGGGCGACGGTCACGCGCAGCTACGCCCGGCACGGCATCGGGCGCATCGATTTCGACCTGAGCGCCCGCGAAGTCGCCGCCGCTAAAGACGGCGTGATCCTGTATGCCAACGACTCGCATTCCGTGAACGCCTACGCCAGCGACGCCTGGTGGTACTGGAACACGATCGTCATCCAGCACGGCGACCACGAATATTCGCTGTACGGGCATCTCGCGCCGGGCAGCATCCCGCAGTGGATCAAAGACGACTGCGCCGACGACCTGAGCGCCGCCAACTGCGCCGTCCCGGTGAAAGCCGGGCAGGTCATCGCGCTCGAAGGCAGCAGCGGCTTCTCGTCCAACCCGCACCTGCACGCCGAATTCGGGCAGGCGTTCGGCGTCGCCGCCTACATGGATACCGCCGACGAGGATGGCGACGGCGTGCGCGCCGAGCCGGTCTATGCCGGGTACGTCTATGCCGAGCACAACGTCGGCTTCAGCGGCTACGCGCCCGACGAAGCCGCCGAATGGGCGTTCGGCACGCTCCAGCAGGCGACGCACGGCGATCCGCTGCCCGTCAGCGTCAACCTGATCGTCAACGGCGATTTCAGCGCCGGGACGGACGGCTGGACGCCTTCCGGTCAGATCAACTGGTCGGTGCAGGATGGCGTGATGCGCTTCACGCGCCTGCGCACGACCGAGCCGCCGGACTGGGCGGCTTTTTATCAGACGGTTGAGCACGGCGTGGCGGCGCATACCCCGTTTCAAGCGACGCTGAAGCTGGGCAACGCCAGCGGCATTGCCAAGACGGTGACGGTTTCGGTTTTCAATCGGTCGGGCAGACAGTACGGGCTGATCGAGTGCGCATTCAGCATCCCGCCGAACACACCCCTCCAACAGTATACGATGCGCGGCGCGGCTGTCAATACGTGGGCGAGCCTGCGCTTCGAGATCGGAGTGAACCCACCGGACGGCGCGCCCGCCGCGCTGGTGGACGACATTTCGCTGCAAGTGATGTCAGATGCCACTGAGGAACAGTGTATCACGCCGACGTAAGAACGACATCAGACCGATGGCGGATTCCGAACTGTCCGGCTGGCGGTTGCAAAACCCGGTGACATTCGCTATACTTTTCGTAATCGAATAAGCTGCTGTCAGGGGAGTCCGCGCAAGCGGGCTGAGAGGGTGCGTAACGCCGCACCGACCCTTTAACCTGATCCGGTTCATACCGGCGTAGGGAGTGCTCATCATGATCACACACCCCCTACAGGGGTGTTTTCGTTTAGAGGCGAAACTCCCCTCCTCTGACGCATCTCGGAAGGAGGACATATTTTGAAACGACTGCTGTTCTTGGTGTTGATCGCGCTGGCGGTCGCGCCGATGGCGCAGGCGCAGGACGACGTGCTGACGGTCGTCGCGCACGACAGCTTCGCCTACAGCGACGACGTGATGGCGGCGTTCGAGCAGGCAACCGGCATCACGGTACAGGTGCTGCGCTCCGGCGATGCCGGGACGATGGTCAACCAGTCGATCCTGAGCAAAGAAAACCCGCTGGGCGACGTGATGTACGGCGTCGACAACACGTTCCTGTCGCGCGCGCTCGACGCCGACATCTTCGAGCCGTATGAGTCGCCCGCGCTGGCGAGTGTGCCTGACGAGTTCAGGCTCGACCCGGACAACCGCGTCACGCCGATTGACTACGGCGACGTGTGCCTGAATTACGACGCCGCCTACTTCGCCGGGAACGATCTCGCCCTGCCGGAAAGCCTCGCCGACCTGACCAAGCCGGAATACAGAAGCCTGCTGGCGGTCGAGAACCCGGCTACGTCGTCGCCGGGGCTGGCATTCCTGCTCACGTCCATCACCGTGTTTGGCGAGACGGGCGACTATACCTACGTCGATTTCTGGCGCGATCTGGTCGCCAACGACGTGTACGTCTCCGACGACTGGTCGGACGCCTACTACGGGCAGTTCAGCGGCAGCGCGGGCAGCACCGGCACGCGCCCGCTGGTCGTGAGCTACGCCAGCAGCCCGCCCGCCGAAGTCTTCTTCGCCGAAGCGCCGCCGGAAACCGCGCCGACCGGATCGATCATCGCCGACGACACCTGCTTCCGGCAGGTCGAGTTCGCGGGCGAGCTGAAAGGCGGCAAGAACCCCGAAGCGGCGCAGAAATTCATCGACTTCCTGCTGAGCAAGGAATTTCAGGAGGACATGCCGCTGCAAATGTTCGTGTTCCCGGTCAACCCGAACGCGGCGCTGCCGGACGTGTTCGCGCAGTACGCGGCGATCCCGGCGCACCCGGTCGAGACCAGCATCGAGGACATCGAAGCCAACCGCGAGCAGTGGATTCAGGCGTGGACGGAAACGGTTCTGCAGTAACGCCTCCGAAAGGTCATTCCGTAGGGGCGAGGCATGCCTCGCCCCTACACATCACCACGTTAAAGTGGCTTCTCTTCGCGCTTCCGCTGGTGTTTCTGGCGCTGTTCTTCTTCTACCCGCTGATCTCGATCATGGGCGTCAGCCTCGCGCGGAACGGACGGCTCGATCTGAGCGGCTTCGCCGAACTGGTCGCCTCGCCGTACTACCGCGATACGCTGTGGTTCACGACCTGGCAGGCGGCGGTGTCGACGCTGCTGACGCTGGCGCTGCGCTGCCCGGCGCCTACGTATTCGCGCGCTTCCGCTTCCCCGGCAAGTCGCTGCTGCTGTCGCTGGCGACGCTGCCGTTCGTGCTGCCAACCGTCGTCGTCGCGGCGGCGTTCATGGCGCTGATCGGGCAGCGGGGGATCGTCAACGACGCGCTGGTGAGCCTGTTCCACCTCAGCGCGCCGCCGATCCAGCTTGAGCGCACGCTGGCAATCATCCTGATCGTCCACGTTTTCTACAATTACGCCATCGCCCTGCGCATCATCAGCAGCTTCTGGGCGAACCAGAGTCCCCGGCTGGAAGAAGCCGCCCGCGTGCTGGGCGCGAGTCGCTGGCGGGTGTGGTGGGAAATCCGCCTGCCGATGCTGCGCCCGGCGATTCTGGCGGCGGCGATTCTGGTGTTCATCTTCACCTTCACCAGCTTCGGCGTGGTGCTGATCCTCGGCGGACCGCGCTTCGCCACCGTCGAGGTCGAAATCTATCGTCAGGCGACGGCGCTGTTCGATCTTCAGGTGGCGGCGGCGCTGGCGCTGGTGCAGATCGCCTTCATGTTCGTGCTGATGATCGTCTACACGCGCTTGCAGCGCCAGTCCAGCGCCGATTTGCAGGCGGCGCAGGTCGTCGCCCGAACGCCCGTGACGCGGCGCGAGCGGCTGTTCGTGGGCGCGAACGTGCTGCTGATGCTCGTCCTGCTGCTGACGCCGCTGGCGGCGCTGGTCGTGCGCTCGTTCAGCGGCGCGGACGGCTTGACGACCCAGTATTACACGCTGCTGGACACCAACACGCGCAATTCGGTGCTGTTCGTGCCGCCGATTGAAGCGGTCGGCAATTCGCCGCGCTACGCCCTGGCGACGACCGCGCTGGCGGTGGCGCTCGGCGTGATTACGGCGTACCTGCTGGCACGGCGCGGCGCACGCTGGCTCGACCCGGTGTTCATGCTGCTGCTGGCGACCAGCGCCGTGACGCTCGGCTTCGGCTTTATCATCGCGCTGGACGAGCCGCCGCTCAACCTGCGCACGTCGGCGGCGCTGATCCCGCTGGCGCATACGCTGGTGGCGATGCCGTTCGTCGTGCGCAGCGTCCTCCCGGCGGTGCGGGCGATCTCGTCCAACGTGCGCGGGGCGGCGCGGGTGCTGGGCGCGTCGCCGTCGGTGGTGTGGCGCACGATTGACCTGCCACTGTTCAGCCGGGGATTGATCGTCGGGGCGACCTTCGCCTTCACCGTCAGCATGGGCGAGTTCGGCGCGTCGTCGTTCGTGGTGCGCCCGGACACGCCGACCATGCCGATTGTGATCTTCCGGCTGCTCGGTCAGCCAGGCGCGGCGAATTACGGGCAGGCGCTCGCCATGAGCACGATCCTGATGGCGGTATGCGCCGTCAGCTTCGTGCTGATCGAGCGGGCGAGAACGTTGGGAATCGGGGAATTCTGAGGAGCGGGATTGCAGGTGCGCATGGCTGTGCGCCCCTACGCAGACATTGACATGATGCTAACGATCCAGAACATCACGCGCGCGTTTGACGGGCACACCGTCCTGCGCGGCATCGACCTCGACATGGATCAGGGCGAGATCGTCTGCCTGCTCGGTCCGAGCGGCTGCGGCAAGACAACGCTGCTGCGCATCGTCGCCGGGCTGGAGATGCCCGACGGCGGCGACGTGCTGGTCGACGGTCGGTCGATCCTCGACCAGCCGATCCATACGCGCGATTTCGGCTTGATGTTTCAGGATTTCGCGCTGTTCCCGCACCTGAACGTGCTGCAAAACGTCGAGTTCGGCTTGCGCATGAAGGGCATCGACGGTGACGCCCGCCTCGCCCGCGCCCGCGAGGTGCTGGAGCTGGTTGGGCTGCGCGGCTTCGAGCGCCGCGACGTGGCGCTGCTCTCCGGCGGCGAGCGTCAGCGGGCGGCGCTGGCGCGCAGCCTCGCCCCGAATCCCCGCCTGCTGATGCTGGACGAACCGATTGATCGCTGGACGCGGCGCTGCGCGAGCGGCTGGTGGTCGACCTGCGGGCGATCATCAAGCAGGTCGGCTTGACCGCGATCTACGTCACCCACGACCAGCATGAGGCGTTCATCGTTGCCGACCGGATCGCGCTGATGAACGCGGGCAGTTCGAGCAGGTCGGCGCGCCGCAGGAGGTCTACCGCCGCCCGGCGACGACTTTCGCCGCGCGCTTCCTCGGCTTGAACAACGTCGCGCCAAACGGGACGTTCGGCATCCAGACGCCGGGCGACTCGCTGCCCTGCTCCTGCATCCTGACGGCATCGTACCCGACGCAAACGGAGCGATCAGCGGCGCGGTCGCCGAGAGTGTATTTCTGGGCGACAGCATCCGCGTGGAGCTGGACACAGCGGCAGGCATCCGACTGACGTTCAAGCTCGCCGCCCGCGACCACGCCGCACCGAGAACGTGCGAAACCATGCGGCTAAGCGTCGCGCCGGACTATGTGATACCGCTGAAAAGTTAATTGAACCGCCAAGACGCCAAGTTCGCCAAGAAGATCAAAATCCTTCCAAATTTGGAGCTTGTATACTACAGGTAAAGGTCTTTAGGGAATACGATGAAACGCTTCCTATTCGATCTACTGATAGTCCTCTCATTGGCGCTGTTGGTTTTTCTTGGCGGGGTTTTCGTTTTCACGCAATCCACATACAACAAAGCACTCGCAGAGATAAAGGCAGCGGAAGATAGTGACGCTACAGCGATTGATTTAAGAATTTTCCGACTAACACAACTGCCACCCGAAATTGCCTCTCTCAGGCACTTGACAAGGCTATATCTTTCGGACAACTTGTTAAGCAACCTGCCGCCAGAAATAGGAAATCTCTCTAGCCTTATGAGCCTGATTCTGTCAGATAATCAACTGACGGAACTGCCTGCAGAAATTGGTCGCCTCTCCAAACTAGAGTCTTTGAGTGCTGCTAGCAATCAACTGACTTACCTACCGACGGAAATTCGCAATCTCACTCATTTGAGAGAACTTTGGCTGCAAGATAACCAGTTGACAGTGTTACCAGAGGCAATCGGCAACCTCACGAACTTGGAAACGCTATGGCTGACTGATAACCAGTTGACAAAGCTACCACCAGAAATTGGCAACCTCAAGAACTTGACAGAGCTACATCTGAGTGGAAATCCATTTGATGCACCACAAGCTGTAATAGCGCAAGGAGATTGGGCAATATTCAATTATTATGCCGCTCGTTGAATTCCTTTTTGGCGGTTAGTTCGTTTTTCCCGTCTCAACGAACTCATTCAGATACTCGTCGAACTTCCCGGCGTTGCAGGCGTCGACGTAGCGCATGAATTCGCCGCCGGACACCGGATAGTCGGGATAGCACGAAGTTGGGTACGCGCCGCGCCGCGCGAGCGCGATGTGGGTCGCGCCCGGCGCGGGGACAAGCAAGCCGTCGGTGGTCGGCTCCAGATGCTCAACGCGGCGCTCGACCGTAACGATTACCGTTTCCGCCACTTCCAGCAGCTCCAGATCGACGCCGAGGTTGTTGTTGAGCAGGATACCGCCGTCGTCGTCGCCCGCCAGCCCATGCAGCACGGCAACGTCGCACGGAATCGCCGGGAACGCCATTAACTCCTCGCCGGAGTACGGGTCAACAACGCGCTTCACGTCGGGGCGCAGGCTGGGCAGCTCCGTGCCGATCCAGGCGGTTGACGGCATGAAGCCAACGCCCGCCATCTGCGCGCGCAGCCCCATCGCAATGCTGGATTCAGTCTCTTCGAGGATGTCGATCTCGCCGCGATTGGCTTTTTCGGTGAACATCGGCGCGAAGCCGAACGACTCCAGCCCGAAGTAGACCGAGCGCACAGTTTTGACGCAGCCCGCCCCCACCAGCAGGTCAGATTCGAAGCCCGCCGTGAAGCACAGCAGCGTCAGGTCTTTGGGGCGCGGGTCGCGGCGCAGCAGCGCGCGGACGAAACCGACCGGACGGCGGTAGACGGTGAAGCCGCCGAGCGCCAGCGTTTGCCCATCCCGCACCAGTGCAGCGGCGTCATCGAGGGAAATCCATTGTGTCATCGGGTACTCGCTTTCGTAACGCGGCTATTATAGCGCGGCAGCACCCGAAAGTGGCTTGATACCATCTTGATTGACGCATCAAGATTATTCAGGTAACCTGAAGTTCAGTCTACTTGATAAACCTGATAATCTGTGACCCCGAATCGAGCGTAATCACTCGCGCGCTGTCATGCATCCCCGGACACCGCGCCCCGCATCACGAGCGCCCCGGTCACAGGCAGATTTGACACTGTATTGTAACTCGCAGGACAGCATGGCAACGCTGACACAAACCGGCAAGCTGGTCAACAGAACGGGCACGTTATCGGCGCTGCGCAACCCGAATTTCCGGCTCTACTTCGTCGGGCAGATGATCTCCAATTCGGGCACATGGATGCAGAACATCGCCCAGAGCTATCTGGTCTTTGAGATTACCAAGTCGGAGTTGTGGCTGGGCATTGTCGCCTGCGCCAGCGGGCTGCCGATCATCCTGCTCTCGCCCATCGCGGGCGTGATCGTCGACCGCTTCCCACGGCGCAACCTGCTCATGTTCACGCAGGTCAGCCAGATGATCCTGGCGCTGATTCTGGCGATACTGACCTTCACCGGGCTGGTGCAGGTCTGGCACATCGTCGTGCTGGCGGTGCTGCTCGGCATGACCAACGCCCTCGACATGCCCTCGCGCCAGACTATCGTCTTCGAGATCGTGGGGCGCGAGGATATGTACAGCGGCATTGCCCTCAACTCGATTATGAACAGCCTGGGGCGCGTACTGGGACCTGCTGCCGCAGGTATCGCTCTGGTCAGCCTCGGCGCGGCGTGGTGCTTCCTGCTGAACGCCGCGTCGTATCTGGTCGTGCTGGTGAGCATGATCCTGATACAAGTCCCTTACGCGATTCAGAGCGTCGGAGACGAGTCGCCGCTGCGGAAGATGCGCGAAGGATTGAGCTTCGCCCGGCGCGACGCGCTGATCCCGCCGCTGCTCCTGCTGGCAGGTATCGGCGGGTTTCTGGTGCTGCCAATCCTGCGAATGCTCCCGGCAGTCGCCGACGTGCTGCTGCACTCGCCGGAAGAAGGCTACGCCGCGCTCAGCGTCGCCGAAGGCACCGGATCGGTACTGGGCGGAATTCTGGTCGGCTGGCTGGGTTCGCGGATCGGACACGGGAAGGTGATCGCCATCGCGCTCGCCATCAACGCGCTGGCGAATATCCTGCTGGCGCTGCAAAGCACGATCCCCCCGGCGGTCGCCCTGACGGCATTCTTCGGCTCGTCGATGATCCTGCTGTTCGTCAGCCTGAACACCGCCGTTCAGACCGTTGTGCCAGACGCCTTCCGCGCGCGCGTTCTGAGCCTGTACGTGCTGGCGATGCTGGGCACGTCCCCGTTCGGGGCGCTGGCGCTCGGCGCGTTCGCCGACCGCTTCGGCATCGACAAAGCGCTCATCCTGAACGGCATCCTGATCGCCGTGCTGAGCGGCGCGGTCATCCTGCGCTGGTCGCACCTGCTGCGCTTTCACCTCGTGCCAAAATCGGAAATCCTGTCCGAAGTCGTCCATAACGCCGTCGGGGATTAGCCCGCCGCGCCAACCGATATGATGGGCAAGCGGTACACACGCGACGGACGCAAGAAAAGAACCCGCCTGAGCGGGTTCTTTTACGCATCCTTCGTTAGTCGCGCAGTCAACGATTACTGCACCGAAGCCAGCGTCTCATTCCTGCGGGATCAGCCGCAGCGAAATGATCTGGTACGGCGCGATCTCCAGATGAATCTCGTTCCCGTGAACGTCGAGCGCCGCCTCGTTTTCCTCCAGCAGATTACAGCGATACGCGCCCGCCAACGCGAAGCCCGTCGTCAGCGTGAACCTGCCCCGGCTGCGCTGATCCTCGTACAGCCGCACGATAATGCCGTCGCCGTCCTCCGCCTGCTTGACCGTCTCGATCACCACGTTCGGCGCGGACGCCGACACCAGCACGCTCGCGCCCGCTTCACTTGCCGCGCCGCTCACTCGCCGCAGAATCAGCGGGTCGTTCAGGTCGTAGGCGGCAGGGATCACCTCATCGCGCCAGTCGCCGGTGTGCGGCAGCAGGCTGTAGATCATCCGATGTTCGCCCTGGTCGGCATTTTCGTCCGGGTTGGTCGCGCTCTTGAGCAGGCTCAGGCGGATCACGTTGTCATGCACGTCGTAGCCGTATTTGCAGTCGTTCAGCACGGCGACGCCGTAGTTGCCCTCGCTCAAATCCGCCCATTTGTGCGCACAGGTCTCGAAGCGCCCCCAGTCCCACGACGTGTTGCGGTGCGTCGGGCGCTGGACGTTGCCCCACTGCACGTCGAACGTCGCCATCGGGTTCATCACCTCGACCGGGAACGCCGCTTTGAGCAATACGTGATGCTCGTGCCAGTCGATCCAGGTGTCAAAATCCAGCCGCTTGCTGTCGCTGGTCAGATAGAGCCGCTGGACGATACTGCTGCTGCGGTATTTACGCACAATTTCGACGCCAGCCCGCAGCGGTCCCTGCTCGATGATGCTGATGCGCTCGACGCCCTCGACCTTCTCCATGCGATCCTCGAAGAAGATGTCGATGTCCCAGGCGTCGTAGTTCATCGGGCGGTCCTCGAAGGCTTGCAGCGCGTTCGCCACCCCGCCCGCCGCCAGCACGTCCCGATCCGCTTCGATGTCGTACACGCGCGTGATGTCGCCACCAGCGTTCAGCTCGACGCGCACCAGCCCGTTTTCCAGCACGATCTGCCCATCCGACTGCGCGACCGAGACGCCTGCGCCGACATCCGGCAAAGAACCAGCCGCAACTTCCCGCAGCCCAACGATGCTGTACGGCTGGAGATTGCGAAGCTCGACCAGCGTGCCACCCTCAACCGGCTGCGCTGCCAACGGGTTGCCCATCACATCGACCAGCCCGCCGCGCAGTTCGCCTTCCAGCAGTCCGATCCGCCGACCGCCGAACGAAGTCGGGTTGGCGACCATGACGCTTGTTCCCGTCGGGAGCGTCCGCGCCAGCGCCGCCAGCGCATCCTCGCGCGCCGCCTCGCCCATCTGACGGATCGCGGCGTAATCGCGCGCGCTGTCCTCGTACACCGCGCCGATGGACGACCCCGGCAGGATGTCGTGGAACTGGTTCAGGCACACCAGCTCCCACGCCTGCTGGAAAGCATCACGCGGATATTCGTAGTCGGTCGCCAGCGCCGCCCACGCCGCCAGAAATTCGGCGTCGTGCAGCAGAAATTCGCTCTTGCGGTTACCGCGCTTGTTGCGCGCCTGGCTGGTGTACGTCCCACGATGGTATTCCAGATAGAACTCGCCGTTCCATACGGGCAGCCCATCGGCGACTTCGCGCTCGACGCCTTCCATGAATTCGCGCACCGAGCCGTAATGCACGCGCGGGGCGCCCGGAAACTGTTCCAGCTCGGCGATATTTTCGATCATCTCGCGGGTGGGACCACCGCCACCGTCGCCATAGCCGTAGGCGGTCAGCAGTTGGTTGTAGGTCTCCTTCTGGCGGAAGTTATTCCACGTCCCGAAGATTTCCTTCGCGTTCGCCATGCCGTTGTAAGTCGTCGAGTACGGCAGGAACTTATCGCCCGTCGGCGTGGTCAGGAAGTGCGTCAGCACGCGCGTGCCGTCCAGCCCCTGCCACCACAGCAGTTGATGCGGCATCTGGTTGTACTGGTTCCAGCTCATCTTGTGGGTGATGAAATACTTCATCCCCGCCTGCACGATCAACTGCGGCAGCGCCCAGCTATAGCCGAACGTGTCCGGCAGCCACAGCACCGGCGTATCGACATCACCGAAATGCCTGCGGAAGTAGCCGCGCCCCAGCAAAAACTGCCGCACCAGCGACTCCGCGCCGATAGCGTTGCAGTCCGGCTCGACCCACGTGCCGCCCATCACTTCCCAGCGCCCTTCGGCGACGCGCCGCTTGATCTGCGCGAACAGCTCCGGGTAATTCTGCTCGACGTACTGGTAGAGCTGCGCCTGGCTCTGCGAGAAGGTGTAGTCGGGATACTGCTCCATCAGGCGCAGCACCGTGCTGAACGTCCGCCCCGACTTGCGCACCACCTGCCCCAGCGTCCACAGCCACGCCACATCGATGTGCGCGTGCCCCACACCAATGATGTCCACGTCCATCGGCGCGCCGGCAGCGGCGACTTCCTGCCGCAGCGTTCTGAGCGCCTCCGGCACACTGTCGTAAAAAGCGGTCGTGCCCACGATCTCGTCAGGGAATTCGGCGCTCCCCACCACGCGCCCTTTTTCCACGCCGCGCGTATCCAATACCTTGAAGGCGTCGTCGAGCGCATTGTACAGCCGTCCCTTGACCGGATCGTTGTCGTCAAGCTGGCTGGCAACCTCCACCGTCACCCGCGCGGCGGCGACGAACTCGCGCACCAGCGGTTCGATCTCCACGACGGCGCACTCGCGCATGTACAGCTTGATGTGCTGGTCAGCAGCGATGTCGCCGCCCGTCCAGCCGTGCAGCGCCAAACGGTGTGGCTGCCCGTCGCACATCGCTGGCGGCAGAACAATCTCCGGATGATGACGGTCGGCGGCAGCATACGGCTGCCCATCGAGATATGCCAGCGTCTCAGGGTGGCTGAAGTCGCGCATGTCGCCGAGCGGCAGATGCAGCGCGAAGATCGGATTCCGCGTGTTGCTTTCGGGCGTTCGGAAAGTGGTGCGCAGGATGAAGTCCTGCCGCCAGCCGCTCCAGTAGGTGGATGGCGCGATTTCCGCCCAGCCGCTGTCATCGTATTCCTGTCCGACCGGTGGCGCGTCCAGCGGGCTGGACAGGGCTTTGTAGCGGAATGGCGGCAGCGGCAGCCGTGACCGATAGACCAGAGACTCGATCAATGCCAGCCGCTGCGCGATTTTCTCCGGCGTCCATCGTACTGTATGACTCAAGATATCTGCTCCTCGGCGACGGTAGACAACAAAGACGTTGGTGACAATACCCAATCACATGGCTCACTCAGGTGTGATTGGCTTCGGCTGCCACCTCGTCTTCGGCGTAGAGGTAGCAGGCAGCTTCGTGATCGGTAGAGCGGCTCCTGTTGACCCTGTACAGTGGAGGCTGCGCACTGAGGCAGCGCTCCATGCGCTTCGGGCAGCGCGGGTAGAACCGGCAGCCCGTGTGCATCGCACTTCGCATCTCTTCTTCCGGCGGGAGTACGATGTCGCCTACCCATTTCACGTTGGGATCAGGTGCAGGAACCGATTCAACCAGAAGCTGCACGTAAGGATGGTGGGGATCGTCGATCACGTTGACCGTATTGCCCCGTTCCGCGACGATTCCCTGGTAGAGAATGTATATCTGGTCGCCAATCTGGTACGCGGTACTCAAATCGTGCGTGATGTACAGGAACGAAATCCCGGCATCCTCTTTGAGCCGGATCATCACGTCCAGAATAGAAGCCCGCAGCGAAGCGTCGACCATTGACACAGGCTCGTCGGCGACAATCAGCTTTGGCTTGATCATGTAAGCGCGCGCCATCATGATGCGCTGGCGCTGACCGCCGCTAAGCTGATGCGGATACTTTCGCAGAACATCCTCGCCGTGCAGCCCCACGATGTTCAATGCCTCTTCGATCATATCGCGGGTTTCAGACTTGTTTAGCGCCAGGTTGAAATTGTGGATCACCGTGTGGAATACGTGTTCAACACGATAGAACGGGTTGTACACACCGAACGGGTCCTGGAAAACGGCTTGCACATGGCGACGATAGGCTTTCATCTGCTGGGCATCTGCACGAGACATATCCTGCCCGTCATAGATGATCTGCCCGGAAGTCAGGTTGACGAAGCCCAGCACGACCTGCGCCAGTGTGGTCTTGCCACTGCCGCTTTCACCGGCAATCGTGATAATTGAGGCGGGCTGCTTGGGAATTGCCAGGCTGAAGTCCTGCAGCGCCACCACCTCGTGCCGCCCCGCGACTCCTCGCTGCCGGTAGATTTTCGTGGCGTTACGGATTTCCAGCAGCATCTGCGACATTGATCCTCCCGTTTTCCATCTCGCCATACAGGTGGCAGGCAACCAATTGACCGGGCTTCACTTCTCGTGTCGCCGGAGGCTCAACCCGGCATTTCTCCATCACAAACGGGCAGCGCAACTGGAAAATGCAGCCGGGCGGCGGATTGCGGGGGTCATGCGTAATCCCTTCGGTGATCTTCAGCGGCTTGCGCTCTTTGAGCGAAGGAACCGACTCAATCAGAAGCTGTGAGTACGGATGCTTCGGGTCGCTGAAAATCTCCCTCACGGGCGCGATCTCGACGATCTTCCCGGCGTACATGACGGCGACGCGATCCACCATCTGCGCCATTAAGCCCATGTCGTGACCGATCATAATCATCGAGACGCCAAGCGCCTGCTTGACCTTGAGCATCGTCTGCGCAATAACGCGCTGCACGACCACGTCAAGCGCGCTGGTCGACTCGTCAGCGATGATGATGGTCGGATTGAGCGCAATTGCCATCGCAATACAGACTCGCTGCTTCATGCCGCCGCTCAACTCGTGCGGATAAAGATTGTAGACGCGCGCGGGCAGCCCAACCATCGATAACAGTTCCAGAATGCGCGGCTTGATGTTCGGTTTCGCCTTCTTGCCTTCATGGGCAATGATCGCATCGGCGATCTGCTGGTGAACCCGCATCGTCGGGTTAAGCGAGTTCATCGCACCCTGCGGGATCAGTGCCAGCTTGATCCAGCGAACCGCACGAAGCGCCTCGTCGGATAGCCCCAGCAGGTTATGCCCTTCGAGGATGATCTCGCCATCGACAATGCGCCCCGGTGGCACGACCAGTTGCAGAATGCCCATTGCTGCGGTCGATTTGCCGCAGCCCGATTCACCGACCAGCCCCAGCGTCTCGCCCTCGAACAGGTCGAAGTCGATGCCGTCCACCGCCAGTACGTCACCTTTGGGTGTTTCGTAGTAAACCCGGAGATCGCGTACTTTCAGGACGGGAATCTGGTTGTTTGTATTCATATTCCCCTCCCTACTGCGACGACTGACGAAGACGTGGATTGGCAATCTCGTCAAAGCCGAGATTGATCAGAAGCAAGCCAATGAACATTAAGGCGAGCAGCAGCGTCGGCAACCCCCACCACCACCACATGTCGCGCAGGAGCGCCGCCGCGTTCAGGGCGAAGTAAATGGTTCCACCCAGCGTAGGCACGCGCTGCGGTCCCAACCCCAGTGTTTCCAGCCCAACCGCCGCCAGGATCGCGCCGGTCGCGTTGCCGATAAAGCTGGCAAAAAGATAGGGGATCAGGTTCGGCATGATCTCGCGGAACATGATCGAGAATGTGGACGCGCCGGACAGCTTCGCCATCTGAACATAGCCGCTTTCACGCATCGTCAGCACCTGTGAGCGGATCAGCCGCGTGGGAGAGGGCCAGGCAAAAAGCGCGATCAAAAGCGCCATGGTCGAAAGCTCGATCTGTGTCAGCAGAGACTGAATCACGATCAGCACCATAAGCGCCGGGATAGTAATGGTCACGTCTGAAAGCAGCCGAACGACATCATCCACGCGCCCACCGATGAAACCGGCTGAAAAGCCGAGGATGATGCCGACCGTCATACCGACGGCAGCAGCGACGACGCCAACAAGAAATGAGTTCGGCGCGCCCACGATCATGAGCGCGAGCATGTCGCGCCCGCTGTTTTCTGTGCCCAGAGGATGCTCCCAGGTACCGGTTTGCCCGCGTGAATTGACGAAACCGGGTGGAGGCAGGTTAAGCGGCGAACTCGCCGTATAGGCGAGATCGGTATTCCAGAACAAGCGCCCCAGTATGCCGAGCAGAAGAATTACGACGATGATGCTGACCCCGACAATCAGCTTGGAATTGAGCCAGGGGGTATCCCAGCGGTTGAAGCGACCCATCCGCTTGGGCACACGCGCCGCAGTCAACGCCGCTCGCGTATTCGGGCTGGTATCAGTCGTGGCCATCGTTAGCCTCGCTCGTAAGAAATACGGGGATCGATCAGGGGATAGATCAAATCGATGATCAATACCGCCAGCGCCGTCATCAGGATCAGGATAAATGATGTTCCCTGAATGACCGGGAAATCCTGATTGCGGATGGCAGAAAAAATGACGTTACCCATTCCCTGATACAGGAAAACATACTCCACCAGCACCTGACCGCTGACCAGTGTCCCCAGCGTGATTGCGAACGCGGTGACCTGAGGGAGAATGGCATTTCGCACCATATAGCGGTACAGAATGTAATACGAACTAAGCCCCTTCGCCCGCGCGAGCTGCATGTAGTCTTCCCCCTCGACGGTGATCATCATCCCGCGCATTCCCAATGCCCAGTAGCCAAAGCTTACGAGGACAATCGAGAGCGCTGGCAGCGTCCCGTGCTGGATGACGCTCGCAATGAATTCCGGGGTGAGCTGCTGCTTCATTCCCGACGCATAAGAGCCGGTCAGCGGGAACCAGTCCAGCAGGAAAGCGAAAATATATAAGAGGAAAATTGCTGCAAGAATCGAAGGCAGTGACGTAAAAATCATGCCGACCGGGATGAGCAGTTTCGCTATCCGGGGCGAGCCGCGCCACGCCAGCAGCGCGCCGAGGAAATTTCCGAGGAGAAATGTGATGGTGAGCGCGACCAGCAGCAGCCCTACTGTCCAGGGCAGCGCCTGATCGATGATCTGGCTCACAGGAGTCGGGAAATATGCCAGCGAATAGCCGAAATCGAGATGAATCAGGTTGCCCAGATAGCGAATATACTGCACCGGAAGCGGGTCGTTCAATCCAAATCTTGCTTTCCAGCCTTCGATAATTTTGTCAGAATTTTCTACAAAGCCCGCTTGCGTGGTCATGCGTGCTACCATCGCGGTGATCGGGTCGCCGGGGGCAAGGCGTGGGATCAACCAGATCACTGTCGCCGCGATCCAGATGGTCAGAAAGAAGATCGCTAAGCGCCGCACAAGATAGCCAAGCGTCATACCGCCCATAATTTGCTTACTCCAGCCAGTGCTCCTTCGTTGGAAGGATGGGGCGGAAATATTCCCGCCCCATCCCGTAGAGTGTGGTCTAGCTTCCGGCTTTGTGCAGATTGAGGATAATCTGTTCGGTGCTGTTCCACCAGGTTGCCGGATGATTATAGTTGTTCTCGGCGGTGGGCCAATTGGTCCAGTAGGTGGTATCGAAGGGTACCAGCTTGGGAGCCTGAACCAGCGGTATGAATGGCGTCTCGTCGTAAATATACCGATATGCCTGCACGACCAGATCGGGGATTGACGGGTCACCGAGCGGCAGCACGCCAATCTGATCGACAATCGCGCTGTAAGCTTTGGCGCCGTCAGTGTTCCAGCGTCCCTTATCTGCCGCTGCAATCGTGCCGTGTGGCTGGTAGAAGAACGTGTTCAGGTGATTCATCGACTTCCACGGCTCGTTGACCGAGTCACAGTTATCCCAGTTGAACGCGATGCCGAAGTCGCCAGTTCGCCGGTTATTGTCAGCCGTCGTCTCCGTTAGCGGGTGAGCGGTAGCGTCGAAACCAGCGTTGCGGAGCTGCTCGACGACGACGTTCGTCACGCGCACGTATTCGATGCTGCCCTGGTTCACCTGTACGTCAGCAGCCAGTGTGGCGCCATCCTTTTCATAAATGCCGTTGCTATTCTTGGTGTAGCCCGCGCCTTCGATCAACGCCTGCGCTGCCGCCACATCAGCGGTCGGGCTTGCGCCCATACCGGCGTTGACGACCGCGTCAATGAACGGAGCCATACCACCGTACTGGACGAACATCGTCTTCGACGGTGTAGTCGTTCCTTCGTAGGCGACATCGACGATCTGATTGCGGTCGATGATCAGGCTGACGGCTTTGCGGATGTCTGGATTATCCCAGGGCGGGACTTCGGTATTGAACGAGATTTCGCGCGGGCACGGGTCTGCCCAGGCATACGGTAGTTGATCGAACCAGGCGATAGCGTTCGGATTACGCGCCTGAATCGCTTCGAACGCGCCAAGCGTAATCGACATCGAGCTATCGAGCTGGTGATCCGACATCAGCAGCGCCTTATTTTCCTCAGAACCGGCAACCCGCCAGATCAGCCGTTTCGGTTCTGGCAAGTCGTGCCAGCCCGTCGCTGCGCCCCACCAGTTGTCATCACGATCCCAGACGAATTCGGTCGGGCTGGCGCTGGTCAGCGTATACGGACCAGTGCCAAGCGGCCAGCCTTTTTCCGGGTCGTAGTTTGTAAACGTAAAGGGGTCTTGACCTTCAAACACGTGCTTCGGCAGAATATCATTGTTGCCCCAGATACGCACCGAGAAATAGTCCAACTGGAAACGCGGATTCGGAGCCTTCAGGTCAAATTCCACGGTCAGGTCATCGATTTTCTTGATTTCGCTGATCCATTGCTGCATATTGGCTGCTTCGTTCAGCGTAGCAGTCGAATCATCCAGCAGCAATTGGAACGTAAACACGATGTCATCTGCCGTATAAGGGACGCCGTCCGACCACTTGATGCCGTCGCGGATGACCAGTGTCCAAACATCATTCGTATCGTTCGGCGTGAAGCTCACACCCAGCCAGGGTTGAATTTCGCCAGTTTCGTAGTTGAGGATGAACAACGGTTCCCACATCGCCTGGTGCGCACCCTGGTTGCGGAATGTGCCCGGAACCAACCAGTTGAAGTTGGTGGGATTGGGAAGAGGATCCTGGTTATCAATATCGAAGATAACCGTATCCTCGCGGGCGACATCCTGCGCCGAGACCGAAACCGCCAATACTCCGAGCAGCAGCACGACCAACAGCGCGAGACTTAGGTATTTCTTCCGTGGTGACATGTTCTATTCTCCGTAAGCTTAATTATTAGCAATCGTACCTGTGGAACGAAATGTCAAACCGTTTCCTCACCTCCTTTCAGGATCTGATTCGCGCGGGTGCAACGGCTGAACTGCGTATTCGAAGCTGCGTTGGCACAAAATCGCAGATGGCAGCTCCGCTGTAGCCCTCCAGCCGTTCGATCAGGCGTTTGGCGGCGCGCTTGCCAATCATGAAGGAATCCTGGGCAACCGTCGTGAGCGGCACCTCAAGATGAGCGGCGATGCTAATGTCGTCAAACCCCACGAGCGACATATCCTGCGGAATGCGGATTCCGAGCTGCAGCATTGCCCGCATCGCAAGCACGGCGACGTAGTCGTTTAGGGCAAAAATCGCGGTCGGAGGCGCTTCCGCTCCCGACACCTGACTGATGATTTGTTTGAGTTCCGGACTGCTGGAGTCAACCGAGGATCGCAGGGCATCGCTCGCATGAATTTCCTGTCCCGGGACTCCGATGAGCCAAGGGGCGATTGGCGACAATCCGGCTTCCAGCAGCGCATCACAATACGCCCGGTAACGTTCCCTGACCGGCAGCACATTCATTTCGTGATGTGTCAGGAAAGCGATACGCTGATGCCCCATCTGAATGAGGAACTTCATCAGCAACAGACCGCCTTCGTAGTTTTCGCTCGTCACACAATCGCAGTCGATCCCATAGATTTGCCGGTCCATGGCGACCAGAGGCAGGCGAACCTGCTGATAGTTCTGCGTCGTCTGTTGGTGTGGCTTGGACGCCTCGGAGTTGGCCACAGCAGCACGCCGCAGATCGATCTCCTCTTTCAGCCGCTTGAGGACTTCGATCTCTTCCTCGTAATCGCGGACGTGATTAAGAATCACCTGATACCCGTGCTCCTTAAGCTCGCTTTCCGCGCCGGTTAGCATGTGCAGATGAGTCTCGGAATCAAAGCCGTAGGTGACAAACGCGATCAGTCGCGCTTCATAGTCACGCTCGGAGGTATATGCGACGAAGGTTCCGCGCCCGGCGGCGCGTTCGATCAGCCCTTCAATCTCGGCTTGCTGAAGCGCCAGGCGAACGGTCGTCCGACTGAGGTTGAGGCTTTCGGCAAGCTGAAGCTCGGAAGGAATGCGCGTGGCATGGGGCCAAAGCCCAGACACAATCAGGTGGCGCAATTGATTGTAGAGCTGAACATGAAGCGACACGAAACTCTGTTGTGAGATAACTATATCGCTAACTTTATTCATAAAATTTTATGCGGTAATACCGCTACTTTTCTGTACGTACCTGTGTATACATTTAATCATAGCAAATTTAACAAAGGATGCAAAACTTGCCTATCGTGCAGCGGATAAATGCCAGCGCTTGTCATTACAGGCAGGGGGTACAGGCTCACATGTGGACAGAGATGTCTGCCGTCAAGCCTGTTCGGTTCTGGCGATTTGGGGTCACGTCCACAATCCAGGAAAGTCAGTCCGAGGGGGATTGACCGGACTAGCTGCCGTCGTTCAGCTTTCGCAGGCGCTCGCGCTGCGCTTTCGTCAGCCCCTTGACGACCAGATCGTAGGCGTGGTCAACCCATTCCTCGATCTCGTCGTCGGGCACGCTGCCATCCACCAGAATTCCATTCCAGTGGCGCTTGTTCATGTGGTACGCCGGTGTCACCGCCGGGTAGGTCTGGCGCAGAATTTCGGCAAACGTCGGGTCACACTTCAGGCTGATACGCGGCGGATCCGCGTTGACCGGCATGAGTGCGAACATCCTGCCCATGACCTTGAACACGTCGGCTTCGGGACCGAACGGCTGCTCGCAGACCGCCCCGTGCCTGCTCATGCAGTAATTGGCAAGGTCGGCGCGGTTCATGGCGTTGCTTTCGTCACCTGCGGAACGGGACCTTTCGCGGGTTCAATCAAGACGCCGACGCCCCACTCGTAGCCGTCAGGGTCGCGCACGAGGACTTCGCGCCAGCCGTGTCCCTTGTTAGTCGCCGCGCGCGCCACGACTGCGCCGAACGCGCGGGCACGGCGCTCTACCTCGTCCGGGTCGATGCCGAGCAGACGAATCTGCGCGCCGAGACCGCGAGCCGCGCCGGACGCAAGCTCTCCATGCCAGGGATGATCCTCATGCGTGTGATCGGCGTGCAGCATGACCTCCGCCGCGCCGACACGCATCGCTGCGAAGTCGATGTCGAAATAGTGAACCTCGGCGCTCAGCACCTCCTGATAGAAATGCACCGAGCGCTGCGTGTCGGCGACGATCAGGTTCAGCGACAGCGGCGGCAGCAGCGCGCCGTACCGAAAGCCAGGCATCCAGGGATCACCCGTGCGTAGTTTTCGTCCCATGTTCTCGCCCTTCTTCGACTCGGACTGCGTATTCAGTGGCTACCGGACGGCAGCGCGGTTCAACTTCATCGCCTTATTACCTGCCGCCCGTGCAGCAGCCGCTATAATGATAGCAGTTGAGAGTATTCGGAGCACATTCATGACCTTCCTGCACGCCTCGCGTGGGCGGCTACAGCACCTATCGGCGGTGGTCATCGTCGCCGTGATCTTCTTCGCCGGGTTCGCGCTCGGAAACCAGTACGCGGTCAGCGCCGCGCAGGGAAACACCGCGCCCCCGGCGGACGTTGAGCGGAATTTCGCTCCGTTCTGGCAGGTGTTTAACATGATCCGCAACGAGTACATCGACCAGGCAGACGTGGATTCGCTGGTCGACGGCGCGATCAGCGGGATGGTCGATTCGCTGGACGACCAGTACAGCGGCTACATGAGTCCCAAAGTGTACGACCTGATCAACAGCGACCTGAGCGGCGAGTTCAACGGCATCGGCGTGATCATCCACACCGACGAGGAAACCGGCGCGATTGAGGTGGTCGGCTTGCTGGCGGGCGCTCCGGCACAGGCGGCGGGCATCCTGCCGGGCGACATTTTCCACGCCGTCGACGGACAGGATGTGACCACCATGAACCAGACCGATCTGGCGGTGCTGGTGCGCGGCGAAGCGGATACCCCGGTGACGATCACCATGCTGCGCGGCGATGAGCTAATCGACTTCACGATCACACGGGCGCACATCACCGTCCCTAACGTGGAAAGCAGTATCGTCGAAGGCAACATCGGCTACGTCAAGCTGAACCAGTTCACGGCGACCGCCCGCCCGGACATCGACCAGGCGCTGAAGGACATCGACGTGAACGAGCGCAGCGGCTTGATCCTCGACCTGCGCGATAATCCCGGTGGGCTGCTCAGCAGCGCCATCGACGTTGCCAGCGCCTTCATTCAGTCCGGCACGGTCGTGACCGAAGATTTCGGCGGCGATCACCAGCAGGTCTACGACGCCAACGGTCGATTCGCCGACATCCACGTGCCGATTGCCGTGCTGGTGAACGAGGGCAGCGCCAGCGCTTCGGAACTGCTGGCAGGCGCGCTGCAAGACCGCGACGTAGCGACCGTCATCGGCACGACCACGCTCGGCAAAGGCACGGTGCAGACCTGGCAGGAGCTGGTCAACGGTGGCGGCGTGCGCCTGACGATTGCCCGCTGGCTGACGCCCGACGGTCGCTGGATTCACCAGCAGGGAATCACGCCCGACATCACGGTGACGTGGGAGGATCGGACGTTCAACCCCGGCGAGGACGACCCGCAGCTTGACGCGGCAGAGCATTATCTCGAATCACTGGTAGTCGAGCCTGCGGAAGAAGCGGTGACGCAGTAGTTTTGGCGGCGTCGTAGGGCGCAGCGTGCTGCGCCCTACACACAGCCCAAGCGCCTCCAGCACAGGGTTTGCATTTGCCCCTGCCCATGCTACAATGCGGACACTTTGGCAGCCGTTTGAGGAGTATCGGGCATGGAACATGCCTTCATGGTCGTCGCAATCATCATCTCGGTCTTGCTGATCGTCCTGATCCTGCTTCAGGTCAAGGGATCGGGGCTGGGAGACCTGCTCGGCGGCAGCAACACCGGCGGGATCACCCGCACCCGACGCGGGCTGGAGAAGACGCTGTTTCAGATCACTATCGGTCTCGGCGTCGCATTTCTGGCGATTGCCATCCTCGCCGTCTCATATGCCCGCTAAGCCCGCTTGAAAATCGCTCGTAAATGGGCGCTCGCATCCCCGGAGCGCCCACCTCTCCCGCCGACGAGGTGAACATGCTGCGTGGTTATCGCTGGCAACTGGTCGCCCTGCTGCTCTCGGCTGTATTGTTCGCGGTCAGCCTGGCGCTAAGGTCATCCGAAACAACCCCAACGCCCACGCCGACCGACACCCCGGTTTCATCCACCGCCACCGCCGACAACATCGTCATCCCGCCGACCGCGCTGCCCGATACGCAGGTTTCCGCGCCGGTCACGCCTGCGGCGACGGGCGGCAGGTACCGCGAGGCGCTGGTGGGGCGTGCATACAGCGGCTCAACCCGCTGTTCGCGCAGTTGAACCCGGTCGACCGTGACATCACCTCGCTCATTTTCGAAGGCTTGACCTGCACCGACGCCTACGGCGAACCTGTCCCGGCGCCTCCGAGCGCTGGATCGTCTCGTCCGACGGGCTGGAATACATCGTCTTTCTGCGGCAGGACGTGCTGTGGCAGGACGGCGAGCCGTTCAGCGCCGCCGACGTGATCTACACCATGTCGCCGCTGCGCTCGCCGGACTTTCCGGGCGATGCCGAACTGGGTGCGTTCTGGCGTACTGTCGAGACCGAGCAGCTTGGCGATTACCTGATCCGCTTCCGGCTGGCGCAGCCGTTAGGCAATTTCCTCGACCGCCTGCAAATCGGCATCCTGCCGGAACACGCCTTGCGCGGCACGACCGCCGCCCAGATCGCCGGGCATCCCTTCAACCTGACACCGATTGGCACGGGTCCCTATCAGCTTGAGGCGCTGCGCGCCGCCGACGGCACGACCGTCGACGAGGTCGATCTGCGCGCTGCGCCGGTCTACCGCCAGCGCCCGGAAGGACAGCAGCACGCCTTCGCGCTCGACCGCGTGACCTTCAGGCTGTACGACACAGCCGACGCCGCCGTGAACGCGCTGGAATCCGGCGCGGTCGATGGCTACGCCGCCCGTGACCGGAGCGAGCGCACGCCGCTGTTCAACGCCGCCAACGCTTACGATCTCGCCATGCACAACGCACGCGAGGCAACGCTTGGCGTGATCATCTACAACTGGGCGAAGGACGACTTCTTCCGCGAGCAGCGCGTGCGCACGGCGCTGGAGACGGGCATCGACCGGACATCGACCATCCAGCGCACGCTGGCGAACAGCGCCGACGAAGCGAACAGCCCGCTGATGCCCGGCTCGTGGGCGTACCTGCCCGATCTCCAGTGGCCCGCTTACAACCCCGATCAGGCGCGGCAGCTTCTGGAGACGGCGAGCGAGCGCCTCGACCGCCTGAACGCGGACGACGCTACTGAAGCGCCGACCGAAGTCGGGAGCGCGCTGTTCACGTTCAGCATCCTGACGCCGGACGACCCGGCACTGGTCAACCTGACAAACGAGATCGCTACCCAGTGGTCGCAACTCAATCTTCAGGTGACGGTCGAAGCCGTCGATACCGACACCTACCGGACGCGGCTGCAATCGCACGACTTCGACGCGGCGCTGGTCGAGTACTCGCTCGGCGGCAGCGCCGACCCCGACGTGTACGCCTTCTGGCACGAGGGACAGTACCCGGACGGCAAGAATTACGGCGGCGTGACCGACACGCGCATCAGCCAGTTGCTGGAAAAGGCGCGGCAAGACCCGTTCGGCATCAACCGCGTGCAGATGTATCAGGACTTCCAGCGCGAGTTCGTGGCGCGGGCGGTGGCGCTGCCGCTGTACTATCCCCTGTTCACCTTCGTCACGTCCCCCAACGTACAGGGCGTGCAGCTTGGTCATCGCCTCACCCGCCGACCGCTTCCGCAACATCGGCGACTGGTCGATAAAACAGGACTGAGGAACGCTGAGGTTCGAGGACTGAGCAAACTGGGCCCATTCCTAGCCCCGTTTTTCTCAGTCCTCAGTCCTTTGACCTCAGTCCCGACTTTACCAGGCGTTTTCGCGTTCGAGGATGTCGCGCAGCAGGTCTCTGCGGGCGCTGCCGCCCAGCACTTCAGCCTGCGCACGTTGAGCGGGTCGATCTGCTCGCGCAGCAGGCGGATTTCGTCGTCGGACGGCGGCTCGGTCTCGCCCATGTCGGGCGCGATCTCCAGCGCGAAACCAGTCTTTTTCCGGCACGTCCTCGACGCTCACGCCGGGATGGGTATGCGTCAGGCGCATCCGACCGTTCGCCCAGTCGAACTGACCGAGATCGGTGATCGTACTGTCCGCGCCCGCGCGTCCGTTCGGGGACGTGCCCCATGCCGCTGACGAAGTCGACCTTCTCGACAAAGGTGATGCGCGAATGGCGCGGCACGTACAGGTAGACGTGCTCGGAGTACGGCGTCACATCGGGGATGCCGCCCGTACCCGGCAGGCGCATCCGGGGGCGGCGGTAGTCCCTGCCGAAAGCGACGTTGTTGAAATTACCGACGGCATCGACCTGCGCCGGGCGGAAGAATTCCTTCGGGTTGAACTTGGGCAGCAAATCGGCTGCCGCCGAGACGAAGCCGAGATGGATCAGCCCCTTGCCGAGCCATAAGTCCTCGATGCGCCCGACGCCGAGCGGCGCCCACTCTTTACAGATGCTCTGCCCGATGGCGGAGGCGAAGATCACGTTCGGCGCGTGGGTCATCTGCGCCAGGATGAACCCGGCGACCACCAGCGGCGTGTTGATCCCCTGCGCCAGCACCTCGCCGTCGACCACCTGCCGCGAAATGCAGACGCAGATCAGCTCGTCAATCGTGTAATCCATCATCCTGACCCCTGTGCCGAATACACCTCGTAGCGCGCGTTGGTGACATTGAACTCGTAGGGCGCGCCGAACAACTGCTCGCCGATGTCGCACATCGCCGGATTATCGCGGGTACAGATGACCACGTCCACCCCAAGCTGGCGCGCCGCTTCGAGCGGCGTGATCCCTTCGGCGATGGCGAGGTCGAACGGCGCAACCCGCCCGACAAAATCGACGCGGTCGTGCAGCGTGAACCAGAACACGGCATCGCCCCACACGGTCGCGCCGTCGGGAATCCGCCAGCTCAGCAGGTCGACTTCTTCGAGCGTGCGGCGGTTCACCTGCTGGTCGACCGCCGTCGCCATATCGTAGATCGGTGCGGAGAGCAGCGCCGGAATCAGCACGAACGCGCCCAGCGTGACCACCGCCTGCGACCGAAAGACCCGCGCCGCGAGATAGGCGAAAAACGGCGCGAGCACGGTCAGATAGCCGTAGCTGCCGGAGCGGATCGCCATCGTCAGCAGCGCCGAGACGGCGACGACCAGCGCCAGCAGTCGGTCCGTGCGCCATGCCAGCGCCAGCACCGCCAGCGCCGCGATCAACTCCAGCGGCGCTATGGCGAAATTGTTGCGCAGATGATCGATGATATGAGCGAAGCTGAAGCCGAAGCCGCCGCCGTAGTAGGTGGTCATGTAGAGGTTGAACCCGCGCAGACTGGCGCTGACATCCGGCAGAAACTGGTAGGCGGCGTAGATCAGCACGCCGAGCGCACACACCCCGGCATACAGGAACACCTGCCGCCAGCCGATCTGACGTGCCAGCGCCAAGCCGATCAGCAGGCAGCCGATCACGCCGTTCATCACCAGCGCCAGCGGCGGATCCAGCTCCATGCCGAGCAGGAACGCGCGCACCGAGCAGAACCAACCAGCGCGCGCGCCGATCCTTAAGGTAATTGAGCAGGAACAGCAGCAGGAGCGCCCCGTAGACACTCAGCCCCACATCCATGCGCAGATTGTGCGACGTGCGCACCAGCGCGCTCCAGCCGAGCATCGTCGCCAATCCGACGATCACCTGCAAGCGCGATAATTTCGCACGGACGAGGACGATTCCCGTGATCGCGACGCCCAGCCCGCCGATCAGCAGCGAAGGCGCGCAGCGTAACCAGCGATGAATTCCCAATCAGGCAGATCCATTCCGCCATCAGCAGGTAATAGCGCGAGAACAGCGGGTCGGGGCTGCCGAACGCGCCCGCATTCGCCGACGAGAAGTACGCGCCGCGCGAGACGAGATTGGTCGCCAGCGAGCCGAGCCACACCTCGTCGTCCAGGTCGAGGCTCATGAATTCCCCGACGCTGAACACGTGCAGTGCCAGCGTCACCAACCCGCCGAGCGCGATCATGACCAGCGCGTAACGGCGCGTGCGCGCGCTGGCGGGCGCGTCAGGGTGATCCAGCGCCAGCAGCACGGCGAGCGCGCACAGCAGCACGCCGTGTGCGATCACGAACCACAGGATGCCCGGCGCGCGGAAGAAACGCCAGGCTTGATCCGGCTTGATGAAGCGTACGATCAGGAAGCTGGCGCACATGCCCACAAAGGCGAGCAGCGCCAGCGCGTGCGAATCGCGCAGCTCGCGGCTGATCGCAGGCTCAAAGGCGAGCACGAGGACGAGCACCGGGATCAGCAGCGCGTAGGCGATCTGAAGATGCCCGGCGACGATGCCGTTATCACGGTAAAGCCATTCGGCTTGCTGATCGGACACGAACAGGCTGAGGACGAACACGACGACGGTCGCCGCCAGCGCCAGCATCGACAGTTTGCGATTCGCCAGAAAGTTGCTCAGGTTTGGCAGAGGCATTCCACGCAGGTGTGTCGGCTGCGTCATTGTGATCCTGAAAGCGTCGGCTTATGCTACAATTTCCGCCTAGTGTACACCGTCGCTCCGCGAATCAGGAGGCTGAAATGTCGATAGTCTCGACTCTCCGGCAGGCGGACATCTTCTACGAGTTCACGCTTACGCAGCTTGAGCTGATTGCGTCGATCTGCGCCGAATACACGTTCGCGCAGGGCGAAATCGTGTTCGAGGAAAACAGCGACGGCAGCGATCTTTACGTGATCGCGGATGGTGAAATCGATATTCAGGTGCGCCCGGCGGCGGTCGACAAGCGCGGATCGACAGAGCCGCAGACGATTGCCCGGCTGCGACGCGGGCAGTCGTTCGGGGAGATGGCGATGGTCGACGAAGGTGTGCGCTCGGCGCGAGCGCTGGCGATCCAGCCGGACACGCGCCTGATCGTCATCCCGCGCGACAAGCTGATGCTGCTGTGCGACTCGTACCCGCACATGGGCTACCGCTTCATGCGCAACCTCGCCGCCGACCTAGCGATGAAAATCCGCAACACCGACCACAAAGTCCGCGAATTCCTCACCTGGACGAATCCACACGCGACCTGAATGCGAACGAGCCGCGTCGGAGTCAGTGGCGTGGTGGCATCATACCAGCCTCGCTTTTGTTTCTGGCGCGGACGTATAATTACGCCTATGGAATACTATGCCGTCCTCATCGTCGTCGGGTTGTTCATCGGGCTGTCCAAAGGCGGTATGGGCGCGGTGCTGGTGCTGCTGGTCACGCCCCTGCTCAGCCTGGTCATGCCGACCGCGACGGCGATCAGCCTCGCGCTGCCCCTGCTGATTATCGGTGACCTGTTCGCATTGTATTTCTACTGGAATACGTGGGACATGCACTACGTCCGGCTGATGCTGCCCCCGGCGATCCTCGGCATCGTGGTCGGCACGGCGCTGCTGGCGACGCTCGACAACATCACGCTGCGGCACATCCTCGGCATTTTCACGGTCATCTTCATCGTCTACAAGCTCGCCGACCAGCGCTTCAGAACGCTGGCGTACCAGCCGCGCAACTGGCACGGCTACCTCGCGGGAGCGGCTTCCGGCTTAGGCTCGGCGCTGGCGAACAGCGGGTCGCCGCCGTTCACCGCCTACATGCTGCTGCAGGACGTCTCGCCGCAGGTATTCGTCGGCACGATGACGCTGTTCTTCGCCATCGTCAACGCGCTGAAAGTGCCCGGCTTGATGATCGCCGGGCTGCTCGACCTGCACTCCCTGCTCGGCGTCGCCTGGGTGATCCCCGCGATTCCGCTGGGTGTGATCGCCGGGCGCTGGATCATCGTGCGCATCAACAAGCGGGCGTTCGAGTGGTTCATGCTGTTCGTGCTGACGGTCGCCGCCGCTTTTCTCCTGTTCGAGCAATAAACTCTCACGAATAGTTCATCTGCACAAAGGGAATCCTCTCATTTTGTTGATTATAATTACAATTGTAATTAAGTCTCCGAAGTATTGGAATCCCTGGGAGGAAACATGCGAAGAACTGCTATTGGAATCCTGCTTGTGCTGCTGCTGTCGCTGGGAGCCGTGATGGTCGTCTCGGCGCAGGACGTGACGGTCGAGCCAACTTCCGAAGTGACAGTCGAACCCACCCTGATGCCGACTGCCGAAGTGACGGTCGAACCAACCGCTGAGGTCACGATGGAGCCGACAGCCGAGGCGACCATGGAGCCAACCGCCGAAGTGACGCCGGTCGCGCCGGAAATGACGGCGACGCCGAGCGACGATAACGGCTATCTACGGATCGCCAATTTCTCACCCGACGCAGGCACGGTTGACATCTTCGTCAATGACAGCCTTGCCATGCGGTCGCTGACTTATCCTGCCATCAGCCAGTGGTTCGCGGTTGCGCCGGGATCGTACACGGTGGCAGCTTCCGGCAGCGGGCAGACGGCGAGCGACTC
The DNA here is from genome assembly GCA_046328655.1 of Anaerolineae bacterium. GTDB lineage: Bacteria > Chloroflexota > Anaerolineae > Aggregatilineales > Phototrophicaceae > Flexifilum. The sequence continues at coordinate 2,633 of JAXLWE010000004.1, read as the reverse complement.
GCTGTTCGCACCCGTCGACGTGCCGGTGAGCGGCGGAACGTGGCAGACGGTCGCTTTGGTCGGCTCAATGGCGAACAACACCCTGCAAGCGGTCATCGTCCCTGAAGACTACAGCGACCTCCAGCCCAGCACGGGCGGCTTGACCTTCCTGAACGCCGTCGAAGGCAGCAATCCGGTCAACCTGATCCGCGATGACGTGGCGTTCTTCGCGCAAATCGGTTATCCCAGCGCCGACTCGCCTGCTTTCTCGTCCAGCCTGATCATCGATGGCGGCACGTTCGATCTGGGCGTGACCGATGCCAACGATCCGACCATCGTGTACGCGGAAACCCGCCCGGTCGCGCTTCCGGAGAACGGCTATACGCTGGTCGCGCTCATCGGCACGCCGGATGACTCGCGCCTGTTCGTCCTGACGACGGATCGCTCGGAAGTTCAGATCGTGCGCGGGCTGCTGCCGGAGCCGGGTCAGCTTCTGGATGCGATGCGCGCCAACGAGAACCTGACCTCATTCGCGGACGCGCTCGCCAACGGCGGCATGACTGAGACGCTGAGCGGGGCGCAGCAGTACACGATCTTCGCGCCCGCCAACTTCGTGGTCGACAACGAACTGAACGCACAATCGGCGCTCGCCCTGCGCAGCTATATCGTCGAGGGGAAATACACCTCGCGGCAGTTGATCGACGCCGGGACGCTGACCGCCGTCGACGGCACGACCCTGACGATCACGACCCGCGACAACGGGATTTACGTCAACGACGTGCAGTTGATCGATGTGAACATCCCGGCGACCAACGGCGTGATTCACATGCTCAGCGGCACATGGGACAATCCAAATCCGTAAGCAGCGCTGAAGAACATCACCGTAAATAAGCGGGCGATCCCGATGGGATCGCCCGTTTGATTCGTTCTCAGTTACGCCGTCCGTAGGGCGTTCATTTGCCCCTATAACCTGTCGAGGCAGCTACTCCGCGACCAGCCGCACGAACTTGCGCTTGCCCACCTGAAGCACCAGCGGCAGCGCGTCGGGCTTGATGGTCGCCATCATGTCGGTGACGGGAGTCCCGTCGATGCGCACGCCGTTCTGCTCGATCAGGCGGCGGGCTTCCGCGCCGCTGCCGACCATGCCGAGCCGCCGCAGGATGTCGGTGACGCGCTCCTCGGCTGCCAGCCTCTCTTCGGGGATGTCCTCCGGCACGCCGCTGCCGCCCCGGAACACTTCGTCCCAGTTTTTCTGCGCTTCTTCGGCGGCGGCGGGGTTGTGGAAGATCGCCACGATCTCGCGCGCCAGCCGCATCTTGACCTCGTTCGGGTGCAGCGCGCCGGATGCTACGCCCTGCTCCAGTTCCCTGACCTGCGTGGGCGACCAGCCGAGGATCAGCCGGTGGTAGATCGGCATCGCCTTGTCGGGCACGCTCATGACCTTGCCAAACATGTCGCGCGGCGTTGAAAGCAGGGGGATGTGGTTGCCCAGGCTCTTGCTCATCTTGATCTCGCCGTCAGTCCCCGGCAGGCTCTCGCCCATGATGATGGCGATCTGCGGCTTCTGCCCCAGCGCTTCCTGTAACTTGCGCCCGGCGACCAGAATGTTGAACAACTGATCCTGCCCGCCGACCTGCACGTCGGCTTCCTGCGCGACAGCGTCGTAACCCTGCATCAAGCCGTAGAACAGTTCGTGCAGGTAGATCGGCTCGCCCGCGTCGAGGCGCTTGGCGAAATTCTCGCGCACGAGGAACTGCTGCACCGTGAAGTTGCTCGCCAGCCGGATGATGTCGGCGAAGTCGAGCGTCGACAGCCATTCGTCGTTGCGGCGCACGCGCGTCAGGTTCGGATCGAGGATTTTGAACGCCTGCTGCGCGTAGGTTTGCGCGTGTTCCTCGACCTGCTCGCGGGTGAGTTGCTCGCGCGCCTTGTCCTTGTCGGACGGATCGCCGATCAGGCTGGTGAACGTGCCGATCAGGAAGGTCACATCGTGACCAAATTCCTGAAACTGGCGCAGCTTGCGCATGGTGATGGTGTGCCCCAGGTGCAGGTCGGCGGTGCGCGGGTCGTAGCCGCAGTACACGCGCAGCGGACGCCCCTGCTGCTCGGCTTCGATCAGGCGCTGGCGCAGATCGCGGCGCATCGCCTCTTTGGTCTGCGGGTCGCCGTATTCGGCGCCCGACATCAGGATTTCGACCTGTTCGTCAATCGTCCTGGTCGCGGTGGTCATGCTCGGTATCCTGTAGGTGGCTGGTCAAAACGGGGTAAGTATACCAGACAAATGCCCAGTACTGGGTGCCGAGTGCTGAGCGATGAGAAAGACGCACGACTCAGCACTCGTTGCACAGCACTAAATCACTTTGATGACTTTCTTGACTTTCAGGCGGATCACGATCATGTCGAGCGTGGTGCGCCACAGCTCGATGTCGTTTTCGGCTTGCTCGCCGGATTCGTAACGCAGCGTGACCTGCCGCAGCCAGCGGTAGCCGGGGTCGGCTTCGACGCTCAATTCGCCCTTGAACAGATAGCCAGCGCCGTCGCCGGTATCGCCGCCGACCTGCACGTTGCCCTTCGGGTTGCGGGCGATGTGCTCGATCTTGCGGGTGTTGCGGTCGCTGATGATGACGATGTCGTCGCCGTCCACGTCGAACCAC
>JAXLWE010000039.1:0-50570 GCA_046328655.1 Anaerolineae bacterium | reverse complement strand
CTCGACCAGCCGGACGATCTGCGCCAGCGCCGTCTGCGCCCCGACGCGGGTCGCCTCGACGATCAGCCGCCCGCTCTTGTTGACCGTCGCGCCGATCACCTCGCTGCCGACGCGCTTGTTGACCGGCAGGCTCTCGCCCGTCAGCATCGATTCATCGACCGACGACCGTCCCTCGATCACCACGCCGTCGACCGGCACGCGCTCGCCGGGACGCACCACCAACGTGTCGCCGACGATCACGTCGTCGACCGGGACTTCGACTTCCTCGCCGTCGCGCAAGAGCGTCGCCGTGCGCGGCGCGAGTCCCATCAGCTTCTTAATCGCCTCGCTGGTGCGCCCCTTCGCCCGCGCTTCCAGCAGCTTGCCCAGCGTGATCAGTGTCAGGATCATGGCGGAGGTTTCAAAATAGACGTGCTCGCCGATGCCTGCAATGCCGAAAATCATCCCCAGCAGCACGATCATGCTGTAGATATACGCGACCGACGACCCCATCGCAATCAGCGTATCCATGTTGGCGGTGCGGTTGCGCAGCGCCTTCCACGCGCCGACGATGTACTGCCTGCCGACGATCACTTGCACCGGCGTCGCCAGCAGGAAGAACACGAACGGGAAGCCCGACCACAGCAGCCACGCCAGCGCCGGAGCGACCTGTGGCGTCATGCTCATGCCGCTCATCGAGCCGCCGCCCGCCGCGCTCGCCATCACCAGGTCGCGCGCCATGCTCAGCACGAACAGCGGCAGCGTGAACGCCGCGCCGATTAACACCAGCCGCTGCTGGCGGTCGATTTCCGCCTGCCGCGCTTCGCGCTCGGCATCGATTTCCTGATCCTTGCTCGCGGCGGACAAATCCAGCACGCCGTAGCCTGCCGCCTCGACCGCCTTGACCAGATCAACCCGGCGCACCGCGCCCGGCAGATACGCCACCGTCGCCTTTTCGGTCGCCAGGTTGACGTTGACCGACAGCACGCCGACCGGCTTCTTCAGCGCTCGCTCGACGGTGCGCACGCACGAGGCGCACGTCATCCCGGTGATCGGCAGCTCCAACGTCGCCTGCGCCACACCGTAGCCCGCCCCGTCGATCCGCTGGATCAACGTGCCCATATCCACCTGCGCCGGGTCGAACGAGACGCTGGCGCGCTCGGTGGCGAAATTGACGTTGGCGACTTCCACGCCTTCGGTTTTTTGCAGAGTCCGTTCGACCGTGCGGGCGCAGCTTGCGCAGGTCATACCCGTCACGGGGAGATCGATTTGTTGCGTTGCCATTGTGATGCCTTATGCTCCGCTGGTATCCTGGGCGAAGCTCCCCAGAATTGGACACTCATCCGCCGGGCGATCCCCGCCGGGACATTCCTCGAACAGCGCGCTTAGCTCGCCGCGCATCGCCTGAAGCGCCGCGATCTTGCGGTCGATGTCGTCGATCTTGGCGTCGACCATATCGCGCACGTCGCCGCAGGTCGCGTCCGAAGCGTATTTCAGGTCGAGCAGCGTCTTAATCTCGTCCAGCGAGAAGCCGACCGCCTGCGCCCGCTTGATGAAGCGGATGCGCTGCACCGCCGTCGGCGCGAACAGCCGGTAGCCCGCCTGGGAGCGCTTCGGCGGCGGCAGCAGCCCGCTGCGCTCATAATACCGGATCGTCTCCGGGTTGACCTGTCCGTGTCTGGCGAGTTCACCTCTCGTCATGACATTCATTCTGCACCCTGTACCTAACTACAATGTCAAGTGGCAAAAGAACCATCTATAATTCAGAGCGCGTAAACTGTATCCATCTTACGCTCGACGACCGAGGCGCGCCCGTGCAGTTTATCCGCAAAATTCGGTTCAAATGGCTGATTCACGCCGGGATTCTGCTGACCTTCGCGCTGATCCCGGTGTGGTATCGGCTGCCGCAGTCGCCGCTCCTCGCCCGCCTGTATGTCACCCGCTTCCTGATCTTCCTGCCTATGCTCTGGGCGATCTTCTGGTGGCTCGTCCTGCGCGCCCCTGGCTTGCGCGACCTGCACGGCTGGCGCGCGCGCTGGGCGCTGGCGCTGCTGCTGCTGGCGCTGTGGGGCTTCGCCTCGCAGGTGTGGGCGTTCCAGCGCGTCGACTATCCCGATGTCGGGGCGACGGCGGCGCTCCAGTTCGGCGTCTCGGCGCTGTTCGCGGTCGTGGTCGCCTGCGCCGCGCCCTCGCCCCGCGCGATTGTCGCCGTCCTCGTCCTCGCCCTGATCGGCAATTCCGCGCTCACCATCCTGCAGGCGCAGCATCAAGCCTCGCTCGGCTTGCTGGCGCTCGGCGAGTTCCCGTTCAACCCCCAGATCGGCGTGAGCATCCTCGAAAGCGGGACGCTGCGCTGGGTGCGTCCTACGGCTTGCTCCCGCACCCGAACCTGCTGGCGGGCGCGCTGCTGGTCGGCGTGCTGGCGTCCGCCGCCTGGGATCTCGACGCGCCGCTGGCGGCAAGGTCGCCGGGATCGCCGTCGTCGCCGTCGGCTTCTGGGCGCTGCTGCTGTCGTTCTCGCGGGCGGCGGGGCGGCTGGTCGTCGGGCGCTGGCGATGCTCTGTTCGTGCGCCCGCATCTCAGGCGCATCGATACGCGCATCAGCACCGCCGTCGCGGTCGTCGTGTGGTGTTGGTCGGGGTCGCGTTCGCCGTCGGCTACCAGCCGCTGCTGGCAGCGCGCGTGGGTGAGGGCGGGTCGGTCGAGCTGCGCTCGGTCAGCGACCGGATCGTGTTCATGGACTTCGCCTTCCGCTCGATTGTCGAGCGCCCGATCCTCGGCGTCGGCATCGGCAATTTCCCTGGCGCACCAGCTATTATCTGGTCGACACGAATTTCGACCTGCGCGGCGATAACGTCCACAACGTGCTGCTCTCGGTGGCGGCGGAGCTGGGCGTCGTCGAGCTGGTGCTGGTGCTGGCGGCGATTGTGTCAGGCGTGATTGCCGCTGATCGTGACCGCGCCTGGCTTCGTCGCCGGACGGTATCCGCGTCGCGGCTGGCGCTGTTTGCCGTGTTCGCGGCGCTGCTGGCGGTCCGGCATCTCGACCACTACCCCTGGACGCAGATACATTTTCAGGTCGCGTGGTGGGGCTGTCTGGCGGCGTTCCCGCGTAGGAAAGCGCAAAGCATTTAACGCAAAAGGGCAAAGTAGGGGCACGACATGTCGTGCCCCTACGGACGCCGCTGATTGTTCACGGCGGTGAGTTGCCGACACGGCTAGGCTACTTCGCCTCGTACAGTTCGAGCAGGACGCCGCCCGTGCTGCTCGGATGCACGAAGGCATAGCGCCGACCGTCCGGGCGCGCGCGCGGCGTCTCGTTGATCATCTCGATGCCGCTGGCGACCAACTGCTGCATGGTCGCGTCGATGTCCTCAACTTCCAGGCACAGGTGATGCATCCCCGACCCGCGCTTGGCGAGGTACTTGGCGACTCCGCTGTCCTCGGTAAACGGCGCGATCAATTCGATCTCGCCCTCGCCGAGCGGCAGGAAGGCGATGTCGACCGCCTCGTCCTCGTTATGCTCGACCTGCGCCAGCGGCAAGCCGAGCGCCTTGTGCCAGAAGTCCAGCGCCGCGTTCACGTCCTCGACCACGACGGCGATGTGATTGATCTTGGGCATTCGTAGCTCCTGTCAAAACCAAAATCCCGAACGCAGGGGCGCGAATCAGCGGCTCACAAAGGATTCGAAGGAACTTCCTGTCGCCTTGCGTTGAATCGACATTATACCTGCGCCCGGTTAGGCGCGTGGGGGTGGGTTGGGTATAATTTCGCGGAAAGAAATCACTTTTACAGGAGCATAGAATGGTCGACTTTACCGGGACGACTGTCATTCCTCAGTTCACCGAGGAGCACGACGCCCTGCGCCGCGCCGTCCGTGATTTTGCCGCAAACGAGATCGCGCCGATTGCCGCCGAATACGACGAGAGCGGCGAATTCCCGCTCGAAACCGTCCGCAAGATGGGGCAGATGGGCTTGATGGGCATCGAAGTCCCCGAAGAATACGGCGGCGCGGGCATGGATACGCTCGCCTATGCCCTGACGATCATCGAAGTCGCCCGCGCCGACGCCAGCCACAGCACTATCGTCAGCGTCAACAACTCGCTCTACTGCCACGCGCTGCTCAAGTTCGGCACCGAGGAGCAGAAGCGAAAATATCTCGCCCCGGTCGCGTCCGGCGAGAAGATCGGCGCGTACAGCCTCACCGAGCCGATGTCCGGCAGCGACGCGGGCACGATGGAAAGCCGCGCCGTCCTCAACGACGCCGGGACGCACTACGTCATCAACGGGCGCAAAAGCTGGGTGACCAGCGGACCCGTCGCCGATACGGTCATCCTGTTCACCATGACCGACCCCGACAAGAAGCATCGCGGCGTGACCGCTTTCATCATCGAAGCCGACCAGCCGGGCTTCATTCGCGGCAAGAAAGAGCCGAAGCTCGGCATTCGCGCCAGCGCCACCAGCGAGATCGTCTACGAGAATTACCTCTGCCCGGTCGAGAACATGCTCGGCGCGCGCGGCGAAGGCTTCAAGATCGCGATGACCGTGCTGGACGCCGGGCGCATCGGCATCGCGGCGCAGGCGCTCGGCATCGCCGAAGCCGCCTACGAAGCCAGCGTCCACTACGCCCGCGAGCGGCAGGCGTTCGGCGGCGCTATCGGGCAGCAGCAGATGATCCAGCAGAAGATCGCCGACATGAAAACCCGCATCGAAGCGGCGCGCCTGCTGATCTACAGCGCGTGCCTCGCCAAAGAGCGCGGTAAGAAAACCGGCGAACGCTACACGGTCGAAGCGAGTATGGCGAAGCTGTTCGCCAGCGAGACGGCGGCGTTCGTCACCGACGAAGCCGTGCAGATTCACGGCGGTATGGGCTACAGCAGGGAGATGCCCATCGAGCGCTACTACCGCGACGCCCGCATCACCCGCATCTACGAGGGCACGAGCGAGATTCAGCGGCTCGTCATCGCCCGCCACGAACTGGGGCTGCGCTGATGAAAGCGGCGGTCATCTACGAACACGGCGGGCGCGACGTGCTGCAGATCGCCGATCTACCCATGCGCGACCCTGCGCCCGGCGAAGTGCGCGTCAACATGAAAGCCGTCGCCCTCAACCGCCTCGACCTGTGGGTGCGCGAAGGCTGGAAGGGTCTCAATCTGGAGATGCCGCACCTGTGCTGCGCCGACGGCGCGGGCGTGGTCGATGCGGTGGGCGAGGGCGTCGCCAACGTCGCGCCCGGCGACCGTGTCGGCATCAACCCGACGGTGGTCGATCCTGGCTGTCTCAATCTCGCCGGAGACGAGCTGGGCTGCCCGATTGCCATCATGGGCGAGCACGCGCAGGGCGTCGCCGCCGAATACGTCATTCTCCCCGCGCGCAACCTGATCAAGCTGCCGCATCACGTCAGCTTCGCTCAGTCGGCGGCGGCGGGGCTGGTCTACGTCACCTCGTGGTACTCGATGATCACGCGCGGCGGGCTGAAGCCCGGCGAATCGGTGCTGGTGCTCGGCGCGGGCGGCGGCGTCAGCACCGCCAGCATCCAGATTGCGAAACTGGCGGGCTGCACGGTGTACGTGGTCGGCAGCAGCGCCGAGAAATGCGCGCGGGCGCGGGAGATCGGCGCGGACGTGACCTTCGACCGCAGCGTCGATGCCAACTGGTCGAAAGCCGTGTTTCTGGCGACCGGCAAGCGCGGCGTCGACGTGGTGGTCGACAACGTGGGGCAGGCGACGCTGCAAGACAGCCTGCGCTCGGTGGCGCGCGGCGGGCGCATCCTGATCGTCGGCAACACCAGCGGCTATCAGGCGAATATCGATACGCGCTACATCTTCACCAAGCAGATTACGCTGATCGGCAGCTCGATGGGACCGACGGCGGATTTCGTCGCGGTGATGAATCAGGTGTTCGCGGGCAGGCTCAAGCCGGTGATCGGCGCGACGCTGCCGCTGAGCGACATCCGCGAAGGTCACCGCCTGCTCGAAGAAGGCGACGTGTTCGGCAAGGTGGTGCTGGAGTTGTGAAATGTCCGCCTCGATCCTCGGCTTTCAGGCGCCGCTTCTGCGCGGCATCGCCGATCAGCTTGGGCTGAAGCCGATCAGCGAGATCGCCCGCCTGCCCGGCGTCAACGAGGTCTACCGCGTCACCGTCCATTACTTCGACGGGCGCGCCTGCAACTCGGTCGGGACGCTGCGCGTTTCGCCAACCGCTGGCATCATCCTCGAAATGGTCTATCAGCGCGCGCTTGCCAGCAAGCCGATAGCCCACTCCATCGAGCGGGCGCGCTGCGAGGAATTCGCGCAGGCGGTCAAGGGCATCCGCTTCGACCGCCTGCCCGATCAGCCCAATCTGCCCGCCTACAACTCGACCGATCTCTGGCTGGTCGAGCGCGCGGCGGGTACGTTCTATCACAGCGTGATCCTCGCGCCGCAGCTTGCAATGGACGCCTACGGGCGGGTGGCGAACGCCGTCCGGCATGGGCTGCCGGAATCGCTCAGGATCGTGAAATGACTATCGCCGGGGCGCGTGGCGTGATCGCTCACCAGTCAGCCGCGCGCCTCGCTAAATCTCCATCCCCAGGCTGCTGCACTACTGGCGCAACTGATTTCCGGCAGCCGGTTCACGACGGGCTGGCGCTGACGGCGGTCTACGTTATGCTTATGGCGATCTTTCTTCAACCGCTGCTGCGCCGGGAACGGGCGCGGCTGGCAAGCGAGGTATGATGACCGCAGCCAAGTTTCAGCAGCTCGAATCGCTGGCGCAGCACAGCGACGTTTACCGCCACTCACAGCGCGTTGCCATCATCGACATGGGCAGCAACAGCTTTCGTCTGATCGTGATCGACTACGTGCCGCGCCTTAGCTTCAAGCTGACCGACGAAGTGCGCGAAGCCGTGCGTCTGGGCGAGGGCATGTCCGAAGTCGACGTGCTGCGCCCGCAGGCGATTGAACGCGCCGTCCGCGCCGCACAGATATACGCCGCCTTCTGCCGTGCGGGCGGCATCGACGACGTGGTCGCCGTCGGCACGAGCGCCATCCGCGACGCCCGCAACAGCAGCCGCTACATCGACCGCGTCAGGAACGAGACTGGCATGGACGTGCGCGTCCTCAGCGGTGAGGAAGAAGCCTATTATGGCTATCTCGCCGCCGTCAACAGCACCACCCTCGAAAATGGCTTCGTGGTCGACCTCGGCGGCGGCTCGCTGCAAATCACGCGCGTCGAGAACCGCGCCAGCACCCACAGCGTCAGCCTGCCGCTCGGCGCGGTGCGCCTGACCGAAGGCTCGCTCCATTCCGACCCGGTCAGTCCCGGCGAAATCCGCCACCTGACCCAGCACCTGCGCGAGCAGTTCGAATCGCTGCCCTGGTTCAAGTACGAGCCGGGCATGGAGATGGTGGGCGAGGGCGGCACGCTCCGCCTGATCGGGCATCTGGCGCAGAAGCGCCTGAATTACCCGCTCGACGATCTGCACAGCTATGTCGTGTCGCTTGATCAGGTCGCCAGCATCCGCGACGAGTTGGCGCGCCTGACCATTGCCAGCCGCACCCGCATCCCCGGCATGAAGCCCGACCGCGCCGACATTTCGCTGGCGGGCGCGATTGCCGTCCACGAGATCATGCGCGCCGCCGGGTTCGCCGAAATGTCGATTTGCAGCCAGGGTTTGCGCGAGGGGTTGTTTTACGAGCGCTTCCTCGCCCCGCCCGAAAACGCCGCGCCCACCGTGCCGCCGATCTTCGAGGATGTGCGCCGCGCTTCGGTGCTCAATCTGGGACACGTCTATCGCTATCAGGAGAAGCACGCCCAGCATATCGCCCATCTCACGCTCTCCATGTTCGACCAGCTTCCGCCCGAAGTCAGCCAATGTGGTGCGGTCGAGCGCGAATTGCTGTGGGCGGCGTCGATGCTCCACGACATCGGCGTCGGCATCGACTACCACGATCATCACAAGCACGGCAGCTATCTGATCCTCAACGCCGGGCTGCCCGGTTACACCCACCGCGAAATCGCCCTGATCTCGCTGATGGTGCGCTATCACCGCAAGGGCACGCCTAGAGTCGACGAGCTGGGATCGCTGCTGCTGCCCGGCGACGACGCGCGCCTGCTGCAACTGACTTCGCTGCTGCGCCTCGCCGAGCAGATCGACCGCTCGCGCGACGGCGTCGTCCGCGACGTGACCCTCACCGTCAGCAAAGGCGTGGCGATGCTCAACTGATCGCGCGCGGCGACGAGCAGGTCGCCCTGTGGTCGGTCGAGCATCACCGCGACATCTTCGAGCAGGCGTTCGGCTTGACGCTGGAAGTCGTGTCCGTACCGGATGAGGGAGCGTGACGATGGCGAGCGATAACGTCGAGAACGAGGTCAAGCTGTACGTGCCCGATCTGGCGGCGGTGGCGCGGCGCGTCAAGGCGGCGGGCGGACGTTTAAAAGCGCTGCGCGTCTACGTGAGCGCAACGTCCGCTACGACGACGACACCCGCCTGCTAACGCCAGCGGCACGGTGCTGCGGCTGCGTGCTGGTGACACCCGCGCCCGCCTGACCTACAAGGACGGCGAGCGCCTGAGCGGGGAGTACGGCAGCAGCCGCTTTGAAGCCGAGGTCGAGGTCAGCGATTTCGCCAACATGGAAACGATCCTCGCCAAGCTGGGTTATCACCCTGTGATGGTGGGCCGCGTACCGCACCACCTACGCGCTGCACGACGCGGAAGTCACGCTCGACGAGATGCCCTACGGCAATTTCGTCGAGATCGAGGGCGACGAGGCGGCGATCAGGCGCTGCGTCGAGGCGCTGGGCTGCACGACGCGCGGCGCATGGCGGCGAGCTATACGGTGCTGTTCAAGTTCGTCAAGCGTCATCTTGGGCTGGACTTCGCCGACCTGACCTTCGAGAATTTCAAAGGCATCGCCGTGCCGTGAGCGCTGCCCGGCGAGCAATAACGCGCTGGTCTCAACATGAAGCCGCAGCAGACCGATGGTGGGATGTTGAGCTCGGGTACGATGCCTGGCTTCGAGATGGCGATGAAGCGGGTGGATGCCTGGTTCGGAGGGCGATCCTCGACCGCGCGCCGATCTCGCTTCCAGGCGCGGGCGACACGGCGCTTTGCTGCTGAGTCCGCCAACGCCGCCGCCTACCCGTCGCCCAACCTGAAAGACCGCTGGTTCTCGACTTGAATTCCAGGTCGAGACCTACTCTGGCATCGATACGCGACAAAACGTTTCCCACGGTGAGGGATTCCTTCCTGTGTTCTTGGCCGAACTCGTCCCGGTGTTCATGGCTTTCGGCGGCAGCGAACTGGAGTACGGCGAGGTCACGGCGTGGTCAGTGCCGCTTGCGTGCCATTTCGGCTGACGCCGAGTGTATCCGTCGGGACATGGACAGCATCCTGATATCCGCAAGCGATGATGACCGCTGGCAATCGAATGCTGCCGGGGCGGGCGCTTACCGGCTATACCGACCTGCACTTCGGAAAGCGGTGCTGGATCGCGCGGCTGCCTGGCGCAGCCCCGAGCAGTTCTGCATCGACCTGATCGAAGCGCCGGAGGACCGAAGCGGCTGATCGACTGGCGATTGGTGACTTCGAGCGGATTTACGACCATTTTGACGCGCCGCTGGTGTCTTAAAGGCGCAGTTGCCGGCGTCGATGCTGGATGGGCATCCCTGTTTAAGTGCGGATGCAATATCCGGTGCCGTGACTTCTCCTCGATCTCGCCCCCGGCATTTCGAGGAATTTGCCTTCCTGAAAGTATGCGCCGCGAGGTCAAGACCATGACTACAACGTATTTCACGTCGATGGCAGGCGGCGTCGCCAGGCACCTTGATCGATCTTATGTGCCCGAAGTCCACGCCATCCAGTGGGTGCGGTATGGGCGACGACTACCGATTTTGCAGTGGGTGCCGCTGATCCGACGAATCCAGGCGCGCCTCGGTGATCGTCGATCTCCATAAGGAGGATTTGAGCTGTTCATGCAGGCGGTCAAGCCCGAAGCAATTTTCCTGCAGGCGGCGCGGACGGCTTGTTACGGCTAAATCAGGCTGCTCCGTTTGTCGAAGTGGTCTGAACACAGCATCAGCGGCAGCCGACACCACGACGGGTTGTTCCGGCTCAACGGCAGAATAAGGTAAACTGGAATTCACCGACCCGGTATTCGCCACCTTCGCCGGAATCGACGCGGCGCGGGAGAGCGCGTTCACGAGGGGTTACTGGTTCGAGGTGGGTGTTGACGGCTTCTCTGGAAATTCGGTAATCGCTACCGATGGCTTTCGCTTTCAGTTCGCCATCTTCGATCAGGTGAAGTACATAGACTTCCTGACTCCGAGATAGCGCGCTGCCTCGCTTGATGCAGAGGCATATTGCAGCGGCTGGTGCTTGCGTTTGCTGTTCTCGACATCGATGGCGGAGCGATTTCGGGCGCAGCCAGAAGAGGATGACGTTGCCGAGGAAAATGATGAGAGGTGGGATAACGTATGATGCACGCTGCCCCGCCGAAACCAAAGTTGCCTGATAAGAGACCGGTGATGAGAGGATACCCGTACCGGTCGCAACATAGCCGACAGGTCATTCTCTGCTCAATGACTGTTTTGTTCCTGAACGCGGAAAGCGCTTCTGGTTGATGGCGAGCAGTCCCATGATCATGAAGATAGCGACGATGACGTACATCACGCTAATTAGTTCATTCGTACCCATTTTGGCTTTGTTGCCTGAAAGCGCTGTAAATTGTTGATTCAAGATTACATCGAAAAAACTGAATTAAGGGATTGAACCACCGTTTGGATAATACCCTGTAGCACGAAAAGGCTGAACATGACTCCAACAAACCCCACCCTGCACCTCGTCGGACATTCCGCTCAAGGAATACTACACACCCGACGACGTGCCCGCCGACACCGAAAAGCCCGGCGACTACCCGTTCACGCGCGGCGTGTATCGCACCGGGTATCGCGGCGCTGTGGACGATGCGCCAGTATGCCGGGTTCGCCACTCTACAATCCAACGCGCGCTACCGCTTCCCTGCCGAGCAGGGGCAGAGCTGGCCGGTCGGCTCGCCTTTGACCTGCCCACCCAGATCGGCTACGACGCCGACGACCCGATGGCGCTGGGCGAGTCGCAAGGTCGGCGTCAGCATCAGCAGCCTGCGCGACATGGAGAGGCTGTTCGAAGGCATCCCGCTCGATAAAGTCAGCACCAGCATGACCATCAACGCTCCGGCTGCCGTGCTGCTGGCGATGTACATCGCCGTCGGCAAGCGTCAGGGCGTCGAGTCGACCCAACTGCGCGGCACAGTGCAGAACGACATCCTCAAGGAGTACATCGCGCGCGGCACGTACATCTATCCCCCCAAGCCGTCGATGCGCCTGATCACCGACCTGTTCGCCTACTGCAAGACCGACGTGCCCCACTGGAACACGATCAGCATCAGCGGCTACCACATCCGCGAGGCGGGCAGCACCGCCGTGCAGGAGGTCGCTTTCACGCTCGCCAACGGCATCGCCTACGTGCAGGCGGCGATTGACGCCGGGCTGGACGTGGACGACTTCGCGCCGCAGTTGTCGTTCTTCTTCAACGCGCACAACCAGTTCCTCGAAGAAGTCGCCAAGTTCCGCGCCGCCCGCAAGCTGTGGGCGACCATCATGCGCGAGCGCTTCGGCGCGCAGAATCCGAAAAGCTGGCAGCTTCGCTTCCACACCCAGACCGGCGGCAGCACGCTCACGGCGCAGCAGCCCGAAAACAACATCGTCCGGGTGGCGCTTCAGGCGCTGGCGGCGGTGCTGGGCGGCACGCAGTCGCTCCACACCAACAGCAAGGACGAGGCGCTGGCGCTGCCGACGCAGGACGCCGTGCAGGTCGCGCTCCGCACCCAGCAGATCATCGGCTACGAGACCGGCGTCCCCGATTCGGTCGATCCGCTGGCGGGCAGCTACCTGATCGAGCACCTGACCAGCGAGATCGTCAAGCGGGCGCAGGAATACATCGACCGCATCGACGCGATGGGCGGGGCGCTGGCGGCGATTGAATCCGGCTACGTCGGCGGCGAAATTCAGGACGCGGCGTATGCCTACCAGCGCGCCGTCGAAGCGGGCGATCAGGTGATCGTCGGCGTGAACAGGTTCACGGTCGGCGATGACCCACAGCCCGACCTTCTGCGCGTCGATCCGGCGATTGAGCAGGCGCAGCGCGACAAGCTGGCGGCGCTGCGGGCGTCGCGCGACAACGCGAAGGTCGCCGAGCTGCGCGGTCGGCTGGATTCGGCGGCGCGCGGTAGCGAGAATCTGCTGCCGCTGTTCGTGGAGTGCGTCGAAAACGACGTGACGCTCGGCGAAATCTGCCATACCATGCGCGCGGTGTTCGGCGAATACCGCCCCGAAGTGCGGATTTAGCCGTCAGCACGTGAGGTTGACCACTCGATTGGTTATGGGCGAGGTTGGATAGTGGCAAGTCGTGAAACCAGCATCCGCAGCCGCGCCAGCGCGCCAGCATCCTGTCGATTGGCAGCACCGGGAGCATTCTGAGCATCGCCAGCACCGGCAGTATTCTGTCAATCGGCAGCACGGGCAGCATCTCTGGAGCATCGGCAGTATTGGCAGCGTGCTGTCGATTGGCGGGGTGTTCAGCGTGGCGTCGTTCATGAGTGTGCTGAGCGTCGCCAGCGCGTTCGCCTTCCTGTCGTTTCGCGGGCGGCGCGTGGGCGGAGAAAAGGTATGACGACAAGATGATAATTGAAGGTTTACAGGTGTTGATAGCCATTCATCAATGGTAATCGTTTGTAAGAGGCAGAAGGGGCACAGAGAATTGGGCACGCGGCTGAATTTGCCTAAGCTCAGCCTTATACGCATCAATTCTCTGCGAGATTCAATAAAATAGTGATCGTGGTTTCGCACAGATTGCCTTTCAAAGGTACCTCACTGCAACAGCGGCCTCTTATATAACTACCGTCAGCTTTGATCTTAAAGAAGAACCTACCGTATTATTTCATACAAAGCAGGAGTAGCGTTTGCCTCTTGGTCACGCTTGAAACTGACTGAATTTTCCGACATGCATCGCTGGGGATATGGCACATAAAGGCGAAACAAGCGATTTCTCTTTTGTTCTCGAAGCTATTCTCCGTCAGGAATCGTGGGCGGAGAGCGAAATTATCATCGGCACCGGATAGTACAAAGAAGTGGTCTTCTGAATTCAGGTTTGAAGAACACGCATCCGCTTCTGGAAGAAAGCGCGCTCGCCTACAACAACGCGTTGTCGACTCCTAACGCTTCGGCGTCACGCCCTGGCCCTGACGGCTATTCGCTACCAGCCAACCGCTGCTCTTATGTTATAATCCCGCCCTATGTCCAATGAAACCCGGCAGCTACGGAATCGAGCGGTGGGGCGCGAGCGCCAGTTGATGGTCGTCACGGCGGCGCTGGCGATCATCCAGTTCGGCGCGGCGTATCGTGCCATGACGCTCCCCTCCGACCTTGCCCGGCAGGTCAGCCTGCTGCCGGAGCTGGAATTCGTCGCGGCGCTGGCGTGGGCGGTGCTGCTTTCGGCGGCAACGTATCGCGTAGCATGGTATCGGGTGCGCAACCTGCGCACGGGTGTGTACGTGCTGGTCGGCTTTGTCGTCTACAGCGTCGCCCGCCTGCTTGTTTTCACCCGCGCCGATTATGATCATAATCGTCTGCGCTTTTTAACCGTTCTGACTATCCTGGTGTTAATCGCTGCGGTGGTGTATCTCATGCGCCCGGTCGTGCGGCGAACGCTGCCAACGGAGAAAACAGATGAGCACGAATCACGAGATTGAACGCCTGCGCGATCTGCGCCAGCAGAGCCGAGCCGGTGGCGGCGACGAGCGCATCAAGCGCCAGCACGACTCCGGGCGCAACACCGCCCGCGAGCGCCTCGACATCCTGCTCGATCCGGGCAGCTTCCGCGAGATGGATGCCTTCGTCACCCATCGCTCGCACGATTTCGGGCTGGATCAGAACCGCTACCTCGGCGACAGCGTCGTCACCGGCTGGGGCACGATCAACGGGCGGCTGGTCTACGTCTTTTCGCAGGATTTCACCGTCATCGGCGGCACGCTGAGCGAGGTCGCCGCCGAGAAGATCGTCAAGGTGATGGAGATGGCGATGAAAACCGGCGCGCCGCTGATCGGCTTGAACGACAGCGGCGGCGCGCGCATTCAGGAGGGCGTCGTCAGCCTCGGCGGTTACACCGACATCTTCCTGCGCAATACCCTCGCCAGCGGCGTCATCCCGCAGATTAGCGTGATCATGGGACCGTGCGCGGGCGGGGCGGTTTACAGCCCGGCGCTCACCGACTTCATCTTCATGGTCAAGGACACCAGCTACATGTTCATCACCGGACCCGACGTGGTCAAGCAGGTGACCCACGAGGATGTCACGTTCGAGGAACTCGGCGGCGCGCAGATTCACGCCAGCAAGAGCGGCGTCTGCCACGTCGTCGGCGAAAACGAGACCAACACGCTGCTGCTGGTGCGCGAGATGCTCGGCTACCTGCCGCAGAATAACATGGAAGACGCGCCGTTTCTGGCATCGAAGGACGATCCGCTGCGCGCCGACGCCGACCTGGATACCATCGTGCCGGACAGCCCCAACAAGCCCTACGACATCAAGGAAGTCATCAATCACGTCGTCGACGACGGCATCTTCTACGAGATACACGCCGACTACGCCGCCAACATCGTCGTCGGCTTCGCCCGGCTCGGCGGGCACAGCGTCGGCATCGTCGCCAACCAGCCGATGGTGCTGGCGGGTGTGCTGGACATCGCCGCCAGCAACAAAGCCGCGCGCTTCATCCGCTTCTGCGACTGTTTCAATCTGCCGATCATTACGTTCGTGGATGTGCCCGGCTACATGCCCGGCACGGCGCAGGAGCATAACGGCATCATCATGTCCGGGGCGAAGCTGCTCTACGCCTACTGCGAGGCGACCATCCCCAAGCTGACCGTCACGACCCGCAAGGCATACGGCGGCGCGTACTGCGTCATGAGCAGCAAGCACATGCGCGGCGACCTCAATCTGGCGTGGCCCACCGCCGAGATCGCCGCTGTCATGGGACCCGAAGGCGCAGTCGAAATCTCTACCGCCGCGAACTGAAGAACGGCGACGACCCGGCGGCGCCAAGACGCAGCTTGCCGACGAGTACCGCGAGAAGCTGGCGAATCCGTATATCGCCGCCCAGCGCGGCTACGTGGACGACGTGATCGAGCCGCGCGATACCCGCGCCCGCCTGATCAATGGGCTGGAGGTGCTCCAGAACAAGCGCGACAGCAACCCGCCCAAGAAGCACGGCAATATTCGCTATAGCGACCTCACCAGCCCCTTCCACAACGTGGAGAGGGGAGCTAAGCGTAGCTGACCCGAGGTCAGCCGCGCAGCGGGTGAGGTTGACATGAAAAAACATAGATGGTCGCTGCTGTCAAAGGAACATGACCATGTTTGAACAGTCGCAAACCCAGATTAAGAAGGTGCTGATCGCCAATCGCGGCGAGATCGCCGTGCGCGTCATCCGCGCCTGCCGCGAGTTGGGCATCGCCACCGTCGCCGTCTACTCCGAAGCCGACCGCACCAGCCTGCACGTCCGCTATGCCGACGAAGCCGTGCTGATCGGACCGCCCGCCCCGCGCGAGAGCTACCTCAGGATCGACCGCATCCTCGACGCGGCGCGGCGCTCCGGCGCGGACGCCATCCACCCCGGCTACGGCTTCCTGTCCGAGCGCGAGGACTTCGCTCAGGCGGTATTGGACGAGGGGCTGATCTTCATCGGACCGCCGCCCGAAGCCATCGCCAAAATGGGCGACAAGCAGGTCGCCCGCGAGATGGTCAAGAAAGCGGGCGTCCCGGTCATCCCCGGCACCGAGCCGGGCTTGCGCGACGACGAGATCATCGCCGCTGCCGACCGGATCGGCTTCCCGATCATGGTCAAGGCGGCGGCGGGCGGCGGCGGCAAAGGGATGCGCGCCGTCCAGCGCGCGGAGGATTTGCCCGAAGCGCTGGCGATTGCCCGCCGCGAAGCCGAAAGCGCCTTCGGCGACGGGCGCGTTTACCTCGAAAAGCTGGTCGAGGGCGCTCGCCACATCGAGTTTCAGATTCTGGCGGATACGCATGGCAACACCATCCATCTGGGCGAGCGCGAATGTTCGATCCAGCGCCGCCATCAGAAGCTGGTCGAAGAATCGCCCAGCCCGTTCGTCGACCCCGACCTGCGGCGGCGCATGGGCGACATGGCGGTGCGGGCGGCGCAGTCGGTCGGCTACGTCAACGCCGGGACGATTGAATGCCTGGTCGATAAGGACAAGAATTTCTATTTTCTGGAGATGAATACTCGCTTGCAGGTCGAGCACCCTGTGACAGAACTTGTCACAGGCATCGATCTGGTCAAGGAGCAGATTCGCATCGCGCGCGGGCGGCGCATGGGACCGACCGAGAGCTTCCTGGAGCCGAAGGTCTGGGCGATGGAATGCCGCATCAACGCCGAAGACCCCTACAACAGCTTCCTGCCGTCCATCGGCACGATCTCCACGCTGATCGTCCCGACCGGACCCGGCGTGCGCGTCGACAGCGGCGTCTACAGCGGCTACACCATCACCCCGTACTACGACAGCATGATCGCCAAGCTGATCTGCTGGGGCGACGACCGCCCGGAAGCCATGCTGCGGATGCGCCGCGCGCTCGAAGAATTCTCGATCATGGGCGTCAAGCACAACATCCCGTTCCACCAGAACCTGCTCAACAGCTTCAGCTTCATCGCGGGCAAGTTCGACAACAAATTCGTCGAGGAGCGCTTCAGCATGACCACCTCCGAGCAGCCGCCGACCGAAGCTGATCTGGAGACGGCGGCGATTGCGGCGACGCTGTTCACGCACCGCAACCAGCAGCTTGCCGGGCAGGTCGTCACCCGCAACGAGCGCGACACGAGCAACTGGAAGTGGCTAAGCCGCTGGGAGCGAGTCCACCGATGAAATACGTCACCGTCATCAACGATGTCCGCTTCGAGATCGAGATCGGCAGCGATGGCTCGCTCAAGGTCAACGGCGAGCCGCGCGAGGTCGATTTTCTGGCGCTCGGTCCGTCGCTGTACTCCATCCTGATGGATCACCGCTCCTACGAGATGGTGATCGAGGAGCGCGACGGCGATACGGAAGTGCTGATGCAGGGTCGGCTGTACACCGGGCAGGTCATGGACGAGCGCGCCCAGTTGCTCGCCTCGCGGCGCGGCGGTCTCGCCGTCGATTCCGGCGAGCTGTCGATCAAGTCGCCGATGCCCGGCTTGGTGGTCGCCATCCCGGTGACGGAAGGGCAGGCGGTGTCCAAAGGGCAGACGATCCTCGTGCTGGAATCGATGAAGATGCAGAACGAGCTGAAAGCGCCGCGCGACGCGACTGTGCAGCGCATCAGCGTGCAGATCGGGCAGAGCGTCGAGCACAACAAGCTGCTCATCACGCTGACGTAGGAGGGGTGGTTGTGCGTAGTTGCCGCATCGGGTTTAAACCCGATGCTACATCGTGCTTTAACCGCCCACTAAAGGGGCGGTATGTGATGCAAGTGGGATGGCGACCCCTTCAGTGGGTCGCTAGGTTTTGCTTAGCTGGCGGTTTAAACCGCCAGCCATGTTCGTAGGGCTTATGCTTTCGCTTTCGAAGCAGGAACGCCTGCGCCAGCGCTACAAGGCGAATCACCCCGGCTATCACACCTCGCTGGAAATCTACACCGAATGGATGGCGTCGCTCGTCCACGAGGACACGCGCCTGCTCGACGCGGGCTGTGGACCGGGCGGGCTGGTCAGGCAGCACGTCGGCGTCGCCCGGCAGGTCGTCGGCGTGGATCGCTACGCCGCGCATTTTCAGGAGCCTGCCGAAATCGATGCTCTGGTCGAATCCGATCTGGATCGGCTGCCGTTCCTCGATGCCAGCTTCGACCTCGTGACCTGTTCGTGGGTGCTGGAGCATCTGCGCGCGCCGGAGCGGGTGTTCGCCGAAATCGCTCGCGTGCTGGCGCCGGGCGGGCGCTTCCTGTTCATCACGCCCAACAGGAACAATTACGTCGTCTGGCTGCGGCGCATCCTGCCCAATGCGCTCGGCAGGCGCGCCACCCGCGCCATCTACGCCCGCAACGAGGACTTCATCAACCCGACTTATTATCGTGCCAATACTTTCGCTCAAATCGACCGGATGCTTCGCGGTACCGGCTTGCGAGGCGAGCGCGTCGCTCACGTCGGCGATCCGACCTATCTCGCCTTCAACGAGGCGATGTTCCGCGCATCGCTCGTCGCCGAGCGCCTGATCGACCGCTTCGCCCCATCCACCCGCGTCCACCTCGTCGGGCTGTACCGCAAAGACTGAGCCGCCAAGACAATCGCTGCATGAAAACCCTGTCTTTTTCTCAGCACTCAGCACCCGGCACTCAGCACTTTTTTGATGCTCTCTGGCTACTTGCGCTCGTCCTTTATATTGTCGCCGGGGCGTTCGCTGTCCCGTTTCACGGCGACGAATCCACCCAGATTTACATGAGCCGCGACTACGCCTACCAGTTCTTGCAAGGCGATCTCGACCGCGTGGGCTACCACGATCCGCCGATCAGCGATCAGGAGCAGGAGCTTCGGCTGCTCAACGGCACGCTTAACAAGTACCTGATCGGCGTCGCCTGGCATCTCGGCGGCTTCTCGGTCGACCAGATCAACGAGCAGTGGGATTGGGGCGCGGACTGGGGCTACAACCAGCAGAACAACCACGCGCCGAGCGAGGCGCTGCTGCAAGTTACCCGCATCCCGTCGGCGCTGCTGCTGGCAACGGGGATCGTCCCGCTGTTTCTGCTGGGGCGGGCGCTCGGCGGGCGTCCGGTCGGCTATCTTGCCAGCCTGTACTACGCGCTCAACCCGGCGCTGCTGATCAACGGTCGCCGGGCGATGATGGAAGGCGGGCTGATCGCATTTTCGCTGCTGGTCGTGCTAGCGGGTGTATGGCTGCTGCGCGAGCGCCGCTGGTGGTCGGCGATCCTGCTCGGTGCGGCGGCAGGCTTGGCGCTGGCGAGCAAGCATACGGCGGTCTTCACGGTCGTGGCAGTGTTCGCCGTGTGCGCGATATACCCGGTGGTGGAGTGGATTCGGGAAATGGTAAGGGCACGACATGTCGTGCCCCTACGGATGTGGATTTTGTTACTCGTCGCCGTCGTCCTCGCTCTCGGCGTGTTCTACGCGCTCAACCCGGCGTGGTGGGGCGATTCGCTGGGGCGGGTAGGCGACGTGTTGACCCTGCGAAGCGATTTGCTGGCGGGGCAGGTGGCGGCGTTCGGCGGCTATGGGAACGCGGGCGACGCGCTCGGCGGCTTTTTTCGGCAGGTGTTCGTCAATCTGCCGCAGTATTACGAGTCTCCCAATTGGGCGGGCTATATCGGCGATCAGATCGCGCGCTACGACGGCTCGATCTGGCGCGGCGTCAGCCTCGGCGGATCGCTGGTCGGCGGCGTCGTGCTGCTGGCGCTGACGCTGGTCGGCGTCTACGCGCTGTGGCGCGACCGCAAGTCGCCGCGAGTCGCATCCGCTGGCTGGTCGGCGTGTGGGCGCTGGCGATGCTGGCGTCGACGGCGCTGCTCACCCCGCTCGAATGGCAGCGCTACTACCTTCCGGCGTATCCGGCGGTCGGGCTGCTGGCGGCGTATGGGCTGGTGTGGGCGGTTCGGCGCGCGAGGCGGGCATGAAAAAGGGCACAGTTAGTAACTGCAGGTTGCACCTGTTTGCGCCCCTACAAGATCGATGTGGTGACGATACAAAAAGGGCAGACACACGGTTCTGCCCCTACAAATGCGAATTTGAGGTTGCTTACAGCCCGGCGATGGCGTTGGCGAGCTGGCGCTGCACCGTCTTGGTGTTGAACCGTTTCCAGACCATGCCGAAGCCGTCGCGCAGCCGCTGGTGCTCGTCGTCGAGCGTCTGCACGTACTGGTAAAGGGCATCCAGCGCGCGCGGATCGAGTTCCGGCGCGACCTCGTCCAGACGCTCTTTCGCCGCGCGGATGTCGTTCATCGTCCCCAAATGATCCTGAATCGCCTTCAACTCGCCGACGAAATCGTTGATCGAGCTGCCGAGCACGTCGCTGAAAATCGACACGGCGTAGCGCAGGCGCTTGAACTCAATACGCAGGGCGTGGAGCGTCTCGTCGCTCGCGCCTTCGAGCGCTGGCTCGTAAGCCCGCACCGCCGCCAGATGGGCGTAGATCAACCCCGGCAGCAGGTGGCGCACCTGAAACGGGTGGATGTCGTCGGCGTCGATGGGCAGCGCACCTTTGCCCGGCTTGGTGACGAAGCTGTTGAAATCCTCGACGAAAGCGCTGTAATCGCCTTTATCGAGCGTGCGAATCAAGCCCTTGCGCGCCTTCGCTCGCCGCTGGTCGAACTGGTCGATCACCGGCTGAAAGTCGTCGCGCCCCTCGAAGTCGGTCTGAAACGCGCGCAGCCGCTCGATCATCACGTCGAGGTCGCGCACCGCGCCTAGCGCCCACGCGATTTTGCGCATCTCGCTCAGGTACGGCTGGATGGCTTTGGGCTTGTAATAGTCGCTCAGCAGGCGGAAGGTGCTGCGCATCCGGCGGATTGAGACGCGCATGTCGTGGACTTCTTCCGGGTCCTCCCCGGCTCGGCTGCCCGCCTCGTGGTGCAGCATTTTGACGTAATCGTTCAGCAGCGCCTTGCGCCCGGCTTCCGCCATCGTATCGGTTGGCTCGACGGGCGTGACCTGTGCTTGCAGGCTGGCGATCAGTTCTTCGCGTGTTGTAGGCATCGGCATCTTCTTCTTGAGTCGATCAATAGTGACGCATATTTTAACTGACGTTTACTCCATTTCATATATTCTTAACACAACCGTAGGCTGTTCTTAAAACTGAGTCTGGCGCAGGATTGCCCGGAAGA
Organism: Anaerolineae bacterium; assembly: GCA_046328655.1. Taxonomy (GTDB): domain Bacteria; phylum Chloroflexota; class Anaerolineae; order Aggregatilineales; family Phototrophicaceae; genus Flexifilum. Next base: position 29,699 of record JAXLWE010000039.1, on the reverse strand, counting down.
ATTCGAAGATGGTGATGTTGGGATTGTTGACGATCTCGCGCAGCCCATTGTTCAGCACCGCCCACTGGTAGATTTGCACCGCCAGCAGCAGCGGAATACCGATGCTGACCACGCGCACCGGCAGGCGGGCGATAGCAATCGAGACGGGCGCTTCGGAAAGCTCGGCAAGCTGCTGGCGGTCGGAAACCACCTGAAGCCGCTGCATGTTGAGGTCGTCGCGCAAGCCGTTCAACTGGACGTAGCGGTACAGCGTCTCGAAGCGGCGGCTGTCGCCCGGCTCACTGTGCCACTGGCTGTCCAACTGCGCGATCTCACCGTTTAGGTCACGGATGCGATGGTCGATGCCGCTCAACTGCTCGGCGTAATGGCGGCTCTGGCGCTCGCGCCAGCGCTTCTGCCCGCGCGAATAGGGCATACGGATCAGCGCGAAGTAATGGGCATAGAGCAGCAGCAGCGGGATGACGATGTTGAAGGCGAGGATGCGCCCCATATCCTGCGGAAGCTGCGGCAGCCGCCCCTCGGTCAGCACCTGGCTGAACGGGATCGAGAACAGGTACAGCGTGATGATCAGCACGATCAGGAAGCCGATGGGCAGCGACGCGACCAGCTCATCCCGGTCGCGCGCCGCCAGCGTCTGCTGGCTGAGCGTGTAGCCGTACAGCGCCAGCAGCGCCACCACCAGCAGGTAAAACGGGATGGCGAACAGCAGCGCCAGCGCCTGCTCCGAGCTTTCGATCAACGCGCTGCCGCGCTGCAAAATCTGCTGGCGCAGCCCGCCGATCACCCCGCCGGTGTCGCCGAACAGCAGCAGATACCCCGGAATCATCGTCCCCAGCACGCCGAGGATCAGCAGCAAATCCATGTCGGAAATCGAGCGCAGGAAATGTCCGACGCGGCGCGGCAGGCGGTCGAGCAGCAGGTCAGGCAGGAAGCGCTGCCGCAAGCCGCGCCCGCTGGTGTAGACGATGAACACGACCACGAACACCAGCAGCCAGATCACCGGGGCGAGCGCGAGGAAGGCGAGGTCGAGGTCGGCATTGCCGAGCAGATTGGCGCTGCGCGGGTCGGCTCGGTCGATGAAGTGGCGGAAGATGACCATCGTCGTCACGACCAGCGCCAGCGGCGCCGCCAGCCGCATGAAGCGAATCCAGATGTCGGTGCGGCTGAACCAGTCGTTCCAGCGCTTCGTCCACATCGCCTGCATCCCGAAGTAGTAGATGCCGAACACCAGCAGCAGCCCGCCTATATAGGGCAGATCGAAGCGGGTCGTGAACACCTGCGGCTGAAGCGTGTGGACGAGCACCTGGGCGACGTAGGTCGCCAGCAGCCCGGCGGCGACCACCTCGTTGATCGCCAGAAGGATTTGCTCCCACATTGGCAGGTGGGTGGCGAAGCGCCGGTAGAACGGCGGCAGCAGGATCAGCAGCGAGCGCAGCAGCATCCACGAAACGGCGACCAGCAGCACGAGCGCGAAGTAGGTCTGCTCGCTGGATTTTCCTGGTGAGCGGCGAGCGCAGCGACCAGCCGCAGCAAAATCAGCCATGCCGCGCCGAACGCCCACGCCATGCCGACGTACAGCGCGTGGCGGCGGTTGAACGGCTGCCCCAGAACGCGCGATCTGGACGCGCTCGGACGCCGCCAGCGCGACCAGAAATCCAACGCCGAGCGCCGCCAGCGCCGCTTCCAGCCAGTCGCCGACGAACACCTGCCAGCCCGTCCAGAACACGCCGACCAACAGCAGCGCCAGCACGAATATGCGTGCGAGCGGGTCGCCGCCGACCGTTTGCATGAACCAGGTGATGCGCTTGCGCTGAGCCATAGCCGTATCTTACCTCAAGTTGGGAATTGCTGAACGACGCCCGCGCGTTTATGATAGGAAGCGGTCTGGAGCGGTTCTCCGAGGGTGATGATGGATCATTCGATTTATGACAAGCGCAACTATCCCATCGTCGATGCGCAGTACGGCTACAGCGAGTGGGCGGCGACTTATGAACAGGTCGTACAGGACCAGATGGGATGTGCGCCTGTTCGAGCGCCTGCAATCCGTCGACCTGGTCGGCGGCATCGCAAATCCTCGACCTGGCGTGCGGCACGGGACGGATTGGCGCGGCGGCTCAATGCGCACGACGGCGCCCGTCGATGGCGTCGATTTCACGCCCGCTATGCTGGAGATTGCGAAGCAAAAAGGCGTTTACCGGGCGCTGCACGTCGCCGATATCACCAACACCGGGATTCCCGGCGGCAATTACGACATCTGTACGCAGTCGCTGGCGGACGAGCATCTGCCGGATTTGCGCCCCCTGTACGCCGAAGTCGCGCGCCTCGCCCGGCGCGGCGGCAGCTTCGTGCTTGTCGGCTTCCACCCGCAGTTTCTGATGGCGGGCGTGCCGACGCACTACGAGCGCGATGGCGGCGAGCCGACTACCATTCGCAGCTACGTGCATCTGCTGAGCGATCACGTCAAGGCGGGGCGGGCGGCGGGCTTCTCGCTGCTGGAAATGGACGAGGGGCTGATCGACGCGGAATATCTGCGCGCCAAGCCGAAGTGGGAAAAATACTTCGGGCTGCCGATCAGCTTCAGTATGGTGTGGCGGCGGGAGTAGGTGCTGACAGTTTGCGCCGAAGGATTGCCCTAACTTATAGCAAGTTCACAAACATGCAGCTTCGCCTGTATTTCCTCGTGATACGATTGAACTGTTAATCGCCATGACCGAGGATGCTCATGCTGCAAGACCGAATCGCCCCGCTCGTCAGACCCGCTGAAGCGCCATTGTCACAACCGCTGAAGCCGTTCTTCGACGAGTCGGCGCGCCTGAACCCGATGATGCGACCGGAGGCGCTGCGGGCTGCGACGCCGATGTTCGAGCACGAGGTCAGGAAAATTGACTGGCTCCATCAGGATCGCTCCGCGCGGCGGGGGGCTTGGCTGCGCGGACTCCGCAAGCAGACTCGCTACTTCCTGATTCTGTGGGCTGCGACGTTTTTCTTCAGCAGCGGCGCGGACCTGCTGAGCGGGCAGAGCACGAGCCTATCGCTGGTGGGCGGCATTCTGATCGCCCTGGTCGCCGCCCTGCTGATGAATGTCGTCCTGACTTTCCTCTCGACGGTGCTGCTGGACGTAGCCTGCGTGGGGCTGCGCATCCGGCGCGATGGCGAGTGGGATTTGATCCGCCTTACCCCGCTTTCACGGCGCGGGATTGTCGTGTCGATATTCGCATTCGCGCGCTTCTTCTATCGCAGTACCGTCGTGGGCATCTTCAATGAACGGTTGTTTTCGCTTTACGGGCTGCTGCTGCTGGCAATCTCATCGGTCTATCTGCTGACTCGCTTCGTTGGCATGGATGTGGCTTATGCCTTCGACGCGCTGTTCGACGGTCATCCGGCGCAGGGGTACGTCATCCTGCTGATCGTGCTGAGTTCGGCATTGATCCTGCTGTGTGAAACACGCTGGCGGACGAATGGCATGGCGGCGCTGGGCGCGGCGCTGGCTTTCTGGGTGAGCGGGCATCCGCTGTCGCTGGTGGCGCGGGTTGGGGCGCTGCTGGCGGCATGGCTGGGGCAGTTCGCTGCTGCCGCGCTGAGCTGGTGGGTGAGCGACGCCATCGTAGACTGGCTGCGCCGACGCCAGCTTGAGAACCGTCTGTTTGCCGACCGGGGCTACGGCATCGACCCGGTGACACTGCAAATTCTGTTCGCGGTGCTGATATTCGGCGTTCTGCTGTACGTCTACTTCCGGCTGATGCGTTTTGCGAGCCTTCGCGTCGCCTATCAGGGGATTCTCCGGCGGGAGTAAATGCGCTTGGGTTGCGCGATTTCGGGAATGCCGTGCTCCTGCCTGCTGCTATAATCTGAGTCAGAAGCACAGGAGCGCAATAATGTCGTTTGACAAAAATAAGCTGATCGCCGCGCAGCAGGCGTGGCGCGAAAAGACGCTCAATCCGGCACTCAGGAAGATGCCGGAGCGCCGGGCTGACGCTGGGTTCATCACCCAGTCGAGCGTGCCGATTAACGACCTGTACACCCCGCTCGACATCGCCGATCTGGATTATTTGGACGACCTCGGCTTCCCCGGCGAGTACCCGTTCACGCGCGGGGTTCACGCCACCGGGCAGCGCGGTCGCCTGTGGACGATGCGCATGTTCGCCGGGTTCGGCACGGCGGAAGAAACCAACACCCGCTACAAATACCTGCTCGAACAGGGCAACGCCGGGCTGTCGGTCGCCTTCGATCTGGCGACGCTGATGGGCTACGATACCGACGCGCCCGAAGCGCTGGGCGAGTTCGGCAAGTGCGGCGTCGCCGTCAGCTCGCTCAAAGATATGGAAATCCTGTTTGACGGCATCCCGCTCGGCGAAGTCTCGACCAGCATGACGATCAACAGCCCGGCGGCGATCCTGTGGGCGTTCTACATCGCTGCCGCCGAAAAACAGGGCGTGCCGATGGAAAACCTGCGCGGCACGCTCCAGAACGACATTTTGAAAGAGTACATCGCTCAGAAAGAGTACATTTTCCCGCCCGCCCCGTCGATGCGCCTCGTCACCGACACCATCGAGTTCGGCTCGAAGCGCCTGCCGCTCTGGAATACCATCAGCATCAGCGGCTACCATATCCGCGAGGCGGGCAGCACCGCCGTGCAGGAGCTGGCGTTCACGCTCGCCGATGGGCTGGAATACGTTCGCTGGGGCATGGAGCGCGGCATGAAGATCGACGATTTCGCGCCGCGCCTGAGCTTCTTTTTCAACGTCCACAACGACTTTTTCGAGGAGGTCGCCAAGCTGCGGGCGGCGCGGCGCATCTGGGCGCGCGAGATGCGCGAGACCTTCGGTGCGTCCGACCCGCGCTCGTGGCTGTGCCGCTTCCACTGTCAGACGGCGGGCGTCAGCCTGACGGCGCAGCAGCCGGAAGTCAACCTCGTGCGTGTGGCGATTCAGGCGCTGGCGGCGGTGCTGGGCGGCACGCAGTCGCTCCACACCAACAGCATGGACGAGGCGCTGGCGCTGCCCAGCGAGCACGCCGTCACGCTGGCGCTGCGCACTCAGCAGGTGATCGCCGAGGAAACGGGCGTCACCAACACGGTCGATCCATTGGGCGGAAGCTATTTTCTCGAAGCGCTGACCAACCAGACCGAGCGCGAAGTCTATGACTACTTCCGGCGCATCGACGAGATCGGCGGCGTCATCCCGGCGCTGGAATCGGGCTTTTTCCAGGCGGAAATCGCCGACGCCAGCTACCGCCACCAGCCAGGAAGTCGATACGCACCAGCGCGTGATCGTCGGCGTCAACGAGTACGCCAGCGAAGCCCCGCCGGACATTCCGATTTTGCAGATGGACCCGCGCGGCTACGAGCGGCAGGTGGCGCGGCTGGCGCAGCTTCGGCTGGAGCGCGACAACGAGGCAGTCGGGCGCTCGCTCGACGCGCTGCGCATCGCCTGCATGGGCAATCAGAACGTCATGCCGTACCTGCTCGACGCGGCGCGGTCGTATGCTACACTGGGAGAAATCGTGGACGTGATGCGCGAGGTTTTCGGCATCTACCACGAGCCGGTACAGATTTAGAGGAATGGCGATGGCGGTGGACAAACAGCTACTAACGCTTGACGAGTATCACGCCTTCATTGATCGACCCGAAAATCAGGATCGCATCTTTGAACTCATCGACGGGGAGATTGTTGAGAAGATGCCCAGCTTTACGCCCTCACGGATTGCCGGTCGCATTAGTCACCGTTTCAATGCGTATCTCGATGATCACGATATTGGCTACGTTACGGGTGAGGCGGGCGGCTACATCATGCCGGACGGCGGCGTATTCAACCCGGATGTTGGGTTTATCCTGAAGGCGCGGCTGCCGGAAGAACCCGCGCGAGAAGCGCCTGTGCCGCCTGATTTAGCCGTCGAGGTGAAGTCACCGTCTGACAGGAAACGGGCGATGCGGCATAAAGCGGAGCGGTATCTGGAAGCGGGTACGCGCATGGTCTGGCTCATCTTTCCCGACGAACAAATCGTGGAAGTTTACGTGCCGGACGAGGATGTAAAAGTGGTTGGCTTGGACGGTGCGCTGGATGGTGGCGAGGTACTGCCGGGATTCTCTCTGGCGGTGCGCGAGGTGTTCAGATAATCAGAGATGGTTCTCGCCGGAGCATATACCCCGGCGAGAGACTCGTTTTCTACGCCAGCGGCACGGCGACGAACCGCCCGTATGCCACAAAGACCGCCAGCGCCAGCAGCACGACCGACGGCATGGCGCGGGCAATCGCATCCCCTCGCCGGACGTGCAGCGAAACTGCGCCGAGCATCGTCAGGACGAGTCCGGCGGCGGCGAGCGGCGTCAGCACCGGCAGAATCCCGGTCACGGCGGGCAGGATCAAGCCGAGCGCGCCCAGCACTTCCACCAGACCTATGCCGCGCACCATATTGCGCGGGTTGATCGACTCGATCCACGACAGGCGCGTTTCCAGCTTGTCGATTGGCTGCGTCAGCTTCATGATCCCCGCCATGAAGAACGCCAGCGCCAGCAAGATTTGAACGACCCACACGAACGTCTCCATCACTTACTCCTGTTGATTAATCCGTCACATGTTGCTTTTCCGTCAAGTGTTGCTAAAATGGTATGAAATATGGGGTTGCGGTTCAACCAACAAGGTTGGGGATTTGTCGGCTAAGCAACAAAGAGGCGAAAATGTTGGTCATTGAGCAAAAACAGAAGGTCGACCCGCGCGTAAGGCGCACGCGCCAGCTCTTGCAGAGCGCTCTGATGGAGTTGATTCAGGAGAAGCCCGTCGACAGCATCACGGTGCAGGACATCGCGGCGCGGGCGGATGTCAACCGGGCGACGTTCTACGCGCACTTCGAGGACAAATACGCATTGCTGGATTATGCGGCGCGCGAAATCTTTCAGGCGCGGGTGGACAAGCGGCTGCCGAAAAACCCGGCGCTGACTCATGAAAATCTGCGCCTGCTGATCCTGACCGTCTGCGACCACATGAGCGAATTCATCAACCACTGCAAGCCGGTCGCGCAGATGACCGAGCACGCCCGCATGTTCCTACAGGTGCAGACTCATCTCTACGAAATGCTGCTGGATTGGATTGACACGGCGGCTCCTTCGCGTTCCGGGACTGCTGTGGAAACCATCGCCCTGACGACCAGTTGGGCGATCTGGGGGGCGGTGTTCCAGTGGGCGCGAAGTGGGCGGAAGCAGGAGCCGGAGCAACTGGCAGACCAGATACTCGCGCTGCTGCGACCGGGCTTGCAGGTGTATCTGCGCGATGGAGCGGTCGCGTGACACAGGTCGTCCTGATCACCGGGGCGTCGGGCGGCATTGGCTACGCGACGGCGCTGGCGTTGCGAAACACGGCGCGCACGTCGCCGTCACTGCCCGCCGCGCTGAACGTCTGGCGACGCTGGAGCACGAGATCGCCACGCTGCCCGCGCCGCATGGCGACTGCCTGACCATCCCCGCCGACGTGACCGACGCCGACGCCATGCGAACGGCGGTCGAGCAGACGGTTGCGCGCTTCGGTCGGCTTGACGTGCTGGTTGCCAACGCCGGAGTTGGGCAGCGCGGCGCGCTGGTCGACTCGGACTGGTACGATCTCGAGACGATGCTTCACACCAACATCGATGGCGTGCTGCACAGCATTCGGGCGGCTGTCCCGGCGATGCGGCAATCCGGCGGCGGGCACATCGTGATCGTCTCATCGGTCGCGGCGATGGCGCCGTCGCCCTACACAGCGGCTTATGCCGCCAGCAAAGCCTTCGTCAGCAGTCTGGCGCGCTCGCTGAGTCTTGAGCTGGAGCCGGACAACATCGCCGTGACCAATCTGCTCGTGGGTGTGACCGCCACCGAGTTCAGCGCGCACCGGCTCGGTACGCCGGGCTACGGCAGTAAGGCGTCGTCGCTGCCGTCGATGCCGGTCGAGCAGGTTGCCGACGCGATTGTGCGCGCGGCGGAGGGTCGGCACTCGCGGACGCTGGTGCTGCGCTGGTTCGACCGGCTGATCCTGCTCGGTAATCTGCTCGTGCCGGGCGTGATCGGGCGGCAGGCCTTGAAGCGCTACCGGACGGATAAAACCTGATCCGTTGTAGGGGCGAGGCACGCCTCGCCCCTTTTGGTGTCCTGGCGGTTCAATCCTGGTCTTGCTCGAACAGCCGGGCGAAGCCGGGGTAGGGCGCGAGCGGGATCAGCTTGAACGTGATCAGTCTTTCGCGGACAAGCGGCAGCGTGGCGAGGATTTCGCCCGCCGCCTCGACGCTCTCGCATTCGAGGATCAGCACGGCGCTGCTTTCGTCGGCGCGGAAGTAGAATTCGCGTACGTCGCCGGACAGATACAGTTCCCACGCGCGGCGCGCTTCGGCTTTGAGATGCGGCGCGAACTGCTCATCGGTCGTGCCGGGCGCGTCGCTGGATATTGCAATGATTTTCACTGTCGGATATTCCTGTCGTGACTGATGAACCGTAACCGTCACGAGTCTAGCGAGGATTTCACCTGATGCCACCGAAACTGAACTCGATGCGCCTGCTGGAGCAGCACAAAATCCCCTATGAGGTGGTCGAATACCCCGACGACCTGCGTGACGCCGAGGAAATCGCCGAAGTGCTGGGCGTGCCGCCGTTTCTGGTCTACAAAACGCTGGTGGTCGAGCCGGAGGGCGGCGCTGGGCAGAACACCGGCAAGCCGTTTCTGGTGATGATGGCGGCGAACCGCCAGCTTGACCTGAAGCGGCTGGCAGCGGTGGCGGGCGCGAAGAAGGTGCGCATGGCGGCGCACAAGGACGCCGAAGCCCTGACCGGGCTGAAAGTCGGCGGCATCAGCGCGCTGGCGCTGACCCACAAGAACTGGATCGTGTTTCTCGACCAGCCCGCGACCGAGCACCAGCACATCCTGATCAGCGCCGGGCAGCGCGGCGTGGATTTGCGCGTGCCGACGATGGCGCTGGTCGGGCTGGTGCGTGCGCGGCTGGCGGACGTTGGTGTTGACCCGGAGTAGCGCGCAGAATTCCGGTGGGTAGGGGCGAGGTAGACCTCGCCCCTACGGGTCTGTCTGCATGGGTTACCGCGACAGGAAATGCGCCATCTCGAAATAATGATCGCCGATGGGGCGAAGCTGGCTGATGGCTTCCTCCAGCGAGACTGGCTTCATCTCGCGCCCGCTCAGCGCCACCATCACCCCCGACAAGCCGTCGCGGACACACTGCACCGCCTTGACTCCCATGCGTGTCGCCAGCAGACGGTCGAACGCCGACGGGCTGCCGCCGCGCTGGATGTGCCCCAGAATCGTCAGGCGAATCTCGAAGCCGACTTCGTGATGCTCCTTGAGGAAGGTGGCGAGGTCGGTCACCTTGTAGGGCGCGCCCTCGGCGATCACGGCAATCGCGTGGGACTTACCGCGCACGTAGGCGTCGGACAGCGCCTTGGCAACGTCCTCCATCGACTCCGGGCGCTCCGGCGTGACCACGATCTCCGCGCCGCCCAGGATGCTGCCCATCAGCGCCAAATAGCCGCAGTTGCGCCCCATGACTTCGATCAGGAAGGCGCGCTGGTGCGACGACGCCGTATCGCGCAGGCGGTCGAGCGCGTCGAGGATCGTGTTGAGCGCCGTATCGACGCCGATGCACATATCCGTGCCGAAGATGTCGTTGTCGATGCTGCCGGGGATGCCGATGGTCTGAAAGCCGAGCTTGTGCAGGGCGAGCGCCCCGCTCAGGCTGCCGTTCCCGCCGATCACGACGATGGCGTCGATGCCTTTTTCGTTCAGGCGGCGCAGCGCGCGTCGCTGTCCCTGGGCGGTCTTGAACTCGTCGTTGCGCGCCGTCTGCAAGATCGTGCCGCCGCGCTGCAAAATACCGCTCACCTCAACGCTGGTCAGCAGCTCAAAGTCGCCGTTGATCAAGCCGGTGTAGCCCTGCCGGACACCGTAGACTTCCATATCGTATTCCATGCCGGTGCGGACGACCGCCCGAATTGCCGCGTTCAGCCCGGAGGAATCGCCCCCGCTGGTCATGACCGCAATACGTTTCACGAGCTTCTGCTCCCAATTTGTCTATGTATGATTGTGCTTCGCGTATTTTAGCGCTGTGTCGGCTAAACGCTAGCAGCTTGATCGACTTCCACACCATCGATACGTGTAATGGCAGTCAGCAGTTCGTCACCGACGCTGGTTGTCAGGTGCGGGAACTGCATGAGATAGGTCTCGGCTTCGCCGACAACGAGGACGATCTCGAATTGATCGTGCCCGTGATACTTCTTGAACACTCCGACCAGATGCTCCAGCCGTCGTCGGTCGCGCTGCTCGTCGTCGCGGCGGTAGAAGCGCACGCGCAGCACGCGCGGCAGGATCGCCGTCGGCTGCTTTTCCTCGACGATGAAAGGCGGCGGAAGCTCGTCGTCGTAGTCCAGCGGTGGTAGCTCGCTGAACGACGGCGGCTCGCTGCTGGTCGAAATATGCCCGTTCTGCCCGTTCGTGCCATTGTGCCCGTTATGACCGTTGCCGCTCAGCGCTTCGGTCTCCTCGAAGATCGCGCCGCTGGCGGGACTGGGCGAGTACGCCGCGTCGAACGAGTCGGTGTCGCTCATGACGGCGGTGAATTCCTGCGAAACCGACTCGCAGATGATCTGCGGGTCGTTGCGCGAGCGGTCGAACTTGCCGGTGACGATCACGACCGCGCCTTCTTCCATCATCTCGGAGAACTGGTTCCACGTGCGCGGGAACAGTACCACGTCAATCGTGCCGTAGCGGTCTTCAAGCGTGGCGACGCACATCATGTCGCGGTTCTTGGTCGGGATGCGCCGCAGCGCCGCCACCAGCCCGACCAGCCGCACTGGCTTATCCTGCGGCGTCTCGTCGGATTTCAGTTCGAGCGTGTTGATGATGTTGCTGTCGCGGAGCTGTTCCATCACCGGGTCAATCGGATGGCTGGAAACGTACAGACCGAGCAGCTCTTTTTCCCAGTTGAGCAGGTCGCGCGCGCTGACTTCCTCCACCTGCGGGAGATTGCGCAGCAGGTCGTCGGTCGTGTTCGCCGTCTCCCCGAACAGGCTCGCCTGCCCGATTTCCTTCGCCTTGTGGCGGTCGGCGCTGTAGCTGACGATCCGTTCCAGCGCGGCGACCAGCGTGCGCCGGTTGCCCATGCTCTTGAGCGCGCCGACCTTGATCAGGCTTTCCACCGTGCGCTTGCCGATCACGCGCAAATCCAGCCGCTCGCAGAAATCCTGTAAGCTGGTGAACTCGCCGTTGGCTTCGCGCTCGGCGATGATGTGCTGGAGCGCGCCGACACCCGCGTTCTTGATCGCCGCCAAGCCGAAGCGGATGCCGCGCGTCTCATCGCTTTGCGTCTGGATGTCGAAGTCGAGCTGGCTGTGGTTGATGTCCGGCGGCAGGATCGGGATGTTCAGCCGCTTGCACTCGATCAGGAAGGTCGTCACCTTCGGCGCGTCGTCGTAATAGACCGACAGCAGCGCCGCCATGTATTCGGCGGGGTAGTGGGTCTTGAGGAAAGCGCTCTGGCAGGTGATGACGGCGTAGTCGCTGGCGTGGGCGCGGTTGAAGCCGTAATTGGCGAAGAACTCGATGTCGTCGAAGATTTTGCCCGCCGCTTCCTCGTCGACGCCGTTGGCGGGTCCCTGCTCGATGAAATTCTGGCGGTGCTTGAGCAGGTCGTCGCGGCGCTTCTTGGACACGGCTTTGCGCATCAGGTCGGCGTCGCCCAGCGAGTAGCCGAACAGCTCGCGCCCGATGCGCATGATCTGTTCCTGATACACCATAATCCCGAACGTTTCTTCGAGGATCGGGCGCAGCTTATCGTGATGATACTGCACCGGCTTGACGCCGTGCATCCGGGCGTTGAATTCGGGGATGTAGTCCATCGGACCGGGGCGGTAGAGCGACACGCCCGCGACGATGTGCTCGAACTTGGTCGGCTTCATGTCGCGCAGCATCCCCTGCATCCCGCTGCTTTCAAGCTGGAACACGCCGATGGTCTCACCGCGCCCCAGCAGCTCGAACGTCTCCTTGAGCATCCGATCCATTTCGGGGTCGCCGCTCGGTCGGTAGGGGATGTTCGACATGTCGTAACGGATGCCGTGATGCTTCTCGATCAGGTCGCAGGCGCGGCGCATGTACGTCAGCGTCGACAAGCCCAGGAAGTCGATCTTCAGCAGCCCGATTGCCTCGCAGGTTTCCATCGGGAACTGCGTCACCCGGTTCAGGGTGAGGCTGCCGCCGCTGCCTCCTTCGCCGTCCTCGTCGCTGCTGGTGCTTCCGCCGCCGCTCGACTTGGTCTGGCGGTGCAGCGGGATGTACTCGTCCAGCGGCTTGTCGGCGACGATCACGCCCGCCGCGTGCGTCGAAGCGTGACGGCTGATGCCCTGAAGCGCCTCGGCAGTGTCGATCACCTGCTTGAGTTCGGGGACGGTGTTGTAGAGCGTTGTCAGTTCGGGGTTTTCCTCGACGTACACCTTGACCGGCTTGGGCTTCGGCTCGGTCGGGATCAGCCGCGCCGCCTGGTTGACCAGCGCCAGATCGACGTTGAGCGCGCGCCCCACGTCGCGGACGGCGGCTTTCGCGCCGAGCGTCCCGAACGTGATGATCGCCGCGACCTTATCTTCGCCGTATTTGCGCGCCGCGTAATTGATCATCTCGCCCCGGCGGTCGTCGGGGTAGTCGAGGTCGATGTCGGGCATACTGACGCGACCGGGGTTGAGGAAGCGCTCGAACAGCAGGTGATTCTCAATCGGGTCGATGTTGGTGATGCCCATGCAGTACGCCGTGATGCTGCCCGCGCCCGAACCGCGCACGTTCCACCAGATGTCGGCGTGGCGGGCGAACTCGCACAAGTCCCACACGATCAGGAAGTAGGTCTCGAAACCCATCGTGCTGATGATGCCCAGTTCGTAATCGAGCCGCTCGCGCAGCGCTGCATCGTCGGCGCGGTCGCCGTAGCGCCAGCGTAGCCCCTTTTCGGCGAGATAGCGCACGTATGATCCGGCGGTGTAGCCTTCCGGCACGGGGAAGATCGGCAGGTGGTAGCCCTTGCGGTCGAGGTCGATGTTGCACATTTCGGCGATGCGCACCGTGTTCGTCAGCGGCGCCCCCCCGTCGATGTGCCCGAAGGCGTCCCACATCTGCGCCGCGCTGCTCAGGAAGTAGCTGTTGTCGGTCATGCGCATCCGGTTGGCGTCGCTCTTGAAGGTGCTCGTCTGGATGCACAGCAGCGTATCGTGCGGGTCGTAGTCGTCTTCCATCACGTAATGCACGTCGTTGGTGGCGACGAACTGCACGTCATCTTTCCTGCCGATTTCGACCAGCCGCTCGTTGACGGTTCTGAGCAGGTCGATGTCGTGGTTTTGCAGTTCGAGGTAGAAATTCTCTTTGCCGAAGGTTTGCAGATACCAGTCAATCGTGTCGCGGGCTTCGTCCTCGCGCCCGCCGGTGATCGCGTCCGGGATCAGCCCGGCGAGGCAGCCGCTGGTGACGACCAGCCCTTCGGCGTGTTCCGCCAGAAACTCGCGGTCGACGCGTGGCTTGTAATAGTAGCCGTTCAACTGCGCTTCGCTGGCGATTTTGAGCAGGTTGCGGTAGCCGACTTCGTTTTTCGCCAGCAGCAGTTGGTGGAACGACTGGCGGTCGGCTTTCGGGTCGCGCCCGAAACGCGAATTGGGCGCGAGGTAGCCTTCCATGCCGATGATCGGCTTGATCCCGGCTTTCTTGCATTCCTTGTAGAAGTCGATCACGCCGAACATCACGCCGTGATCGGTGATCGCCAGCGTGTCCATGCCGAGTTCGGCGGCGCGGCTGACCAGCTTGGGAATCCGGCTGAAGCCGTCCAGCAGCGAGTATTCAGTGTGGACGTGCAAATGGACGAACGGTTGGTCGGTCATCGTGTGCTTTGAGCAGATAGATCAATACCCTGTAGTATACCCGCGCACAGATGTGCGGCAATTGGAATATTTTAACGAGGTGGTATCACATCGGTTACAGTTATCCAGCATTATAATCGTCAGTGTTGGATAAACGGGACGAAACCGATGGCGAAGTTCTTTGACCAGATTGACGATGGCTTGCAGCAGTTCATCGAAGCGCAGCACGTCTTTTTCGTCGCCAGCGCACCGCTGAGCGCCGAAGGGCACGTGAACCTCTCGCCGAAAGGGCGCGACAGCCTGCGCGTGCTGTCGCCCAACCGCGTCGCCTACCTCGACCTGATCGGCAGCGGCAACGAAACCTCGGCGCATCTGCACGAAAACGGACGCATCACCCTCATGTTCTGCGCCTTCGAGGGGGCGCCGCGCATCGTCCGGCTGTTTGGCACCGGGCGCACCGTCCTGCCCGCCGACCCGGAGTGGGCGGAATTGAGCGCGCGCTTCCCGACCTACATCAACATGCGCCAGATCATTGTTGCCGATATCGACATGGCGCAGACCTCGTGCGGCTACGGCGTCCCGTTCATGGATTACGTCGGCGAGCGCGATACGATGGATCGCTGGGCGGAAGCCAAAGGCGCGGACGGATTGATCCAGTATCAGTGTGAGAAGAACGCGCACAGCATCGACGGGCTGGCGACTCCGCTCGGCATCGGGCTGACAGGGCATTGATCATGTGGGCAAAACGGATTCTGCATCTCGTCACGGCGGCGCTGGTCGCGCTGCCGACGTTTGGCGGGGCGCTACAGGCGCAGGACAGTCCAAGCTGTACGATCCGCGCTGACATCGCCTCAGGCAGCAGCACGCAGCAGATTGAATCGGGCGGCATGACCCGCGAGTACGTCCTCTACATCCCGCCCGGCTACGTTCCGTCGCAGCCGACGCCGCTGGTGGTGAGTCTGCACGGTTTCGCTGGAAACCCGCACGAGCAGGAGCGCGATTCCGGCTGGGATGATGTCGCCGGGCGGGAGAATTTCATCGTCGTCTATCCGGCGGGCACGGGGTCGCCGCTGCGCTGGAACGCCGGGCAGCGCGAACTCCAGACCCGGCTGCGTCAGGGCGGCTTGTTCGAGCGGATGCTGGGCGAGCGCTTCTTCGAGACGGTGCAGGCGGATGATGTGGGCTTCATCCGCGACCTGATCGCCCATCTGTCCGATCAACTATGTATCGACGGCGCGCGCATCTACGTCAACGGCATGTCCAATGGCGGCGGCATGACCAACCGCCTCGCCTGCGAAGCGGCGGACGTGTTCGCGGCGGCGGGCATGGTCGCGGGTGCATACACCGATTTCGGCGGCTGCCAGCCGTCGCGCCCGATTCCCGTGATCGCCTTCACGGCGTGCAAGACCCGATTGTCCCGTATCAGGGCGTGAGCGAGGTCTACTTCCCGGCAATCGAATCGTGGGTGGCGGACTGGGCGGCGCGCGATCAATGCGGCGCGACCCCGGCGGCGATCCCCGGTACAGTCGGCGATGTCACCGGGACGCGCTATACCGGCTGCGCGGGCGACGCCGAGGTCGACTTTTACACGATTACCGACGGCGGGCACACCTGGCCCGGCGGCGCGATGGGAAGTCAGCCGCTGATGGGGCTGCTGCTCGGCAAGACCAGCACCGACATCAACGCCAGCGAGACCATGTGGGCATTCTTCAGCGCCCACCCGATGCCCGCCTCGTAGCAAACCGCCTCCCGTTG
Source organism: Anaerolineae bacterium (assembly GCA_046328655.1). Classification (GTDB taxonomy): domain Bacteria; phylum Chloroflexota; class Anaerolineae; order Aggregatilineales; family Phototrophicaceae; genus Flexifilum. The sequence continues at coordinate 14,089 of JAXLWE010000039.1, read as the reverse complement.
CGTTGTGCTCGTCAAAGCGAAGTTTTGCGCATCCCCTCTCCACAACGTGGAGAGGGGATTGAGGGGTGAGGTGTTTTTTACCCGCACGAAGTCTCGAACTGCCACATCCACGAGCGGTTGCCCGTGTAATGCGGGAATGAGACGAACTGTCCGTTCGGCAGGTTGACGCACGTCGCGTAGGTCGTCGGATTGTACTTGAACGTCGCCTGATACCCCTGTTCGGCGGCTAGTCCCCAGCCGAGCGCGTTACGTGCCTCGGCATAGTTGCCCCACACCTTGCCGAAGCCGTTGATCGGCTTGAAGCGTCCGGCAGGCGGCGTGTCCGTGACCGGGTTGTTGGGCAGAGGACCGTAATCGGTCACGCTGTATTCCGCCACGTAGGTTTGCGTGAAGATGACAATTCGCCCGGTGTCGGCGCGCCACAGCAGGAAGCCGGTCTCGAAGGGCTGGAACGCCGCGCTGACCGTCACGGTCGATGGTCCGCCCGGCATACCAGGTGGCAGGGACCCGGTGTACAGCCCCCACGCCGAGCCGTTGGTCACGGCGTTGCGCCCGTCCGGCAGCGTGAAATAGAACTGGGTAGTGGTCACCGGGCTGTAGTACATGACGTAGGCTTGTTCGGGGCTGAGCGCCCATCCGAGCGATGCCCGCACGCTGGGGAAGTTGCCCCACACCTTGCCGAAGCCGAGGATCGGGCGCAGCCGACCTGTCGGGGGCGTGCCCACGACCGGATTATCGGGCAGCCCGGCATACGAGCGCGCCGGATAGCGCGTCACGCGCCCGCTGGTCGAGCCGACGTAGACCCACACGTCGCTGGTATCGGTGCGCCAGATCATGAAGCCTTTCTCGAACTGCTGGTATGTCACCGGGATGACGAACGAGCCGGTCACTTCGCCCTGTGGCGGCACGCGCAGAAGCTGACCGAGGTAGATCAGGTTGATATTGGTGATGCAGTTGGCGGATGCCAGTGCAGCGACCGTCGTGTGGAAGCGGGTGGCGATCTTGAACAGCGTGTCGCTGTAGTTCACGCGGTACGTCGCCCAGTCGGTGCGCGGCGCGCAGGCTTGCGCCGAAACAGGGCTGGCGATCAGGCTGGTCGCCAGCAAGCCAAACAAAACGCATATTGCCAGAATGAGCCTAAGTCTCATAAGGATTCCTCCCTAGAATCCGGTGGAATGCCGCCCGGCTCGGTCGATGCGCCTCGCCCGACGACTGCCCACGATTCGATTGTAGCACCGTATAACAACTGGGGCTTTCAGGGCGATGCGGCGGTGACCGAATGACCCGGCATAGCCCGTATGTACCCCCGGTTGAACGTGAATGTTGCGCATAGACGTTGTGTTCTATAATTGGGGGGATTAAGGCTTCATGAAGTTAAGTGGGGTTTATGCCAGAATTACCCGAAGTTGAAACGGTTGTGCGCGGGCTGCGCCAGCCGTTGATCGGACGCATGGTTCGCGGCATGTGGTACGACTGGGCGAGCACGATCCAGTCGCCCGATCCGCAGCAGTTCGCCGACCGCATCGTGGGACAGACGTTCCGCGCCGTCGACCGCCGCGCCAAGTACATCCTGTGCCAGCTTGACCACGATCTGCTGGTCGTTCACCTGAAGATGACCGGGCGTCTGTACGTCGTGCCTGATGATTCCGTCAGCGATGCCGACCGCTGGCTGCACTTCTACCTCCAGCTTGACAACGGCACGCAGCTTCGCTTCTCGGACTCGCGCAAGTTCGGCAAGATCAGCCTGACGCCGACCTTCGAGCAGATCGCGCCAGCGCTGGGACCGGAGCCGCTCGGCGACCAGTTCACGCCCGAAATCCTGTACGAGCGCCTGCGCGGGCACGCCAAGAGCATCAAGGCGCTGCTGCTGGATCAGGCATTTCTGGCGGGTGTCGGCAACATTTACGCCGACGAGGCGCTGTGGCGAGCCGGGATCAGCCCGCTGCGCCCCGCCAACCGCCTGACCGACGCCGAAATCCACGCGCTGTACGACGCGATCCGCGCCGCGCTCAGCGCCGGGATCGATCAGGAAGGCGCGAGCGTCAACTGGTATCGCAAGCCGGACGGCACGCCCGGCGACGCTCAGAATCATCTCTACGTTTACGGACGCGAGGACGAGCCGTGCGAGCGCTGCGGCTCGATGATCGTCAAAATACGGGTGGCACAGCGCGGGACGCACTACTGCCCGTCGTGCCAGCAATAGGGAGATCAGGGCATGGATAGTGGTGGCATCAGCGATTTTCTGGGGCAAATCCCTGTCGGGCTAATCCTGCTGTTCTGCGGCTCCGGCGTCCTGCTGTTGATCACGATGGGCTACATGGTCAACAGCCGCTCGCGGCGCGCCCGCAAGGCGGTTCCGCCTGTGAGCCGCTACAACGATGCGTATGACGATGGAGCCGACGACCTGCCCGATCTCGATGTGCTCGCCAGCAGCGAGGTCGCTTCGCCCGCACCGACCCCGGCGACTCCAGCAGCGCCGCCGCGCCCATCCGGGACGTTCAGCATCTTCCTTGCCGAGGGCGAAACGGTCGATGTCGTCGAGGTGCTCAGCGTGGTGCGCGATGTCGCCGATGGCAGCCTGATCATCCGCATCGCCGACAAAGCCTATCGCAATCCCCCGGCGGTCGCCGATGCCGAATTCAAGCGCCGCTTTCACAACACCCTGCGCGATCTGAACGACGCGCAGCGCCCGGTCGACTCGACGCGCGCGCCCGCCCCGGCAGCGCCCGCTGCCGAGCCGGATGAGCCGCCCGCCGCCGCTGCGCCGGAAGCTGCTGCGCCAGCGGCAGCCCCGCCGCCCGTCGAGATGCCATCCGCGCCGCCGCTGAGCGCCTACGAGCCTGCCCCCGGCGACCTGCCCAAGTTCAAGATGCCGGAAGGTCCCCCGATCAAGCCGAAGCGCGGGCAGCGCCCGGCAGCCGAGCCGATCCCGGAGATCAACATCGCTGGGGCGATTGAAGCCTTTTTGCAGCACAAGCTGACCAAGCTGCCGCAGTACAGCAGCCGCAGCATTCACGTCCGCCCGGCAGTGCATGGCGGCGTCCAGATCGAGGTTGATGGCGTGTACTTCGAGAGCGTCAGCGAAATCGAGGATGCGGCGGTGCGCCAGTTTCTGACTAGCACGATTGAGGAATGGCAGTCGCGCCAGTAAGCGGGCGCGCCAATCATGAACACGACATCCAGAGCCAGCGAACTGCTCCAACAGGCGCTCACCTCGGCGCGCCAAGCCGAGGGCGTCGTCAACGATCTCATCGTCGCCCACGATTATCAGGATGTGGCGCTGCTGGTGACGCAGGCGGCGAGCGCGCTGCTCGAAGCGGCGGCGCTGCTGATGCAGTCGGACGCCGAAGCCGCCTTCGACCAGATCGAGCAGGCGGAAGATTTGCTCGATACCGTCTACAACATCATCGAGAGCGAATTGGACGAAGACGAGTAAATCACCGGATGGATCAGTCGTCGGAGATCACCGTGATGACGACATTTCCCTTCTTCTGCCCGCTGTCGACGTAGCGGTGCGCTTCGGCTGCCTGTGCCAGCGGAAAGCTTCGGTCGACGACTGCCGTGAGATTGCCCGCCTCGATCAGTTCCTTGAGGTAAGCCAGGTCTTCCGGGTCATGTTTGGCTGACCCCAGAATGACTCGCTTGCTGCTCGTCAACGGGACCAGAGGCGCGCGCAGCATGTCCGACAGACCGGGGTTTGCCCGAACATAGCGCCCATTCGGCTTGAGCGTTCGGATGCACGCCGAAAACGAACTCCTGCCGATCACGTCGAAAATCACATCATAGGTCTCGCCGCTGGCAGAAAAGTCTTCCTGCGCATAATCAATCACGTGATCAGCGCCAATCGAGCGCATCGTATCGAGCTTTGCGGCGCTGTCCAGCCCGGTCACTTCCGCACCGAAATATCGGGCAAGCTGGATCCCATATGTGCCGATGCTGCCGCCCCCGCCAAAAACCAGCACCTTTTCGCCGCGCTGAATATTCGCCTTTCTCAGAAAATGGAGCGCCTCAAACCCGGCAATGGGGACTGCGGCGGCTTGGGCGTAGGTCATGGTCGCCGGCTTGACCGCAACCGCCGAGTCCTGCGATCTTTCTGGCAGGCAGATGTATTCGGCGTAAGCGCCGAGAGTGATGCCTGTCGCGGCAAAAATCCGGTCGCCCGGCCTGAACTGCGTGACATCCTGACCAACTGCCTCGACTTCCCCGGCGAGTTCCTGTCCCATTATCTTGTTGCGCGGCTGCATGACTCCCATGAACAGCCGAATGGGTATCTTGAGCCAGAAGGGGAATTTCAGCGACCGCATTTCGGCGTCTCCGGCGGTGACGGTTGTCGCGTGGACTTTGATCAGGAGTTCGTTGGCTTTGGGCGTGGGTTTGGCGACATCCTGCAGGTGCAGACCATCGGGCGAACCGTACTTTGACCAGATAATCGCTTTCATGAATAGTCCTTCAGCTATACCCGAATGATCGCATCTAGATGTGGTCAAGCGTGATGACCAATTTTCCTTGAGCGTGTCCTTCTTCAAGATAGCGGAGAGCCACAGGCACTTCGCTCAAAGGGTATTGTCTCTCGATGACTGGGACAACCCTGCCATCTTCAAAAAGCTTTTGCAGCAAAGCCAGGTCTTCCTTGTCGTTGGGCTTCCACGGCACAATTCCGATGTTATTGCTTCCGCTCCGCAAGACTACGGGCTTTAGCAGCATATTCAGGAACACCCGAGTCAGGGAACCGCCGACCATCACCACAATGCCTGACGGACTCAGCGCGCGCCTGTAGTCGAAGATCGAACGATGCACCACAACATCGAGGATCAGGTCGTATTGCTTCCCATTTTGGGTGAAGTCTTCCTGCGTGTAGTCAATGACATGATCAGCACCAATTGAGCGCAGCATGTCCAATTTCCCTGTGCTGTCCACGCCCGTCACTTCAGCTCCAAAGTATTTGGCAATCTGTATCGCAAACGTACCCACACTACCACCCGCACCATTGATCAGAATCCGTTGCCCCGGCAGAATCGGTCGTTTGCCGCGAAGATTCTGCAAGGCGACGACCGCCGCCGTCGGTATAGCCGCTGCCTGCTCGAATGTCATGCTGGCAGGTTTCAGACGGAGTGCATTCTCAGGAATGCAGACGTACTCGGCAAACGCCCCGAAATTACGCAGGTTACTCAGGAAGGATAAGTCTCCCCAGATCTCATCTCCTGGCTGGAATTGCGTTACGCTGCTGCCGACGGCTTCGATCCGTCCGGCGATATCCGATCCGAGTATCCTGTATTTGGGTTTCAGCGGTGCTGCGATGCGGACTACGAAATCACCTCTAAGGACTTCAGGTCAGTGGCGTTTAAGGATGTCGCATGAACTTTTACCAGCGCTTCATTATCTCTGGGCGTCGGTTTTTCGATATCTTTGAACTGAAGCACATCGGTGATCCGTATTGGGTGCAAACGATCGCTTTCATACGGCGCCTCGCAGGTAATGGAGTGGTCTGCGCGCGATGCCGAATTGCGGCATGACGAGAACAGGGGCGATGGCGGGCGTTGAACTGCCGGTGGCGAACAGGACGAGAGCGGCGCCAGGAATTCCGCCTAGACATACGCCTCATCGACCTTGACGACGCGGCGTTTGCCGTCGGCGTCTTCCTGAAGTCGCCCGACAGGACAAACCGGGTCGTGCGGGAAGATCGGTAGGCATTGGTTTCGAGCGCCCACGCCTGCCAGATGCGCTTGGTCTCCAGCGTGATCAGCGGCTCCACGTCGTAAGCCGTCATCCAGCCGAGCCGCTCAGGAAGTGGACGCCGAAGCTCGCCAGATCACCCACCACGAAAGGCGGCGTGCAGCCCGCGCCGCTTTCCAGCCGCACGCTCCTGTGACCGGGGTGTGCCCCAGCGTGACCACACCGTGATCCCCGGCGAAATTCGGTGTCGCGCCCGTCGAACGGCGCATCTGCCCGCTTGCGACCAGCGGCGCGAAGTTGGACGACAGGTAGGTCGCCCGCGTGCGCTCATTCGGGCGGCTGGCGTCCTCGTATTCGCGCCGCTGCACGACGTATTCGGCGTTCGGGAAGACCGGGACGAGGCTGCCGTCCTCGGCGTAGCGCGTGTTCCCGGCGCAGTGATCGTTGTGCAGGTGCGTGTCGATCACCAGATCGATGTCATTAGCGCCCAATCCGAGCCGCGCCAGCCCGCCCAGCAGCCCGCCATTGTGCCGCTCGTGGCGGAAAATAGCACGCTGCTTCTCGGTCAGCTTGTCGCCGTATCCGGTGTCGATGACGATGTTCTTGCCGTGCGCCCGCACGAACAGGTTGTGCTGCACGAACGGCACGAGGTTGTCGTCGGTCGGTGGCATGAACACCGGACTCCACAGCGCGCGCGGCACGAGACCGAACGCGCCGCCCGCGTCCATCATCACCCGGCAGTCATTGATCAGATGCAGTTGAAAATCGCCAAGCTGAATCATGGGTACAGCCACTGTTCGTATTGGGCGATCAGTTCGGCGCGCCGCGCCTGCGGGAGAAACGCCGCCTGAGCCGCGGTCATCACGTGCTGCTTCACATCGTCGAGCGTCAGCGGGGTGTGGCGCAGCACCTTGGCAATCTCCGCGCTCATGGTCACGTCGCACACCAGCGGATCGTCGGTGTTGACGGTCGTGCGGATGCCCTGCTTGTACAGCGTGATCAGCGGATGAACGTCGAAATTCTCGACCGCGCCGCTCATGACGTTGCTGGTCGGGCACACTTCCAGCACCGTGCCGCGCTGCTGAAGCAGGTTGCACAGCGCCGGGTCTTCGATAGTGCGGATGCCGTGCCCGATGCGATCCGCTTCGAGCACCTCGACCGCCTCGCGCACGCTTTCGGCGCCCGCCCATTCTCCGGCGTGGATCGTCACACCGAGTCCGGCGGACTTGGCGCGGGCGAACAGGTCGTGGAAGGGCAGAGCCGAATGCCCGGCTTCCTGCCCGGCGAGGTCTAGCCCGACTACGCCGCGATCTGCGTAGTCTATCGCCGCCTGCAAGACTCGCTCGCCGATCTCGATGCTCTCGTGGCGGTTCATTGACAGGATCAGCGTCACGTCGATGTCCAGGCTGGCAGTGGCGTCGGCTGCGGCGTCACACACCCACGCGACCACATCCTCGAAATCACACTGCACCAGATTGTTGAGCGCCTGCGGGGTGAAGCGCAGCTCCATGTAGCGGACGTTGTCAGCGTCGGCGTCGGCGATTACTTCGCGCGTCACCCGCTTGATGATCGCCTCGGAGCGGTAGAACTGGCGCAGCATATGGAATTTGCCCAGGAACTGCTGCCAGCTTCGCGGCTCGCCGGGCGTCATCTGCACGAACGGACGCAGTCCCTCCACGTCGAAGGTTGGCAGCGAAATCTCGTATTCCTGCGCGATCGCCAGCAGCGTCTCCAGCCGCAGCGATCCCTCAAGATGGCGATGCAGATCGATTTTTGGCATCACCCGAATGGTGTTGAGCAATTGGTCGTCAATCAAGCAAGTTATACCTTTATCAGTGCTGGGCGCGTATTTCCGCCTCGGTTTCTTTAATCAAAGCCAATAAATACGTTCGCTGGCGTTCGACTTTCGCTAGTTTGTCCTGCGCCATGCGCAGGATTTCCTGCTTGTCAATACTATCCGCGAAGTAATCGCTGACGAACGGGAGCATCTCCTTCAGGCTGAAGCCGTTGGTCTGCGCCTCCTTAATGTCCCGGATCACCTGAATATACTTCGGATCATACTCCGCGTATCGCCGTGAGCCAGCCTGCCGGGCGGTGCTTTCGATCAAGCCCATCCGCTCGTAATAACGGACTGTATCTTTGCTAACCCCGGCTGCTTTCGCCAGTTGCCCGATCAGCATAGAAAAAGCCCCTTGACTGTTGAGTATGGTCAATAGTTTACAGTAAAAGTGTACGGCATACAGGAGCGGAAAATGAACCCCAAAATCTCAATTGTCACTGGCGCTTCCAGCGGAATTGGCGAAGCGACCGCCATTGCGCTTCAACATGCGGGCTATCAGGTCTACGCGGGCGCGCGCCGCCTTGAGCGCATGGAACATCTGAAACAGCACGGCATCCAGCCGATTCAACTCGACGTGACCGACGATACCTCAATGCGGGCGGTCGTCAACACTGTCCTGGACGAACATGGTCGGATCGACGCGCTGGTCAACAACGCCGGGTACGGCTCTTACGGCGCAGTCGAGGACGTGCCGATGGATGAGGCACACCGTCAGATGGAAGTCAACCTGTTCGGACTGGTGCGTCTGATTCAACTGGTTTTGCCTGCCATGCGCGAGCAGCACAGTGGGAAAATCGTCAATGTGACTTCGACCGGGGGCAAGTTAGCCTTGCCATTCGGCGGCTGGTATCACGCCAGCAAATTCGCCGTCGAGGGTTTGAGCGACTCGCTGCGCAACGAGGTTCGCCAGTTTGGGATCGACGTGATCGTCATCGAACCGGGCGGCGTGCAAACCGAATGGGGCGGCATTGCCATGCAGCACATGGCGCAGGCTTCGGAGCAGTCCGCCTACAGGGATTTAGCAGATAAAGTCCAGCGAAGCTTTTCGTCAATCGACGGTCATAACGCGCCGCCGTCGGTCATCGGCGACCTGATCGTCCACGCGGTAGCCGCCGAGCGTCCGCAGCCGCGTTACACGGGCGGTTACATGGCGAATCTGCTGTTCGTCAAGCGGTTCCTGCCGGATCGCCTGTTTGATCGTCTGATGATGAGTCAGTTCAGGTAGGGGAGGATGTGCATCCACTGGCAGGCGCACGTTCTGTAGGGGTGTAACAGGTTACAGTCCACACTGTGGAGTTGAAGGCTGGCGGTGCATCAGTCGCGCTCCGCCAGCAGCCAGCTCCAGTAGCGCCACGACGAGATCACGCCCATCGTCACGGCGAGCGCGGGCAAGCCTTCCACCAGGATCACCCACAGCGTATCGGACTGCGTATGCGGGAAGCGCATCAACAGGTCGAGCACCTGCGCGGCGATGCTGACGGCGAACAGCGTCGCGCCGCCGAAAAAGCCCCAGTAATACGGCTTGGCGTTGCTCTGTTCGCCCAGCCGCCTGCTCAGCAAGCCCATGATCAACAGCGTCATAGCAATCGAGGTGGGTCCCAGCAGACCAAGCGCTTGGGTGATGTTCATGTCAGCCATTCCCCCGCCCGGCGGTCATGCGCCGGTACAGATACAGGCTGAGCGCCAGCAGCACGATTCCGCCAAGCGCCGCCGATGCGTTGCCGAGCGTGTCGGCGGCGTAATTCGTCCGGCGGACGACCTGCACGCCGAACAGCATCATCGGGATCAGGAATAGCTGATAATAGGTCTTTTCGCCCGCGAAGCGCTGGTAGAAGCGGGCGATCAGCATCAGAAACAGCATGAGACCGACCAGCAGAAACCAGCCGTAGAGGATGATGAGCTGGTTGAATGCATCCGCCTTCACGACTTACCGTAAACCCTCGATGACCTGCTTCACCCGGACGCGGAAATCGCGGTCGTCGCAGGCGCTGACGAAATCACGGACGAGATCGCGGGTCTGCTGGTCGCTGGCGTAGCGGTAAATGCGCCGGTTGCCCGTGTCGGAGACTTCCAGCACGCCGCTGGCGACCAGCTCGTCAAGCTCGCTGGCGACGACCTGCGGGTCGCGGGCGGCGAACTGGGCGATATTCTCCGCCGTGTTCGCCGAGTACGGGTTATCGTGGAAGAAACGAACCAGATCCCACTTGATAAACGTGTCGATCTTCTCGCGCACGAATTCGAGCAGGCGCGCGTCGAGGTCATTCCCTTGCTGCGAAGTCACAGTCTGCGCCACGTTCCCCCCTCTTACTGCTGCGCCACACTGTTTTCACGATCTGCTCGATAGTGACAATGCTTGTATTTCTTGCCGCTGCCGCACCAGCACGGGTCATTCCGTCCCAGCGAGGCTTTCGCCGTCTTGCGTACCGGCTCCGGCTTGGCATTGGCGACCGCGCCGGGGCGTATCGCCTGAATATTCTGGACGCGCGGGCGCAGGATCGGCTGTGGGGCGTTCACCTGTACGCGAAACAGGCTGCGCACGGCGTGCGCGTGAATTTCGCTCTGGAGCACCTGCCACATTTCGAACGCTTCACGCTTGTACTCGACCAGCGGGTCGCGCTGCGCCACCGCCATCAAGCCGATGCCTTCGCGCAGCACGTCGAGGTCGGTCAGGTGTCGCCGCCAGTGCATGTCAATCGAGTTGACCAGCACCAGCCGTTCGGCGCGGTGCATCAGTTCCTCGCCCAGCTCCTGCGCTTTGCGGTCGTAAGCGTTCTTCGCCGCATCCAGCAGCATCTCTTCCAGCGCGTCGAGCGATTCGGCTTCCGCCATCGTGTCGGGCGTGACTTCGACCGGCACGGGGAAGATCGTGAACAACTGGCGATATATCGCCTCGAAGTCCCAGTCCTCCGGGTCGCTGTCCTCCGGCGCGAACTCGTCGATGACCTTGCCGATTTCCTCTTCCAGATACTTCATGTACTCTTCGCTCAGGTCGCCGCTGTCGAGGAGCTGGCGGCGCTGGGCGTAGATCACTTCGCGCTGCTTGTTGACCACGTCGTCGTATTCCAGCACGCGCTTGCGGATGTCGAAGTTGTGCCCTTCGACGCGCACCTGCGCCTGCGAGATCGACTTGCTGACCATGCTGTTCTCGATGGGTTCATCCTCAGGGATTTTCGCCCATTCCATGAAGTTCTTCACGCGGTCGCCGCCGAAGCGCTTCATCAGGTCGTCCTCAAGGCTGAGGAAGAAGCGCGACTCGCCGGGGTCGCCCTGACGACCGGAACGACCGCGTAGCTGGTTGTCGATGCGCCGGGCTTCGTGGCGTTCCGTGCCCAGCACGAACAAGCCGCCCGCGTCCAGCACCTTCTGGCGATCCGGCTGGATTTCCTGCGTGATCTGCTTGACCAGCGCGCTCCATTCGTCGCGCGAAATCTGGGTGATGTCCTTGCTTTCCTTGTGCAGCCGCTCGCGCGCCAAGCCTTCGGGGTTGCCGCCGAGCAGGATGTCGACACCACGACCCGCCATGTTGGTGGCGATAGTGACGTTGCCCGGTCGTCCCGCCTGCGTGATGATCTCGGCTTCGCGCTCGTGCTGTTTGGCGTTCAACACCTGATGGTCGACGCCTGCTCGCTTGAGCGCCTTGCTCAGACGCTCCGACGTTTCGATGGCGACCGTACCGACGAGGATCGGCTGTCCGGTGGACGAGCGCTCCTTGATCTCGTCGACAATCGCCTTGAACTTGGCAGCTTCGGTCGCGTAGATCAGGTCCTCGAAGTCGGCGCGGATCATCGGGCGGTGGGTGGGGATGGCGGTCACGTCGAGGTTGTAGATTTTCTCGAATTCCTCGGCTTCGGTGAGCGCCGTACCGGTCATGCCCGCGAGCTTTTCGTACATGCGGAAGAAGTTCTGGAAGGTGATGGTCGCCATCGTCAGGTTTTCGCGGCGAACCTGCACCTCTTCCTTCGCTTCAATCGCCTGATGCAAGCCTTCGGAGAAGCGCCGACCGTACATCAGACGACCGGTGAACTCGTCGACGATGATGATCTCGCTGTTCTGGATGATGTAGTCTTTGTCGAGATGGTAGAGCGCGCGGCGAGCGGTTGTCGAGGTACGGATCATCTCGGCGTTGTCGGGGTGGTAGAGCTGCTCGACGCCGCTGGCGCGCTCGACCTTCCACGCCCGCGTCGGTCAGGCGACGCGGTCTTTCAGGTCGACCACGTAATCGCCGTCCGGCTCTCATCTTCGATACTCTGCAGGCTGCTCTCCTTGAGCGTGCGCACGATCTGGGCGAACTTGCCGTACAGGTTGGACGGCTCGTCCGCCTGCCCGGAGATGATCAGCGGCGTGCGCGCCTCGTCGATCAGGATGTTGTCCACTTCGTCGACGATGGCGTAGTTCAGGTCGCGCTGCACAAGCTGGCTCTTATCGATCACCATGTTGTCGCGCAGGTAGTCGAAGCCGAACTCGTTGTTGGTTCCGTAGGTGATGTCGGCGGCGTAGGCATCGGCGCGGCGCACCGGGCGCAGGTTCTGGAAGCGGGCATCTTCCGACGGGAAATCGGGGTCGAATAGAAACGACCGCTGTCCGGGCCGCCAGTACCGCTGTTCTGAATGACGCCGACCGACAGCCCCAGATAGTGATAGATGGGACCCATCGTCTGCACACCGACCGTGCTCAGATAATCGTTGGGTGTGACCAGATGTGCGCCCTTGCCGCGCAGCGCGTTCAGGTACAGCGGCAGCGAGGCGACCAGCGTCTTGCCTTCGCCCGTTTTCATCTCGGCGATGCGCCCTTCGTGCAGCACAATGCCGCCGATCATCTGCACGTCGAAATGCCGCAGCCCAATCGTGCGCACCGAGGCTTCGCGCACCAGCGCGTAGGCTTCTGGCAGCAGGTCTTCGAGCTTCGCGCCCTCTGCAACTTGCCGCTTGAAGTCTTCCGTTTTCGCCCGCATGTCGTCCATCGACAGCTTCTGCATGGCGGGTTCGAAGGCGTTGATTTCGTCCACGATCTCGCGGTACTGCGAGATCGCGCGCTCAATCGGATCGCCGATGACCTTTTTGACCAGATTCCTGAACATACAGTACGCCCCAATAGCTGAGTGTGGTCTTGCTACGCGGTAGGCATTATATCACACTGTTGTCAACATCCCGTTAGAATCGCCCGCTCGTCGAGCGGCAGGGTGATGACGAACTCCGTCCCGCCGGGGGCGCTGCGGGCGATGGCGAGCGTGCCGCCGTGTGACGTGACCGCGCGCCGGGCGATGGGCAATCCCAGCCCGGTTCCGCTCACGTCGCCGACGTTGCGGGCGCGGAAGAACGGGTCGAACACGCGCTCCTGTTCTTCTTCGGGGATGCCGACGCCCTGATCCGCGACGTGGATTTCGACATTGTGCTGCACGCGCTTCACTTCCAGCCGGATTTCGCCGCCCTCCGGCGAATACTTGACCGCGTTGCTCAGCAGGTTGCCGACGGCGTGGCGCAGCAGCTTCTCGTCACCATAGATGAAGATGCGCTCGCAGTTCGACGAGCAGTTGAAGGAATGTGCGGCGGCGTCGGCGAGCTTGACTTCGTCGGCGAGCTTGCGGCAAAGCTCGGTGAGGTCGACCTGCGTAGGCTTGAAGTCGCTTTCTTCGGCTTCTTCGCGCATCAGCGTGAGGAAGTCGTCCAGCAGTTCCTTCATCTCGGCAAGCTGCTCGTGAATGCGGGTGAAGTGCTTCTGAGCCGCATCGTCGGTCATGCGGGAGCGATAGTTTTCCAGCAGCTCGACCGAGGCGGTGACGGTGGTCAGCGGGCGGCGGAACTCGTGCGAGACCATCGAGACGAAGCTGCTGCGCATGGTCTTGAGTTCGGCTTCCTGCTTCAGAATCAGGCGCAGGCGCGCGTTTTCGAGGCGCTCGGATTCGGCACGCTTGCGCTCGGTGATGTCGAGCATGACTGCGAGCACGGCGGGCTTTCCCGCGAAATCGAGCGAGTGTGCCGAGACCTGCACGTCGATGACTTCCCCGTTTTTCTTCTGATGCCGCCATTCGCCCGTGTCCATTCGCATCGGCGCGGGATGGCTCTCTAAATAGTCGAGCAGGACGGGCACGTCCTCGCGTGGGCGAATGTCGGTGATCTTCATGCTCAGGAATTCGTCGCGGCTGTAGCCGTAATGCACGCACGCCGCCTCGTTCACGTCGGTGAAGCCGAGCGTGTCGCGGTCAAAGACGCACATGGGCAGGGGATTGCTCTCGAACAGGTAATGAAAGCGCGCCTCGCCTTCGAGCGCGCGCTTCTCCGAATGCTGGCGGGCGTTGAACTCGCGCCTGAGCAGAAGATAGAGGACGGCGGCGCTTGCGCTGACGTAGATCCAGCCCTTGACGGTCTGAATCGCGGCATAAGCAGGGGGGCTGCCCTGAGTGAAAAAATCGAGGACGGCGTCGCTTGCGAGAATCCAGGCGGAGCCGAGGACGAGATAAATGAGACTAATGCGGGCTGCCGGTGACAAAATCTGCCGCTTCCGCTATCAGCGACGGTCTAGCGCTCATTCAGTTCGTGCAGATACACATCTCGATGATGAGCTTAACTTATCTTATAC
>JAXLWE010000038.1:0-52462 GCA_046328655.1 Anaerolineae bacterium | reverse complement strand
GCCCTTGATTTCCGCGTCGCGGCTCATCTCCGCCATGATGTCACCATCCCCTCGTCAGCCCGCTATTCGGTAACGATAACACATCGCTTAATCGCCGCCGCCCTCATTTTTGCCGGGTGTTCGCGTTTCGACTCGCCCCTTCGACCTCTCGCGCGCTATTTTTGCGACATAATTGTTAGATAGATTTCTTATGTCATGAAGGAGTTCAATTCAATGAAACGCTTGCTCCTCTTAGTGGTCATGGCGGCGCTCGTCATCGCCGTCGGCGCGACCGTTGTCTTCGCCGGTAGTGACAGCGTATCCGGCACGCTCAGCCCCGGCGGACCGACCGAGCCGCAGGTCGCCCTCATTACCACCCCCAACTGTAGCGGCGGCACTACTGCGTTTGCGGTGCTGTACGCCGCCTATTCGTTCACCGTTGATGCCGACGGCGTCTACACCGTGACCGAACCCGGCGCGGAAAGCGCCGTCTATGTCTATTCCGGCGGCTTCGACCCGGCGAATCCCGCTACCAATTGTCTTGCCGCCAGCAACACCAACCCCATCAGCCTGCCGGTCGCCCTCACGGCGGGCGTGAGCTACACCGTCGCCGTCATCGAGGACACCTTCGCGCAGGATGGGATGTCCTACAGCCTGACAATCTCCGGTCCCGGCAACGTGAACATCAACAAGCCCGGCGCAGCTTGCACCTATCCGCTCCCGGCTGGCTCGGTCGTCTACAGCGTCCCGGCTGGCGCGCCCGCCTTCTACGACGCCGACCTCGGCACGAAAGTCAACTTCGACCTCCCGGCGGGCACGTGGTGGATCAGCGAGTTCACCGGCGATTTCGCCAAGGTCTGGATCGCGTGCCAGGCGCAGCCGATCTACATCCCGGCGAACGCCGTCGCCCACTAGCCGCTCGTTTTCGCGGGTACAGCGACATGTGTATGGGCGTTCAGTTGAACGCCCCTACGGGTAATCCACCCCTGGCGTCTTGGCGGTTCACCAGCTTTTCTCTCAGTCCTTGATCCGTCCCCACCGCATCACCACATCCTCGTCCTCGCGCAGCATCAATTCCGTGATCGCCCACACCAGCGCATCGACGCGATCCGGCGACTTCGCCGTGCCTTCGCACATCTGCCGCTCCAATTCCTCGAAGATTCCGGCGTGGTGGATTTTCCCCTGCTCGTACAGCGCCGCCACCGGCTCGGCGCGCGCCCGTTTCCCGCGCGACGCCCGCACCTGTGTCAGCGACACGTTTGAGTCGACCGTGCGCGCCGTATGCTCGACCAGATCGCCGCCGTTGTTCACTTCCGCCACGATGCGATCCGCCTGCCATCGGTGATACGCCTCGACCGCTGCGCGCGCCCAGCCATCCGGCGATGCCTTCAGGCTGGCATCCTCCAGCACGTAGCCTTGACCGCCCGCGTCCACCCCCGCGACCACGATGCCGGTCTCGTCGCTGCCCGCGTTCGCCGTCACCGCCGGGTCAATCGCCACCACGATCCGCCGCAAATCCGGCGGCTCGCTCACACGCGACGCCCTCGATCAGACTCAGCTTGAACAGCGCGCCCGCCGGACTCATCCAGCATCTCGCCCAGTAATTCCTGCCGACCGAGCCGCGTCCCCTCGTAGCGACGCGCGATCCCCTTGAAGAACGCCGGAGCCAGGTTGAGCCGGTTCTCGTAGGTGCTGCCGCGCACCACCGCGACCGTCTCGTCGCTCAACAGCCGCTTGATCAGAGCACCCCCCAAACTCGTTTGGGACGGGCGCGGCGTCGTCGCAATCGCGCAGCGTGGATTTTCGCCCAGCCGCAAGCCAGCAGCAGCATATCGAACGCCTCCAGGTACTGCCACGCCGCGATTTCGTCGCAGACCGCCCAGTGATGCTGCGGCCCGCGCAGGCGGTTCGGCTCGTCGGCGCTGAACAGCGTCGCCCGGCTGCCGTTGGGGAAGGTCAGGCGTCGGCGCGACGGCTCGAACATCGGCATGAAGTCCGGCGGCGCGATAGTCAGAATCCCGCTTACACCCTCCACCAGCACGTCGCGGGCATCGCCCGCCGTCGGCGCGACCAGCGCCCCGCGCGACCCCGGCATGGCTTTCGCCTGCGCCAGCGCCCACTGCGTGATCGCCAGCGTTTTACCAAATCCTCTCCCCGCCAGCACCAGCCATATGCGCCAGTCGCCCGGCGGCGGAAGCTGCTTCTCGCGCGCCCACAGCGACCAGTCGCCTAAAATGTCGGCGGATTCATCCTCCGTCAGTCGTCTCAGAAGCTCCCGCCTCGCCTCCGGCGGCAGCATAACGTTCCAGGATTTCGGCAAGTTTCTCGCGGGCATGGCTGGTCTTTTCCTTCTCAGTGCGCGTCTCCTTCAAGGTGTCCAGAATAATGGTCAATGAGCGCGCCAATTCCTGAAGACTCGCCTCATCCAGCTTTTCAGGCATGACCGCAACCATCTGGCGCGCGAGATGCTCTAGCTGATCATCCAACGACGCATCGCCGGACAACGCAGACTCAATGATCGGCAACCGACCTTCCTGCTGCGCCTTAACCCAGTTCGACAGCGTGCCTTCAGGAATGCCCGTCTCTTTCATGGTCTGGTAGAGATTGCCACCGTTGCGGTCGAGCACCGCCAGCGCCGCCAATTTTCGAGCGACGCTATAGCGCTTCTGATCCTTTCCCTTCATCGCTCCCCCGCTGCCCGCCGGTGCAAATCCCGCAGCGGGCGTTCCCGACGCCGCCGCACCGCCCACGCCAGCCGGATCGCCATCAGCACGTATGCCTGCGCGAACAGATTCCAGAGTGCCTGCTGCTCGGTGTCGCTGTGATACGGCGGCGAGTTCAGCCACAGGTCGTGGCGCCGCCACCAGCCATCGTCACAATACGCCGTCCGCCGCCGCTCGGCGGTCACGTGGACGACCTGATACCCGGTCGCGCCCCGCGTCGGGTCGATGCCGCGCTCGGCGCACGCCGCCCGATACTCGCCTACAAAGGTGTCATAATTGAAATCAGGCTTCAGGGTCATTTCTGTTCTTCCCATGATAACAGTCGTCGGGCACGCTATCATCTCCCCCGGCATCATCAGCATAGCACGCATGTTCTATCTGCCAAGGTACATTTGTCCGACAAATGTCTACTTTTTGTTCGGCTGTCTGAAAACAGGGGAGTGCGGCGGGGTCGCCGCGTCAGAACCAGCTACCGTCCCGCGATGACGGCGTTCGGAGCCAGCGGCAGCGTGATGCGAAAAACGCTCCCTTTGCCGACCGTGCTCTCCGCCTCGATCTGCCCGCGATGTGCCTCGACAATCCGCCGGGCGATGGACAGCCCCATACCCGCGCCGCCCGTCGTATCGGAGCGGGCGCGGTCTGCCCGGTAGAACGGCTCGAAGATGTGCGGCAGCTCGTCAGGGTTGATGCCAATGCCGGTATCGTCCACCTGAATCACCGCTTCGCCGTCGCGCTGGTGCGTGCTGACGGTGATCGCGCCGTCGCTCGGCGTATACTGGATGGCGTTGTCGATCAGCTTCTGCATGGCGCGCCCCAGCTTCCACTCGTCCACCGGGACTGGCGGCAGGGTCGCGTCTGGCACGAAGTGGAGTATCTGGCGGTTGCGCGCGGCGGCGGCGCTGTTGATCTGCACGTATTCGCTGACGACCCGGTTGAGGTCGAGCGGCACGAGCGCGAGCTGGGGTGTGCGCTCGAGCTGCACGACTTCGAGGATGCTCTCGACCAGCTTCTCCAGCCGCTCGGCGCTTGCGCGCGATGCCAGCGCCTTGTCGCGCATCTTCCCGACCTCGTCGGCGATTTCAAGCAGACTCCTGTCGAGCGTTTCCGGCGCGCCTTCCGCCGATTTCCGGCTCAGCGACCGCAGCCGACCGCTGGCGTCCTCGCCCAGCCTGTCCAGCAGATACGACGACGTGAGGATCACGCTGATCGGCGTGCGGAAGTCGTGCGAGGCATCCTGAATGAACGTTTCCAGTACGTGTACGCGCTCGCGCTCGACCGCCAGATCGAACGACTGCTGCTCCACCCGCTTGCGATCCGTGATTTCGCGCAGCACCAGCACCTGCCCCGTCACGACCCTCTGCTGATTCCGCAGCGGCGAAATCCGCAGGTCGAAGTAGCGCAGGCTATCGCCCACCAGCACGGCGATCTCCCGGTAAACACCGTTGGCATCCAGAATGCGCTGCTCCAGCCGCAGGTCGGCGATGTCCGCGACGATCTGCTCCACCGGGCAGCCGACCAGTACCGCCGCCGGTCTCCCGGCAAGCTGCACCGCCGCCGAATTGACCTGCACGACCCGCATGTCGGCGTCGCATACGATCACCGCGTCGCCCATGCTCTCGATCACCAGCTCGTATGCCGCCGGGATCAGCTCGAACAGGTGAAAGCGGAACAGGCTGATGGCGATGGGGATGCACGCCAGCGCCACGCCGTAGGGACTCAGGTCGAGCTGCGGGATCGGCGTCAGCCGCGCGATGGTGAGCGTGATGGCAATCACCGGGATGAAAAACGCGACGATCAGCCACCCAAGCTGATCCTGAAAATGGCGCGGCGACCGGACGGCTTTGCGGATCAGCACCCAGTCGCCCAGTAGTACCATCACGCCGAGGTACACCATCCAAATCCAGAAGGCGACGCCATAGGAACGGTCGAACATCGCCAGCGAGCCGACTATCGCCACGTCGGTGCGGCTCCAGATCAAGCCGTGCGTCGAGTTCGTCCACACCAGCGCCAGGGTAATCGCGGGCACGATGAAGAATGCCAGTACCCGTCGCCGCGTAAGCCACGATTCGTAGCCGCTGTAGGCGATGGCGAACAGGGGCCAGAACACCGATCCCCAGTGAAAAAAGTATTCGAAGCGCAGCCAGAACAGCATCGCGTCGAGGTTGGCGCTCAGCAGCTCCAAGCCATACGTCAGTACCAGACCGAGCGCCGCCCCGGTAAAGCCGAGAAACATGCGCGCGGCAAGGTTCGCCCGGTGTCCCCAGGCAACGTACAGGATGATGACCAGAGGGATACCGCTCATGAACAGCGGTATCGCATAGGGGTTAAACTGCCACGTCACCGAATTCCGAACGCCTCGCCGTGTGTGCCGATCCCCGAAAATTCGCGGATCGATTTGCATCAGCCATGTGCCTACGCTGCTATAAGTTATCAACAGAGCGGTCACATCTATTGCGTTAGGTTTTGTTATATCTGTGTGTAGAGCAGCGGCGCGCAATCCGGTTTGTAGGGGCAGACCTGCGTGTCTACCTGTTCTTACAGGGGCGCAAACAAAAAGCGCGGCAGCCAGTCTGCCACGCCTTTCGCGCAGGCTCACGCGAGCGCGAGCCAACACCCCCACAGGATCGCCGCTATAACTCGCGGCGGTAAGTCGTCACGCTCTGTTTGGTGCGCGCTGGCATGAAGATCAGCCGGAACAGCCGCACGACCAGCCACGCCAGCAGCGCGTAGACCACGATGGCGATCATCGAATAGATTTCGATCACGCCGCTCCCGATCACCGGCGAGCCGACCAGCCCGGCGAACGGAGCCAGAATACGTCGGCTTGGCGAGTACAGGAAGCGCGCGAACTCGCTGGTCGGGTTGGCGGCGATGAACTTCAGCACGATCCGCAGCGCGATCAGCCCATCGATCACGCCGAACAGCAGCCAGATCAGCCCGGAGATGCGCGCCACCAGCACGCGCCCTTCGGCGCTGGGGTCCTCGACCACCTGCCGCTGCGTCTGCACGACCGGCTCGCGCGCCACCAATTCCTCACGGACGACTGGCTCGCGGATGACCGGCTCCTCGCGCACGACCGTTTCGCGTCGTCTCACTTCGTAGTCCGTCATTATCCTACCTCCTGGGGCGCGGCAGCTTGCTTTACGGCGAAATCGCCACCTACCCACCGAAATTTAATTACAATATACATTAATTTGATGATTTTCGTCCTGAGAAAGTCGTGAGAGAACCCTGACCTCGCCGCTTTTCCCCCTCTTCACAGCACGATACATCTCACGTCCAAGAGGTTGCTTCAGATGTTTTTCCGGTCGGGTTTGAGTCGGCTTCAGCCGACTTCCCGACCGAACCCTTAGCCGGAGGTTTCAACCTCCGGCGCGCAAAACCTGCCTGACTCCCGCTTTCCATCCCCCATCTGGCGGGTGATCGCCCCGGTCACCTGTCCTAATTCCTTTTTCCATGCCGGAACTGACGCCCTGTCCGATCTTTCCACCGGGGCAGATCAATAAGATGTGCATACGCTGAAAAACGAAAAAGATACGCCTCAGGAGCAAGGATCATGACGAGCCGTCAGGTTTATGTGGGCATTTCCGATTCGGCAGTTGAAGCGCTCCGCCGCCAGGTGGAAGGCTCGGTGCTGACCCCCGACCATCCCGGTTACAACCAGGCGCGCAAGGGCTGGAATCTGGCAGTCGAGCAGCACCCGGCAGCGATCATCGTAGCGGTGAGCGCCGAGGACGTGGCGGCGGGCATCCGCTTCGCCCGCGAGCAGGGCTTGGGCGTCGCCGTCCAGTCGACCGGGCATGGCATCGTTCACGCGGCGAATGACGCCGTGCTGATCGTCATGTCCGAGCAGAACGAGGTGTTCATCGACCCGGAGCGGCAGGTTGCCTACGTCGAAGCCGGAGCGGTGTGGAATCAGGTGCTGGTCGCCGCGCACGAGCACGGCTTGGCTCCGCTGCTCGGCTCGTCGCCGTTCGTTGGCGTCGTCGGCTACTCGCTCGGTGGCGGCATGGGCTGGCTGGCGCGCAAGTACGGCTACGCCGCCGACAGCGTCCGCTCGTTCATGATCGTCACGCCGGATGGTGTGCTTCGCTACGCCAGCGCCACCCAGAACACCGACCTGTTCTGGGGCGTGCGCGGCGGCGGCGGCAACTTCGGCGTCGTCACCGGCATCGAATTCGCGCTCTACCCGGTCAGGGAAATCTACGGCGGCGAGTTGATGTACCCGGTCGAGCGCTACGGCGACGTGCTGCGCTTCTTCCGCGAGTGGACGAAGGATTTGCCCGACGAAATCACCTCGTCGGTCACACTGATGAACTTCCCGCCGCTCCCGCAGCTTCCCGAATTCCTGCGCGGCAAGAAGTTCGTGCAGGTCAAAGCCGCCTACGTCGGTTCGCCGGAGCAGGGCGAAGCTCACATTCAGGAGTGGCTGGACTGGGCGACGCCGATCCATAATACGTTCCGCGTCATGCCCTTCACCGAGGTCGGCACAATCAGCAATGATCCGGTCGACCCGATGCCGTCGCACGTCGCCAACGAGCTGTTTAACGAACTCAGCGACGACCTGATTGACATCATCGTGCGCTACAACACCGACGACCGCGCGCCCTGGGTGTTCGCCGGCATCCGGCACATGGGCGGCGCGATGCAGCGCGCGGATCGCAGCGCCAACGCCGTCGGCAACCGTGACGCCCAGTTCGTGCTGGAGATCGTCAGCAGCGTGCCGTCGCCGGAAGCGCTGGAGAAGGTGGTCAGCCAAATCGCCCGGTTCAAGGCGGAGCTGTTCCCGTACACCAGCGGCGGCAACTACCTGAACTTCATGGCGCCGAACGAGGCGACGACCCGCACCCGCGACGCCTACATGCCCGGCACATACGAGCGGCTGGTGGCGCTCAAAGGCACGACCTGGACAACCTGTTCCGGTACAGCTTCAGCATACCTGTCAGCGAGGCACCTCAAACGAGGCGCAGACAAGCCGGGACTCAACCCAGGAAATGTTTGCGATTTAGGGGAATTCTCGCTGTTGGGGCGGCGGGGCGGCGTGTCTGCGCGATTACACCGCTCCGCTTGCGTTTAGCGCCGCGCTGCCTGCCTAGCGCTCCACCCCTTGATGGACTGTCCTGACCCGTGTAGAATGGATGCCACCAGTAACGAGCCAGCATAGACCGATCTCACTGGGAGCGACTATTTGCTGAATTCTGACCTGAAAGTTCTTCTCTTACTACAAGCCGTATCGAGGCTTGTTGATCGCAGACCTGGTCTGCGCGTTCGTTGCCTAATCAGTTACGCTGATCTTTCCCTGCTCACCCGCACCATCACCAAAGACCTGCTCGCAGCCCCCAACGCCCTCAGCCAGATTTAGCGCGCGCTCGGCGCGGTGATGCTGGCGCTGGTGGTCGTGCATACGCTGTGCAACATGTTCGTGGACTATCGCGGGCACATGATGGGCGCGTCTATGGAGTGGTGGGCGATATGCGCGCCGAGCTTGAGCATTACGAAAAGCTGTCGTTCAGCTTCTACGACGACCACTGAACCGGGCAGTTGATGTCCCGCATCACCAACGACTTATTCTCGCTCGCCGAGTTCTACCATCACGGTCCTGAAGACCTCGCCATCGCGCTGCCGAAAGGATCGGCGTGCTGGTCATCCTCATGACCATCAATCCCAGCCTGACGCTGGATCGTCCTCCTTGCTTTACCGTCATGGCGGCGTATGCCTTCTACTTCAACCGCCGCATGAACGCTGCCTGCGCGTCGGCCCGGAGCGGATCGGCGACATCAACGCGGCAGGTCGAAGACACGTCGGGGATTCGGATGGTCAAGTCGTTCACCAACGAGGCGGTCGAGATGCGCAAGTTCGACGCCGAAAATCGCCGTTTTCTCGCCAGCCGACGAGACGGCCGGCCGCAGCGAAGCCATCTTCTCCGGCGGTATGATCGCCTTCACCCAACTGATCACGATTGGTGTGATTCGTCTTGGCGGCGTCGCCATCATGAATGCGAAGCTGGACTGGCGGATTTGCTCACGTATTTACCGTGTCGGCATCCTGACGAGCTGATCACGCGGCTGGTGTGAACTTCGCCTGGCTGTATCAGGAAGGCGCCACCGCGTTCAGCCGCTTCATGGAAATTCTCGAAATCGCGCCGGAGATTGAGGACGCGCCGGACGCGGTGGAGCTGGCGCACAGTTCGGGGCGGCACTGAATTTCGGGACGTGAGCTTCAGGTACCGAAGAACACGATTACGTCCCGAACACGTCACGCTGGACATCGACGCCGGTGACTACGTCGCCATCGTCGGCACATCCGGCGTCGGCAAGACGACGCTGTGTTCGCTCATCCCGCGCTTTTACGAAGTCACCGGCGGAGAAATCCTGATCGATGGGCAGGACATCCGCGACGTGACCCGCGGTCGCTGCGGCGGAACGTCGGCGTCGTCCAGCAGGATGTGTACCTGTTCGCCGGGACGGTCGCGGACAACATCCGCTACGGCAGACTGGACGCGACCATGCCGGAAATCGTCGCGGCGGCGAAGCAGGCGAACGCCCACGACTTCATCACGGCGCTGCCGCACGGCTATGATACCGACATCGGGCAGCGCGGCGTCAAGCTCTCCGGCGGGCAGAAGCAGCGCCTGAGCATCGCCCGCGCCTTCCTGAA
Source organism: Anaerolineae bacterium (assembly GCA_046328655.1). Lineage (GTDB taxonomy): Bacteria > Chloroflexota > Anaerolineae > Aggregatilineales > Phototrophicaceae > Flexifilum. The sequence continues at coordinate 43,103 of JAXLWE010000038.1, read as the reverse complement.
GAACCCGCCCGTGATCATCTTCGACGAGCCACCAGCGCGCTGGACAACGAAAGCGAGCGCGCGCAGGAGTCGCTGGAGACGCTGACCGCCAACCGGACGACGCTGGTGATCGCCCACCGCCTGTCGACCGTCCGCAGCGCGCAGCGCACGTCGTGCTGACCGACAGCGGCATCGATGAGCAGGGCACGCACGACGAGCTAATCGAACGGGGCGGCGTTTACGCGAGTCTGTACAACGTGCAGTTGAAGATATAGGGAAAGATCAACCTCACCCCGATGCTGGATGACTCCCCTCTCCACGACGCTGTGGAGAGGGGAAGCAACCACAGGTTGCCGGGGTGAGGTTCGTTTCTACAGCAGCAGTTGCAGCGGATTCTCCATCAGCGCCTTGAACTTCTGCATGAACGACGCGCCTTCCGCGCCATCGCTCACCCGGTGATCCACGCTGATCGTCACCTTCATGCGGTTGCCGACGCCCAGCGTCCCGTCCTCCTTGACGACCGGCACTTTCTGCGCCGCGCCAATCGCCAGGATTCCGGCTTCCGGCGGGTTGATGATCGCCATGAAGTGCTCGACGCCATACGCGCCCAGGTTGCTGACGGTGAAGGTGCTGCCGGAAATGTCGTCGGGGCGCACCTTGCCTTCGCGCGCCCGGTCGATCATCTCCTTGTTCTGCGCCGCCATCGTGCCCAGCGACGTTTTATCGGCGTCCTTCGCCACCACGTTGACCAGCCCGCCCTGGGGTAACGCCACCGCGATACCAATGTTGATCCGCTTGTGCCGCGCCACCCGGTCGCCGTAGAAGTGCGTGTTCAGGTTGGGGAAGTCGCGCAGCGTCAGCGCCGTCGCCTTGACGATCAGGTCGTTGACCGTCACCTTGTGGGCGTCGTCCAGCCCGGCGTTGATCTGCTTGCGCAGGTTGAGCAGCGCTTCCACGTCGATCTCGATGGTCACGTAGAAGTGCGGTATCTGCTGCTTGGCGTCGATCATGCGGGCGGCGATGCGGCTGCGCATCCTGGGCGTGTCGATGATCTCCACGTCCGCGCCGCTGGGGATCGTGCCATAGCTCGGCGCGGCGACTCCACGCGCGGGGGCAGCCACCGCCGCCGGAGCAGCGCCCGGCTCGTAGCCTTCCACGTCCGCCTTGACGATCCGCCCGCCGGGACCCGTGCCCTGCACCTGCGTCAGATTGATGCCGCGCTCCGCCGCGATCTTGCGCGCCACCGGCGACGCCTTGACGCCGTCCGGGTAGTTGCCGCCATCGCTCTCAGCGGCGACAGCCGAGGCAGGAGCGGTCTGTTCGGCTGCGGCTGCGGTGGACGCCTGCGTCGGCGCTGGCTTGGGTGAGCCGCCGTTGGATGCGCCGTTGGCGGGCGCGTTTTCGCCCTGCGCCCCCACGTAGCCGATCACCGAGCCGACCTTGAGCGTCTGCCCCGGCTCGCCGATCAGCTTGATGATCGTGCCCGAAGCGGTCGCCGGGACTTCGACCGTCGCCTTGTCCGTCTCGATCTCGGCGATCACATCCCCCTCATTGATCGCCTCGCCCACCTGCTTCGTCCAGTTCAGAAGGATGCCTTCCTCCATGTCCGAGCCGAGATTGGGCATCTTGATTTCCTGCGCCATTACAGCACCTCTCTCACTGCATCGACGACTTTCTGCGCGTTCGGCAGCGCCATCAACTCGATTTCGCGCGCGTAGGGCAGCGGCACGTCCATCGCGCTGACGCGCTTGATCGGCGCGTCCATGTAGTCAAACGCCGCTTCCTGAAGCTGCGCCGCGATCTCGCTGCCGAAGCTGAAGTGCGGCAGCGATTCCTCGACTACGACACAGCGGTTGGTCTTTTTGAAGCTCTCGAACACCGGCTCCAGGTCGAGCGGGCGCAGCCAGCGCAGGTCGACCACTTCGGCTTCGATGCCTTCCTTCGCCAGCATGTCGGCGGCGTCCAGCGCCCATTCGACGCCGCGCGCGTAGCTCACCAGCGTCACATCCCCGCCCTGCCGCTTCACGTCGCTCTTGCCAATCGGGATCAGGTATTCCTCGTCCGGGATCGGGCTGGGCTTGGGGTAGAGCGCAATCGATTCGGTGAACAGCACCGGGTTATCGTCGCGGATCGCCGCTTTCAACATGCCCTTGGCGTCGTAGGCGTTGGACGGGCAGCCGACATACGCGCCGGGGAAGTGGGCGAACACCGGCTCCGGCGTGTGCGAGTGCGTCGCCGTCGCCTGATTCCCCCAGCCGCTCGCCGCGCGGATCACCATCGGCACCTTGAACTGCCCGTTGAACATGTAGTGGATTTTCGCCGCCAGGTTCACGTAGGCATCGAACGACAAAAACGCGAAGTTGATCGTCATGATCTCGGCGACCGGGCGCAAGCCCGCCATTGCCGCGCCGACCGCTGCCCCGGCGATCACCATCTCGCTGATCGGGGTATCGCGCACGCGCCGGGGTCCGAATTTCTCCAGAAAGCCGCGCGTGACGCGGTGCGTGCCCTGCCATGCGCCGACTTCCTCGCCCATGACAAAGACGGACTCGTCGCGCTCCATCTCCTCCATGAGCGCGGCGCGGAGTGCCTCGCGCATCGGCATATTCTTTTCTGCCATGTTTGCTCCTTAGACGTCAGCTATCAGCAGTCAGCTTTTGTCTTTGGCTGATAGCTGACCGCTGAAAGCTGAATGCTTATACATACACGTTGTTCACCAAATCTTCGTAGGTGGGAGCGGGGCTGTTCTCGGCGTACTCGACCGCCTCGGCGACCACTTTCCCCGCCTCCTGTTCCAGCTTTTCCAGCTCCGGCTCGATGCCGTCGTAATTCGCCTTCAGGTAGCCACCCAACGATGATCGGGTCTTTGCTGTGCCACTCGTCCAGCTCCGACTTGAGGTCTTCGCGCGAGTCGTACTGCTTGTCGGACACGCCGTGCCCCTTGTAGCGATAGGTCAGCGCTTCCATCAGGACGGGACCGTGCTTGCGGGCGTATTCGACCGCCTCGCTGACGGCATCGTAGACTTCGATCACGTTCTGCCCGTCGACGCGCGGACCTTCCTTCATGCCGTAGGCAATCGCCCGCTTGACCAGCTCGGTCTGTCCGGAAGAATCTTCCACGCGCGTGCCCATGCCGATGCCGTTGCTCTCGACCAGCCATACGACCGGCAAGTCCCATACCGCGCTCAGGTTGAGCGACTCGTGGAAATAGCCGTTGTTGGACGCGCCGTCGCCGAAGAAGCACAGGACGACGTTCTCGGTCTCCATGTAGCGCTCCTTGAGCGCGATACCCGCCGCCAGCGGCAGATGCCCGGCGACGATGGCGTAGCCGCCCCAGAAGTTATGCTCGCGCGACGCCAGATGCATCGAGCCGCCTTTACCGCCGCTGACCCCGGTGCGCTTGCCCATCATCTCCGCCATAATCGCGTTGGGGTCGACGCCCCGCGCCAGCGCGATACCGTGATCGCGGTAGGCGGTGATCACGTGGTCGTCCACGCCGAGCGCCGCCACCGCACCCACGCCGGTCGCTTCCTGACCGCTGTAGAGGTGCAGGTAAACGCCGGTGATCTTCTTCTCTTTGTACAGCTCATCGCACGCCGTCTCGAACTGGCGGATCAGCACTATCTGGTAGTACCAGTCCAGCAGCTTTTCTTTATCAGGCGAGAGCGTATTGGTCGCCATGCGGACTCCTCGCTTACGCCGGGTGATGCCCGGCAACGTCTTGATTGTTGCGTGAAATATGAATAGTTTACCGCAAAGGGAGGGGTGGATCAAAATTCGCGGATCGCGTATGGACTGGTTGAACGGGCGAGATCAACGCCAAACGCCGCTGGGGGTTTGAACCCCCAGCTATGGAAAACTTAGCGACCCACTGAAGGGGTCGCCACAAAGCATTAGTGTCCGAGTCGCCCCTTTAGTGGGCGACGAGTTTCCCTAGCCGAGGGATTAATCCCTCGGCGGAGCTAACCATGATCTTCCGGCACAAGCCGGGGAAGCCTCGTCTATGCTTAGCCGAGGTTGCGGTTGCCGAACGCGCGCGCGATCAGCACGATGATCACCGCGCCGACCACGCCGACGATGATGTTACCCACCAGCCAGATGTCGCCCACGCCCAGATTCAGGACACGGAACACCAGACTACCGATGATGCCGCCGCCGACGCCTAACAGGATGTTGCCGACTGCGCCGTAGCCATGCCCGCGCATCAGCTTGCCCGCCAACCAGCCGATGATCGCCCAGATGATCAGCGGGACGATCAGCCCAAGGAAAATGTTGATCGATGCTGAAAGCACAATGTAGGCGATCAGCAGAATGATCACAATTACGACAATAGCGCCCATTACTACACTCCTCGATACCTTCAGGTCGTTCGTTATTTCATAATACGCAAAATCGGGCTGCGTGTTGCGAGCGCTCTGCCACGCGTTGCGCCGGGCGCTTAGCGCTGCCCCATCTGCTCGGCGGCAACCGTCGCCTGCTGGACAAACGCCGTTGCCTGTGCCAGCAGCGGGTCGAGCGGCGCAGCAGCGTTCGCCGTCGCGTGAACCGACATCGCCGCCTGAATCCCTTCGGCGCTCATCGTCGCCTGCTCGACCATCTGCGTCGCCTGAATCCAGATGGTATCCGGCGCGCCGGGGTCGCGGTAGACGGTGATGGTCTGCCCGCGCCCCTGCGTCGCCCACAGCGTCACCAGCACGCCGAAAGCGAAGCCGACCAGCAGCAGCCACCAGGGATAGGTGCTCCACGTCTTGTTCATCCGCACGACTCTTCCTCCCGCAAAGATCGTTTGTCTGACTGGTATACGTTGCGAGTTGAGGAGTCGTTGCAGCGAGTCGTGGCAGCATTGGGATGGTTGCAGTATCTTCCTGTAAATCACTTTCGCTGATGGTCACAGAGGGGTTTCCAAATGGACTTGTCTGCGGAACAACGCGAACAACTGCTTGGGATTTTGAAAATCCGGTTCGAGAAAAACGTGAGCCGCCATCACGGTCTGAAATGGGCGGACGTGCAGGCGAGGCTGGAAGCGAATCCTGAAAAGCTGTGGTCGCTCAGCGAAATGGAACGCACCGGCGGCGAGCCGGATGTCGTGGGGCGAGACAGCCGGACGGGTGAGTTCATTTTTTACGATTGTTCGGCCGAAAGCCCTGACGGACGCCGCAATCTGTGTTACGACCGCGCAGCACTGGACTCCAGGAAGAACACAAGCCGGAAAATAGCGCGATGGATGTGGCAGCCGAGATGGGCATCGAGCTTCTGACGGAGGAGCAGTATCGAGCGCTGCAGAAACTTGGGAATTTCGACACGAAAACGTCGAGCTGGGTGCTCACGCCGCCTGAAATCCGAAAACTCGGCGGCGCTATCTTCTGCGACCGCCGCTACGATCACGTCTTCGTGTATCACAACGGCGCGTCGTCGTACTATGGCGCGCGCGGGTTTCGCGGCTCGCTGCGGGTCTGAGTGCCGTGCAGACAGCGAACTGCCATTGACGGCGACCTAGCGCGTCAGCCCGGCGATCAACAGGTCGAGCGCCAGCTCCGGCTCGATCTGCCCGGTTTTCATCTTGAAGTCGTAGTCCTGCAGGGCGCGGTAAATCGTCTCTAGCTGGTCGAGCGTGAAGCTGCGGCTCTGCTTCGCCAGCTTTTCAGCCACATACGGATGCACGCTGATCGTCTGGGCGATGTCGCGCGGAGAGCCGCCGCTGGTCAGGTGCTCTTTCGCCAGCAGCAGCAGACGATACTGGCGCGTGATCATGCCATACAGCCCGAAGATGTCCGATTCCTGATCGAGCAGGCGCAGCGCCAGCGACACCGCCGCCTTGCCGCGCCCTTCGGCGAGCGCATCGACCATGTCGAACATGCTGGCTTCGGCGACGTAGGGCGTCAGCAGCATCACGTCGGCTTCGGTGATCGGGTGCTCGCCGTCGACGTAGCTGACCAGCTTATACAGCTCATTGTCCGCTCGGCGCAGGTCGCCGATGGTAACGGTGGCGAGCGCGGTGGCAGCGGCAGGCTCGATCTCCGCGCCGTACATCTCCTTCGCCCGCTTGATGATCCAGCCGGTGCTGTCCTTCGGGACGATGAAAACTTTCTCGTAGCCGTTGGGGTCGCTCTGCGCCAGCTTGAGGATTTTATGCGAATCGGGCAGCTTGCCACGCTCGACGAACACCACCCGCGCCCATTCGGGAAGCTGCGGCAGCCCGTCGAGCAGACGCTCGACCGCCTGCTTGCCCGTATCGCCCGCGCCCTTGCGCGTGATCCACGCCAGCATCCCCCGAACGATGACCAGCCGCCTGTCGGCGAGGAAGGGATACGCCATCGCCGCGCCGAGGACTTCGGGGACGGTCGCCACCACGCCGTCGAACTCGGCGATGTTGAGGTCGCCGTTGGGCTGTTCCTTCATGCGGGCGAGCATCGCGCCGACTTCTTCGTCGATGCGCAGGTCGTCGTCGCCGTGAAAGAGATAGAACGTGGGAGTCGTCATGCGAAAATGGAGGATTGAGGGATCAGGACTGAGGACTGAGAAAAGATCAGAGCGGATCCCGATTTAGCGCTTCCGGTTGACGGTGAGCGGCGCACTGCTGAGCGGCGTCTGCACGCTGCTGCGCGTCACGCTCAGCACCTCGAGGTCAGCGGGGTCGCCGTCGGTGGTGATGTACTTTTGCAGCGACAAGCCGAGCGGCTGCGAGAAGATCAGCGCGACCATCACCAGCAGCATGACGGCGGGCAGCCGGTTCCACAGGTCGCGGCGGCTCGCGCCGGTCAAGCCGACCATCGCCGCGACGCTCGCCATCAGCCCGGTCGTGACCAGATTCGTGCCGCAGTTGGGATGCACCGCCAGATCGTGCTCGCCAGCGCGCATCCGGCGCAGGGCATCGCGGACGGCGGCTTCCACCTGCTCCGTCGAAGCCTCGCCCAGCAGCACGAAGCCGGAGTCGCTGCTGCGCCCTGCCATGCGCAGGTTCTTCACCCGCTGCGCCAGGATGTGGATCGTCGCGTGTTCGAGTCCGTGATTGCGGCGCGTGCGGCGCACCAGCGGCAGGTCGAGCACCGGCTGCGCGAACTCGGCAAAACGTTCAACTAACATTCGTCATCCTTCACCATACGTCAGCGCTATAGTTGTAACACGATTTCCCACCGCTGAAAACGAAGGCAGCAAAGTCTGATCTATAATGGAGAGAGTAACCCTTGAGTGGCAAACTACACTGAGGATGGATCCTATGCGTCAGCTCTTAAAGTATTTACTGATCGGTTCCCTGCTGGTACTGTTCACGCTACCGGCGCAGGCGCAGGGCGAAAGCATCGCGCCCGGCGACACAGTTGAAGGCACGCTCACCGCCGACCAACCCTCGCAGACCTATACGCTGGACGCGGAAGCCGGGCAAGCGGTCAACATCTCGCTGTCGTCGGATGACTTCGATGCCTATCTCTCGCTGCTGGACGACCACGATAATGTTCTGGCGGAAAACGACGACAACAGCGGCACCGATTCAGCGATCCTCAGCTTTGTGCTGCCGCAGGCGTCCAGCTATTCGATCCTGGTGGAAAGCTACGGGCAGCACAACAACGGCGGCGCGGAGACCGGCGCGTTCACCCTGAGCGTGACCGAACAGCAGGTGTCGCGCATCGAATATTCGCAGGTCGTGAACGACGAGTTGACGACCAGCGAGACTTCCAAGGACTACGTGTTCACCGGGCAGGAAGGCGACGTGATCATCATCACCGAGTCGTCGGACGCCTTCGACTCGTACCTGTACCTGCTCGACAGCAACGGCAGCCAGTTGATGACCAACGACGACAGCGGCGGCTCGCTCAATTCGGCGATTGGTCCCTATACGCTGCCAGCGACCGGCAGCTACACCATTCGCGCGTCCAGCCTGAACGGGGATACCCCCGGCTCGTTCACCCTGACGCTGAACAAGACCGAAGTCGCGCCCATCAGCTACGGCGATTCGGTCGAACTCAGCCTCACGCCAAGCGATCAGGCGATGTACTTCACATTTGAGGGCACGTCGGGCGATATGGTTTCGGTCTCGGCGGACAGCGACGGCACGATTGACACCAGCCTGACGCTGAACGACCCGTACAACAGCCAGATCGTCACCGACGAGGACAGCGGCTCCGGCTTCGACCCTGAAATCTACCAGCAGGTGCTGTCGACTTCGGGGACGTACACCATCGTGCTGCAAGCGGTGAACCCCGGCACGGGCAAGGTCACGCTGACGCTCAAAAACACGCCGCCGCCGTCGCTTGACGAAGGCGTGCAGACGGTCAGCTTCAGCGACTCGCAGTACACCCGTGCGGTGACGTTCACGGCGCAGGCGGGCGAGACCGTGCGGCTGAACCTGCACACGCTCAACGACGGAACCGGCTCGCCGAGCATCACCGTCACCCAGGGCGGCAACACGATTGCCAGCGCGTCGGGCAGCACGATCAGCGACCTGAACGTCGGCTTCGTCACGCCGGAAGACGGCGATGTCAGCGTGCAGATCACCGATTACAGCTACAGCAACCTGAGCTACGAAGTCTCGCTGGCGCACGCGAGCGAGTAAGGGAATACGCGCAGTCGAATTACGATCTCCGTAGGGGCGAGGTATACCTCGCCCCTACAATACCTCTCCTGCTACAGCAGCTTTTCGACAATCACCACGTCGCGCCACACGCCGTCAAGCTGACCGTGCCGCCATTGCCTTGTTAAAAAAAACGGTGTATTTTTGAATAAGGATTTTGCTTATTCAAAAACCTTGAATAAGAGGTGTTGATGGATCCGAAAGATTTCCAAAATTCCTCTACAGGACGTGTTGTTTTAACGCAGCGCGGCTACCACGCTTTTGTTCCAAGTGCGCTACCCCATGAACTCCAATTTAAGAGACGCGATTTTCTTAAGCTCGTTGCTGATGCAGAGCGAATTTTGGGAAGGCTGGCTGGTATTGGCTATTTAGTGCCAAACCCTGATTTTCTGATCATACCCTATACACGGATCGAAGCTGTTGCGAGTACGCGGATTGAGGGGACACAGGCATCTTTGTCAGAGTTATTCTACTTTGAGGCTGATACCGAAAAAATCGCTCCAACTATGGATGTATTAGAGGTTCAAAATTATATTGATGCTCTCAATTTGGGAATCCAGCAACTTGATAGCCTGGGGTTAATCCTGCGTTTGATCCGTAAAATGCATGAGCGTTTGATGTCGGGTGTTCGAGGCGGGACTCCTGACAAGACACCGGGTGAAATCCGAACATCACAAAATTGGATTGGTGGTCGCAATTTAAATGAAGCAGTTTATGTTCCCCCTCCGCCCGAAGCACTTAACGACGTTCTACGGGATTGGGAAAGGTTCTTAAATGAGAGAGAGACAAATTTACCGCTCCTTATCCAATGCGCATTGCTTCATTATCAATTTGAAGCTATTCATCCGTTCCTTGACGGGAATGGAAGGCTGGGAAGGTTGATCATCGTTCTTTTCCTGATCGAACGTAAGGCACTTCCTTATCCACTTCTATATCTAAGTGACTACTTTGAGCGTAACCGCCTGGAATATTACGATCTGCTGCTTCGAGTAAGTCAGGCAGGAGACTGGGAAAGTTGGGTCAGCTTCTTTTTGAGAGGTGTCATTACTCAGGGGGAAAGCGCAATTGGATCGGCGAAAAGAATCGTTGATCGGCGTGAGGATTTACGGCGCCAACTCCAGGCATCGAAAGTGTCGGCATCCGTTTTAGCTTTGCTGGATTTAACTTTTGTCAATCCCGTTCTTAGCGTCAGGATGGCTTCAAGCCGCCTAGGGATTTCTTTTCCAACAGCTCAGAAAGCCCTCAATCAGCTTCAGAATGAAGGAATTGTGGAAGAAGTCACCGGACAAAAACGTAACCGTTTTTACTTAGCACGCCATCTTTTTCATCTGTTGGATGAAAATGAGCCAATCTTGATCCCGAATAACAACGCCTAACTCCTGACTTCCAGCAGCTTTTCGACAATCACCACGTCGCGCCACACGCCGTCAAGCTGACCGTGCTTCTCGTAAACGCCGACCTCGCGGAAGCCAATCGACTGCATCAGCGCGCGGCTGGCGCGGTTTTCCACGAAGATGCGCGAAACCAGCTTCCAGAAGCCGCCTGCCCGCGCCGCGTCGAACAGGGCGAGCATCGCCGCGCGCCCCGCGCCGTGACCGCGTGCGCCCCGCGCCACGTACACCGCGAACTCGGCGATCCCGGCGTAGCACTCGCGCGGGCGGTAAAGCGAGGTCGAGGCGAAGGCGATAATCTGCCCGCCGTCCACGACCACGACCACCGGGAAGCGCGGGTTGTCGAACCAGGAGCGCACGTCGTCGTCGCTGCGCAGGCGCGTCTCAAAGGTAGCGACGCGATCTTCAATCCCCTGATTGTAAATCGAGGCAATCGCCGGGGCGTCATCCAGCGTGGCTATCCGAGTTTCCATAAACGATCATCACCTCGTCAAGCGATTTCTTCGTGATCTCAGGCACATGGGCGTCGTCCGCCGGGTAGCCGACCGGGATGACGACGAATGCCCGCTCGTTGGGCGGGCGCTGGAGAATGTCGCTCAGGAAGCCCATCGGATTCGGGGTGTGGGTGAGCGTGGCGAGTCCGGCGTGGTGCAGGCTGGCGAGCAGAAAGCCGACGGCGATCCCGACCGACTCGGCGGTGTAGTAATGCTTGACCTTGCGCTCCGCGCCGTCGGAGTCGCTTGCCAGCCCATACGCCTGCAAAAAGACGACGATCAGGTAGGGCGCGTCCTCAAGGTGCGGCTTATGCCAGTCCGTGCCGAGCGGAGCAAGCGCTTCGAGCCATTCATCGCTCATGCGGCGCTCGTAACTGTCGCGCTCCTCGATCTCGGCGGCTTCGCGGATGCGCCGCTTGATCGCCGGGTCGGAAACGACCACGAACGTCCAGGGCTGCTGGTTCGCGCCTGACGGAGCGGTCGCGGCAGTGGCGATGGCGTTCTCGATCAGCTCGAACGGGACGGGTTCGCTGGAAAAGTCGCGGACGGTGCGGCGGGTCTGCATCCGCGCCAGAAACGCGCGCGACCGGGCGATCTGCTCGTCGACGGGCAGGCGCTCGAAATCCAGCGGGGTCAAGTGGGGCGTTGTGGGCATCGGAATCATCCACAACGTAGGGGCGCACGGCTGTGCGCCCCTACAGCAGAACCATGATTACAGAATCGCGGCGTTGGGCGTGCGCATGACGCGCTTGCCCTCGCCGTTCTTGCCGAGCCACTGGTCGCCGTCGACCAGCTTTTTGCCGCGCGAGTAAACCAGCACCGGCTTCCCCGTGACCTGCGTCCCTTCGAACAGATTGTAATCGCAGCGCATGTGATGGGTGCTGGCGCTGATGGTCTGCGTCTTGTTGGGATCCCACACGGCGATGTCGGCGTCCGAGCCGACGGCAATCGTGCCCTTCTGCGGGTACATGCCGAAAATTTTCGCCGGGTTGGTGCAGTTGAGTTCCACGAAGCGGCTCGGCGTGATTTTGCCCGTGTTGACGCCGGAATTCCACAGCATGATCAGGCGATCCTCGATAGCGGGCAAGCCGTTTGGAATCTTGGCGAAGTTCCCCTTGCCCAGTTCCTTACCGGGGCGGCGATAGCTGGGGTCTTGCGCCTCGAACGCCGCCCAGTCGCCGCCGTTGTGGGCTGCCGCCCATTCAGCGGTTGGACCATGACCGCCGTCGAACCAGAAGTCGCAGTGGTCGGTGCTGACGACTTGCAGCGAGTTGTCGCGGATCGCCTGCCAGAGCACCTGCTGATCGTGCCTAGTGCGGATCGGCGGCGAGCAGACGTACTTCGCGCCGTGAAAATCGGGCTGCGCCAGATGCTCGTCGACGGTCATGAAGAAGTACTGGATACAGGTCTCGCCCATGACCGGATAGCCCATCGCCCGCCCGCGCCGGATGGCGTCGACGGCGAGTTCGTTGGTGACGTGGACGACGTACAGGCGGCAGCCGGTCAAGCCCGCCATGACGACGGCGCGGTTGGTCGCCTCGCCCTCGATTTCGCGCGGGCGCGACGAAGCGTGATAGACCGGGTCGGTCTTGCCTGCCGCCAGCAGTTCGGGCGTGAGCGTGGCTTCCACGTCGCCGTTTTCGGCATGGACGAGGATGACCATGCCGAGATCCGCCGCCTTCTGCATGGCTTTGAACAGGGTGGTGTCGTCAACCTGGAAAACGTTCTTGTACGCCATGAACAGCTTGAGGCTGGTGAAGCCCTCGCCGGGCAGCGTGCCGATCTCGTCCATGATTTCCGGGCGCAGGTCGGTCACCCCGATGTGATAGCTGTAGTCGAGCTGTGCCAGCTTCGCCTTCTGATTCCACATGTCGATGGCGTCGTGGAGCATCTTGCCGCGTGACTGCATGGCGAAGTCAATCGTCATCGTCGTGCCGCCGAAGGCTGCCGCTTTGTGCCCGCTGTCAAAGTCGTCGTTGCTGTAGGTTCCGCCGAATGACAGGTCGAGGTGCGTATGCACATCGATGCCGCCGGGCAGCAGATACTTGCCCGTACAGTCCACGACCTGATGCCCCGCCGGGTTGATGTCGCGCCCGATCAGGGTGATGACTTCGCCCTCCACCAGCACGTCGGCTTTCGACTGCTCACCCGCCGTGATGACGGTGCCGTTCTTGAACAATGTACCCATAGTCGATCACTCCTGTTTATACAACCGCCCGAAGCTCAAAGCATCGGGCTAGAAACCCAAGCCGACTCCAGTCGGCTGAAAAGCAACCTCGCTGTACTTACTCGGTCATCTCCTGAATGGGTTTGCGCCCCAGCGTGTAGAGCGCGTTCAAACGCTGCGGAACGCCGTCGGCGGTTCGCATCGCTTCCATGTGGTCGGCGGCGATGGCAACGATCTCGTCGTGGTCGGCTGGCGACACGAACTGAAACAGCGCGCGTGCCGGGATCGACCCGGCTGCCCATTCGTCGGCATCGGCATAGAAGATTTCATAATCCTCGCTGAATACGCGCACGTCATCGGTGAAGCCCGCCCGGCTCAGCTTGGCGGTCATGCCCTCTACCGTGCGGGTCGTGAGCGGCGCGGGCTGGTCGGCAGGTGGTGGGGACGGCTGGAAAGGCGAAAACCGCTTGAGCAGCTCGCCCATCCACGCCCAGCGCTCGTCATCGCGCCCCCAGGTCGAGAGGGCGACCGTGCCGCCGGGCTTGAGAACCCGGAAGAACTCGGCACACGGGCGCGGCTCGTCGAACAGCATCAGCCCGAAACCGCACAGCAGCGCGTCGAACGAGCCGTCGGGCAGGTCGAGATCTTCGGCATCCATGACGCGAAAGTCGACGTTCCGAACGCCGCGCTCGTCCCGCTCGTGAATCGCCGCGTCGATCATGCCCGGCGCGAGATCGATACCCAGAACGTACCCACCTTCGCCAACACGCTCCGCCGCCGGGAAGGCGACGATCCCGGGTCCCGTGGCGACATCCAGGACGCGCGCGCCCGGCTCAAGCTGGGCAAGCTCGACCAGCCGCCGCCCAAAATGGGCGAAGAAACGCGGTCCGATGCGATCATAGACGGACGCGAACTGTCCAAATGCCTTTGCCCCCATCTGCTTCCGCTGTTCGCGCGATGGTTGGCTCATGTTAGCTCCCGTCAGGCGGTTACGCCCGCGAACTTCGGCAGCACGTGCTTGCCGTATTCCTCGACGATCCGCTCCTCATCGCCGCACATCAGGTAGATGTTGAACTGGGTCACGCCGATGGATTCGAGTTCCTTCAGCTTCTCGACGTGCTGCTCGACCGTGCCGAGCACGCCGAAACTGTCGATGATGTCGTTGGTGATGAAGCCCAGATGATCGGCATCCTTGTCGGCGTGGTGGCGGTAATCGTAGCCCTTGCGCCCTTCCACGTAGTCGGTCAGGCGCTTAGGGACGGTCGCGCCGGTCTTGCCGTAGCGCTCGACCAGATCGGCGACGTGGTTGCCGACCATCGCCGGGAACCAGCGCGTCTGCTCGCGTGCTCTGGTCATGTCGCCGATCCACGCGGGAGCAGCCGACATGATTTTGAAGCCGGACATATCGCGCCCGGCGGTTTTGCCCGCGTCGACGGCGTGATCGGCAAGCCATTTCACCAGCGTCGGATCGGCAATCTGGAGGATCAGCCCATCGGCTTCCGTCCCGGCAGCAGCGAGGACTTTGGGTCCATACGCGGCGATCCACACCGGAAGCTCGTAGCCGTTCGCCCAGGGAAGCCGCACCGGGGCGACGCTCTCGTCGTAGTGGATTTCGTCGCCGCGCACCATCCCCTTGACCGCATCCGCGAACTCGATCATCGTCTCGGCATTGAGCGGCTTGTGACCGAGCACGCGCCGCGAGCTGTCGCCGCGCCCCAGCCCCATTTCGAAACGGTTGCCGCTCTGCACGCCGAGCGTGGCGAACAGGCTCGCCGCCACCGACCACTCGCGCACGCCGGGGTTGGTCACACAGGGACCGAAGCGGAGGTGATTGGTATGCTCCATGCACATCGCCATCGTGACGTAGCATTCGCGCCAGAGGACGTGAGAATCGAAGAACCAAGCGTAGGTAAAGCCCGCCTGCTCCGCCTGCTGGCACAACGCCACAGTCCGCCGGGGGTCGATGTCGCCTTTGAACGTGATTGCGAATTCCATAGCCAAGCCTCCTGAAACAGTATTGAGTGTTAATCGCTGGGTGCTGAGTCAAAGAACCGAAGCGATGCGCGTGGCCTGAGCGCACCGCGCAAACCGAGCGAGCCACGCCTGACTCCCCGTTGACCTGCGTGAAACATTGTGATGCTGTAGGGATTAGTGTAACACTCCCGGCGCGAGATCGCATGTGATCAACCGGGCGAAGGAGTGGGGAAAGGGTGATGTAGGGGCAAGCCGCTGGGCTTGCCCAGAGCGAGGCGGCGCCTCGCCCCTACACAGGCGTAACCTCGACATTCACCATTCGCGTATGGCAGCCGGGGAAATCAGGCGGGGCATAACGCGGGGATGCGCGGCGCGGTCACCTGCCGCGCGGGCGCGTATAGCTGATCAGCATGGCGACCGACATCGCGCCGAGCCAGTTCGCCAGCAGGTCGGAGAGCATCATCGTCCGCCCCGGCGAAAAGCGCTGGATGAACTCGGTCAGCGCGCCGAGCAGCAGCCCCGACCCCAGCGCGATCCAGAAGGCGCGCTCAAAGCCGATTCGACGGCGCAGCGATATGTACACCGCCGCAGTGAGCGCGGCGTAGAGTGCAGCATGTCCGAGCGCGTCGTTGGCGTTGGGATGCCCCTCGATCACGGTGATGTCGTGGGCAAAGCGGATCAGGCTGATGCTGGCGGGGAGGGTCGTCAGGGCGACGACCGCCGCCACGCACGCCATCAGCATCAAACTGCGCAGAGACTCGCGCGTCAGGCTCATGAGATAATCCTTTCACATCGGTCGCCTGTATTGTCCGACGCGAGCGCGCGGGCGTAAAGCACTTGAGTGTTTGCGCTTGCCGGAGCGCCCGCGCGCGGCGTATAGTCTGCGGAAACGGGAGAAGCCTGTATGCAAACGTCACTGCAAGGGAAAGTCGCCTTCGTGACCGGGTCGGCACGGCGGGTGGGGCGCGGCATCCTGCTGGGATTCGCGGCGCAGGGCGCGAACGTGGTCATCCACCACAGCAACTCGGTCGCGGACGCCGAGCACACGCGCATCGACGCGAAGGCATTAGGCGTCGACGCGCTGGTCGTGCAGGGCGACTACGCCAATCCTGACGCCATCGCCAGCAGTTTCGAGCAGATTCGGGCGCACTACGGGCGTATCGACGTGCTAGTGAACAGCGCCAGCGTGTTCCCGCGCGGCGACCTGCTCGACATCGCGCCTGAGGAGTGGGACGCGGTGATGGGCGTCAACCTGCGCGCGCCGTTTCTGTGTACGCAGCACGCCGGGCGCATGATGCGCGACGCGGGCATCGCCGGGTCGATCATCAACATCGCCGACAACAGCGGCTTGCGCCCCTGGGCGGCGCGCCCGCATCACAGCGTCTCGAAAGCCGGGCTGATCGCGCTGACGCAGGTGACAGCGGCGGCGCTGGCAGCCTATCAGATTCGCGCCAACTGTATCGTGCTGGGTCCGGTGCTTCCGTCGACCGGGCAGAGCGCGGAAAGCTGGCGCGAGACCGAGGCGCGGCTGCCGCTGAAGCGATCCGGTGACCCGGACGACGCGGCGCGGGCAGCGGTGTTCCTGGCGACGAACGACTACATCACCGGGGCGGTGCTGCGCGTCGACGGCGGCGAGGGGCTGGGGTGAGGTTCGAATATTGCGTCGAAGGATCGAAGGTGCTGTTGTCGAAATAATAGTCAAGTTAGGGGCTACGAAAATCACAACCGAGGAATTATTAGAGTTGGACGGAAAAACTTACGCTGCGACGGAATTTATTTGCTTATCGACAGATATGTATCGATTGCGGATGACCTGAGGAAAAACGTTCCATCGTTATTCGGTGACCTTCCTTTGCGAGAATTAGCTGTGCAAGTTGTTATGCAAGCAGGTGTATCCGGCGTAGTTGAACGTAGATATTTGCAAAGACTTCTACGAGACATCAATCATTGTCTCAACATCCTTTCGACATCGGCTTCACGAGAAGTCCCCTCAATGTGTGTCATTGGGGGAGCGACAATCCATTTTCGCTGCCCCGGCGCGGCGGTTGAGGTATCCGGCTAGCTTCAAGCGCGGGGCGGGGTAATGCGGTGGGCGACATTGCCGTTCCTGAGGCTGACGACGATGTCCTTCACGCCCCACGCCCGCAGGCAGCTTTCGATTGCCTGCTCGAACAGGGCGGTATGCGCATCGTCGAATTCCTGAATCATGTAGCGGTAGGATTTCAAGTCGGGCATGAAGCAGTTCTGCACGACTTCCATTTTCAGCAGCGACAGGATGTAGGTGGCGCGCAGTAATGCCGCTGTCCCGGCAGCGTCCAGCAGCCGTTCGAGCGCGGCGGCGGCTTGCGGGCTGTCGTTTCGGACGATGTCGACGTATCCACGCGCCGGTGCAGCGTCCTGATTCCGCGATTTTTTTGAGCCGGTTGCCATATGTCCTGCCTGGGTGATGCAATTCTCGACCAGGTTCGCCACATCGATACCCACCTGAAGCCGCTTAAGAGGGCGCTCGGGGGATGAGTCTGGTAGGTGGATGTAAATTACATCTTCTATAACGCTGAACTGCCGGGAATGTCGCATCCTGTTAGAATTATGTCCCCTCTTTCTCATAATTGACGGACGTTCCACCGCCGAATGATCGTCGATTTGGCGACGGTAATCCGGCGCGCGTCCGGCAGCAGAGCAATAAAAAACCCACTCCGCGCGATGGCGGGGTGGGTTCGCTGCCTGAATTGGAATTGTCAGCGGTCGCCCGGTGTTACGCCGGGACGCCGAACCGCTCCGTCAGCCTGATCCCAAACTCGATCAGCCGCTTGCCAACTGGCTTCAGCATGCGATTTCCCATGGGCTGGTGATCGCGCTGGGCGTCCTTCACCTGCTGCGCCCATGCCTGCAAGCTTTGCGAGTGAGAATGCTGCTCCAGCAGCGTTCGTTCAAGTTCGTCGGTGAGCATACCGTCTTCTCCACTAATGATGATGCGGCTTACAATTATTCGGTTCTTTAGTCAATCTGCCTCATCATCTACAGCTATTATACACAATTTGTGAATAAAACAACAGTTGAGATTTGATTTTGGCGAAAGTTCTTCAGGGAACGCCCGACACTCACGGGATCAAAAACACCCCGCAGGATTCAGCGAGGTGTTCCGGTGATAGTGGGGCGTGTCGTCCCCGCGCCGAAACGGGCGGGGCAGCGACCATCCGTTAGTTGTAGACGCGGTCGCGGCGCGAAAGAGGCAGGCGCGCCTGCTCCGCCGGGCTGCCGAAGCGTTCCGTCAGCCGTAAGCCGATGATGATCATCCGCCTGCCAAGCGACAGCAGCACGCGCGCCCCGAAGGACGTGCGATCCAGCCTACCCTGCTCATCGACCCACGCCGCCCATGCCTGAATGCTGGGCGCCGAGGCGCGTTCTTCGAACAACTGACGCTCCCGTTCATCGCTAAACATTACGTCTTATCTCCTGATGACCGTTCGACGATGGATTCGTGGCGTTTCGGTCAATCTGCAACATTATCTATCGTCATTATACACAATTTGTGAATTATTTTACAATTAAGGCATCGGCAGGCGGACGTAACCTCAACTGGAGACTCCCGCGCTTTTTGGGTAAACTAGTCGCCATAAGCTCATGCTGCCCTTTTGGAGAATAAGATGGCGACCGATTCGCGGACATGGTTCTATACGACTCCTGATGCGCGCCCGTACTTCATCGAGGAGCGCGTCAACCATACGCTCTGGAAGAACCGGCTGGCGAACATCCACATGATGTGCACGCAAGCCACTCCGCCAATCAAGATGGAAGGTCGCTGGCAGAACGAGATGCCGGTGACGTTCGAGTGGGTCCCCGGCAAATACTTCATCCTGCGCACAGGCGAGGAAAGCAAGGAATTCATCGGCGTGATGCGCCAGATTCTGATGATGCGCCCGGCGTTCACCTACCAGGATGCCGACGGGATGCATGTGGTCGAATGGCACACCGACGACAGCGAGGCGCGCTGGAAGGAAATTCAGGGCAAGCCGCAGTATCAGGCGGTACGGCGGCTCACACGCGGCGCGTGAGCCGGAATGTTCTGCCCGACGATGCCTGTCGCCGTCACCCCGCCCTTCTCTAATCCGCCGGAGTAAGACCGCTGCGGGATGACCCGTCTACGCTCCGGGAGAGCGAGCGGCGCTTTCCGTACTGGAGCAAAATGCATGACCCGAGCAACTGTGCGGCTGGATCAAGGCTATAAGGCGGTGATCCAGGTTCGCAATCATACGCTGATCGCCGACGAGCCGGAAAGCGACGGCGGAACCAACGCGGGACCGACCTCGAAAGAGCTGCTGCTGGCGGCGCTGGGCGCGTGCGCGGCAATTACTACCCAGATGTACGCCAAGCGCAAGGGCTGGGCGCTGGAAGGCGTCGAGATCGACCTGCACACCGAGCGCCATAAAGCCGAAAATTACCCGGCTTACACTGGCGACGGCGCATTTGTCCACGAATTTCGCCAGCGCATCCATTTCAAGGGCGCGCTGACCGACGAGCAGAAACAGCGTTTGCTGGAAATCGCCGGGAAATGCCCGGTGCATCGGGCGTTGACCGAGCCAAACGTGATGATCGAGGAACTGGTCGATTCGATCATCGCCGAAGAAGCGTAGTGCCACCTCAATCGTAGGGGCACGACATGTCGTGCCCCTACATTTCCCCTTTTCACCAATCTCCCGCGCTACCCTAAAGCGCCATTTTGTATTACAATCTGCGTTATCGAAAGGAGCGGACATGAGCGAAACCAACTACAGCATCGACCGCGACCTGAGCGAAGCGAAGGCGTTCGCCGACCATCTCGTCCCTTACGTGTACGAGGGCGAGCTTTACGGCAGCATCGGCGGGATGTTCGGCAGCGCGTCGATGCCCCGGCTGACGGTCGGCGGGCTGCTGCTGCGCCTGCGCCGCCTGCACGCGCTGGAAGATCAGATGACGGCGGAGCAGAAGGCGCAGTTGGCGGGAATCGAAGCGCAGACCGAGAACGCCCGCCGCGAATGGTCGGTGCATTATCACGACAAGCTGGTGCAGGAAGCGACCTCACGCCTGAAGATGATCGAGCAGTTCTTCGGCGACTGCGCCGACGACCCGCGCACCTGCGCGGCGAACTACCCGCCGGAAGCCATGCGCCGGACGATTGTGCAGGTGATCCTGGACGCGCTCGACGAGCCGAACACCGATCTGGATCGGGAGGCGCGCAAGGTCGACACCCAGCTTCACCGCTTCACGCAGCCGGGCGAGTTCATCTGGGCGAGCGCGCTCCAGCCCGCCTATCCGCAGGATGCCTACTGGTGGCTGTACGCCAAGCCGCCGCGCACCGGAGTGTGATCACGAATGCGCCTGTTCATCGCCATCGAGCTGCCGCCGGAGGTGAAAGACCAGCTTGCTTCGCTCAAGAGCGACATCCCCGGCGCGACCTGGGTTAAGCCCGGCGCGATGCACCTGACGCTGCGCTTCCTCGGTGACGGCATCGACCCGATCCGCCTGACGCCGATCACGACCGCGCTGAGCGCGATCCGGGCGGAATCGTTCGCGGTGGGGCTGCGCGGCACGGGACGCTTTCCGCCAGGGACGAAGCGCCCGGCGCGGGTGCTGTGGGTCGGTATCGACGCGCCGCCCGTGCTGGCGACGCTGCACGGGGCGGTCGAGCAGACGGTGGCGGCGGTCGGGTTTCCGCCGGAGGAACGCGGTTTCAGCCCGCACATCACGCTGGCGCGGCTGAAACCCCCGGCGGGCGCGGCACAGGTCGAGCGCTTTCTTGAACGGCAGCGGTCGTTCAGCGCCGACCCGTTCACCGCCGCCGAATTCCACCTGATTTCCAGCTTACTGACGCCGCAGGGACCCAATTACCGTCACGAGGCGAGCTTCCCGCTGAGCGGGTAGCCGTCACGGGATGCCCAGCCCGTGAAAGATGAACCAGATCACGTAAGCGCTGGCGGCGGTGACCGGGATCGTCAGCCCCCAGGTGAGCAGCACGCGGTAGACGAAGCGCCACTGCACCAGCGTCAGGCGCTCGGCAGCGCCCGCCCCGACAATCGACATGCTGGTGACGTGGGTCGTGCTCACGTCGCCGCCCACGAGCGAGCTGGCGATGATGATCAGCGTCGAGGACATCTGGGCGCTGAAGCCGTGCAGCGGGCGCACCGGGAAGAAGCGCGCGCCGACGCTGCGCATGAGCCGCATCCCGCCGACCAGATTTCCGGCAGCCAGGCACGCCGCGCTGGCGACGATCACCCAGGCGGAACCTCAAATTTCGTCAGGAAGCCGGTCGCCATCAAGCCGAGGACGGTCACACCCATCGTGTTCTGGGCATTGTTGCTGCCGATGGCGAAGCCCAGAAAACAGCGCGATAACGTACTGCCCCCGGTTGAAGCTGCGGTTGGCACGCGGGGTCGCGCCCCGCGCCAGCCAACGGAACAACCGGGCGGCGGCGAAGCCCCCCAGAATGCCGAGCGGCGCGGTCAGCGCGTCAGGCTGAGCAGGATTTTCAGCAGCCCGCCTTCGTGGATGGCGGCGATGCCCAAGGCGGCGGATGCGCTGCCGACCAGCCCGCCGATCAGCGCGTGGGTCGAGCTTGACGGAATCCGGTAGTACCAGGCGAACAGCATCCAGATCACCGTCACGAGGATGGCGCTGTACAGATGCCATGTGATCAGCCGGGGATCGACCACTTCCGAGCCGACGGTGGTAGCACCGCCACGCCGAACAGACAGGGACCGATCAACTGCGCCAGCGTGGACAGCACGATGGCTCGGCGCGGCGACGCGGCGCGCGAGGCGATCATGGTCGCCACGATGCTGGGCGCGCGCCGAACACGCCCGTCAGCGCATCCTGCGTGACCGCCGATCAGGAGCAGAAGCGGAATGAACAGAAGCCAGTTGTTCACAGGCTTTCCCCTGACGCTGGTCTAAGGTTGAAATATCCAAAAGTGATTCACAGTATATGTTAAGTGAATGTTAAACACAATAAGCCAATGTTAAGAACATGCTGAATCGACCCTGGCGAAGAAGTCAAGCTGTCCTGACGGAGATTGCGTGATAGAATGAGCGAGAACGCCAGTGGAGCTGACTATGATCGACCAACTGATCCAGCAGTTGAAGGACCCGGATCCCGCTGTCCGCCGCAACGCTATCCGCGAACTGGGCAGGAGCAAAGACCCCACCGCCTTAAGACCACTGGCGGTCATCATTCATGAAGACCCCGACCCCGAACTGCGCGAGTACGCGCGCAAAGCGGGGCAGTACATCCGCCAGCAGATGCAGAAGCAGACGCGCCCGCGCATCGAGCCGTTTCAGAAGTCGTCCGCCGAGGATATCGAGCTAGACCCGGACTCGCCGACAGCGCGCTACAAGCGACTGCTGGACTCTGAGCGACGGCTGGTCGAGGAGCGGCAGCGCCAGCAGGAGCGCGAGAACGTCGACGCAGCGGGTGATCGAGGAAGAAACCGACGACAGCAAAGAGCCGGATGGTCCGCGCACGGCATCAGGCGTGCTGCTGGTGCGCGGGCGGCAGTACACCGTCTCCAAGCCGGATCAGGATCGGGCGAAGCAGTATGTCGACGCGGCGCTGTCGCTGAATATCGACGGCAACAACGCCAAAGCGATGTCCAGCCTCGCGCAGGCGATCAGCCTGAATCCGAACCTGATCAACGACGGCTACTTCAACAACGTGGCGGCGGCGGTCACCGGGGCGGACGGGGACGCCGCGCTCCAGATCATCGTAGATCGCAACGAGCGGAAGCGCTTCACCGAAAGCGCCGTGCGCGAGCAGAAGGAGCGCCGCGTCGAGGAGCACATGAGCGAAGCGAAGCAGGCGACCTGGACGGATGTCGGCTTCGAAATCACGCTGTTCATGCTGATCGTGATCATCGGTCCGGTGCTGGCACTGCTGGTCACCAGCGAGAGCAGCAAGAACCTGATCGCCAATCTCGCGGAGGATACTGAGCTGCGCGCGGCACTTCAGCCGATGGTGGACACCCTGTCGAGCACGTCGATCATCGGGTTCGCCGTCGTGTCCGGCATCGGGGGCATCATCAGCCTGCTGATCCAGACGGCGCTGGTACATTATTCGGCGAAATTCCTGGGCGGAACCGGAACCTGGCGGCATCTGATCCGCGTGCTGATCGGCTTCTACAACAAGTGGCTGCCGATCCTGTTCTTCGTCACCTACATCACGATTGCGTTCGCCTTCTTCTCGCAGTTCTCGCCGGTGGTGCTGTGCCTCACGGTCGTGCTGGTGATCCTGTCGCTGTACGTCTCGTCCAAAACGTCGGGCAAAATCGGCGAGGCGTATGATTTCGGCGCGGGGAAAGGCTGCGTGACGCTGATGATCAGCTCGCTGGTGATCCTCGTCATTAACGCGGGAATCAGCTTCGTGGTCGGACAGGCGCTGTTCTCGGCGTTCAGCCAGATTCAGTTCCCCACAGGATAACGTCTTGAGCCTTGCTTCACACGCCGCCGCGCTGGTGGCGCGGGTCAGCCGCCTGTGGGTTGTGCCCGGTCAGCGCGTGTGGCTCGACATCAGCCCGCTCGAAATCTACATCGAGGGGCTGGCTCCGGCATTCGACGGCTACCGCATCGCCCACTTCGGCGACGTGCATTTCGACGGCTGGATGACGACCCGGCGGCGGCTGGACGATCTGGTCTCCTGTATCAACGCCCAGCAGCCCGACCTGATTGCCTTCACGGGCGATCTGGTGACGCACCGCACCGCCTTCCGCGAACCCGACCTGATCGCGCCGCTGCGGGCGCTGGACGCGCGCGACGGCAAAGTCGCGGTGATGGGCAACCACGACCACCGCGCCGGGACGGAATCACTGGCGCGCGTGCTCGACGAGGGCGGGTTTATCGACCTGAACAACGCCGTCCACACCATCCGGCGCGGCGCAGACTGCCTGCACGTCGCCGGGGTCGACAGCCTGCTTCGCCAGCGGGCGCGGCTCGACCTCGTGCTGCGCCAGCTTCCCGACGACGGCACGGCGATCCTGCTGGCGCACGAGCCGTCGTTCGCGGACGTGAGCGCCAGCACCGAACGCTTCGCGCTTCAGCTTTCCGGGCACACGCACGGCGGGCAGATTCGCATCCCGCTGCTGACGCACGCGCTGATCGCGGGCTACACCCGCCGCCCGCTGAGCGGCGTGATGTCGGTCGGCGGGATGCTGCTGCACGTCAATCGCGGGATCGGCACGGTGGGCGTGCCGCTGCGCTTCAACTGCCGCCCGGAACTGAGCGTGATCACGCTGCGGTCGTACACCGCCGCCAAAACCCTGTCCGACTGACCGCGCGAGCCTACTTCCGCCGCTCCAGCGACAGCAGCAGAATGCTCAGCATGAGCAGCGCAGCCCCGGCAACGCCGGTCGCTGGCAGCGTCTCACCGAACAGCGCCCACGCCAGCAGCGCCGCCACCAGCGGATCGAGCATACTGACGATACTGGCAGCCGTCGCCGAGACCGAGCGCAAGCCCATCTGGAACAGCCAGTAAGCGAAAGCGGTCGGGACGAGACCGAGATAGACGACCAGCAGCCAGCCCTGCGCCGTATGCACCGGGACGATGCCAACCGCCAGATTGACCAGCGCCAGCAGCAGCGTGCCCGCCGCGAAGGTCACGGTGGTGACCTGCAAAGGATGATAATCGGCAGCCAGAAAACGCCCGCACAGGATCATCCCGGCGTAGCCAACCGCCGAAACCAGCGAGAACGCCACGCCGAGCGGCTGATCGTACTGCGTGCCGTCCGGCGAATGCAGCCCGACCAGCAGCACGCTGCCGACCAGCGCACAGACCAGCGCCAAACCAATCCGGCGCGTCAGGGTCTCGAATTTCAGCAGAATCGACGCGCAGACGACTACCAGCGGCGAGATGCAGATCGTGAGCAGCGTGGCAATGGTCACGCCGGTGTAGCGAATCGCCGCGAAGTATGCCGCATGAGAAATCGCCAGCAGCCAGCCGCCGAGCAGCATGATGGCGAAATCGCGCCGGGCGATGTGAAACATGCGCCGCCCGACGACGCGCCAGCACGCCGCCAGCAGCACCGGGGTGGCGACCAGCGAGCGCGCCAGATTGATGAACAGCGATGAAGTCGTGTCGAGATTATAGATCGCCTGGGTGACGACCCCGATTGTGCCCCAGATGATCACCGCGCTCGTCACCAGCCACAAGCCGCCCGGCTGGAACGTCCGAAATGTCCGCATGGTGAAGCCTGCCCTTGTCACGTGAGATCGGTTGGATGGAGGAAGCCAGCGCTTCCGCAGCGAAGCCGACAGCGGGGCAGGAGGCAGTACGAAACGAACCCGGACAGCATCGCCGCCGGGCGGAAACGAACACCGCAGCCTGTCCCGCGCTAGACGGAAGCGGGTGGGGGCGGAGCCGTCAGGTGGTGATGCCCGGACAGAGGCACGTACATCGGGTTATTCCCTTAGGGAAACATGATCCGGTGCAGGATTGTATGCGGGCAGCGAGCGGCTGTCAACGCGCTCGCCGCTCAGGGGATGATGCCGAGCTGGCGCGCTTCCTCATACGACAGCGGACCCCGGTCGCGGCGCGTCTCGTTGGCGATCTCCGCCAGCTTGTCGGGGTCGAACAGGTCGTCGGCGAGGTTCTCGTCGAGGTTCTCCAGCAAGTCCTTCTCGAACAGCCCAACGTCGAGGTCGGCAATCGGCTCCAGGCGCATCGGCTCCGGCTCCGGGAGCGGCTCCGGCTCGGCGGCGAATTCCTCGGCACGCTCGATCAGCGGCTCGATGGTCGCTGGCTCCGGCGGAAGCTCCGGGAGCTTGCCGGTGAGCTTGCCCGTGCCCTTCGGGCGGCGGCGGACGGCTTCTTCGGCGACGGCGGACGGCGTGAAGGTGAAGGCATTGATGCCGAGGATGGCGATCAGGTCTTCGGCGGCGCGCCGCCCGAAGCGGTTGACCGCCCCGAACTGGCGCACGCCCGCCTGACCGTCGAACACCAGACACATGAAATGGTGGAAGCCTATCGACAGGACGAACACGTCGTAGCGGTCGCCGTCGTAGAACTGAAGCGCCGACGGCTGCCCGCCGACCAACTGCCCCATCTCGACGGTTGTCCTGACCGTCGGCAGCAGCGCGCCCGCCAGCTTCTCGCGGTCGAGATAGCCAACTGCGCCGCGCTCAAGCAGGACTTCCCCGGTGCGGTCGGCGATGACAATCGCCATCGCGCCCACGTCAACCAGCAGTTGGTCGACCACGCGCTGGGCGACGTTCATGTCGAGCGGAGGGACGCTGCCCAGGTCGCCGTTGACCAGGACGCGATTCTCGTCCGGCAGGCTGGCGGCGATGATGTCGCCGCTGCCGAACCCGGCGCTCAGCACGCGCATGAACTGGGCGGCGTCGACCGGGCGGCGCATGTAAACGAACGGCGACGCAGTGCGATATTCCTCACCCAAATCTTCCGGGTCTTCAAGGTCGCCGAGGATGACGACGGAGGCATAGGGCTGCATCTGCTTGACGCGCAGCGCCAGGTCGACCCCGCTCATGTTGTCGGGAAGATCCAAGGCGGTGATCAGCAGCTTGCAGCCGAGGCGGTCGATCTCGTCGATGGCGTCAGCGGCGCTCGGCACGTCGATTTGCAGGACACATTGATCGGTGAGGTCGAGCGCGGAACGCATGATGCGCCCAATCGCACCCATCGGATCAACGGTTACAACGCGCGGCAATGCACCCATTCTTAACCCAAAACCGATGCTCAGTAAACGATCTACCTTGAATTATACCGGCAAACGGGCGCGGGCTGCGTGTGTAGTGCCTTAATTGTTTGTCAAGCCGACATGGAGATGACGGTGTAGGCGCGGCGTCCGTACACGTTGTAGTGCTGGTAGAAACGGGGCAGCCGCCGGGCGCGCTCGTAGGCGTGGGAATCCACAAACAGGAAATTCCACAGGCGGCGCGTGCGCTGCCGGACGACCAAAGCATGGGCGCGCAGGGTGACGCGCTCCCCGGCAGCCGCCTCAAGCGGCGGGAGCATGGTCTGGACGGCGGCGCGGCTGAGCAGGCGCGAGCGGGCGGCATCCTGCTGGCTCGGCGGGACGAGCGTCTCGAACTTCAGCGTCCGGGTGACGGTGGCGACGACGTGCTGATCAGGTGATTCCCGCATATCCGTGTGCGACCTCGCTAATTCGGTGGCTGTCATCCAGGCGACGGCGCAGATTCTCTCGCGCATAGTATAAACGGCTTTTCACCGTCCCGACCGGGCAATCCAGAATCTCACTGATCTCTTCGAGGCTGAGCGCGCTCAGGTAGTGCAGCACAATTACGACGCGCTGGTTGAAAGGCAGCTCGCTGATCGCCTGACGCACCAGATGCTGCACCTCGCTGTTTTCCGCCAGTTGATCGGGCGCGTGCCACGAGGGCGACATCAGGTGATCGACCAGCGCTTCGAGCGAGATGCGGCGCTTCTGCCGCCGGGAAATCCAGGTGTAGCTCAGGTTGACGGTGACGCGGTACAGCCAGGGCGCGAGCGGCAGCGACACGTCGATACGGTGGGCGTACTGGTGCAGCTTCAGAAAGCAGTCCTGGGCGATGTCCTCGGCGACGGCAGAATCGCGGGTGATGGCGGCTGCCGTGCGATACACCTGGGCGTAATAACGATCAAAAAGAGCGCCCAGGGCATCAAGGTCGTTCCCTCGCAGGCGCTCGATCAGGATCGCGTCGCTGACTTCCTCAACAAATAGGCTCATAAGAGACTCCGACTCGTGAGCTGTCGCGGACAGCTCCTGTATTAAAAATAAGGGATGACCGCAGTTTTTTTAAGTTAACAAATTTCGCCCAAATTGATAGACAACTTCATTTATACATGGATTGGGCAAAATAAACAAGAGGGGATGACGATTCGACTTTTCATTTGCACAAATGGGCAGAATCGACAAAGCCGGGGCAGGTTTGTCGGGTGTCGGAGATGCGGCAAACAAAAATCGCCGGGGCGGAAACCCCGGCGATTCTGCTGATGAGGAAATGGCAGCGATCAGCCGCCCGATCCTTCTGCCGGGGCGACGTTGACCGCCTCGGTGGTCATTTCGCCGCTGGCGCTGTAGGCGCGCAGCGTGTAGGTGACGCCCTCGCTGTCCGGCGGCACGTTGACGGTCATCGACCCGCTGGCAGGAAGCACGATGTAGAGCGTCGTCGGTCCAGTGGTCGAGGTTTGCAGCAGATCGACGCTGGCGGCGTCGCCCGCATCCCAACTGAGCACCACGCTGCCGCCGCGCGTCACCTGCTGCGAGGACGCGGCGATCATGGGCGCGCGCTCCACGCCCGCCGGGATTGCGACCACGACGTTACCCGTCACCGGGACGACCAAATCCATATGATCAACCACTTCGCCCGTATAGGCGGTGACCAGGCTCAGCCGGAAGACGAGATCGGCTTTGGAAGTCGTCGGACGCGGCACAACCGCCCCGGTTCCGCTGGACGGAACCCACAGGATGCGGCGCGGCAGTTCCGCCGTAATTGTGCTGCCATCCGCCAGCACCTGATCGAAGCGCAGCAGCGTATCCGGCGCGCGATTCTCGATCTGCCAGTGGACGACCAGCCGCACGTTGTTCTGAATGAGCAGATTGGTATCGACGCTCTGCGCCTCGGTTGTGAACGAAACGATGTGCGGCGGCGTCCCTTCCTCCACATACATGTAGCTGAGCACGACGAACTGCTGCTCGACGACATCGCCCGACGGGTTGCGCAGCGTCAGCCGGTACGTCGGATAGCCGTATGTCCCCGGCGTCGTCACCACAATCTGCTTCGAGCCGCTCATGGGCAGCACTTCGTCCGGGGCGAGTGCCGGTACCCAGGCATTCTGGTAGTAGCGATCCAGCGTCAGCTGGTAACGATCGTCGGTATTGATCGTCTGCCAGTAGAGGGTGTCCTGTGCCGTTCCTGCTTCCATCGCCTGATAGTCGACCTCAGGTATATCAGCCATGAAATACAGAATCGCCGAAAGCTGCGTTCCCGGCTGCGCCTGAGACACCGGGGCTGCGTACACGCCGACCGCTGCCGCGATGAGAATAGCCATGAGTCCAACCCCAGCCAACGTTCGTCGCATAGGTAGCTCCTTTTGCTCCTGCCTGCAATTCCTTTTAATATCATAGTTAACGTTGCCCCTCAACGCAACGGCAAGCGCCTTTATGCGTATATGAGGAGCATGTGGGAAGGATTGGACGATGAGTTCCGGCGACCGATTGAAAGCATTGTTGATCGTGTGGGTGGCATTCGCGCTGGCAGCGATGGCGACCGTCGGCGGCACGACGCTGCGAGACCAGAACGTCGTGATCGCCTTTTTTCTGGTGATCGCCGCGCTGGTGGCGACTCGCTACATCACCAACGCGCCGGGAGCGGAGATTGAGGAAGTCGGCAAAGCCAAGAGCCGCCGCGTCGACCGGGTTCTGGCGTCGCTGAACGAGGACGAACTCGACGTGCTGCGCCAGCGGCTTTCGGAAGACGGTGAGCTGATCTCGCTTGACGAAGTACTGCGTAAGGAGCGGAAATCATGACGCTGACCCGCTGCGGCTGGAGCACGAGCGACCCGCTCTACGTCGACTATCACGATCAGGAATGGGGCGTGCCGGTCTACGACGACCGCCTGCTGTTCGAGTTTCTGATTCTGGAAGGCGCGCAGGCAGGCTTAAGCTGGCTGACGATCCTGCGCAAGCGCGACAACTTCCGCGCCGCCTTCGACCACTTCGACCCGGCGGTGGTCGCCCGCTACGACGACGCCAAAATCGCCGCGCTGCTGCAAAACCCCGGCATCATCCGTAACCGCCTGAAGGTCAACGCCGCCGTGATCAACGCCCGCCGGACGCTGGACGCGCAGGCGGAATTCGGCAGTCTGAGCGCGTATCTCTGGGGCTTTGTGGACGGCAAGCCGATCCAGAATCACTGGCAGACGCTGTCGGACATCCCCGCCGAGACCGAGATTTCGCGCAGGATGAGCAAAGACCTGACCAAGCGCGGCTTCAAGTTCGTCGGCTCGACCATCTGCTACGCTTTCATGCAGGCTGCCGGGTTCGTCAACGATCACACGGTCGAATGCTTCCGGCACGACGAAGTCGCGCGTCTGTAGGGGAATCAAAAACCCCACCCCATGCGAGCCAAGCCGCCGAGGTGAGGTCAGAAATTCAGGTGATGATAATCGTTCGATGGTAGGGGCACGATATATCGTGCCCCTACGTTCACCACCATTCAGATAGCTTAGCTGTCGGTACGCGCCGTCAGCGTCACGGGCAGATCGAGTTGATCCGTGCCGTTGCGAACGATGGACAACGTCACCGTATCACCCGGCTTGGTCTGGCTGCTCAGGTACGAAATCAGCGACTCCATGCTGGTGACCGGCTCGCCGTTCACCGCCGTGATGATGTCCGCCTGAGTCGGGACGCGGAAGCCGTCGACCGTCTGCACACCGGCAGCGTTCTGACGCCCGCCTGCGCCGCCGGACCATTGGGCGTCACTTCGGCGACGACCACGCCGCGCGCGTTGTTGGGCAGCTTCATCGCCTCAATCGTGGTCAGGTCAACGTCGTTGCCGGAGATGCCGAGGTAGCTGTAGCTGACCTTGCCGTCCTGAATGAGCGCCTGCGATACCCGCTTGACCAGATTGCTCGGAATGGCGAAGCCGATGCCGGAGCTGCTGCGCGACTGGCTCAGAATCTGCGAGTTGACGCCGACGACTTCACCGTGCAGGTTGACCAGCGGTCCACCACTGTTACCGGGGTTGATCGCCGCGTCGGTCTGGATGACGGAGCCGATCTGATACTGACCGAGGCTGTCGATCTTGCGATCCAGCGCGCTGACGATGCCGGTGGTCAGCGTCCAGGGCTGGTTGAACGGGCTGCCGATGGCGACGACTTCCTCGCCGATGAACAGCGCGTCCGAGTCGCCAAGCGCGACCGGGTGCAGCTCAGCCGCCGGGCGGTCGACCTGAATCACCGCCAGGTCGGAGTCCGGGTCGACACCGACGATGCTGCCGGGATAAATGCTGCCGTCGAAGAAGTTGACTTCAATGCGGGTCGCGCCGTCGACGACGTGGTTGTTGGTGACGATGTGCCCCTGCGAGTCAATCACGAAACCCGTGCCCGTCGCTTCGGCGAGCTGGCTTTGACCGAATGAGGACGCACCCCCGGTTATGACGACGTTAATCGAGACGACCGAAGGACCGACCTGATTGTAAATATCGGCATATACTCGTTCGCTGTCGAGAACTGCGCTGGTCGGGTTTGCCGACTGCGGCGTCGTCACGGGCCAGGAGACCGCCTGCTGGGCGGTGCTGGAGACGACAGCCGTACCGACGTAAAAGGCTCCCAGCGCGACCAGCAGCAGCATGACAGCCATCACGCTCTTTTTACCGAGTGTCATCATGTTGACAATTCCTTCCCCACGCATAGAACGAATCACTTCGGTATAGTGGCAGGGAGACTATACTTTTTATCAGGTTAATAAATACCCATGAGAACAGGCTGAATCGAAAGTTAAGTGTGCATCAGATAAGTGTAAAATGAGAGTTTACAAATGCGCCGCTTCGGGTCATGCTGATATGACCTTTGGAAATTGC
This sequence comes from Anaerolineae bacterium, assembly GCA_046328655.1. Taxonomy (GTDB): domain Bacteria; phylum Chloroflexota; class Anaerolineae; order Aggregatilineales; family Phototrophicaceae; genus Flexifilum. The sequence continues at coordinate 11,970 of JAXLWE010000038.1, read as the reverse complement.
CAGAGAGGTAAAACATGGCAGAACTGAAATTCCCGCAAGACTTCACCTGGGGTACGGCGACGGCGTCGTATCAGATCGAGGGCGCGGCGAACGAGGACGGTCGCGGCGCGTCGATCTGGGATACGTTTTCGCACACACCGGGTAAAGTCCACAACGGCGATACGGGCGACGTAGCCGACGATCATTATCATCGCTGGAAAACCGACATCGAGCTGATGAAGCGCCTGAATATCAGCGCCTACCGGCTGTCGATTGCCTGGCCCCGCATCTTCCCGCAGGGGCGCGGCATCGTCAACGAAGCGGGCATCGAATTTTACGACCGGCTGATCGATGGACTGCTGGAAGCCGGGATCACCCCCTACGTGACGCTGTATCACTGGGATTTGCCGCAGGCGCTTCAGGATGAGGGCGGCTGGATGCGGCGCGGCATCGTCGACGATTACGTCAACTACGTCGATACCGTCAGCAGCGTGCTGGGCGACCGGGTGAAACACTGGATCACCTTCAACGAACCCTGGGTATTCACCTGGGTCGGCTACGTCATGGGCGCGCACGCGCCCGGCTTGACCAGCGCCACGCCCGACCCGGCGTTCACCACCACGCACCACTGCTATCTGGCGCACGGCTTGTCCGTGCCGGTCATCCGGCGCAATTCGAGCGGCGCGAAGGTCGGGATCACGCTCAACCTCAGTCCGGCAGACCCGGCGACCAGCAAGCCCGCCGACCTGGAAGCGACGGCGCTTTACGACGGCTGGTTCAACCGCTGGTATCTCGACCCGCTGTATCGCGGGCGCTACCCGCAGGACATCATGGAGCATTACGCGCCGTTCATGCCGGACATCCAGCCGGGCGACATGGAGACGATTGCCGCGCCCATCGACTTCCTGGGGATCAACTACTATTCGCGGGCGGTCATCAAAGCGGGAACGGAACCGGAAAAGCCGTTCGACCACGTGCGCCCGGAAGGTGAATATACGGCGATGAACTGGGAAGTGTACCCGAAGGCGCTGTACAGCGTCCTCAGGCGCATCCATGCCGACTACAATCCGGGGTCGATCTACATCACCGAGAACGGGGCGGCATACGACGACGTGCTGACGCCCGGCGGCGAAATCCACGACGAGCGGCGGACGGCGTACTATCAGTCGCATCTGAAGGCGATGTACGACGCCATCGAGGACGGCGTGCCAGTCGACGGCTATTTCGCCTGGAGCCTGCTGGATAACTTCGAATGGGGCGAGGGCTACGCCAAGCGCTTCGGGCTGTACTACGTCGATTACAGTACGCTGGAGCGCTACCTGAAGGACACGGGCAAATACTACGCGCAGGTCGCGGCGACCGGCACGCTTTCGGTTTGAGCGGTTATGGGAGCGCTGCCAAGCGCGGATTAATCCACCACAGAGACCGCAGAGGACACAGAGAAGAAGCCTTTGCGGTCTCTGCTTGACACGCGACGGCGGCGTTCCGCATAATACAAGGTGATTATCTCTTGACGGCACGGTGCAATCTACGATTGCCTAGTCGTGCCCCCAAGCTACTACAAACGTCGCTTTTTGAAAGGACGGTTTCCACTCACCACTCTGCGCACATAGTCACCGAGATTCAGGCAAACCGCAGGTTTGCGCCGGGTCAGCGTCAGGCTGATGCCGTATTCCGTCTCGTGATTAGGGCTGGCGCTGCCAGTCCCGCGCTGCTGCATCGGCAGCGCGCGTGCGCAGAGGATTTCCATGTCTCCAAATGAACAACGCGGCAGGCGTCGCTTTGATGCTCTGCCGATCTATCTGATGCTGGAAGGCGCTTCGGCGCTGGTCATCCAGCTTGTCGTGACGATCTACGTCGTCTACTACGCCCAAACGGTCGGTCTTGACGCGCTGCAAATCGTCCTGATCGGCACGGCGTTCGAGGGCACGATCTTTCTGTTCGAAATCCCGACCGGAGTCGTCGCCGACGTGTACAGCCGACGGCTTTCGGTGATCGTCGGCGTGGCGCTGACCGGGGTCGCGCTGCTGGTCGAAGGGCTGATCCCGCAGTTCGGCGCGATCCTGCTGGCGGAAGTGGTGGCGGGCATCGGCGCGACCTTCATGAGCGGCGCGACCGAAGCGGATCATGGCGAGATCCGGCGAAGCGCGCGCCGGAGCCGCCTTCGTGCGCGGCGCGCAGGTCAGGCAGGTCGCCGGGATCGCCGGGATCCTCCTGAGCGTGGCGCTCGCCAGTGCGCACCTGGGCCTGCCCTTCGTGGCGTCGGGGGCGCTGTCGCTGCTGCTGGCGGGCTGCCTGATCGCCTTCATGCCGGAGACGGGCTTCCAGCCGACGCCAAGCGCCGAGCGGGCGACGTGGCGGGTGATGCTCGCCGTCGCGCGCCGGATTCGTGTTGATCCGTGCGCGCCCGGCGCTGGCAGCGATCTTCGCCATCGGTTTCGTGTACGCCTTCCACAGCGAGGGCTTCGACCACCTGTGGCAGAAGCACATCCTCGACAACTTCACGCTGCCCGTGCTCGGCACGCTCGACGCGGTGGTGTGGTTCGGGATCATCAGCCTGGGTGCGAGCGCCCTCAGTCTGATTCTGAGCGAGGTGATCCGGCGGCGCGTCGACCTGCGCGATCACCGGGCGACGGCGCGGGCGCTGCTGGCGATCTACGCGCTGCTGCCGCTCGGCATTTTCGCCTTCAGCCTGACTGGAGATTTCGCGGCGGCGCTGGTCGCCTACGGGCTGGTGATGGCGCTGCGCAGCGCGGGCGATCCGGTCGGCAAGGCGTGGCTGAACCAGAATCTACAGCCGGGCATCCGGGCGACGATGTTCTCGGTCAGCTCACAGGTCGGCGCGTTCGGGGAGATCGTCGGCGGTCCGCCGATTGGCGCAATCGGGCGGTCGTTCGGGCTGCGGGCGGCGCTGGCGGCGAGCGGGGCGGTGCTGGCGCTGACCCTGCCGCTGTTCGGGCTGGCGCTGCGGCGGTCGCCGAGGGATTAATTCCTCGGCTAATAAAACGGCGTCCACTGAAGGGACGCCAATGACAGCAACGCCTTTAGTGCGTTGCGATTTTCTAACGGCGGGTCGAGGCTCTTTTCCAAAATTAAGCCGGAACAAGCTTAACCTCATGTCCGCGTTTTTCTCCCCTCTCCCGCTTGCGTGGGAGAAGGGCAGGAGGTGAGGGGTTGTAGGGGCGCAGCGCACTGCGCCGTTCTCCGTATTTAATCGTTAATCTCCATAACCCCGTCGCGCCATCCGAATCAAACAGCAGCGATCCCAATTAGCGGATTTGCCGCTTTTCATCTGTTTGGTTAACGGGGAGCAGGTGCCGGATAATGTTCCAAGAATGTGATGTTAGAAAATGGAACACAAAAAATAAAACTTGCACCGATACCTGATTGGTCAATACAGATATAATCCTCGCCAATATCCTTGACCCTCTCCCATTGGGTCTCGACACCATTTTCATCTTTCAAAGCAGTGGGTAATTCCCACCAATCTTTTCCATTCACGGGATTAGCAAACCAGAGAGAAATGACGTAATTCTCGTCAACCAGCCTTTGAAGGTAAGCAGCGAAATTCTTTTTATCTCCCTCTTGGGCGTTAACCTGTCCTAAATCATGAAAGCTGATTGTGAAGGCGAAACCGAGCAGAGCAACGACAAACAAAAAGATTAACGTTTTAGCTCCGCGGATCATTTCCACATCCTTTCGGCATCAATTTACAAACAGCGGCGATCCCCTTCCCGGAGACCGCCGCTATTGTTTTGCTCAGCACTCGGTACTCAGCACTTCTCTTAGTTGATGTAGCTGTCCTGATCCTGTCGCAGGTTCAGGTAGTCGGTGCTGGCGTTTTCGTGGCGCTCGAAGGTGAGCGCGCCGTTAACCTCGTCGATCACGATCAGGTCGCCGGAGCGGAAGCCGCCGCGCAGAAGCTGCGCGCTCAGCTCGTTTTCGACGTAGCGCTGGAGCGCCCGGCGCAGCGGTCGCGCGCCGAACGATGGATCCCAGCCCTTTTGCGACAGCCACTGACGCGCTGGTTCGGTCAGATGGATGGCGAGTCCGCGCTCCGCCAGCCGCTCGGCGATCTCGCGCAGTTGCAGGTCAACGATCTGCTCGACCTGCGGCAGCGTCAGCGGCTCGAAGATGATGATCTCGTCAATGCGGTTGAGAAATTCCGGTCGGAACGCCTCGCGCATCGCCTTTTCGATCTTCTGGTGGTCGGCAATCGCCTGCTCGTCGGTCGGCTGGACGAAGCCGAGCGCGCCGCCCTTCTTGGCGAACTCGGTCCCGAGATTGCTGGTCATGATGATGACCGTGTTGCTGAAATCGACCGTGCGCCCCTGCCCATCGGTCAGACGACCATCCTCAAGGATTTGCAGCAGCGCGTTCCAGATGTCCGGGTGCGCCTTCTCGATCTCGTCGAACAGGATGACGCGGTACGGACGGCGGCGGACGGCTTCGGTCAGTTGACCGCCTTCCTCGTAGCCGACATAGCCGGGCGGCGCGCCGAACAGACGGCTGACGGTGTGCTGCTCGTGGTACTCGCTCATGTCGATGCGCACCATCGCTTCCTCGTCATCGAACATGAACTCGGCGAGGGCTTTCGCCAGCTCGGTCTTGCCGACACCGCTCGACCCCAGGAAGATGAATGATCCAATCGGGCGGCGCGGGTCTTTCAGACCACTGCGCGCGCGGCGGATGGCATGGGCAATCGCGGTGACTGCCCCTTCCTGCCCGATGATGCGCTCATGAATGGCGTCTTCCATGCGCAGGAGCTTCTCGCTCTCGGTCTCCAGCACCTGGCTGGTCGGGATGCCCGTCCACTGGGCGACCACCCCGGCGATGTCCTCGGCGCTGACGACCTCGTCAATCGTGTTTTCCTGCTGCCATTCCAGCTTGGCGTGCTCGAAATCGTCCTGAAGCTGCAAGCGGCGCATCTTGTACTCGGCGGCGCGCTCGTACTCGCGCGCCATTCCGGCGGCTTCTTCGTCGGCAGTCAGGCGTTGCAGGACGACCTGCATCTCCTTCAGGCGTGGCGGCAGGGAATACAGCGCCACGCGCAGCTTGGCGGCGGCTTCGTCCAGCAGGTCAATCGCCTTGTCCGGCAGCTTGCGCTCGGTCACGTAGCGATCCGCCAGCCGAGCGGCGGCGATCACGGCGTCGTCGGAGATGGTGACTTTGTGGTGCGCCTCATAGCGGTCGCGCAGCCCGAACAGCATGTCGATGGTTTCCTCGACGCTCGGCTCCTCGACGTACACCGGAGCGAAACGCCGATCCAGCGCGCTGTCCTTCTCGATATAGTTGCGGTATTCGTCGAGCGTGGTCGCGCCGATGCACTGAAGCTCGCCGCGCGCCAGCGCCGGTTTCATCATGTTGCCCGCGTCGAGCGCGCCTTGCGCCGCGCCCGCGCCGACAACCTGATGCAGCTCGTCGATGAACAGGATGATCTCGCCTTCGGCGCGCTGGACTTCCTCAATTGTCGCCTTCAGGCGCTCCTCGAATTCGCCGCGGAAGCGGCTGCCCGCCAGCATTGCGCTCAGGTCGAGGCTGATGACTTTCTTGCCCTGCAAAAGCTCGGCACGTCGGCGTCAGCGATTTTTCTGCGCCCGGCCTTCGACAATCGCAGTCTTGCCGACACCCGCCTCACCGATCAGCACGGGGTTGTTCTTGGTGCGGCGACACGAGAATCTGGATCACGCGCATGATTTCGCCGTCGCGCCCGATCACCGGATCGAGCTTGCCTTCCAGCGCCATGCGGGTGAGGTCACGGCTGTATTTCTCAAGCGTGCGGTAGCGGCTCTCCGCCTGCGGGTCGGTGACGCGCTGCCCGCCGCGCACGTCCTTGATAGCATCGTAGACGCGGTCGCGGGTGATGTTGTTGTCCGCCATAATCTTGGCGACGGCGGTGTTCCGCTCGTTCAGGATCGCCAGGAAGATATGCTCAGTAGAGATGTACTCGTCGCGCAGGCGGTTGGCTTCTTCGTTCGCCAGGTCGATGATTCGCTTGACGCGCGGGGTGATAAAGACCTGGTTGGTGCCGTGCCCGTAGATTGCCGCTTTGGGGCTGGCGCGCAGCACTTCGTCCAGGCGCGAACGCATGGCATCCACGTCCACCGTCATCCGTTCGAGAATCTGCGGGATCACGCCGTCGGTCTGTTCAAGCAGAGCGAGCAGGATGTGCTCGGTATCGACCTGATTGTGACCGTAGCGCTGCAAAATCTCGTAAGCTCGTGCGGCGGCGTCTTGCGCGCGTTCGGTAAATCGCTCAAAACGCATCATGGTGAGTTGTACCTCGTTTCAACAGCGTGCCTTCTCAATTGTAGATCAGAAAAGGGGCGCTTTGTGAAAATAGAAAAGGTGGAAAATCCCTCAGTATCACAGTATATCCCACGCACGTAAGATATTCGTTTGCACCGCATGAGGAATTCCCGATGTGTCACGATATGTCCCAACGTAAAACTGGCGTGTACTTAATTGGACGCGGCGAGCGCGGCAAAAGTTCCGTTTCCGGCGCCAAATATGATCAATTTTTAACAAATGGCGGCGCGTCACGCAGGGATTGGACGACCGCCCGAACGCGGTCGTGGGTAACGCCGAATTCCGCCAGCAGCCCGGCGAGCGGCGTGCCCTGCTCGCGCAGCAGCGCCAGCAGCAGATGTTCCGGCGCGACCATCGCCTCCTGAAACGACTGCGCCTCGGCAGCGGCGCGGTCGAGCGCGGCTTTCGCCGACGGCGCGATGAACACCTGCTGCGGATTCATCCGGCTGGCGCTGGCGGGCTTGGCGCGCAGCAGCGCGTCCAGCCGCGCCGAGAGCGCGTCCCGGTCGACCGAGAGCCGTTCGAGGATGAGCGGGATGGCGCTCCCGGTCTGTTCCAGCAGCGCCATCACCAGATGCGGGCTGTCGACCATGCTGTGCTCGAAGCGCTGCGAGACGTGATACGCGCCCGCCATCACGCCCTTCGCCTGATCGTCGAACTGCTGGATGCGCAGCATGGTTTCCTCCTCACCTCTAATGTCAACTACGTCCCCAGCCCCATTTCGGGGATGGGCGGCACGGCTGGTGCATACAGCCAGCCGTCGAAAAGGTCGCCCAAATCCTGCCCGCTCACCTGCTCCGCCAGAGCGATGAAGTCGGCGGTGCGGGCATTGCCGTCCTTATGCTGCTCGTACCACGTTTGCAGAATTTTGAAGAACGCCTCGTCGCCGACCGTCAGGCGCAGCGCGTGGAGCGCCAGCGCCCCGCGATAGTAGACGCCGTCGTTGAACAGATCGTCGGCGTGGGGCTTGCCCGGCGGCACGATGGTATCGTCGCTGGCGACGTAGTCGTAAACGTCGCTCACCCACGACTCCAAGCCGTCGCTGCCCTCGTCATGCTCGATCCACAGGGCTTCGGCGTAGGTGGCGAAGCTCTCGTTGAGCCAGATGTCGCTCCAGTCGCCGACGCTGACGCTGTCGCCGAACCACTGGTGCGCCAGCTCGTGGGCAATCGTGACTTCGCTTTCGGAGTTGTCAGTCGAAACGGTGTCCGTCCCGAAGATCGAGAGCGTCTGCGTTTCCAGCGCCGTCCCGGTTTCGATGTTGAGCATGACCGCGCCGTACACGTCGAACGGATACGCGCCGAACAGCGATTCGTAGTACGCCATCATCTCGTCCTGCCGGTCGAACAGCGCGCGCGTGGCGTCGTCCACCCCAACCTCGAAGTAATTGCGGATCGGGACGCCGCCCGCCGTGCCCGGCTCGGTCACGAGGTCGAACTGCGAAACGTCGATCATCGTCAGGTAGCTCGCCATCGGCGCGTTGACTTCGCTGGTGGTAGTGGTCGTGTCGCCGTTGTCGACTACGCCGATGACGACGCCGTTGAGGGCGACGTTATAGGGCTTGGGGACGGTCACGATCAGGGTGTAGGTGGCTTTGTCGAGCGGGTGATCGTTGACCGGGTAGAAATTCGCCGCGCCGTCCGGCTCGCTGATGACGAAGCTGCACGGGCAGCCGTCGCCGTCGTAGGCGACCCAGCCGGTCGGCACGGGGATGGCGACCGAGGTCATGGCTTCGGGCACGCCCGCGTACCGGACTTCAACGGTGAACGCCGCGCCGCTGGCGAGCGGCTGCGCGGGCGTGATGGTCAGCTCCTGACCGTCGCGGGCGAAGGCTGCCGCCTGCCCGTCGACCGTGACAGCCGACACGTCGAGACCGATCAGGTCGAGGTTGAAGCTGCTCAAATCCTCGGTCGCCGCCGCGTCGATGAGCGTATCGCCGGTGATTTCGCCTGTCTTCGGCTCGATGGATAAATTCAGGGTATAGTGCTGCACGTCGTAGCCGCCGTTGCCGAAGCCGGGATAGAGCGAATCGCCCATGCCGGGCGCGCCCGGCTGATCGCCCTGGGCAAAAACCGTCAGGACGCCAACTAAAAGAAACAGAACGCCGAAACCGACGAGCCTGCGCATGATAATCTCCTGTTTGGGGATTGAACCGCCCAGCTTATGATACCTCGGAATAAGCAAGCGCCGCTGCCAGCACCGGGTCGGCGGCGGCGAAATAGGCAGCGGCAGAGGGGTCGACGCGCACGTCCGGCTCGACCGCCTGACGCGGGTCGGAAACGTCAACGTCGCGGCGCGCCCGCGTAGCGATCTGCACGGTCAGGCGCGAGTTGGGCAGCGTCATGCGGCGGGCGTTCTCGAACATGAGCGGCTTGCCACCGGTCGGCTCGCCGATGAACACCGGATCGACGCTCTGCTCCAGCCAGAGCGAGAACACGACCGCCGCCGAGAAGGTGTTGCGCCCGGTCAGGACGATCAGGCTGCCGGGCTGTTGGAAGAACGGCGTGCGCGCGATTTCATCGCGCAGGGGCAGCGCCGTGTTGATGTCGCCGCCGCCGTTGTAGCGCATGTCGAGGATGACGCGGCGGAGCGGGAGCGTCGTCACGGCTTCGTCCAGCGCGTCCACGAGCGCGCCGAGCGTCGTCCCGGTCGCCTCGTCACGCCGGACGACGGCGTTGTACTGGACGTAAAACGTCCGGTCAGCTTCGAGATACGTCCACCAGAAGCTCTCGTCCAGCCGGCTGAGGGCGAGCGGCTCGGCGCGGGCGGGCAGCCGCCATGCGACCGGGATCGCCGCGCGGTACGCCGCAAAGTCGACGGGCGCGGGGTTGATCGTGACCGGCTCGCCGTCGGGGCGCTCCAGATGATAAGCGGGCTGGTCGGCGTCGGCGGTGATGCCCGTGCCGAGCAGCGCGTCGGTCATGCTCAGCAGCATGGGGATCGTCACCAGACGGCTGGAGTCGTTGTCGTGCGGGGCGAGCGCCAGCAGGCGTTCCAGCACCGCGTCGATACTCGTGTCGCCGATCTGCACCAGCTTCGAGCCGACCAGATCAGCCTGAGCGGGCGCAGCGCCGATCAGATAGACGCCGTCGCTGAACGGGTAGAACAGCAGCGGGTAGTAGCGGAACGGATAGTCGTTGCCCGTGAACCAGAAATAGCTGTGCCCGTCTTCGAGCGCGGCGACGATCCCGAACAGGCGCACGACGATCTGCTCGTCGGTCAGTTCGGGGATGGCGGTGTCGAGATCGCTCACCATGCGCTCGAAATCCGCCTGAGGCGTGCTGCGAAACGGGTCGGGGTGGACGTTCCGGATGTTCTGCCACAGGAACTGCAGGTCGGCACGCCAGGCGTCCGCCGACGTGGGCGCGGCATTCTGCGCCACAAGCGCGGACGCGCCCAACAACAGCGCCAGCAGACTGAACAGGACGGCGAGTCGCTTCATGGCGGCTTCTCCGGCTCGGAAAGCGGGGCGATACGCCCTGCCCGGACTATCGATCCGTGTCCGGGCTGGCGTGTTCTGTAGATTTACTGTTTGGGGTTGGCGCGGGTTCGACCGTCAGGGCTGGATGCGCATCCGGCGCAGCTCGTCGACGCCTCTGGCGAGCAGCTTGTCGAGGATTTCGAAGATTTCCATCGCGTCGCCCTCGACCAGCCGCACGCGACCGCGATAGGCTTCGCGCAAGCCGTCGACCACAATCCATGGGTCGTCGCCGGGTCCGGTCACCTGATGGTTGACGATCACCCCGCCGAGCGCCAACGGGAGATAGATGTAAACCAGATCGGGTTCGTCCTGCCCGGTGAGCCAGCGCATCATGCGGTTGGCGTAATTGTTGCGCTCGCTCTCGTCGCCCAGGTTGACCTTGACGCGCGTGCGCACGAGGTCGAAGCCGAGATGGATGGCGTCGTTGATCAGCGGCTCGATCAGATGTCCGGCGACGATCTCACCGGGAGTCCAATCGCCAACTTCCGGGTCATGCGCCAGCACCTGGCACAGCGCCTGAAACCAGCGCTGATCTTCCAGCCGGTACTTGGGATCGACCTGCGAGCGGTCGTCGAGCGTGTACATGAGCATCTTGGAGATGGCGGCGGTCTCGCCGGGGTGCAGCGGCAGCCCGTGCGTGGCGTAGCGCTCGTCGACGGCGTGCAGCAGCGATTCGTAGACCGCCGTGCGCGTCATCGTTCCGGCGATCTGGCGCGCCTCCTCGATCTTGCTGATGATATTGCGGCGCTCGTCGCGCATTTTCTCCTGCGTCCACAGGACTTCGTAGCTCGGCTTGAGCCGCTGCTGAAGCCGGGGCAGCTCTCTGGCGTTGATGTTGAACGTCAGCGTGACGACCTGCGGCGAGATGTTGTTGGCAATGTCCGCCCAGTCAATATCGCGCAGCGCCTGAAGCTTGAAGGGCGACGCCGCCAGCGCCGACGGCGGCGCGCCGCGCACATCCGAGCGCACCTGCCTGCCCGCCCGGTTGCGGTGGCGGACGGCGATGCGCACCGGGACGTTGTCGGCGGGCTTGGTCGGCGGCAGGGCGACCAGCGGCAGGCGCAGCACGCCGACTTCGCCGGGGGTCATCGTCCGCGAAACCTCTTTCTGGGGCGTCGAGAGCTTGATCGGGCTGCCGTCGGGGGCGCGATTCGCCAGATTGAGCGCGACGCGCACCTCGACATTCTGGTCGATCATGCTTTGCAGGATCATGACGACCTCAATCGGCTGGTTGATGTAAGCGCTGCGCGGAAAAATGCCAATCGCCGCCTGCACCACGTTGTCGAAGGTGACGCGCAGCCCACCAGCAATCGCGCCGAGCACGTCCGGGTACATGGGTTCAAACTGAAGATTCTTGTTCATGATTTATTCGCCATGATAGAAACCATACCGCTGCCCGGTGCGTCCGATGACCGTGTTGATCATGCTGTAAAGCGGTCGCTCCGCCTCACCCAGCTCGGTGTAGCGCTCTTCCAGCGCCACGCCGACCGACCGCAGGAGTTCGACCGGATTCTCTTTTTCAAAAATACACTGATCGTTGATGAGCACCCCGCCCATGACCAGCGGCAGGTACACGCGGTTGAAGTCCAGCCCCGATTTGTTGGTGAGCAGGGTGATCAACTGCTCCCGGTAGCTCGCCCGCTCCTCGTCGCTGCCGAGGTCTTCGCCGGTGGATTCGGCGACGAGGTCGAAGCCGTAATCGACGGCGTCGCGCAGCAGGTCATCGTAAATGTAGCGCGTCACCACCTGCGCGGGGTGGCTCGCGGCGCGCTCGTCGCGCTCCAGCGTGTACATGAAGCTGCGGAACCAGTGCGGGAAAGTGGGCGGCGTCTCGAAGGTGAACGGGTCGCGCATGAGCAGCGCTTCCACGTCGAAGCCGCGCGCCGCGATGTTGCCGTGCGCGTTGAAGCGCGGCGTCGCGTATTCCAGCACGATGGTCAGCAGCTTGGCGATGGCGGTCGCTTCGGCACCCTTGAGCGGGTAGCCCGCTTCGGCGAAGCGCGCCGTCGTCGTCTCCAGCAGCGGCTTGTAGAGCAGCCCGCGCTTCAGCTTCGGCAGCGTGTTGAGCTGCACCATCGGACCGAAGCGATGCAGCAGCAGGCGGCTGTCCTGGTAATCGCTCAGCTTGCAGATGCTGACCCAGCCGGGCGTGAAATCGGCGAGGTTGCCGAGCGTGCCCGACATGACCGTGACCGGAACGT
>JAXLWE010000037.1:0-53727 GCA_046328655.1 Anaerolineae bacterium | reverse complement strand
CATCATCATCTCGGCGCGCTCGCCGTAGTTGGTCTGCACCAGCGCCCCGACCGTGAAGCGCCCGTCCAGCACGAGACGCGACGCTGTGCCGATGCCGCCCTTGAACGGGACGCCCGCCGTCCCCGTGCCCGCGCCGACGTTCCCCGCGGCGACCGCGCCGCCCGCTGCCGTGTCGATTGCCTGCCACACGTGTTCCTGCTGCACGTACCGCCCGCGCAGGTCGTTCAGAAAGCCGTCGTTGCACTCGCCCACCACCGGGTTGACCGTTCCGGTCGTCACGCCGATGTTGGCGTTCTGGCGCAGCACGTAGGCGATCAGCCCGTCGGCGGCGCGCGGCACGTTGAGCGTGTTCGTCAGTAGAATCGGCGTCTCGATCACGCCCAGCTCGCGGATTTGCTCGAAGCCGGTCGCCTTGCCAAAGCCGTTGACGGTATGCACCCCGGCGGCGACCTTCTCGCGGAACAGGTTGCCCGCGTGCGGCACGACCGCTGTCACGCCGGTGCGAATTGGTCCGACGCCTTCCCGCAGCCTGCCTTCGCCGGAAATCAGCGTGACATGACCGACGCGCACGCCCGGCACGTCGGTGATCGCATTGAGCGCTCCCGGTGGGAGACGCCCCGGCTGGATGCCGTAATCGCGCAGACGCATACCACGCTCCACAGGGTTAACGTAGGATGAGCGTGCGAGAGTATAGCGCCGCTACGCGCTAGACTACACCGTCGGATTATCCGAAGGAGGCTTTTATGAGACGATTGATGATCGCGGCGGCGCTGTTCGTTCTGTGCGTGGCGGTGAGCGGCGTATCTGCCCGGCAGGACGACCAATGCCTGCAAAAAGGCGGCAACCTGCAGGACGACGGCACGTGCAAGCTCAGCGCGCAGATCAACATCAGCGTCGATTACCCGCTCGATCTGGCGCAGAATCCGCTGATCGCGGACGCGGTTGACCCGTTCATCGCGCAGACCAAGAACGATCTGCTGCAATTCCTGATGGAAGGCTTCAACCCCGGTCCGGCGCAGTACGAGCTGGATGTCACCTACGCGACCAGCCAGCGCGGGGATAACCTGCTCAGCCTGATCTTCACCGAGTACGTTTACACGGGCGGCGCGCACCCGACGACCGTCTTTAAGACCTTCACCTTCGACCTGCACGCCGACCGCGTGCTGATGCTGGACGATCTGTTCAAGCCGGGGATCGATCCGTACCCGACGCTGGGCGCGACGGTCGAAGACCTGCTTCGGCAGCAGCTTGCGGGCATCTCCGACGACGACTTCATCCACAGCGGCGCGGGCGAAAACCCGGACAATTACCAGAATTTCGCGCTCGACGGCAGCGATCTGGTGTTCTACTTCCCGCCCGCGCAGGTCGCGGCGCACGCGGCGGGTCCGCAAATCCTGCGCGTGCCGCTCAGCGCCCTGAGCAGCATCCTCGCGCCCGAATACCTCTCCTGAACGCAAGCGAAGGGGCGACCCGATTTGGATCGCCCCTTCAGACAAACGAATTCCGACGCGGCGCGCCAGGGGGGATTGGCATCGCCCCGGCGGGATTCGAGGGGATAGGCTACATCTGCGAGTCGCGCTCCCGAACGTGCGCTTCCATTTCCTCAATCGGAACCTGCTTGACGGTGACGGCGAAAGTGAGCATGTAGCCGTCCGGGTCGTGGATGGTGAACGCGCGGTCGCCCCAGTAGGTGTCCGCCAGCTCGTCGTCGATCTTGATGCCCTTCGCCTTCACGTCGGCGAAGAAGCTGTCGATGCTCTGCCCTTCAGGAAGGTAGATCATGAACTGGACGCCGGGGGCGAGCGCCTGTGCGTAGTTGACGCGGTCATCCCAGCCCAAGCCGAACACCGCCGCGCCCAGCCCGACGATGGCGAAAACGTTCTTGCCTTCGGGTCCCGCCATGCTCATGTCGTGCCGAAAGCCAAGCTGATCCCTGAAGAAAGCGACACTGGCATCCACATCCCTGACCGCGAGAATCGGCATGATCATGATCGGTTATCCTTTTATCTCAACAGGAGTAACTTCATTTGATGATGCGATTTTAGCACGGATGTTTCATTGGAGTCAAGAACTTTTGTTCTAAGAATGGATTAAGAGTTTCCGCACGAGCGTTAACGCGATCATCGGGCTGAACCGCAGCGCGGATGATGGTAAAATGCAGCGTATCAAACCGACACGAGCAGGGGTAAACGGACAGCATGAAAGCGAACCCGCGAATCAAGCCGGTTGAGCGTGCCACCAATCGCACCTGGGGCGAGTGGCTGGCGTTCATGGACGGCATCGACGCCAAAAGCCTCGACCATCACGAGATCGCCACCAAAGTATTTGAAGAACTTGACGGAAAGGTTGACAACCCTGGCTGGTGGGCGCAGGCGGTCTCGGTCGCCTATGAGCAGGAGATCGGTCGCCGCATCCCCGGTCAGCGCCCCGACGGAACGTTCCAGACCAGCGTGAGCAAGTCTACGAAGCTCGCTATGCAGGCGCTCATGGATCGATGGGCGGAGTTTGCCGCGCAGGATCAGGCTGTTCTCGATTTGATCGCGGGCGAGGTGCGCGTCAGCGGCACGGACAACCGCATCAGTTGGCGGACGAAAAGTCACGACGGCTCGTCAATCGTCGTCATCAGCGAGCCGAAAAAGGACGGCAGCGCCGCCATCGTCGCGCAGCACATGGGCTTGCCGACCAGCGAGCTGAACACGGAAGCAAAATCCAACTGGACAGCAATACTGGATCGCTTCCTGGCAGGGCTATAGAAGCAATTTGAAAGTCCCATTTCGCGGGAATGTAGGGGCGTTCAATTGAACGCCCCTACGAGAAAAACCTGAATATTCGGGGCGCACCGCCGTGCGCTCCTACCCAAAAACCATCACCGTCACCCTGCGCTACAGATAATTCCGCTCTTTCGCTCTGCTCGTAATTTTCGCGCGCCTGCTGCACCGCCGGATTCTCGGACACCTCCGCGACGGCGACATCCCACCACGACTCGTAGCCGCCGACGCGCTGGCGGCGGTCGGTTTCGACCACGATGCACACCGTCCGGTCGATCTGCTGCGCCTGCTGGATGGCGTCGGCAAGCGCGTCCCGGTTGTCGGCGCGGATCACGTGCGCGCCCAGGCTGGCGGCGTTGGCGGCGAAGTCAAGCGGCAGCGTCTCGCCGTCCAACTGACCGGACTCGCCCCGGTAGCGGTATTTCGTGCCGAAGCCGTCGCTGCCGACCGATTTCGACAGCCCGCCGATACTGGCGAAGCCGTGATTATCCAGCAGGACGATCACCAGCTTGACGCCCTCCTGCACCGCCGTGACGATCTCGCTGTTCATCATCAGGTACGAGCCGTCGCCGACCATGATGTAGACTTCGCGCTCCGGCGCAGCCAGCTTGACGCCCAGCCCCCCGGCGATCTCGTAGCCCATCGTCGAGTAGCCGTATTCGAGGTGATAGCCTTTCGGGTTGCGCGTGCGCCACAGCTTGTGCAGATCGCCCGGCAGACTGCCCGCCGCGCACAGCATCACGTCCTGCGGGCGCGACAGCGTGTTGACGACGCCGATCACCTCGCCCTGGCTGATCAGCGGACCATGCTCCAGATTGTAGATGCGGCTGACTTCCTCGTCCCACGCCGCGTTCAACTGTTGCGCGGGCGCGATACGCCGCGCCGGTGTCGTAGTCACCGAGTGCTGACGCCAGCTCGTCCAGCGTCGCCCGCGCGCCTCGACCAGCGGCAGGGCGTTCTGCTTGTAGGCGTCGAACTCGGCGACGTTGATGTTGACGAAGCGCACGTTCGATTTCTGGAATGCCGTCTTGGACGCGGCGGTGAAGTCGCTGTAGCGCGTGCCTACGCCGATCACCGATCGGCGTCGCGGGCGATCACGTTCGCGGCTTCCGTGCCGTCACGCCGACCGCGCCCAGATTGAGCGGGTGGTTGTAGGGCAGCGCGCCCTTGCCCGCCATCGTCTCGCCGGACCGGCACGCCGGACTTCTCGGCGAAATGGCGCGGCGCGGCTGTAGGCGTCGCTGTAGTGGACGCCGCCGCCCGCGATCAGGATCGGCGCTTTCGCCGCGCGAATCCACTCGGCGGCGCGTTGCAGCGCGGCGAGGTCGGGGCGGTTGCGCGGGATGCGCCAGACGCGGCGCTCGAATAATTGAGCCGGGAAGTCGTGCGCCATCGCCTGCACGTCCTGGGGCAGCGCCAGCGTGACCGCGCCGGTGTCGGCGGGGCTGGTCAGCACGCGCATGGCTTCGGGCAGCGAGGCGATGATCTGCTCCGGGCGGTTGATGCGATCCCAGTAGCGCGAGACCGGCTTGAAGCAGTCGTTGACCGAGAAATCCTGCGAGTGTTCCCATTCCAACTGCTGCAAGACCGGCGCCTGAATCCGCTCGGCGAAGATGTCGCCGGGCAGCAGCAGCACCGGGATGCGGTTGACGGTCGCGGCTGCCGCGCCGGTGATCATGTTGGTCGCGCCCGGACCAATCGACGAGGTGCAGGCGAAGATTTGCATCCGGTTCTTCATCTTGGCGTAAGCGGCGGCGGCGTGCACCATCGCCTGCTCGTTGCGCGCCTGATAGTAGCGGAACACCCCGGCGTACTGCTGGAGCGCCTGCCCGATCCCCGCGACGTTGCCGTGCCCGAAGATGCCCCAGCACCCGGCGAAGAACGGCGTCTCGACGCCATCGCGCTCGACGTATTGACTGGTGAGAAACCGGATGATCGCCTGAGCGGTAGTTAAACGGATTGTTGTCATAAGTGGACTCCCTTTTGGGCTGTCAGCCATCGGCTGTCAGCCGTCAGCAAAAAGCCTGACTCATCTACCGGAACAGCAGGGACACATCATAGCGATAAGCGCCGTCCATATCGGTTTGACCTCATAGGATACCCTGTCTTGCGCCAAAGCCGTCAAAACAGAAGGCGGCAGGCGCGAACCGCCGAAAGCTGAAAGCCGACCGCTTGCACAGTTGTTCACTTTGCATGATGTTCATTTCCTTCACTGACGAATCGAAATAGAGCGTGCTAGACTAATAGGGCAGGTCGATAGTTGCTCTTTAAGGAGACTACTGTGAAACCTATTAAGGTAATTTTCGTGGTTCTGGCACTGCTCCTGCTGTCCGTGACGTTCGTCTCGGCGCAGGATGCCGCGCCTTCCGGTGACCTGGAGATCTTCTCCTGGTGGGTAGGCGGCGGTGAGGCGGCGGGCTTGGAAGCGTTGATCGCCAAGTTCTCCGAAATGTATCCCGACGTGAACGTGATCAACGCGGCGGTTTCGGGCGGTTCCGGTGTCAATGCGCGCGCTGTCCTCCAGACCCGTATGCTGGGCGGCGACCCGCCGGATACCTTCCAGGTACACGCGGGGCAGGAACTCAACGCCGTGTATGTCAAGGCTGGCTTGATGGAGCCGCTGAATGACATCTACGAAGCCAATGGCTGGATGGATCAGTTCCCCGAAGGTCTGCTGAAGCTCATCAGCGACTCTGAAGGCAACATCTACTCGGTGCCGGTGAACATTCACCGCTCGAACGTGATGTGGTACATCCCCGCCAACCTGGAATCGTGGGGCGTGACCGTCCCGGCGGACTGGGACGAGTTCATCAACACGACCTGCCCGGCGCTGAAGGATAAGGGCGTCACCCCGCTGTCGATTTCCGTGACCTGGACGCAGATGCACCTGTGGGAAAGCGTCGCGCTGGCAGTTCTGGGCGTGGACGGCTACAACGGGCTGTGGGACGGGACGACCTCCTGGACTAGCCCCGAAGTGGTCAGCGTGTTCGATACCTTCGGCAAGATTCTCGACTGCACCAACGACGACCGTGACGCGCTGGGCGACTGGCAGCCGGCTTCGCAGATGGTGACCGAAGGCAAGGCAGCGTTCAACGTCATGGGTGACTGGGCTGCCGGGTACTTCATTGTCGATCTCAAGCTGGAGCCGGGCACCGGCTTCGCCTGGACGCCGTCGCCGGGCACGGATGGCGACTTCATCATGCTGTCCGACACCTTCGGTCTGCCGAAGGGTGCACCGCATCCAGATAACGTCAAGGCGTGGCTGAGCTTCCTCGGCACGGCTGAAGCGCAGGACATCTTCAACCCGCTCAAGGGTTCGCTGCCTGCCAACACGACCGCCGACATCACCAACTCCGACCTGTACAATGCCTACTTCCAGGATGCGTATCAGGATTGGACGACCAATACCATCGTCGGTAGCCTGACGCATGGTGCGGTTGCTCCGCCGGACTTCAGCAACGGCTTCTCGAACATCATCACCACGTTCACCGCTGACCGTGACTCGGCTGCTGCCACCGCTGCCGCCGATGCGCTGGCTCAGGCGAATGACATGGTCATGTCGTCGTAAGCATGTCGCTTGATTGAGTAAGGGCAAGTCCTACGGCGCTGTCCGTAGGACTTGCTTTTTTCTAGGCAGAATACCGTTCTGCGACGGAACATAACACCCGCGCGGCGGGCTGTCATTTAGCGAAGATTGCGCTATGCTCATGAGAAAATGTGTTTCCAGGACGAGGGGGACATTTTATGCCTCGCATCAATCGTGATCGGCTGACCGCCTTCCTGATGCTGACGCCGTCGATCATTCTGCTCGCCATCTTCGTCTACGGCTTCATCGGCACGACGGTTTACACCTCACTGACCGACTCGAATCAGGTGCAGCAGCTAAGTCGCCAGCCTGCGAATTACGTCGGCTTGCAAAATTACACCGACCTGTTCTCCGGTCTGCTCATGAACCGCTTCCGCATCGACATCGTGAACACGGTCTTTTTCACGATCCTGTTCATCATCGCGTGCCTGGGACTCGGCTTGGGGCTGGCGATCCTGCTCGATCAGAAGATTAAAGGCGAAAATTTCTTCCGAACCATCTTCCTGTTTCCGATGGCGATCTCGTTCGTGGTGACCGGGGTTGTATGGCGCTGGTTGTTCAACCCGGATAACGGCATCAACCTGCTGCCGACCTACTTCGGGCTGCCGAAAGGCGAATTCCGCTGGTTCATCAGCCGGGAGCGCTGGCTGACGTTCACCTGGCAGGATGTGCCGTTGATCCTGTCGTTCGTTGTCCTGGCAATTGTGATCGTGGCGGCGCTGTATTTCTGGAACAAGCGGCGCTCGGTGGTGGCGGCGCTGTGCGCGGCGCTGGCGCTGCTGGTGCTGGCGTACATCACCTTTGGCGACCCGCGCTCGCTCAACGGGCTGCAGCGGGTCGAGCAGCACGGCTTCAACGTCGCGCTGATCGCGGTGGTGGTCGCGGCGACGTGGCAGATGTCCGGCTACACGATGGCGATGTACCTCGCCGGGCTGCGCGGCATCCCCGACGAGCTGCGCGAAGCGGCGCGCGTCGACGGCGCGAACGAACTCGCCGTCTACCGTCACGTCGTCTTTCCGCTGCTCGCGCCGATCACGCTCAGCGCGATGATCATCCTGGGGCACATCTCGCTGAAAATCTTCGACCTGGTCTATACCCTGGGCGGTGGCGATAACCAGTACATCGATATGCCCGGCATCAACATGTTCTTTCTGACGTTTCGCGGTGGCGACCACGCCAAAGGCGCGGCGATTGCCACGATCATGCTGATCATGGTCGCGGTGGTGATCGTGCCGTATCTGGTGGCGAACCTGCGCGGGGAGAAAAGCCTATGAGCGCCATCACGGAATCGCGGGCGTCCGACAACGTACTGGCTCCATCGCGCCGACCGATCTCGCGGGCGCTGATCTATCTGATACTGATTGTGCTGGCGGTGCTGTTCCTCGTCCCGGTGTACATGGTGCTGGTGACGGGCTTCAAGAGCCTCGACCAGGTATCGCTGTCGACGATGTGGCAGTTCCCGACCGGCTTCACGCTCGATAGTTTCACGAAGGCGTTCGAGAAGTTGTGGCCCAACTTCGCCAACAGCATCCTGCTGGTCGTCCCGGCGACGGCGATCTCGGCGGCGCTCGGCTCGCTGAACGGCTACGTGCTGTCGAAATGGCAGTTCCCCGGCGCGAACATCCTGTTCCCGCTGATGCTGTTCGGCATGTTCATCCCCTATCAGGCGATCCTGATCCCGCTGGTGCGCTTCCTCAGCTCGATTGGGCTGTACGGCAACCTCTACGGGCTGATTCTCGTCCACATCGTCTATGGGCTGCCGATCACGACGCTGATCTTCCGCAATTACTACGCCGAAGTGCCCACCGAGATGCTGGAAGCGGGCGCGATTGACGGCGCGGGCTTCTTCGGGCTGTACCAGCACATCGTCCTGCCGATCTCCGCGCCGGGCTTCGTGGTGGTGGTGATCTGGCAGTTCACGCAAATCTGGAACGAGTTCCTATTCGCGGTGACGATCAGCAACACGGCATCACAGCCGATCACGGTAGCGCTGCAAAATCTGGCGGGCAGCCAGATCGTCGAGTGGAACGTACAGATGGCAGGAGCATTCCTCACCGCCCTGCCGACGCTGATCGTCTACATCGTGCTGGGGCGTTACTTCATTCGCGGTCTGCTGGCGGGCAGCATCAAGGGTTAGCTGTCAGCTTTCAGTGGTCAGCGGTCAGATCAAGACAAACACCGAAATCCCTGTTCAGGCGGATTCGCGCCGCCAGATGGTCAGCATCGGATAGACCTTTTTCAATTCGACGCCCGACTCGACGTAGCCGTCGAAGCCGCGCTGGATTTTGTAGATGCCGAAGCAGTCTACGCCGCGCCCGCCAATCACCGCGTCGTCCCAACCCCGCTGGTCGAAGCAGTGCAAGCCACAGCAGCCGCCCTTGTCGAACACCGCCGCCAGATCGAGGTCGACCGGCGAGCGCCAGTGATCGAGGGTGAGCCGCAGCGTGTCACGTAAAAGCTGCGCGCGCTCCGTCTCGGCGGCGGGAAGCTGTGCGGCATCCACGATCAGCGTCAGGTCGATGTCGGAATCGGGGCGGAAGCCGCCCGCCAGCCCGCGGGAGCCTTCGAGCGTCACCTGCCGCACGGCATCATGCACGGTGAGGTTGGCGGCGCGCAGGATTTCGCTCGCTTCGGGCAGCAGAATTTCGAGTTCGGGCAGGAATTCGGGGATGGACAGCAATTGTCGCCTGACTTTCGGTACACTCGTAACAGGATGGGAATTGTAAATCGCAGGGAAGCAGAATGAAACCGATGTCGTTTGACTTCAAGACGCGCCGCTCGATGGTGGTGGCGCGGCGCGGCATGGTCGCCACCAGCAACCCGCTGGCGTCGCAAGCCGGGCTGGCGGTTTTGCGGCGCGGCGGTAACGCCGCCGATGCGGCGGTCGCGGCGGCAGCCGTCCTCAACGTGACTGAATCGGCGTCAACCGGTATCGGCGGCGACATGTTCGCGCTGTACTTCGACGCCAGAACCAAACAGGTGACGGCGCTCAACGGCAGCGGACGCTCCCCGGCGGCGCTCACAGCCGACCTCGTGCGCGAGCAGGGCTACACCGAAATGCCGCTGCTCAACCCGCACGCCGTGACCGTGCCGGGCGCTCCGGCGGGCTGGGAGGATTTGCTGCTGCGGCACGGCTCGATGCCGCTGGCGGACGTGCTTCAGGACGCGATTTACTACGCCCGCGACGGCTTCCCGGTGCATCCGGTCTATGGCGAGAAGTGGGGGCGGTATCAGACATTTTTCGAGAAAACGCCGTATTCCGAGGATTATCTGCCGGGCGGAGTCCCGCCGAAAGCCGGGCAGACTGTGCGGCTGCCGGGGCTGGCGGCGTCGCTGCAGGCGATTGCCGAGGGCGGCGCGGAAGCCTTCTACACCGGCAGGATCGCCGAGGCGATTGTGCGGTCGGTTGAGGAGCGCGGCGGCGTGATGACGCTCGACGACCTCAGGCATCACCGCTCGACGTGGGAGGAACCGATCTCGACCGAGTATCGCGGCGTGCGCGTGTACGAGTGCCCGCCCAACGGGCAGGGGATCGCCGCGCTGCAGGCGCTCAACGTCGCCGAGGGTTTCGATCTGGCGGCGCTGCCCCCCGATTCGCCGGAGCGCCTGCATCTGATGGTCGAGGCGATGCGGCTGGCGTTCGCCGACGCTCGCCAGTACGTCGCTGACCTGGCGACCGATCCCGCACCGGTCGATTGGCTGCTGAGCAAGGCTTATGCCGCCGAGCGCCGGGCGCTGATCGCACCTGACTGCGCCATGCAGCCGCCGGGCTTCGGGATGCCGCCTGCCGGGTCGGATACGGTCTACCTGACGGCAGTCGACGGGCAGGGCAACGCCTGCTCGTTCATCAACAGCCTGTACACCGACTTCGGGTCGGGCATCGTGGCGCAGGGCTGCGGCTTCTTCCTGCAAAGCCGGGGCGCGCTGTTCTCGCTTGAGGACGGGCATCCCAACCTGCTGGCGCCCGGCAAGCGCCCGTATCACACGATCATTCCGGCGATGGCGACGCAGGACGGCGAGCTGTGGGCGTCGTTCGGCGTGATGGGCGGCTTCATGCAGCCGCAGGGACATTTTCAGGTGCTGGTCGCCATGATCGACGACGACCTGAATCCGCAGGAAGCGCTCAACCGCCCGCGCTGGTGTCTCGAAGCGGGCACGAGCAGCAGCCTTCTGGCGGTCGAGGAAGGCATCCCCGTGCCGACGATGGCGCGGCTCGCCGCGATGGGACATCCGCTACGCCCGGTCAGCGGTACGAGGCGCAACGTGTTCGGCGACGGACAGATCATCCGGCGCGACGCCGATAGCGGCGTGCTGTTCGGCGGCAGCGACCCGCGCAAGGACGGGCAGACCGCCGCGTATTAACCGTCGATCAAGCGCCGTAAGATCGGTGCGGCGATGGGCGTCTGATCGAAGTAGAGCCATCGTTACGATTGCGAGAGGTTTAGTATGCCGGATGCGCCCATTACCTTAACTGATGCCAACATGGACTCCGTTTTGAACGGCGAAAAGCCCGCGCTGATCCTGTTCAGCAGCGGCGAAGGTCTGCGCAGCGATTTCCGGGTCGCGTTCGACAAGGCGGCGAAAGACGACGGCGGCAAGATCGTCTACGCGCGGGTCGACCCGCGCCATCACCCCGCGCTGGCAGAGCGCTTCGGCGTCGGCGATAAGCCGGTGCTGGTCGCGTGGTACTGCGGCGAGGAAGTCGCGCGCCGTCAAAAGCCCTGGGGGACGGATTTGCCCCTGGCGATGGAAATGCTCCAAAACGCCGTCAAGGCGAGTGGCAATACAATACCCGAAGAAAAAGAGGAAGAAGCAGAACCCGTGAATCAACCGATTGTTTTGAACAAGCCCGTCACCGTGACCGACGCCACCTTCGAGCAGGAAGTGCTGAACAGCGACCTGCCCGTGATGGTCGATTTCTGGGCAGCGTGGTGCGGTCCGTGCCGCATGGTAGCCCCGATCCTGGAGAAGCTGGCGGGCGAGTTCGCCGGACAGATCAAGATCGCCAAGGTGGACGTGGACGCCAACCCCGGCTTGTCGCAGGCGTTCCGCATCCAGAGCATCCCCAACCTGATGATCGTCAAGCAGCGCACGATGATCTTCAACCAGCCGGGCGCGCTGCCGGAAGCCGCGCTGCGCGACCTGATCCAGCAGGCGATCAAGCTGGAAATCCCGCCGCACGACCACGATCATGACCATGACCACGATCATGATCACGAGCATCACCACCACGACGAGCAGGCGGAATCGGTCGAGGAAGCGGCGGAGTAGTCAAGGCTCAACGCAAAGCCGCAAAGTCGAAACGAAAGGCGCAAGGAGGGTATCCTCGATGCGCCTTTTTAATTGATTTGATTAAATAGAATGATATTGTCGTCTAGTCCAGTATAGGTATTATGGATCATAACGGAGGATAGACTATGCCAGAAGTAAACGATCTCGACGATAGGATTGGAATACTTATCTACGGTCAGAGCCAGATAATCTACTCAACCCAGGAGTTTCCAACACGCAATGCTCTTGTAAAACTGCCTAATGACGAACAAATCGCTCTAGTCTGTGACAGATATAAACTTTGGATGCTAAATATTGCAGAGGAATTGACACAAAATCCTAATGCGGCATATGCCATCCTAGCCCTCTTAAATTCGTACTTCGATATGATTGCTTCTCTCAGCGGGTACGCAAATAAATACCCAAAAGAGCGCGTCAAAATCGGACTAGCTCTGGTGTTCAAAGAATTAGCTGCTCAGTCTCATATAGTAGATTTGCTGGAAGATCGGCTTCGAAATCCTATGGCTCATATGGGCATGACTAAAGATCACATTATTCTTATTGATGAATATAATGAGCCTGTTGTTTGGGGAAAATATCACGGGATTGACGCTATTGTGATTAATGCCAGACTGTGGGTTAAACACATCGCTCAGCATTTTGAGGAATTTTCTGCGAATTTGCGTGATCCTGCTCCTCAATTTGACCAACTGAGGAGCCACTTTCTGAAAAGAATAAGTGAACCTGCTTGATGGCTAATACACTGCACCAAACGGTCTGTGACGACTGACTCACCCTCTAAAACCGCCCGGTCATCGAATCGGCATATCCCGTGAGTTCGGCGTAGCCGTAGCCGCTCGCGTCCCCCGCAATCGTCACCGTGCCCTCCCAGTAGGCGATGCCGCCGCCGTTCAGTTCCTGATCGGCGACCTGCGGCGCAAGCGTCAGGTGCAGCGGATCGCCGCCCGTGTTTACGATGATCTGCCAGCCCGCCGGATACACCGCGCCCGTGTGCGGACTCGTCCACGTCCCGGTTGACTGGATCGTGATGGCGTCGGCGGATAGATATTCGGTCGTGCCGTCGGGGTTGACCAGCAGCCCGCCGAAGTACGGGTCTTTGTCCCCGCCCGCCCGCCGTATCTGCCCGACCATCAATTCGCGGTCGTCGTCTAGCTGCAAGCCGAACCAGTCCCAGCCAAGCGCGTCCGCGCCCAGCGCGCTCGTCCCGAACTCATGATCCATCCACGTCGCGCCGCTGACGGCGAACGCCTCACCCCCGACCGTGATCGTGCCGGACGTTTCCAGCCGCGTGAGCGAATAATAGTAGCTGGCGTTGCCCGGCTCGGCGCTCTTGGCGCTCAAGCCGTGATCGCCCTGCAAGGCGGGCGGCTTGATCTGGTCGAGCGTCAGGTCAAGCGCGACCGCATCGGTGGCGGCGGTGATGCGCGTCTGCGCGGCGTCGGGCGTCTCGCCGATCACCTGCCAACCGCCCAGCCACACCCGCAGTTCCGGGTCGATCTCCGCGCCCGCCAGTCCCGCCCCGGCGCGGCTGAAGCGCTCGTCGTGGTAGAACTGGTCGCCTTCTACGTCGGTGACGGCGAAATGCGCCATGTACAATTGGTTGGTGCGCCACTCCGACGCCGTGTCGGTCTCGACCGGGGCGATGGCGCGCCGGAAGATCGTGAACTGGTAGCCGAAGCGCCGCCCGCTCTCCGCAGCGACGTTGCCGGTGTAGTACCACCACTCGGTCTGGAACTCAGGGTGCGCGCCGAAATCCTGCGGGAACTGCCAGTCGCGCGGCTCGATGGCGCGGGCGTAGCCGCTCGCATCGCCGCCGATGTCCGCCAGCACCGCGCTGGCGTTCACGTCGGTGTCGCCGCTCACGCTGATCAGGCTGAAGCCGAAGATCGCCACCGCCAGAACGACGATGCCCAGGATCACAAGTCGCCACATGAAACTGCTTCTCTGCTCGCTCCGATTTTCACGATCATAGCGCAGAAAATTTAACGGAAGATAAGCATCACTCCGTCGCCCCTGTAACATTTTCGGAAATAAAGCTATGTTATGATGAGGACAGGAGGAAGCCTATGGGAATTCAACGGGGAAAGGGCGGCAAGGCAGGCGAGCCGCTGATCGTGATCGTCTCGAATCGCGGACCCTATTCGTTTCGCCGGAAGAGGGACGGCACGTTTGCCACCCGGCGCGGCGACGGCGGACTGGTGACGGCGCTGGGGGCGCTCGCCGAGTCCTACCACGTGCTGTGGATCGCGGCGGCGCTTTCGAAGGACGATCAGGAATGGGCGCGCCAGCAGGACGATGCCACTGTCGATCTCGGCGACATGAGCCTGCGGCTGATCATCCCCAACCGGCGGCGCTACCGGCTGTACTACAACGTGATCGCCAACCCGCTGATCTGGTTCATCCAGCACGAATTGTGGGATTCGCCGCGCAACCCGGTGATCACGCGCGAGACGTGGGAAGCCTGGCGCGAAGGCTACGTCGCCATCAACCGCCAGTTCGCCGATACGGTCGCCGAGAGCATCCCCGATACCGACCAGCGGGTGCTGGTCTTTCCGCAGGATTACCAGCTTTATCTCGTGCCGCACTTTCTGCGCGAGCGGCTGGGAACCGCGTGCAGATTCAGCCGTTCGTCCACATCCCCTGGCTCGGTCCCGATCTGTGGCGGGTGCTGCCCGCCGAGATGCGCACCATGCTGCTCGAAAGCCTGCTGGAGAGCGACCGGGTCGGCTTTCAGACGCAGATCGACGCCTTCAATTTCGTCCAGACCTGTCGCGTGTACGTCCCGGACGCCCATTCGCACGGCAGCCGCAGCTCGATTGAGTTCGGCGGGCGCAGGGTCGAGGCGAAAGCCTACCCCATCTCCATCGATGTGGAGAAGGTCGAGGCGCTGAAGGAAGACCCGCAGACCCGCCTGCTCAAGAGCCAGCTTATGCACACCATCGGCGATAACCGCCTGATCCTGCGGACGGATCGCATCGAGCCGAGCAAGAACATCCTGCGCGGCTTCCTCGCCTTTCAGGAGCTGCTGGAAACCCACCCGGAGCATCGCGGCAAGGTGCAGATGCTGGCGCTGCTCGTGCCGTCGCGCATGGAAGTCGCCGAATACCAGACCTATTTGCAGGAGGTGATGGCGGTCGCCGGGATGATCAACGCCACCTTCAGCGACGCCTACTGGGAGCCGACGCGCATCATCATCGGCAACAACTACAACCGCGCCATCGGCGCGATGCAGCTTTACGACGTGCTGCTGGTCAACCCGATTGCCGACGGCATGAATCTGGTCGCCAAAGAGGGGGCGCTGGTCAACGAACGCGGCGGCGTGCTGGTGCTCTCGGAACACGCGGGCGCATTTTACGAGCTGGGCGAGCACGCCCTGACGATCTCGCCGTATGACGTGCACAGCACCGCCGAGGCGCTGCATCAGGCGCTGACGATGCCAGCCGAGGAGCGCTTTCGCCGCTCGGAGGCGCTGCGCAAGCAGGTCAGCAGCGGCGGCGTGAAGGTGTGGTTCTACAATCAGGTTCAGGACGCGCTCAAGGTGCTCAGGAGCCAGTCCAGCAGCGCTTCGACGCCGGAGACGCCCGAAACCAGCACGTCGGCGTTGTCCTGAAGGACGGCGGGCGTGTCGTCCGATTCGACGCCGACGCCGAGCGCGAAGCACGTCCCGGCGCGCCGCAGCGACCGCGCCATGATCAGCGCGTCGGCGTCGGTCACGTCGTCGCCGATATACATGGCGGCGGCGAGGGCGTATTCCGCGATCAGCCGGGCGAATGCCGTCCCTTTGTTCACCTCGACCGCCGGACGCACCTCGAAGATCATCTTGCCCCGGAAATACCGCAGCCCGTTCTCGCGGCTGATCTGCTCGACCAGCGGCGCGAACGCGGCTTCGACGGCGGCGGGGTCGGCGCTCTGCCGATAATGGATCGACAGCGTGACGCCCTTATCTTCGAGGATCATTCCCGGCAGCAGACGAGACCGGAGCGCGGCGATCACCCGTTCCAGCGCCGGGCGGGCGGCGATGGCTTCGGGCAGCGCCTCGCTTTCGCCGTCGCGCAGGCGCTCCAGCCCGTGATTGCCGACGTAGACCAGCCCCGGCACGCCCACGCGCGCGCTCAGGTCGTCGGCTGCCCTGCCGGAGACGGCGGCGACCAGCGCCAGCCGCCCGGCGAGGCGGCGCAGCAGGTCGCGGCTGCGCGGCGGCACCTGAGCGGCGTCGGGCGTCGGTGCAATCGGGCTGATCGTGCCGTCCACGTCGGTGACCAAGCCGACGCGCTCGCCTGCGCGTCCGCGCTCAACCCATTCCCGCAGCAGGTCGTTTTGCCAGAAATCCATCCGGTTCGCCTCTCATTCGTCCAAAAACGATGCGGCGATTACAATCGGCGCGGTCACATTCTAGGGAACGCGGCGTCAGGATGCAACCGGAAACCCGAACAGCGCAAGATTCTGCAAGACTATTCCGCGTCCGGCTCGCATACTCGTGCGGACAGCCGAACATGGGAGGAAACTGCTGATGGCGATGACGTTCGACACCAAGATCGCAGTCGTCGTGCGCGACGACCTGCCGACGTGGCAGAAGCTCAATGTGACCGCCTACGTCGCCAGCGCGCTGGTTGGCAGCGGGCAGACGCAGGTGGGCGAGAATTATCAGGATGGATCAGGCAATCTGTACCTGCCGATGGTCATCCAGCCGATGATGATTTACTCGGCGGACGCGCCCGGCATTCGCAAAGCCTATGCGCGGGCGATGGAGCGCGGCATGAAGATCGCCATCTTCACGCTCGACCTGTTCTCGACCGGCGACGACATCGAAAACCGGGCGGCGGTGCGGGCAAAACCCGCCGACGAACTCGATCTGGTGGGGCTGGCGCTGTGCGACCAGAAAAAAGAAGTCGACTGGGCGATCAAGGGGCTGAAGTTTCACGGCTGAAATACATTCTTGCAGGGATGACCTGGCAACGGTGGTAGCAGTTTCTGACCTCACCCCGTTTCGCTTCGCTCAACTTCCCTCTCCACAACGTGGAGAGGGGTGGGCAACCGCAGGTTGCACGGGGTGAGGTTTTGAAAGGAACCTATTGCGATGGCTGATGCTCTATCCAACGTGCGCGTACTTGACTTCACGCGAGTGCTGGCGGGTCCGTTCTGCACGATGATCCTCGCCGATCTGGGCGCGGACGTGATCAAGGTGGAAAGCCGCGACGGGGATGAAACGCGCCAGTGGGGTCCGCCGTTCGATTCTCAGGGGCGCAGCGCCTACTATCTGAGCGTCAACCGCAACAAGCGCAGCCTGACACTCGACCTGAAAAGCAGCGCCGGGCAGCAGATTGCGCGGCGGCTGGCGGCGCAGAGCCAGATCGTCGTGGAGAATTTCAAGCCGGACGGGATGGCGGCGTTCGGGCTGGGCTACGACGACCTGCGCGCGCTTAACCCGGCGCTGGTCTACGCCAGTATCACCGGCTTCGGGCAGACGGGACTGTATCACGAGCGCCCCGGCTACGATTTCGTGATTCAGGCGATGAGCGGGCTGATGTCGATCACGGGCGAGCGCGACGGCGAACCGTCGAAAGTCGGCGTCGCCATCGCCGACGTGGTCGCCGGGCTGTTCGCCGCGTCGTCGATACTGGCGGCGCTGCGCCACGCCGAGCGCACGGGCGAGGGACAGCAGCTTGACATCGCCCTGCTCGACACCCAGATCGCGGCGCTGGTCAATGTCGCCAGCAACGCGCTGGTCTCCGGCGAAACGCCGGGGCGCTTCGGAAACGCGCATCCGAGCATCGTCCCATACGAGACCTTCCGCGCGGCGGACGGCGAATTCGCGCTGGCGGTGGGCAACGACCGCCAGTTCGCCCAGTTGTGCCAGTTGATCGAGCGCCCGGAGTGGGCGAGCGACGCGCGTTTCGCCACCAACCCGGCGCGCGTGCAGAACCGTGCCGCGCTGATCGCGCTTCTGAACGAGCTATTCGCCGGTCGAAGCGCCGCCGAGTGGGTCGCCGGCGCGCTGGCGCTCGGCATCCCGGCGGGGCAGCTCAACACCGTCTCGCAGATTCTGGACGATCCGCACGTGCAGGAGCGCGGGCTGATCCACGAGATCGACGCGCTGCGGTTGGTCGGTCCGCCGGTTGGTTTTTCGGCAACGCCGCCGACGGTGCGCACGCCGCCGCCCGCGCTCGGCGAGCATACCGCCGCCATCCTGCGCGAGCGGCTCGGCATGAGCGATACCGAAATCGCCGCGCACCGTGCGAGCGGGATCATCTGATCGTGGCAACGAATTCGCCGAATCGACGTATAGAAGAATAATCGCCGTCTGCTGGTTCGTCCGCACGCGCAGTCGGATGTCGAGGAGTGAAGCCGATGACCCTACAGAAATTAGCCCCGAATCTGATCGCAACGCTGGTTTCCTGGCTGACCGTTGGGCTGGCGGTAGCGGTGGCAGAACCGGGCGGCTTCGCCCATGACGCCATGATCCTGATCGCGGTTTTTACAACGGCAGTAATGTGGATGGGCTGGGCAGCGGGCATTAACAACAGCCGTTCGGCAGGCACCAGCGAAAAAGCCAAGCGCCGCGCCGGGACCGACGACAACGTCGCGCTGCTGCTGGAGATGCTGAGCGAGGACGAGCGCCGCGAGATCAAGGAGCGGCTGCTCGATCAGATTCAGTCGGACGGCGAGCTGTCGTCGCTGGCGGATTTGGTCGGCGACCGGGACGCGCAGCGGCAGCGACGGCTTTAGCCCAGCACCGCCTCGAACTCGGTCAGGTCGTGCAGCAGGTAGTCCGGGCGCGCCGCGACCAGATCGTCCGGCAGCGCGAAGCCAGTCTGCACGACGACGGCGACCGCGCCCAGATGCCGCGCGCAGGCGATGTCGTCGGGCGTGTCACCCACGATGATCACTTCCGAAGGCGAGAACGGATAGCGGTAGTGCTGCGCCGCCCGTGCGACCGCCAGCGCCGGGAGATGGTCGCGCGCCTGCGCCTCGCTGCCATACGCCCCGACCGGAAACCGCGCCGGGTCGACCCCGGCGGCGCGCAGCTTGATCGGCGCGGTGCCGGACACGTTGCCGGTCACCAGCCCGATACCCACGTCGCTGCGCCGCGCGAGCGATTCGACCAGCTCAACCGCGCCGGGGCACGCCTGCACGTCGTACTTTCCGATCACCGCCGTCAGGTGACGAGCCATCGCCGCGTTGTAGGCGGGCATCTGCCGCTCGACATCGGCGTAGGAGACGCCCGCCTCGTGCAGCAGGTCGAGCAGCGTCTGCCAATCGGTCTTGCCGCCAAACTTGTGCGTCGCCAGCGCTCCGCACGAGCCAAACACCTCGATCATGGCGTGCTCGGTCGCCGCGCGCCCCGCGCCGCGCGTCCAGACCAGCGTGCCGTCAATATCGAACAGTATCAGACGCATCGCCACTCATCTACTTCGCGCGCATCCGGTTGCCGCGCGCGTTGTGCTCCAGTTCCACCAAGCCAAGCGCTTCCATGAGCGGCGGCATATACATGCCGAAGCGCCCGCGCAGTCCCTTCTTCATGCCGTACCAGCCGCCGACCGGGTTATCGGGCGAGCGCCCCCACGCTTCGACCGTGCCGGGCTTGGCGTCCTTCTGCTCGTCGGCTGCGCCCAGTTCCATCCAGTCGCCGTGCTGCTTGAGCATCTGGTACAGATCGTCGATGGCGCGCAGATCGTAGTAGAGCGTGGTCGTCCCCACCTGACAGACCAGCCGGGGCGGGTCGGAGTCTTCATCGCGGTACATGGTGTAATCCGACGTGCCGGGCGGCGTTTTCAGCACCCAGGGATCAGCTTTGGTTCCAGTGCCTGCATCATAATCTCCCTCACTATCGAACCTGACGAATTGTAACCGGGCTGAACTGGCGTGCAAACCAGCATTTTCCGTCGCGCCGAGTCCGTTTCGCTTTCAGATATTCGCGCCGTTACATGCTCTGCATGACGGTTTCGACCATAATTGTGACTTCGTTGCGACTAAATATTCCGTACACCGACTACCCGACCGGCTCAAATGCTAGTTGTTTTAAGGATATGTCGATGCAAATCGCAAACATTCGCAAGTTGATCGGCTTCTCACTTCTTGTTTCCATGTTGTTCGGCGGATCAGTTTTCGCAGTCAGCAGCGCAACATTTGTTTTTGATGCCATCTCCGACCCCGGCGACCTTGCCGACGGTCCGACTACGACATCACCGGAGTAGGACCCGTTGACGACGGTAGCGGCTGCGACGTGGTGACGATGATCATGGTCGATGCCACCGGTGGCATCGTCGACGTTGACACCGTATGTCTGAGTCTGATCGACGGTACGGGCGGCTCAGATGGCGACTATGGCAGCTTCGATGGCTACGTGCCCGTCATGAGTCCCGTGACCTATGCGCTTTACGACCTGACGGCTACCGATCTTGCGGCAACAATCGGCTTGGGCGACAACGACCAGGCGTACGTTGACTACATCGTAGCGAATAGCGCCTGTCTGTACGAGCTGTTCTACGATGAAACTGACCTGAGCATCCCGGCAGGGACGCCGTTCTCCCTGTGCGGCGGCGGCAGTTCGTCCGAGAGTGCGGGCTGCACGCTCGCCGCGCCCGCCGGCTCGGTCGTCGGCGAAGCGCCGCTCGGCGCTCAGGTTTTCTGGGCACCCGGTAAGGAATCGCCCGGCGTGGTGCTGAACCCCGGCACGTACATCGTGATCGGACAGGACGAGAGCGAGACATATTATAAAGTCATGCTCGCCTGCCAGTTCGTGTGGGTGCGCAAGGACGCCATGCAGCCGAGCTACCAGGCGCCGCAGAACGGCGCAGCGCTGCCCACGCGCGTCGTCGGCTAGCGACGGCTGCCTTCCAGCCAATTTCATAAACCCAAGCCCTCGGCGGTGCTTCGCTCGCTGCCGAGGGCTTGTGATTTTCCCGGCTCGGTCACTCGGTCTTTGCCATCACCGAATAGACGACTCTGCCGCCGAAGTAATGGTTCACCCAGTCGCGCTGCTCGGTCATGCCGGGCGGCGAATCGTCGCCTCCGACCACGCGAAAGCCGAATTTCTCGTAATAAGGGATCAATTTCGTCTCGGAAAGCAGGTACAGCGGGCGCGGCGAGCGCTCCATCAGGGCGCGCACCAGCGCTTCGGCATAGCCGCGCCGACGGTACTGCGGCAGGGTCGCCACGCTGTCGACTTCGTGGAAATCGTCCTCCGGACGCACCATGCCGATGCAGGCGACGACCGGCTTGCCGTCCTCGACCACCTCCAGCACGAGGAAATAATGCCAGTCGATGGCGTTGGGGTCGAGCGGGTTGGAGCGCACGATGCGCGTGATCGTCTCGGCGTCGTCCGCCGTCGCCGGGCGGATCGTGTAGGGAATCACGGGTTGTCTCACCGGAAATATACGGTCGCTGTATGGATGATACCACCGTTCGGTGAGCGTTTCGTGTATTTCGGCTGCGTGGCGAGACCGAGTAGAATATCGTCCTGACGACCGAATCGCCCAGCATCGAAAGGAGCGCCCCATGACGAGCATGGATGACATTCGCCGCCTGTATGACCGCCAGCAGCGCATCGAGATCGACTACGCGGGCGTGCGCCGCGAGGTGACGCCCCTCGTCGTGCGCCAGATCGACGCGACGTTCGGGCACGGCACGGTGATCTATTCGCAACTGGACGAGACCAACGCCGACGAGACGATCCGCGCCGAAGTCGCCTACTTCACGACGCTCGGCGTCGTCGAGCATCTGGAATGGAAGCTGTTCGACTACGACCAGCCCGCCGACCTGAAAGATCGGCTGATCGCGCGCGGGTTCGAGCCGGAAGACCCCGACGCCGTGCTGATCCTCGATCTGGCGGAAATCCCGCCGGAACTGATGCAGCCCATCACCCACGACGTGCGCCGCATCGACGACCCGGCGCGGCTGGACGATGTGCGGGCGATCACGCAGGCGGTGTGGGGCGGCGAGGACGACGGCTGGATTATCGACGCGCTGGCATCGACGCTGCGCGACAAGCCGGAGGAACTCAGCATCTACGTAGCTTATGTCGACGGCATCCCGGCATCTTACGGACGCATTGATTTTCACGAGGGCAACGCTTTCGCCGGGCTGTGGGGCGGCTCGACGCTGCCGGAATATCGCCAGCGCGGGCTGTACACAGCGCTGGTCGCGGTGCGGGCGCAGGAGGCGATCCGGCGCGGCGTGCGCTACCTGACCATCGACGCCAGTCCGATGAGCCGCGCCGTGCTGGAAAAGTACGGCTTCCGGCTGATGGCGTATGCCTGGGCGTGCAACTACCGCATCGAACCGGACGAGGCGTAAAACCGGGCGACTCCATCGAGTCGCCCGGCAGTAACGCTTCTTGCTCAAATTCGACCGGCTACATCGCCATCGATTCGGAGAAATGCTGGTAGAAGAAGGCTTCCAGCTCGGCGCGGAGACCCGTGCAGGCAGAGTCCTCGTCGGCGACGACGCCGGGCGACAGCATCATCATGTCGCCTTCCATCATGGGTGCTTCGGTCATCATATCGCCTTCGCCCATCATTTCCTCGGTCGGCTCCATCATCATGTCGCCGTCACCCATCTCCGACATCATGGCATCGAACAGCGGCGCGAACTGCCCCTTGTCGAAGCTGGCGACATCCATCATCGAGTGGAAGCCGTAGTCGTGTTCGGCGATGTATAGCAGCGTGATTAATGTCGAGTCGCAGGTGTGGGTCATCATGGTATCCTGCGCCTGAACCTGGGCGAAAGCCGGAACGAGGACGAGCAGCAGCACGGTACACAGGACGGACAGTCGAGCAATTCGCTTACGCATCATCAAATCTCCTTGTCAATCGGTCGTCGGACAAGAAGATAAGGGCGATTTCTGACGAAAGTGTTGCGAGTTCCTTACGAAAGCATTACAGATGACGGATATTTTTCGGCTGCCCGCGCCGCCCGGAAACACAATTGCCGGGCGCGGGCGATTTCGACTGTTGCCCGTCGGCTGGCTGGACGACATACCCTAAAGAAGGACGATGAGCGCTCATCCACATCCTTCAGGGAAGGGAGTATCGTTGGACAAGTACCCCGCTGACGAGGGGCTGGCGTTCGCGGCGCGCGGCGACCCGGCGGCATTCGCGCAGCTTTACCAGCGCTATGCCGGGCATATCTACCGCTATCTGCTGACGCAGGTCAACAACGCGCAGGATGCCCAGGATTTGACGGCGCAGACGTTCACCGCCGCGCTCAAGAACATCGCCAGCTACCGGGGCGAAGGCTCACCCGCCGCCTGGCTGACGATTATCGCGCGCAATCACGCGGTCAACTTTCTTCGCCGCAGCCGCCGGGAAGTCCCGCTGGATGACGACGCGCCGCTGATCGCGCCCGCGACCGAGGAGATCGTCGGGCAGCGGCTGCAAATGGCGTCCGTCCTGCAAGCCCTGAACCGCCTGCCCGCCGACCGCGCCGAGGTGATCCGGCTGCGCATCTTCGCCGAGCTGAGCACCCACGAAACGGCGGTGGTGATGGGCAAGAGCGAGGCGGCGGTCAAAATGCTGCTGCATCGCGGGCTGCGCGACCTGCGCGAGTACGTCGCCGTGAAGGAAAGGGAGTTATGAGCGACCTCAAGCAGGCTGAAGCGCTCGACGCTTTTGTGGATGCGTATCGGGCGACTAAATCAGCGACGCCGCCGACGCCGGAAGCCGAACTCGCCGCCGACCTGATCGAGCTGGCATCGTCCGTGCGCTTCGACGCGCGCCTGCCCTCCGAAGCGGGTGTACCGCTGTCCAGCCTTCCCTCCGTTGAACCTGACGAAGTGAAGGAGTATAAGCCAATGATCGCTCAACGCCGGATGGACTCGATCTGGAGCGTGCCGCTGACACTGGTGGCGACGCTGTTGTTCTTCGTCGTGGTCGGGGCGCTGCTGATCCCGTTCACGAAGCTGCCGACGCTCGCGCCGCCCGTCCAGGAGACGCGCCTGCCGCTGCCGGTCGGCGGGCGTCTGGACAATCCCGACCCGGCGGTGCTGGCGCGGATGCAGTCAGCCGGGATGACCTGGCTATCGTTCGCGCCGGACTACCGCCGCGCCGACCGCGACGCGCTGGTCGAACAGGCGCGCGCGCTGATCGACGAGGCGCACCGGCAGGGCTTCCGCGTCCTGCTCAACTACAGCGGCGCACCGATGAGCTTGCCGGGGATCAGGCATTCCCTGCTTACGCCGACTTCGTGGGGCAGGTGGCGGCGCTGGGGGCGGACGCGATTCAGGGGACGCGCCGAATCTGTCGTCGACATGGGGCAGCGGGCAGATCGACCCGGCGAGCTATGTCGATTCCGTTGCCGGCAAGCCTACGAAGCGATCGCCGAAGCCGCCAGCGACGAGACGATGGTGATCAGCGCCGCGCTCGCGCCGACGAACGGGCAGAGCAGCCTCGGCAGCGACCAGATGTGGAACGACGACCTGTTCTACACGGGCATGGCGGAGGCAGGCGCAGCCGACTATGCCGACTGCATCGGCGCGAGCTACTACGAAGGCACGGTCGATCCGACGCTGTCGGAAGGCGACGCGCGCGGCGACACGGCGACGCGCTATTTTGTGCCGATGCTTCAGCGCGCTGCCGACCCGTTCCGCAGCCAGCCCACGTCGCTGTGCCTGACGGAAAGTTCGGCTACCTGTCGCCCGAGGGGGCTGGGCGAAAGTCGCTGCCGGACGAGTTTGCGGGCGAAGACACGACAGTCGCTCAGCAGGCGCAGAAAGTGGTGGAGACCGGGATCGAGACGGCGGCGCGGTTGTCCAGCGTGCGCGTCGAGATGATCGTGGTAGCCCCGTATGACGCCGACCGGCGACCCGGTCGAGGATGGTTACGCGCTCATTCGCCCGGATGGAAGCTGCCCGGCGTGCGATCAGATCGCCGGGCTGCGCCAGTAAAACGCTGCGAGATGGTAGGGGCACGGTACGCCGTGCCCCTACGCATCACCACTTATCGCCATCCGCCCGCGCGGTCGCCACTACTTGATCCGTTCGCGCTGTGCTATGCTTAGCCGGTCGTGCGACAAGATCAGGTGCATGGATTGACCCAGACTGACAGCCTGCGCGCGGATGACGCCGCTGTCCCCCCGATAGAGATCACCAACCAGGAAGCCACCAACGCGGGCGTTGCCAGAGCGACGGGCGTGCTGGCGCTCGGCAATATCGCCAGCCGCGTGCTGGGCATGGCGCGCGAGATCGCCGTGACCGGGCTGTTCGGGGCGTCGCGGGCGACCGACGCCTTCTACGTCGCCACGCTCGTGCCGCGCACGCTCTACGATCTGCTGATCGGCGGGCAGTTGAACGGCGCGATCATCCCGGTGCTGAGCGAGGTCGTCACCAAAGACGGACGGAAAGCGCTGTGGCAGTTGGTCTCGGTGCTGCTCAGTCTGGTGACGGTGGTGCTGTCGCTGCTGACGCTCATCCTGATCGCCTTCGACAAGCCAGTCGTCTCGCTGATCGGCAGCGGCTACGACGCGCCGACGCAGGCGCTCGCCGCCGAGCTGCTGCGCATCACCGCCCCGGCGCTCATATTCATGAGCCTGTTCGCCGTGCTCAGCGGCACGCTGTACGCGCTGCGCTCGTTCACGCTCCCGGCGTTCGCGGGCGCGGTGTTCAACGGCTGCGTCGTGCTGGGCATGGTTCTGCTCGCGCCGCCGCTTCAGGTGATCACGACCATCACCTATCACGGCGTGACCTGGGCAGCCGGACGCCCGGCGGACGGTATCCGGGCGGCGGCGTTTGGCTGGCTGATCGGCGCGGTCGTGCAGACGGCATCGCAGCTCCCCGGCTTGCGCGGCGCCCGCGTTCGCTTCACGCTCAACTGGCATCACCCGGCGCTGCGGCAGATCGCCAGACTCTATGCGCCGGTCATGTTCTCGCTGGTCATCGACGCGCTGGTGCGCTTCTTCAGCTACAACTTCGCCAGCCAGACCGGGGAAAGCAGCCTGAGCTACATGAACTGGGCGACGACCCTGATCCAGTTTCCGCAGGGCTTGGTGGCGACGGCAATCAGCATCGCCATTTTGCCGACGCTGGCGCGCCAGTCGGTGCTGATCGCGCGCGACGGCGACCGCCCGTTCAAGGACACGCTCGGCTTGGGCTTGCGGCTGGCGATCACGCTGATCATCCCGGCGGCGTCGGGTTTGTTCGTGCTGGCGACGCCGGTGGTGCGGCTGCTGTTCGAGCACGGCGCGTTCACGCCCGGCGACACCGTGATCACGGCGCTGGTGCTGCGTCTGTACCTGATCGGGCTGCCGTTTGCCGCCATCGACCTGCTGCTGGTCTACGCCTTCTACGCGCGGCAGGACACGCTCACCCCGGCGCTGATCGGGCTGGTCAGCCTGGTCGTACATGATCGTGGCGGTGATGCTGCTGCCCGCTTACGGACTGTTCGCGCTGATGCTCGCCGACAGCGCCAAGCATCTCACTCATTCCTCGATTTCGGCTGTCCTGCTCACGCGGCGGATGCGCGGCTTCGACAACCAGCGGCTGGTGATTACGACGATCAAGGCGGGCATCGCGGCGGGTGCGATGGGCGCGGTCGCCTGGCTGACGCTCGCGCCGCTGGAGCACGCCATCGGCACGACCGGCGTCATCCGGCAGGCTGCGCTGGTGATCGTCAGCGGCGGCTTGAGCGTCGGCGTGTTCGTGGCGCTGGTGGCGCTGCTGCGGCTGGAGGAGCTGCGCTGGTTGGTCGGATTGCTGCGCCAGCGGCTTGCCCCGCGCTCGCGTGGATGAGAAATCGTTAAACGTTCGTCCCGACCCAACGCCTATCATGATACCATGAGGACTAGGAGCGCTCTCGCCCATGCGCAGGCGTGCCCATCAACGATGAAGTATAAGTGTTGAGCCTCGGAACGAACGATGTTGATCCGGTTTCTTATTGCAGCGGCGCTGTTTGTATCCGCCTGTCAGCCTTCTACCGCCGCAACCATCGAGACCATCAATACGCCTGAAGCTGTTGATACCCTCACTGTTCAGACAACCGAGGATCCTCCAGCAGCCGCGCAATCGCCCGTCTGGATCGAGACGGAGATGTACGGCGTCACCATTGGCATGTGGAAACCGGCAGGCTGGGAAACCGACCAGAACCCAGGACTGGTGCTGGCGGAGCGCGTCACCGGTATGTCCGGTCCGTTCAAGGGCGGGATGCTGATCCACTGCTTTGTGCCGGATGTCACCGAATTCAACCTGGATGACGACGACGAGCCGAATTTCGCGCTGGCGGTGCTGGGCAAAGTCGTACAAATGCCCAGCCACACCGGCAACGATGTCGCTTTCAGCCAGCCAGTCGGCTTCATCTGGAGCGACCACCAAGCCGCGTACTACCTGCTGGCGACCGGCGCGGGGATGCGCGGGCTGGTGCTGGCGGTCGCCCTGTCCGGCGAGCGCAAGGTCGTCGCCTGTAACCTCATCATCCCGGCGGGGCAGGCGAACCGAATCCGGGCGATGCTGCCGCAGCTTCTCGACGGCTTGACCATCGCGGGCAGTGTGATGAGCGGCGATGGGCTGGACTCGCTGCCGGAGCCGCTGCCGTTCCCGCACTATACGTCTTCCAGCTATCATCCCCCCGAAGGCTCCTCGTGAGAGGTTTACCGCTCAAATAGCGGATCGTCTGTGCTAAAATGGTGTTCTAATCAACGTCAATTTTCGCAGCCTGCCGCGCCTGCCGACGGGTAGTTTGGAATGGGGATAGTTCCCAACCGGGCGGGTACGCTTGCGCGGCAAGCAAAGACCCACGCCTGTACTCGTCAAGCCGCGTCCCTGGCGCGACAAGTTTTGAGCATGACCGGAGTTTTCGCATGACCTCGCTGCCCGCCGAACAGCCGCACGATCCGCCGCTCAGCCCCTGGCTGATCCGGCTGCCGATCCTGGTGATCACCGGCGGCATTCTGGTGATGCTGATCCTGACGGCGCTGGTCGGCGTGTTCCAGATCACGTTCCGCAGCCGGATCGTGCCGGGCGTCTCGGCTTACGGCATCGACCTGAGCGGCATGACGCGCGATCAGGCGGCGGCGGCGCTGGACGCGCGCTTCACCTACGCCAAAGACGCCGTGTTCACCTTCCGCGACGGCGACAAGTTCTGGCAGTTGAACGCGGGCGATCTGGGCGTCACCTTCGACGCTCAGGCGACGGTCGACGACGCCTTCGCCACCGGGCATAACAGCGACCTGCTCAGCAATCTGGTGGATCAGGCGCTGACGTGGCTCAACGGGCGCAGCATCGCGCCGATCATCCGCTACGACCAGAACGTGGCGGTGGCGCAGCTTGCGAGCATCGCGGCGGCGATCAACCGACCGTCGCAGGACGCGACCCTGAGCATGGTCGGCACGGATATTCAGGCGACGCCGGGCAGCAGCGGACGCTCGCTCGACATCACCACGACGCTGGCGCGGCTCGACAGCGCCATCCTCAGCCTGAGCAGCGGCGGCGAAGTGCCGCTGGTGATCAACGAGACGCCGCCGGTCGCCTGGGATGCCGAAGCCGCCGCCGAGCGCGCGCGAATCGCGCTGTCCAGCCCGGTGCTGCTGGTCGCTGACAATCCGGACGGCGGGACGCTTGGTCCCTGGTACGCCACCGTCGACCAGATTCGGGCGCTGCTCAAGATCGATACCGTCGCCAACGCCGACGGCACGCTGCGCTACGAAGTCAGCGTCGACCCGGCTCCGTTCCGCGAATATCTGGAGTCGCTCGCGCCCGGCTTGATCGCCACGCCGCAGGACGCGCGCTTCCATTTCAACGAGCAGACGCACCAACTGGAAGTGATCCAGCCCGCGCGCAACGGGCGGGCGCTCAACATCCCGGAGACGCTGGGGCGCATGGAACAGGCGATCTTCAGCAGCAACAACCGGGTAGTACCGATGGCGTTCGACTACACGCCGCCCAGCTACCCCGACGACGTGACCGCCGCCGCGCTGGGCATCACCCAGATGGTTTCGCAGGCGACCACCTTCTACACCGGCTCGCCGCAGGCGCGCAAGGACAACATCATCCTGGCGGCGTCGCGCTTCGACGGCGTGGTCGTGCCGCCGCATACCGTGTTCTCGTTCAACCGGATTCTGGGCGATGTCGCGCCGGAATCGGGCTACGTGTCCGGCAAGGTGATCGTCGGCGGGCGCACGGTGGACGGGGTTGGCGGTGGCGTATGCCAGGTGAGCACGACGGCGTTTCAGGCGGCGTTCTACGCTGGCTTCCCGATTGTCGAGCGCTACGCGCACGGCTACCGCGTCGGCTATTACGAGGCGGGCGAAGGCGTCGGCATGGACGCGGCGATCTTCCAGCCCGACCTCGACTTCCGCTTCATGAACGACACCGACTACAGCCTGCTGATCGAAACGTCGGTCTACCCCGGCAACAATTCGGTGCAGTTCCGCTTCTACAGCACCAATCCGGGGCGGCAGGTGGTCAAGCAGGGACCGGACATCACCAACGAGCAGCCGCCCGCGCCGACGCACTACGAGGCGAACCCGGACTTGCAGCCGGGGCAGTCGCTTCAGGTCGACTGGTCGGCGGTGGGCGCGGAAGTGCGCGTCACCCGGCTGATCCTCGACATGAGCGGCAACGAGCTTGACCGCACCGTGTTCTACAGCAATTACCAGCCCTGGGGCGCGATTGTGCAGGTTCCGCCGGGCGATTCGCGGCTCAATTCATAGCGCATCATGCCATTACTCTCACGCACTTTCATCAAAGCCGGGCTGATTTACTTCGTCGTGGGATTGATGGCGGGCGTGCTGTACCTCGGTCGGCAAACGTTCAACCTGCCCGCCGGGCTGAGCGCGCTCTACCCGGTCTACATCCACCTGCTGATGGTCGGCTGGGTGATGCAGTTGATCCTCGGCGTGGTCTACTGGATGTTCCCCAAATTCTCGAAAGAGCGCCCGCGCGGCAGCGAAACGCTCGGCTGGGTGGTGTTCGGGCTGCTCAACGCCGGGCTGATCCTGCGAGCGCTGGGCGAGCCGCTGATCGCGCTCAAGCCGGAGTGGAATCTCGGCTGGACGCTGGCGGTCTCGGCGGTGCTGCAGCTTCTCGCCGCCTGGGGCTTCGTCGTCAACACCTGGGGACGGGTCAAGGAGCGCTGACGTGCCGCGACTGACCGTGTGGATGGTGCGCACCGCCCTGCTGGAGCTGGGGATCGGCTTCACCATCGGCATGTTGATGCTGTTCAACAAGGGCGTGCCGTTCGACCCGTTCGTGTGGCTGCTGCTGCCCGCGCACATCGAGCTGGTGCTGCTCGGCTGGACGATCCAACTGGCGATGGGCGTCGCCTTCTGGGTGCTGCCGCGCTTCACGCAGGCGCCGCGCTACGGGCGCGAGCGGCTCGGCTGGCTGGGGTATGGGCTGTTCAACGCCGGGCTGCTGTGCTTCATCCTCAGCACATGGATTCAGGTGGGGTGGCTGCCGCTCGCCGGGCGGCTGCTCGAACTGGCGGGCGTGTTCAGCTTCGCCGTGATGATCTATCCGCGCGTCAAGGCGTTCGCCGCGCCGTAGAGTTTACTCCGCCATCAGATTAACGCCGTGCGTCCGGGCGGCGTCGAACGCTCGCAATGTTGGCGCGGCGAGGATGAGCGCCGTCAGCATCTGGTTGCCGCGCAGCGAGTCGAAATCCGCACCCTCCAGCTTGGCGATCCCGGTGACACCGTTGGTGTGAGTCACGGTCTGGATGTCATCGGGCACGCGCAGGCTGCGCGGCGTCACGTCCTCGATCAGAAACGGCGACATGCCGCCGTCGAGCGCCGCCGTCCGCCAGATTAGTTCGATATTATCCGCTCGCAGGCGGCGACCTTCGCTCACCTCGCCGATATTCGCGCCGCGCACCTGCCAGTCCTCCGCGTCGGCGAGCAGATCGGTCGAGAGCAGCGCGTAGCCGACCAAGCCTTCGCCGCGCCGCACCAGCGGGCTGAAATCGGTCGTGCCGGGCTGCGCCGGTTCGCCGGTCGGGGCGAGCAGCTCAAGATACGTGCCATCCTGAAAGCAGACGAGGGCATTGTGGGTCGCGCCGCTGGCGTGCCTGCCGCCGTAAATCGTCGTGAAGCCAAGCGCGCGGTAATCCGCGACCGCCTGATCGAGATCGCTGACGGCGATGATGACGTGGTCGAGCCTGAGCATGGCTGATCCTGAGGAATCGGTTTCGCTCCGAAGCATAGCGCGGAAGCCGAGCCGACGGCAAGCGCGGCGACAAGCAAACGGTGTGTGGAATCCGTAGGGGCACGACATGTCGTGCCCCTACAAAACGTCTACCTGCATCCGGGGCAACGCCCCAGCGAGATTTACTGTCCTGCCCAGGCGTTCAGGAAGGCGATGGTGACGGCTGCCGAGTTATCGGCGGCAAGCTGGAAGAACGTGCCCATCTCGTTCGCGCCGGGACCGCCGCCCGCCAGGTCGGACAGGCTGCGGAAGGCGAGGAACGGCACGCCGTTGGCATAGGCGACCATCGCGGCGGCGG
Organism: Anaerolineae bacterium; assembly: GCA_046328655.1. Taxonomy (GTDB): domain Bacteria; phylum Chloroflexota; class Anaerolineae; order Aggregatilineales; family Phototrophicaceae; genus Flexifilum. The sequence goes on along the minus strand of JAXLWE010000037.1, from coordinate 22,654 downwards.
CGGTCTCCATGTCGAGCGCGTCCGCGCCGAAGGTGCTGTAGACATATTCGCGGTACTCGGCGTTATCGACAAAAGTCGGACCTGACACGCCGCTGCCGCCGATGTGGACGACCGGCGGATCGGTCAGGCAGACGTTATCGGCGGTGCAGCCTTTCAGCGTGACCGTGGCGGCGACCGACCCGGCGACGGTCAGCATCTGCGGGTCGACCTCGAACCAGAATTTGTCCTCGCCCGTCGGGAGCAGATTCGAGCTGACGGTCACCGACTGCGGGAACATGAAGCTGAACGGCGGATAAGGCGCGGGATCAGGGGCGGCGAGCGTCCCATCTTCCAACTGGCGGGCGGCGTAGGCTTCCTGATACTGTCCCCACTGCGCGGCGATCACCACGTCGCCGATGTGATACGACGGGTTCACGCCCCCGGCGATGCCGCTGAAAATGATGTGGGTGATGTTGAAGTGGTCAATCGCCAACTGGGTGTTCATGGCGGCATTGACCATGCTCACGCCGCTCAGAAACAGGACGACATCATTTCCGGCGAGGCTGCCGGTGACGAAATCGATGCCGTTGACCGTGTAGGTGGTCTCGACGGTGGTCTGCGCCAGCAGGATGCTGATCTCCGGCGAGAACGCCGACATGACGGCGATGCGCGGCGTAGTGTCGAGCTTGCCCGCAGGCACGGGTGTCATCGTCGGGACTGCTGTCGGGATAAAGACGACGGTCGGCGTGACTTCGGGTGTCGCTTCGTCGGTCGGCTCGACCGTCACTTCGACAGTGGGTTCGAGCGTGACTTCGTCGGTCGGCTCCGTGGTGACGGCGACGGTCGGCTCGACCGTCACCTCGGCAGTAGGTTCGGCGGTGGTTTCCTGCGCGGCGACGGCGGAAACGCTCACGAGCAGCGCTGTGATGAGGAACAGGACAAGGAATTTACGCATTGACAGCCTCCTTCGGCAATACACTGATAATAATTTAATTCGTTATAAACGATACATCATTATTCGATAAATACGAATTTTCGTCTAGAATCTGCACCAATCTTCTTAAAATAGGACACGCTGACCATGCAAACGGATCCTCTTTATCACCTCTCCCCCGTGTGGACGCACCTGACGACCCTGCAGCCGGTGCGCGGCGAGGGCATCTACCTGTACGACGCCGCCGGGACGCGCTACACCGACTTCACCAGCGGCATCGGCGTGACCAACACCGGGCACGCTCACCCGCGCGTCGTCGCCGGGATTCAGGAACAGGTCGCCAACCTGATTCACGGGCAGATCAACATCGTGATCTCGCCTGCCGCCGTCGAACTGAGCCATAAGCTCAACGAAATCACGCCGCCGGAGATCGACTGCTTCTTCTTCGCCAACAGCGGCGCGGAGGCGACCGAAGGCGCGGTCAAGCTGGCGCGGCAGGCGACCAGGCGCACGAATATCATCGTGTTTCAGGGGAGCTTTCACGGGCGCACTGCCCAGACGATGGCGATGACGACCTCCAAGACGATTTACCGGGCGGGCTACCAGCCGCTGCCGGGCGGCGTGTTCGTCGCGCCGTATCCTTACGGCTACCGGCTCGGCATGGACGATGACGCCGTGACCGACTACTGCATGGCGCAGTTGGAGACGCTGCTCAAGTCGCAGACCTCGCCGGATGAGACCGCCGCCATCGTCATCGAGCCGGTGCTCGGCGAGGGCGGCTACGTGCCCGCGCCCGCGCGCTTCCTGCGCGAGCTGCGCGACCTGTGCAGCCGCTACGGGATTCTGTACGTGATCGACGAGGTGCAGACCGGGTTCGGGCGCACCGGGAAGATGTTCGGCTTCGAACACGCCGGGATCACGCCGGACGTGCTGATCATGGCGAAGGGGCTGGGCAGCGGCGTGCCGATCTCGGCGATTGGCGCGTCGCGGGCGCTGATGGAGAAGTGGACGCCCGGCGCGCACGGCGGGACGTATGGCGGCAACGCGCTGGCGGCGGCAGCGGGCGTGGCGACCATCGGCGTGCTGCGCGATGAAGACCTGCCTGGCAACGCCGCGCGGCAGGGACAGCGGTTGCTGGACGGCTTGAAAGAACTGCAAGCCGAATACCCGATCATCGGCGACGTGCGCGGGCGCGGCTTGATGGTCGGCGTCGAATTCGCGCGCGACGGGCATCCCGACAAGGACGCCACCAAAGCCGTGCAGAAAGCCTGCCTCGACCGCCGGCTGCTGCTGCTGACCTGCGGCACGTTCGACAACGTGATCCGCTGGATTCCGCCGCTGGTGGTGACCGAGGCGCAGATTGACGAGGCGCTGGGCGTGTTCGCCGAAGCGCTCGGCAGCGTGGGGTGATTCTGACACGTTCGTCCGGGCTTGTCCTTGTTGCCGCCGAGGGATTTATCCCTCGGCTACGAAACCTAACCACCCACTAAAGGGGTGGTCTTTCATGCTTTTGTTGCGCGACCCCTTTAGTGGGTCGCCCGGTCTTTCTAGCTGGCGGTTTAAACCGCCAGCGGTGCGACAGGATACACAGGCGATGGTCACATCTCTCGCCGAGCGGGTGAAACAAAGCGGCGACCCGGCGCTGGCGCTGGAACTGCTGGCTGCGACGACGGCACGGGCGCACGTCGAGGCAGCGCTGAGCGTGCTGAAGCGCTCGGCGCTCGGTGAGCGCACGCTGGACGACCGCGCCCGCCCGGTGCTGCGCGAGCGGCTGAATTTCTATTTCGAGAACACCGAGAAAGATCGCGGGGCGACGCTGCGCGAGGCGCTGGTGCGCCTGCTGGTCGGCATCAACCACCCCGACGACCTCGACCTGTACCTGCGCGCGGTCGAGGTGTTCGAGGGCATCCCGCCCGTGCCGAAGATCGACGTGGCGCAGATGCTGCGCGCCGCTGCGCTGGTCGGCATTAGCGAGGTTGATGCGGAACTGGCGCAGCTACACGCTGTCCGGCTGCTGAGCGACGTGGGGAACACGTCGGATTTCTCCGGCGAGCCAGCGCTGACGGCGCTCCATCTGCTGGTGCGCTACGAGCGCTGGCAGCCGATCTACCAGTACGCGCTGCTGGTGGACGGCTACAAGCCGGAATACGCCGACGTGGTGAGTCGGGCGCTGGAAAGCCTGCCGGGAGATTTCCCGGCGGCGCTGTACGCGGCGGCAGCTCGGCGCTTCATCGAGCGGGACGGCGCGGTTGAGCAGACCGGGATCGTCGGCTACGTGGTCGAGCACCGCCGCGAGGAACTGTATCTGCTGCTGGAACAGATTGTGGCGGCGACCCGCTCCGGCGATCTGCACCGCTACGCCGTGATCCAGATGGCGGCGGCGCGCGACCCGGCGCTCAACGAGATGCTGTTCGCGCTGGCGAAGCGCTGCCCGGTCGAGCGCGCCGAATTTCGTCGAGGCGCTGGAACTCGTGCCCGGCAGCGATGCCGTATTGAAGCTGCTGCAGGGACGAACGAAATAACCTCATCCCCAACCCCTCTCACAGCGTGGAGAGGGGAGAAGATTATTCGGCTTTCAAGGACGGGATGGGACGAGGTATGCTTTATTCCAGCGGCTTGAGGTGCGCCAGCATCGTCGGCAGCAGCTCGGCGACGGTCGGGTGAATGTGGACGGCGTTCTGCATTACCGTGATCGGCGCGCGGGCGTACATCAGATCGGTGATGGTGTGGATGGCTTCGTCGGCGCTTAAGCCGAACAGCGTCGCGCCCAGAAACTGCCTGCTTTTCGCGTCCACCAGCACCTTCATCATGCCGTCGGTCTGCCCCCATTCGCGGGCGCGGCTGACTTTCACCATTGCGGAACAGCCGGGCGACCAGCGCCTCGCGCCCGGTGGTGCGAACGTCGCGCTCGTTCATGCCGATGCGCGCCAGCGGCGGGTCGGTAAAGACGGCATACGTCCGAATGCGGTCGGAAACCTTGCGTGCGCCGCCCGCGAGATTGTCGGCGATGATCAGGTAGTCGTCATACGAGGTGTGGGTGAACGCGCTCTGCTGTTCACGTCGCCAAGCGCGTACACGCCATCGGCGCTGGTGCGCAGATGATCGTCGACCGTGACGTAGCCCTTCTCGTCCAGTTTCAGCCCGGCGGCGTCCGCGCCGATGCGGTCGCTGTTCGGTCTGCGCCAGTGGCGACCAGCAGATGCGTGCCGCTGACGATCTGGCTTGAGCCGTCGCTGTGGTCGATGTGCAGGCAGATCTGCCCGTTCTGCTGCTCGATGCGGCGCGTGTCGGCGTCGAATACGAAGCGGACGCCCTCCCGTTCGACCGTGGACTGAACGGCTTCCGAGAAATTCCTGATCCTCATGCTCGATGACGACCGTGCTTCGGTCGATCACGGTCACGTCGCTGCCGAAGCGCCGGAACGCCTGCGCGAATTCCAGCCCAATGTAGCCGCCGCCGAGGATGATCAGGTGAGGCGGCAGTTCGGTCAGGTTCATCAGGCGAATGTTGTCGAGATAGGGGACTTGATCCAGCCCGTCGATGGGCGGGATTTGCCGGGCGCGCGCCGGCATGAGATAAATCCGGTCGGCGTCGATCACGTCGCTGCCGACACGAACGCTGTGGGGCGCTTCAAAAGCGGCATAGTCGCGGTACAGGGTGATGTTCGGGCGCTTTTCGAGGCTCTGGATCGGCAGTCGCGCGAGCCACGCACGATGGCGTCGCGCCGCTCGACGATGCGCGGGAAATCGGCGACGACTTCCCCGGCGCAGAAGCCGAAATCGCCGCCGCGCCGCGCCGTCTGAGATGGCGTTGGCGCTGCCGATCATCGCCTTGCTGGCGTGCAGCCGTAGTTGACGCACGACCCGCCAAACACGCCGCCTTCGGCTATCGCCACTTTCTGTCCCTGATCCGCCAGCAGGCGCGCCAGCGGCGGTCCTGCCTGCCCCGTACCGATCACAATGGCATCGTAATGCACAACGTTTATCCTCTTGGCTTTGTTACGATTTGCATTGAGGATACACGCCGCGCATTAGAAGGGCATGAATCGTCAGGGGTGAGGCTTCGCCCTCGTAGACGGGCAGCGCCTGAATTTCCGCCCGCGAAATCTCGAACAACTGCGCCACGCCCCAGCCAGTATCGTCGGCAAAGCCCACGAACAGCCAGTCTCCCCGCAGCGCTGCGTCCGATGGCGGTGACTTCGCTGTCGAACGGCACGACGACCAGTGTCGGCGCGCTGAGCTGCGGCGCGTCGTGCAGGCGCACGTTGAAGCGGGCGCGGATCAGGCGCGACGGCGGGATCAGGCTGTCGCCGGTGCTCGCCGGAACGAGCACGGGCAGCGTGCTCGGATCGCCCAGCACGTTCACGGTGAAATAGGCGACCCAGCCGTCAGTCTCGTCGAGCTGAACGAGCAGCCAGTCGTTCTCGACGTTGCTGCGGGCGAGCGCCTCGGCGCTGTCGTCCACGTCAAGCTGACCGATGACCTCGTAGTCGGTGCCGGGACCGCTGCGCACGTTGACGCGTCCATACGAGACGACGCTCACGGTCGTATCGGGCGCGGGGGTGCTGCTGTCGTCGTCCTCGAACACGGGCACGTCGGCGAGATCGCCGTCGAGCACGACCGCGAACACCGGCAGCCAGCCGACTTCGCCGGTCGCCAGCAGCACGTGGAGCCAGCGGCTTTCGGCGTCGCGCCCGTCGACCTGCACCTGATCGCCTGCGCTGAGCTGACCGACGATCTCGAAACGAGTATCCGGTCCGCTGCGGACGTTGGTGGTCTGGTAGATCGTGCCGATCACTTCGCCCTGCGCAAAGACGGGGAACGTCAGGGCGAGAAACAGTATCGTGAGGAAGGTCTTAGGCAATCGCATCGTTCACACTCCCGTCTTATTATACCAGACAGGCGTGGAAGTTCAGGGCGGCACACCGACGCTTCAGGCGAGCCGCGAACCGGGGTTCGTAAATTCCGCAGCCCGCCGCGCTGAAATGATAGTCTGATGAATCGCGTGACACAGCGCTCAAACTGAGCGTATACTCGTAAAAAGGCATGTGCGCACAAAGATACAGCTTACTTATTTTGCGTGTGAACACCGGATCACGATAACAACTTTCGGAGCGGTGTCATCATGAATATTGCTTTGGACTGGCACGATCCCCAACACACTCTGCTCCATCTGCGCCTTGAGGGCAGGTGGGACATGAATCGGTCGCGCGTCTGCATCGCCGATTTCAAGCCAGCGAGTCCGCGAAGTGCCGCACCGCGTCGACTTGATCGCCGAGGCGGTCGACCGGGACGCCATGAACCCGCCCGTGTGGGTGCTGCGCCTGGGCGTGCATGGGATCATGTCCGCGCCGCCGAACACCGGCTGGATCGTGATCGTCCCGAACAACACCATGCTGCTGGCACTCGTTCACGCCGGGCTGCGCGTGCTCGGCGAGCGCTACACGGGCAGAATCCACTCCGCCGCGACCTTCGAGGACGCGCACCAGCTCATCGACGCTTCACGGTAGGCTCGAAACCACCCTGCGACTCGACCAGCGCCAGCGCCTCGTCGAGCGTGGGCATGTCGTTGGCGCAGCCCTGCCGCGTGACGACAATCGCGCCGGTGGCGTTGCCCATGCGCGCCGCCTTCTGCCAGCTCCAGCCCTGCAAATAGCCGTAGATGAAGCCGCTGGCGAAGGCGTCGCCCGCGCCGAGGACGTTGAGCACGTCTACTTTGAACGGCGGCGCGTCGAACACCTCGCCGGATTTGGTATACACACGCGCACCGTTGCCGCCGCGCTTGAACACGACCGCCTTACGCACGCCTGCCAACAGCCGCGCGACCGCTTCGTCGGCATCAGCCGCGCCGGTCGCCGCCCGGATCTCGTCCTCCGTGCCGATAGCGATGTCGCACAGCGGCAGGGTGACGCGGGTGGTGACGCCGAAGGCGCGAGCGTCGTGCCATTGATCGGGGCGGTAGTCGATGTCGAGGATGACCTCCGTGCCCGCCTGCTCCGCGTATTCCGCCGCGAACTGGGTCGCGCTGCGGCTCGGCTCCTTCGACAAGCCCGTGCCGCTGATCAGCAGCAGGCGGCTGTCGGCGACCGGGGCGGCGAGCACGTCGTCGATTTCAAGCTGGATGTCGGCGTTGTTGTCGCGGTAGTAAATCAGCGGAAAGCGATCCGGCGGCTGGATGCCGAGCAGGACGGCGCTGGTGCGCCTGCCGGGCTTGGTCGGCGAGAAACGGGTCTCGACGCCTTCGCGCTGAAGGAAGCGGCGGATGAAATCGCCGACTTTATCGTCGCCCAGCCCGGTGAGCAGCGCCGATTTCAGCCCCAGGCGGCGCGTGCCGACGCTGATGTTGGTCGGGCAGCCGCCGACGAGCGCGGCGAAGCTGGTGATTTCCTCGAACGGCGCGCCCACGTCGTTGGAATACAGGTCGATGGAGCTGCGCCCCATGCACAGAATGTCATAAGTACGGGACATGAAATATCCTTCTGTCGTCAGTTGATGTCAATCGCCCCAGACACTGCTGGATAGGCTGTAATGCGCCCGGACGCTCACCGCCCGGTTGTCGGCGTCGAGAACCGTCACCTCCGCGACTTCCGCGCCTGACTGGTTGCGGTAGTAGATGGTCACGCTGTCGACGCCGGGCAGCACCTGCAGCAGGGTAAAATGCAGGTTCGGGATCGACTCCAGCCCGTGCGCGAAATAGGCGCGCAGCCGTGCCTTGTCGGTGATCAGCCCGCTGGCATCGCCCAGCCGCTTCACGATCAGCGGCGACCAGAACTCTACGTTGTCGGCGTAGTGTTCCATGATCGCGTCCAGATCGTGGCTGTTCCAGGCGTCGATCCAGCTTTGCGCCAGGTGGTTCGCCGTTTCGATGGCAATCACTTCAGCGCTCCGGATGAGCGCTTGCCTTTTCCCTTCGGTGCTTTGACGTAGGAGAGACTGCGCTCGACCCAGGGTTCGAGCAGGGTCGTATCGTCGAGGAAAGACGGCGGCACTTCGACGTACTGCGACGACGACACCTGAACCGCGCCGTCGACCGCCAGCAGCGCGGCGCGCTGGTCTTGCGGCAGCTTCAGCGCCAGACCGTTGCCATACCAGCCGGCAAACATCACGTCGTCGACGAAATAGCCCGCGCCGCCGAACATCGACTTCCACGACAGGCGCACGTTCGGCTGGACAGCAGCAAGCGCCGCGCCCAGCGCCATTTCCAGCTTGCGAATGGTTTCCAGCTTCTTTTCATCCATGCGCGTTATATCTCCACGTACTCACGGCGGGCGCGCTCGGCGATTTCGAGCAGATCAGCCGGGTCGCACGTCTCCCTGTTGACTTCGTACCACAGCGCCGCGAACAGAATCCCCAGCGCGTGATCGTAGCGCGGTCCCGGGGGTTCATCACCGCAGACGACCACGTCGATGCCGGGCATCTCCGCCACGTCGACGTACAGCGTCGCTCCGGCGGCGTAGCGCGCCCAGCGCGGCAGCGGGCGATGGTGGATGGTCTGCTTGCGCTTGGCGCTCTGGTAGGTGAAGGTCGTGCGCCCGTCGCCGTCGGCGGTGTGGAGCGTGCAGTGTCCCATGCCGTTGAAGCGGACTGCCGCCCACATTTCGCGTCCGGGAGCCTGCACCACGATTTGCGGGGCGGTGGAAAATATCTGCTCGAATTTCGCCAGCAGACGGATCGGAGGATCAGTGGGCGGGTTCACGGCTGTTGCTCCGGGGATTGCTCCAGTGTTGATCTGTAACGACTCTAACACAGAATCTGGTACAATCGAACCCGTTCGAGCCAATCTGACCAACCACGATGCGCGACCTGAAACTAGTCCTGATCCCTGCGCTCTGCCTGATAACCGCCGCTCTGCTCGCACCGATATACGCGCAGGACGCGGCGCAGGATATTCCCACCTGCGGCGCGGCGCTGGAGAAGCTGTGGTCGGATGCCAGCGGCGCCTGCATCAACAAGCCGCACGGCTACATCTGCAACGGCGGCGCGCCCCCGGCAGCCGAGCCGTCGGGGCTGGTTAGTAATGCCTTAGCGCCGCTGGGCGCGCTGGTGGACGCGGGCACGGTAGACGCGCTGCGCACGCCGCCGCTCACGCCGGAAACCGGCAGCATCGGCGTCGCCTGGATTCGCCTGCCCGACCCAAACACCGTGACCGCGCTGGTGATCGGTGACGTGACCATGTTCGACGTGTCGCCGCCGGACTTCGCGGCGTGGACGGCAAGCATCGTCCAGACGAACCCCGCCCAGCCGGGCTGCGCCGACGCGCCGCGCAGCGCCGTGATCCTGCAAAGCACCGGCGGGCTGGCGCGCGTCGCCGTCAACAGCACGTCGCTGAGCTTTTACGGCACGGTACTGGTGACGACCGACGACGCCAACACCACGTTCGTCGGACTGGAAGGCGAGACGACCGTGCTGGCGGTCGGGCAGCAGCAGCTTTTGCTGCCTGGCGAGCAGACCAGCGTCGCGCACCCGCCCGGTAACGTCTCGACGGCGTCCACGCCGCCGAGCGCGCCTATCCCGCTCAACGAAGCGTATCTGACTAATCTCCCCGTGCCGCTGTTCGACCGACCGCTGATTCTGCCGCAGCCGGGCTACGCCAGCACGCAGGGCGCGGTCAACCTGCGCGCCGCGCCCGACCTCTACGCCAGCGTGATCACGCAGGTTCCGGGCGGGCAGCCGCTGACGATCCTGGGGCGCAACCCGGATTACACCTGGTTCCACGTGCGGCTGGAGGACGGGCAGACCGGCTGGATGCTGGCGGAGCTGCTGGCGAGCAACGCCGGGACGATCAGCGCGGTGTACTCGGAGACGCCGCTGCCGCCGCAGCGGTTGGGCGAGCTGGGCACGCGCGCCCGCGTGACCGCGCCCGCCGGGGTGAATCTGCGGCGCGGACCGGACGCCACTTTCCCGGCGATTGGCTTGGTCAACGACGGCACGCTGGTCGACCTGCTGGCGCGCAGCCCATACATGAACGGCTGGATCAAGGTGAACGTGAGCGGCACGGTCGGCTGGCTGTCGCTGCTGACGCTCGACACGCAGGCGTACCTCGACGCGCTGCCGGTCGATTACAGCGCCCCGGCGATGCCGACCGCCACGCCGATCCCTGGCTCGTTCGGTAACGCCTTCCCCGACCCCGACGGCGGCGGGTGAGGCAACGAAAAAAGATGGGCAGACACACAGGTCTGCCCCTACAATTCCCATTTCGTGGTGGCAATTCAGATAATTAAAGGCACGACATGTCGTGCCCCTACACCTGATCGACCTGTCGCTCGATAATCCCACCGCCGAGGCACACGTCGCCGTCGTAGACGACCGCCCCCTGCCCCGGCGTGATGTCGCGCAGCGGCTCGTAAAACTCTGATGCCAGTAGGGATAGATCATGTCCATCTGGCTGGCGGCGTCCAGCCGGGCGACCTGCTCCGGCGTCAGATTCCAGCCGACCGCGCCGAGATTCTGGCGAAGCTGTTCCTCATTGCGCGCGCCGATGATGATGCTGGCGACCGTCGGGCGCTGCAGCACCCAGTTGAGCGCGATCTGCGTGACGGTCTTGCCGGTCTCGGCGGCGATTTCGTCGAGCGCGTCGACGATCCGGTAGAGCAGTTCCGTGCGATCTGGTCCTTCGCCGCCGCCTTGGAGGATTCGGGCGTCAGGCATCGGCTGGTTGCGGCGATACTTGCCGCTCAGACGCCCGGCGGACAGCGGTCCCCAGACAATCGTGCCGACCTTCTGGTCGAGCGCCAGCGGCATCAATTCCCACTCATACTCGCGCCCGACCAGCGAATAGTACGCCTGATGCGCGGCGTAGCGCGTCCAGCCGTAGCGATCCGCCACCGCCAGCGACTTCATCAGATGCCAGCCGGAGAAATTCGAGCAGGCGATATAGCGCACCTTGCCGCTGGTCACGAGCGTGTCGAGCGTGCGCAGCGCTTCCTCGACTGGCGTCTGCGCGTCGAAGCCGTGCAGGGTGTAGATGTCGATGTAATCGGTGTTGAGGCGGCGCAGGCTGGCTTCGCAGGCGCTCAGGATATGCTGGCGCGACGAGCCGAGATCATTGGGACTGTCGCCCATGCGAAAGGTCGCTTTGGTCGAGAGGATGACCTGATCACGGCGACCGCCGAGCGCTTGGGCGAGAATTTCCTCGGCAGCGCCGCTTGAGTACACGTCGGCGGTATCGAACATGGTGACGCCCGCGTCGAGACATATATCCACGAGGCGCGTCGCCTCGGCAACGTCGGTATTGCCCCAGGCGCTGAAGAAGCTGCCGTGCCCGCCAAACGTCCCCGTGCCATAGCTGAGCACCGGCACTTTCAAGCCGGAACCGCCAAGCTGTCTGAAATCCATGTTTCCCCCTCCACTCTCCATCATGCGGTGAGTATAAAGGGTTCGGGAAAATTCCCAAGACCCGCGCTGCGAGGCGGATATGCGCGAATCAAAATTCGTAAAAACGCGGGCGATTTCCCTAGCCGTCACCCTCCTTTTGTGATGCAATAGGCACAGTGTTTCGACCTACGAAAGAATGGAGAGCGATGGAGCAGAACCCGGCTGTTGCCCTGTTTCTCGCACTCGGCGTGATCATCGCCGCGTCGCGCATTGGCGGCGCAATTTCGCGTCAGTTTCATCAGCCGCGCGTGCTTGGCGAGCTGATCGTCGGCGTGCTGCTCGGTCCGACTGTGCTCGACCTGCTGCACGCGCCGATTCTGGGCGGGGTCGACCTGCACGAGACGATCAAACAGCTCGCTGAACTCGGCGTGCTGATGCTCATGTTCATCGTCGGGCTGGAAGTCATGTAAAAGAGCTTGCCAAAGTCGGCAAGATCGCCGGGATTGCCGGGTTCGCCGGGGCAATCGCGCCGGTGATCCTCAGCCTGCCGCTGGTGCTGGCGTTCGGCTACGTGTGGCAGGAAGCGCTGTTCGCGGGCGTGACGCTGGCGGCGACCTCGGTGAGCATTTCGGCACAGGTGCTGCTGGAGTTGGGCGTGCTGCGGACGAAAGTCGGCAACGCGCTGCTGGCGACCGCGCTGATCGACGACGTGCTGGCGATCCTGCTGGTCTCGCTGGCGGTCGCCGTGAGCGGCAGCGGCGGAGCAGCCTCGGCTGAAGTTGGCGAGATCGTCGGCATCGTCGCGCGGATGGCGCTGTACATCGGCGGGGCGTTCGTGGTGGCGTGGTTCGGCTTGCCGCGCCTGATGACGCTGCTCGACCGGATGCCGTCGGTCAAGCAGTCGTATGGCATCCCGGCGGTGGCGCTGCTGCTGGCGCTGCTGTTCGGATGGTCGGCGGAAGCGCTGGGTGAGATGCGGCGATCACGGGCGCGTTCATCGCCCAGGTCGGCTTCAGCCGGGCGAAGGACGACATCCGCCACGAGATCGAGCACGCGGCGAGCAACATCGCCTATGCCTTCCTCGTACCGATCTTCTTCGTGGACGTGGGTCTGCAAACCGACCTGAGCACCTTCCCGCTGTCGGCGTTGCCGCTGGCGCTGCTTTTGCTGCTGGTCGGGCTGGTCTCGAAAGTCGGCGGCTGCGGCCTGGGCGCGCGGTTGGGCGGCTTCACCAACCGGGAATCGCTGCAACTGGGTGTGTGCATGATCTCGCGCGGCGAGGTGGGGCTGATCATCGCGACGCTGGGGCTGTCGTCCGGCGTGTTCCATGCCGATCAGCCGCTGTTCGCGTCGCTGTTTCTCGTCATTCTGCTCACGACTGTCGTCACGCCAATCCTGGTGCGGCAGGTGTTTGTGGAGGCAAAGCCATGAAACTGATCGTCTTAATCACGGCGCAGGTCGAGGCGGGGCTGGACATCGCCCAGGCGTGGCAGGACGCGGGTGCGCCCGGCGTCACCATCGTCCGGTCACACGGGCTGCATACGCTCCAGAAGGAACTGCGCTCCGGCTCGGTCGAGCTGCCGCGCATGATCGCCTCGATGGGGGCGGCGATGGCGGCGATCATCGACAACGTGGAGGAGCGCGGGGAGATCGTCCTGTCGCTGGTCGAGGACGAAATGGTCGAGCGGCTGATCGCGGCGGCGAACCAGACGCTGGGAGATTTAACCCAGCCGAATCACGGGATTCTGTTCGTGCTGCCCATCGATCAGGCTATCGGCGTGCGCCGTCACGACGGCTCGTGAGGGTTGTTCTGGAGAACAACTCTGGTATAATTCGAGCAGCAGTGGGGAGTCGCCAAGTGGTAAGGCAGTGGCCTTTGGAGCCACCTACCGTAGGTTCGAATCCTACCTCCCCAGCCAGATTGGAGCAGACTCGAACATGCTCCGGGTGAAACGGCGGAATCATCTCCGCCGTTTTCCTTTTCCGCCTTTTCCCCTTTGCGCTGCAGGCGCACCGAGCGAATCTCATCACTCAGGTCATGCAGATAGGCAAAGGGAGTTCTCAATTCCAGCGCTACATCTCCTGCATCATTCACAACGATCCGGTGTACAACTTGGCGCAAGAGTTCTTTCTGATCTTTGCGCTCCAAGCCATTATACAACGCTCCGATACGTGCGATAATTTGAAGTGCCATTTCCAGATTGTCAACATGCACCTGTTGGTTCAGCGTCAGTGTGTCAAGCGTGCGTCGCACCTGATTGCGACGATCTTGCCACTCCGCCCATAAACTATCCCAAATTTCTTCAGTAATCTTGCCAGACGCAAACAGCCGAGCAGTACGGCTTTCCTCCTCGTCGATTGCTTTCAAGACTGCTTCGAGACGGCTGCGTTCGTCCGGACGCGCACCGCCGATTTTCGTAGTCAAATCATGCGTATAGGCTGCCCGAATGAGCGGCATGAGATCAGGATCGACCTGAATTCGTGTCAGTTCTTGAGCGACAAGCGCATTAACTTCGGTACAGAGAAAGCTCACGCCACCCGCTTCCGCGACACGATAATATGGGGTTCCACCGCCGGAGCGACCCGCGTTTGAGGTTGAACCTGTCAGACGAACCAGATTGTCATCCGACTGTTTGTAGAATATTAACCCTGAGAGCAGATACTCTTGTTTGCGTCGCACCGTCCGATGCACATTGCGCCGCTCTAGAATCTCAAGACCGCGTTCAAACTCTTCAGTTGAGATCAGGGGTTCCCAATTTCCCCGCAAGGTTTTCGGTAGAATGCCATTGCATTCACTGACAACCCAACCCGCATACGCCCAATTGTGGAAGCTATGGGATAGAGTGTTGATATTCGCCTTACGTTTTCCTGTGGCAGTAATCTCGACGAATGGGCGACCCTTTCGATGCCGATAGCCCCGCGCGTGAAGAGCTTCCGCGATCTCAGGGAGGGTCAGGCGGTCTTCCAGTAGCAAATCCCATGCATACCGCCAGATGGGAGCGCGCTCTGGATCCAGTTCGATCCAATGGTCAATGCGCCCCAGGTCTTTCTTCTTGTCGAGTTCGGTTTTCCCTGACATATTGATGTACCCGTCAGGAGCGAGATTGGTGAAACCGCCTGACTTCCGTTTCGCCTGTAACCCACCTTTGACCCGCACTCCAAGCAGCGCTGACTCGCGGCGCGCCAGCGTAAACGTCATCGTCACCAGTACCCGTTGATCCATGTGCATTGGATCGATGTCGGGCATGTTGGCAAACCGTACTGCAATCCCAAATTCGTTCAGCTCATCAATGGCGCGCATCGCTTCCGTGTCGTTGCGTCCAAACCGGTCAGCACGCTCGACGATGACGTGCGAGAATTTTCCAGCTCGCGCGTCATTCAACAGGCGCTGATATTCGGGCCGGTTGGGCGTCGTACCGGTCAACACATCTACATACTCGTCGAAAACCGGCATCTCCGAACGGTTCAGTACATTCGCTTCAATAGCGAACCGCTGCCGTGCTCTTGACATCTCTGGCTTCTGATTTTCATCGCTGCTCGTGCGCAGGTAGACTGCCCAGCCTGGTTGAGGGGGTGGGGGTGTACCCTTTTTCCGTTTGTCATAAGCCATTTGAAAACCCTCCTTCATGTATCGTTCAAGTGATCGGCGTTCTCACGATACCCGATTTCTTCTCCATCGTGTTTTTCGCGGTCGTTTTCGACTGAACACTCGCTCTCATTGGCAGCAACTGGCTTGCGAGTCAGGATCTCGGCTACCTTGAGCAGACGTTTGACGATGACTTCCGAATCGGGAGGTTCCATCATCTCCATTACAGATGGTATATTCATCAGACTGTCTCTCCAGAGGCAACAGATTCAGAAGTCGGCGTCTTAAGGTTTTGCATCCACTCATGCACGCCGCCATCGCGCTGGCAGCGGCCCAAACAGCTATATTCATCTGCCGATGCCATCAGCAGCGAATGAGACGACTTGGGGCAGACCGGGCAGCGCCACATCGCCACGTTCGCGCTGGCGGCAAGTGGTTTCCCTAACATCCGCTCAATAACTTTCCGCAGATCAGTTACAGAGCTGTCAACAGATTTCATCAGTTCGCGTCCTTTTCCAATTCACGTGCTTGCAGAGCGTGTTCACGCTCCGACGCGGCTTGTTTAACCAGCGTATAGATGAGGTTTGCGAGCGGACGATCTTCCTCGTCTGCCCACGATGCCAATTTGTCATAGAGCGATTGGGGCAGTCGAAAGGCGATTCGCGCTGCAAATGGGGCTTCTCGATTCATTCGGTTACTCCTGGGAACTCACTGTGTCCTCAGCGTAACCGCTAGTCCCCCATGCGATGTGTAGTTCTACAACGTTCGTATGACAAAGGCGGTGATGAGGTCAGCATAAATTGACACCCGAAGAATTTTCGCCAGCCATCGCAGAAATTTCACCGCGTTACAACTAACTCTGCTTAAAATGGACTTAATCCCACTTTCTTTCCGCAGTGCAAACCTTTATACTGGGTTCCCGTTTACGGATTTCACACATACAATTGACCGTGAGGTTCATCCTTGGCTATACGACCCCCTATCCACCGCTCGGTGGAGTTTGCTATTGACGCGCTTGGCTACGACTTCAAGGCGTTCAATATCGACGATTTTTTGCACCATGTTGCACGACAAAGGCACCGACCTGTAAGGGTACATACCGTTCCACTCTCACGTGACTTGTTTGGTTTCTGGTATCCAACACAAGAGACCGACTTCATTGCCATAAACGCGAATCTTCACCAAGTGCATCAACTCCACACGCTGCTTCATGAACTTGCTCATATGCTGCTCGGTCATCGCGGAACGGATTTGCGGTTGTTGCTCGCGGCGGATCTCATTCAACAGCTCAACCTCGGTCAGGCAGAGGGGCATTTACGCTCTGCAAGCTCAATAGACCAAGCAGACAATCCGCAGGAGCGTGAGGCGGAGCAGTTCGTCTTGGCGATTCGTCGAAAGTTGGTCGCCGTTCGGCGGCTACAGGAGTTGTATGGAGAGCCGACTTCCAACGCAATGTTGAGGCCCTATGTGCGTGGACTAGACTTCAATAGCTGATTGATGAGCAATCAAATTCCGCTGCTTGGATTGAGCCTGATCCTCTGGATTTTTCTCGGCTACCGTTTTTTGCGGGCATTCACACGGCGACGGCTCACCGATCGTGCGTCACTCTATGCTTGGATCGTGTTTTTCCTGTGCTATCTGGTGGTCGCGCTGGATGTGCCCTCGGTTGAGCAAGTCTTTGATCAACGGTTCGGTGATCTACCTGTGACTGCTTTGATACGAAATGTTGCAGTGCTTGTCACCGCCCACGTCTTTTTTGTCGTTACCCGTCACGTAGACGCGCCCAGCCGCCGGATGAAGCGACTGTTCAGTTGGATCAACCCGTCAGTTATCGTCATTACGGTATTGTTGTTTGTTGGGATGGCTAGTACAGGCGGGTTTTCCCACGAAGCTCTGACGCACGAAGCAAAAACGATCCGGGGAATTGCGATGCTCGTGTGGACGCCGCTTGTCTTCTGGCCTGCACTAGTTCGGTTGCAGCAGCTTGAAAAGTTCAGGCTTATGAAGTTGCGGTATACCCTGAGCCTGATGTTTTACGCGACGTTCATTGTACAATGTGCAACCGGATTGATATGGACTTTCACTGTATTCTTTGCGCCAGCATTCGTCGCTCCGGCACTCTTCCTCGATCAAGCCGCATCGGTTATCTGTCTACTTCAGTTCGTGATGATGTTGTTCCCGTTTCGCTGGCTTGCGCTTCTCTTTTACCCGCAGCAATTGTGGGTCTATGTCCGATTACGACGACTTCTGTCCGCAGTAAAACGGTCTGCAACGGTTCATCCACCTGTCAGCGAGCAGACTTACAATCTCACTCGCGCCTCTGAACTCGAACTTGCCATTTACCAACACGTGATCGAAATTCTCGATTTATACCCATCGATAAGTCCAGCAGGAGCGGCGCTGCGACAGAAAATTCAAAGCGCAGCTGAGAATGAGGCACAGTATGAGGGTCTTGTGGAGACGTTGGCGGCAATTCGCATATGAGTGATCCGATCCCGAACCAAGAGTACCGTTTCGCAGTTGTCGTTGGTCGAATACTGCACCCGTATTGGATGCCAATCCCGACAATTTTGGCTATTTTGAGTGATCTTCCCTTAAATGAGTCGCTGAAATGGTCTGCCGTTGTGCTTGCGATCACGCTTTTGCCCGGCATGATTGCCGCCGCTTTTTTTCAGAACCAGGGACATGCGCTCTATAAGAGAAAAATACGCGGTCCGCTGTATCTGGTAGGCTGGGTCAGTGTGTTGGCATGTCTATTCGTTGTGCTTCAGTTCGATGCGCCCCGTGTCCTCGTTGCCTGTGTCGCTACGTTAGCGGTTTGGTTACCCGTACAATGGATGGTGAATCATTGGATAACCAAGGTTTCGGCTCACGCAGCGGTCGCAACTGGATGCTTGGTCGCACTTGTGCTTTTAGGGAAGGTGGCAAATCCGGTTTTGGGCTTGATCCTACTTGTCGCAGTAATCATCACCCTCTGGGCGCGGGTTGTTACGAAAAATCACACGATACCGCAGGTACTGCTCGGTGTCCTCATCGGCGCGTTACCGGTACTCATCGTTTTTCCACTAGCGCTTTCGTAGTTTTCTGAGGACATTCACACGACCAATCAGACGCAAAACCCGGCTCTTGTCTGATGATGTCAGTGTTTCAGCGTTCTGATCGATCTCACGAACCAGCGGTGATGCTCGATGCGCCGCGCTCTGTGCTAGAAAGCTCCGGCATTCGTCTTCCGAGCTGCACTCAAAGTAGTCAAGCGAAATATTGTAGAACCGGCAGATCCGTCGCAGGCTGTCAAGGCGAGGATTGTTCGTGCGACCATCCAGCATATAGAGCAGACTTTGCGCGGAGAGATCGGTTGCGCTTGCGATTGCGGTGATGTCGTATGCGTTTCCATCTCGATCCGGTAATGTGCGCCTGAATCAGTATTCGGAGTTGTTCACGAAACGGAAACGGATCATCGAGCATCGCTGTTTGCATTCCCGCTTGTATCATCTGTAGGATCGTCGTTACCCCTGTCGCTTTTCCTCCTCTTTGAACATTTTGATGAGCGCCAGAATATCCTGTTGAGCGTCTTCTGATAACCCACTCGCTCGAAATGCGATTTCATTGAGCGCCGGTTGTGCTTGCGGAGATTGATCAGTCAGCAGCGCATAGCACTCTTCTGCTGTTTGGGTTTCAAAGTAGCGCAGCGGAACGCGAAAGAAGCGACACAACGCACGGAGGGTATTCAGCTGCGGATTGCTTATTTTCCCGCTTCGCATTTGCCCTACCGTTCCCAAGCTTATTCCTGTCGCATCGCTCACTTCTTGCAGCGTAAATGGCTGTCCGTCTTCACGACGCACAGCGTCAAACAGGATTTTCACTTGCTGAGCCAGGGGCAGATATTCATCCATACACGACTTTTTCACTATAATGAATTTGTTGACGTTCTCAGCAACAATTCTATAATAGAACCAAGTCTTTAGCAATATCCCTTGCCAGCATTCCTCCGAACTCGCCTCATTTTCTGCTGTCATGCTTGGCAATTCACAAGCTGTAGCCTCAACATTGTTAACTTTGTCGCTCTTACTCTGAGGAGCAAGCTGCACATTCCTAAATGTTTCAAAGGGCAACCTGTAGTTTGAGGGATTCAACCGATGATGCGTTCGATCAAAATGATTGTCGTCTCTACTAACGCACTTACCCGGAGCGGGATACAACATCTGGTCACACGATCCGAGCAGCCCACCATCGACGTCATTGGGCGATTCAAGGATTTCAAGGAAACAAATAGTTTCCTACATGAACATGTTGTAGATGTCCTCCTGATTGACGATGCATTACCGGCGAATACGAACCTTATCCGTGAAGTGAAGTCGTTGCTCAGCACGAATTTCGGCTTAGAAGTGATCGTGATCTTGCAGCGACCCACCGCCAGTCTGGTCCAGCGCCTGCTGGATCACAACGTACACGGACTTCTGCACAAACAGGATGATTTGGAGCAGTTTCTAGCGCAAGCGGTTCTGCTCGTGCGGAGCCACGGCACCTACCTCTCGCCGGGAATCTCGAATTGGAGAGTCAGCCATCACAAGCTGCCAACTACGATGGATCAGCGCGACTATGACGTCCTGAGGCTGCTCGCCGACGGCTTTGAGCCAAAGGAAATTGCTGAACAGATGGGTGTAGGAAGCAATACCATCTACCGCACGCTTCGCGCGTTGCGAGATACCTTCAACGCGCAGAGCAATGCGCATCTCATCGATATTGCCCATCAGACCAATTTATTCGATGCGCAAAGTGCGGATTGAAAAGTCTGTAAGAAATTTTCGCCCAATGGCAATTTTCGCCTTCGGAATGTCACCGCGAATCACGAACCCAAGCCTCTCTCGTGATAGGCTGGGAAATGACTTGAAGTGGGGGCAATTCTGATGGCGATCACGCAAATCCTCATCGCGGATAGCAGCAGCTTAGCCGTGTTTGGTATCGAAGCATTGCTGAAGGAACGTGCCGACACGATTATCGAAAAAGCCGAGAATGGCGATGCTCTGCTCGCCACGGCAAGAACCGATCCCCCTAACATCATTCTGTTGGGAGATCACTTTGATCCGCTGTTCGACACGCTCGCATTGGCGGAAAAGTTAATTCAGATTACGCCGTCCTCACGCATCGTCGTGATGAGCACACTGAGTGATGGACTGTTCATTCGAGATCTCTTCGCTATCGGGGTAACCGGCTATTTAATGGTGGGCGATGATCTAACCACCTGTCTGTCCACCGCACTTGATATGGCACTGCGTCAACGCCTTTACCTCTCTCCGACCGCGAACGCGGAATATCTCATCGCCATGCAGAGCCGTAATCGTGATTGGAAGCTAGATTCGGAGTCGCGCACGGTACTGCGGCTACTGGCACGCGGCTGCACGGCGGGGGAGATCGCGTCGCAGTTGAAGTTGAAACGCCGGCGCGTGTACTGGGTCACAGAAAAGATGCGCGCTCGGTTCGGCGCGGCGACCAACGAGCATCTGATTACCCGCGCGGCAGCCGAAGGTTTTGCCGGGTTTCCTGACTAGATCGAATTCGTCCCGCACCTATCCGTAATATTCCCAACCTGAAACCGGAATCTTCCAGTCGTCCCGTCGCTCCGCTTTGCTACGCTGAACGCAGCGTCCATCCATCCGGAGTGACCCTATGCGACGATTGGTGCTGCCCTTGTTGGCGGCGCTCTGCCTTGCGGCATGGGCTGCCGCTTTCTTTTTGCTCCGCGCTCAATCGAGCGCTGACGAGATGACCCTACCTACACTGATGGTGCTGCCATCCCTGACGTCAACCATAACGCCATCTCCCGACCCTGCAACCGTCGATCACATCCACTTACACAGCGACTGTAACGGCTGCGCCGCCCGACATGCCCACACCCACCGCACTGCCCACGCTCAATGCGCGTGTGCTGGAGATTACGGTGGTAATGCCCGGCGTCGAGGTTCCACCGACACTCACCTCGTTTCCAGCAGGGACAGTTGCTGCCCGCGCCGCCGCAGCCGGTCGAACCGCTGCCTGACGCGACCGATACAGCGCCGCCGTTTACGGGCTGGTACAGCTTCGAGTCCGACTATCCGACCGTGCGCTATTCGCCCCCCTGGACACACGCCCTCGCGCCGCTCGCCAGTCGCGGGCAATACCACCGCACCGAGAGCGCCAATGGCACTGCCACCTTCTGGTTTGAGGGGCAGGCGCTCCGGGTGCGCTACGTGGCGGCGCAGAACATGGGCATGTTCGAGATCGTCGTCGATGGCGTCGTGCTGGACACGATTGACGCCTACGCCGAGACGCTGCTGTTTCCGGCGACTGAGGTCTACTTCGTCGGCGGCGGCACCCATCGGCTGGACATCCGCGCGCTTGGGCGGAAGAACAGCGCCAGCGAAGGCACTGTCGTCGGACTAGACGCGATTCAGGTCTATCGCGCGGATGCGAATACGCTGATCATGCCGTCGCCCCCAATCACCGATACGCCGACACCTTCCCCACAGCCCGCTGCGCGCATTCAGTTGGTCGGCGCGCCGCCGACGGTGCAGCCGACCGGAACGCCGATCCCGCCGCGTGTGCTAAGGGCAGAGGTCGTGATTGCCTACGACGAGAACGGCAATCACACTGTCGATCCGGCAGAAGGGGTTGCCGGCATTTCCGTGCGCGTGGTCGAGATCAATACCAACAGCGTCATCGCCAGCGGCTTTACCGACGCGCGCGGGTACGCTACCTTTGAAATTGTGACCGACGCTCCTGCGCAGATCATCGTGCCCTACTTCGGCGAAACGTGGCAGCTTCAGCGGAGCGGGAACAATATCAATTCTGCCTATACGCTGCTGCTCACGCCGGGGAACCAGCCGGGCTTGATCCCCTAGAGGCGCTTGATGAAGCGAACATTATTCCTCCTACCGATTGTGTTTGCGCTCACTGCGCTGGCATGTTCCGGGACGCTGACGGGAGTGACCAGCGCGCCGGTCTACATCTGTCCAACGCCGGTCGTGATTGTGCCGACACCGCTGCCCACGCTGGTGCCGATCCCCGGCTATCCGACCTTGATTCCATTTCCAACTGCGCCGCCCCCGCCGACGGTGACACCCTATGCCATTCGCCCACCGGACCCGTTCTATCGCGGCGATGCGGTCTTCATTCGCAGCCCGCAGGCGGCGCGATTTCGTCTCGTGACGGTTTCCAGCCTCAATACGCCGGCGGGTCGCACGGTGGCGCTATGGGAGATCGACATCAAAAACCTGAGCGGCGGGACCTATGACGTTTTCCCCGCTTATCAAAGCTACGTCAGTCAACTGGTCAGCGGCGACACTAGCGTGTGGGGCGCATCCCGCGATGCGGCGGTCGAAGCCGGGCTGACGCTGACCTACGAAGTAAGCAGCCTTGCGCCAGGAGAAGCCCGGTCGTTCACGCTCGCCGCCTTCATTCCGTATGGCGCTGCGCCAGATCGCGTCACCTTCATGCTCGATCCGACGACGCGCTCAACCCCGCCGCCGCTCCTGCCGGGCAGCAACGCGCTGGTCTGGCGCGTGGAAACGAATCCGTATTGCAGCGGGACAATTGCCGACCCGCCCGCAGGCGTCCTGCCGCCTCCGTAATCGAAAGGGGAAATTGAGCGATGCCAATCGTCGATGATGTGCTGAGTGGGCTGCAAATCCAGATCGATACCCTCTGGTACAACTTGCTCTTTTCGCTGGCGGGGATGGGCTGGAGCTTGCAGCGCGCCTTTCTGATGATGGGCTACACCATCGAACTGATGAACCAGTGGCTGATCGACAATGCCTTCACGCCGCTGATCGCGCAGACCAACGCCAGCCTTCAAGTCGCGGTGAG
>JAXLWE010000036.1:0-55559 GCA_046328655.1 Anaerolineae bacterium | reverse complement strand
CCGCTGACAGCGCATATGTGCCGAGCATGATGCGCCGCTTGACCTCCGCGCCGAAGCCCTGCCCGCGCGTCGCCCGGTAGGTGTCCCACATGTCGTCGCGGTCGATGCGCGGTCCGAAGCGGATGCCGTCGAAGCGGGCGAGGTTGGCGCTGGCTTCCGCCGGGGCGATGATGTAGTACACCGGCAGCGCGTATTCGGTGTAGGGCAGGCTGATCTCGACGATCTCCGCGCCGAGCGCCGCCAGATGCGCAATCGCCGCGCGCACGGCGTCCTCGACCTGGCGCTGCATCCCGTCGATGAAATATTCCTTCGGCACGCCGACGCGCAAGCCCTTCACGTCGCCTGTCAGCGCGGCGACGTAATCCGGCACGGGAACGTCCAGACTGGTCGCGTCGAGCGGGTCGTGCCCCGCCATGACGCCGAGCAGCCGGGCGGTGTCCTCGACGGTGCGGGCAATCGGTCCGGGGCAGTCGAGCGACGAGCCGAAGGCGACCACACCGTAGCGCGAGACGCGCCCGTAGCTCGGCTTGAGACCGACGACGCCGCACAGCGCCGCTGGCTGGCGGATGCTGCCGCCGGTGTCCGTCCCGGTCGCGCCCGCCGCCATCTCCGCTGCGACCGCCGCCGCGCTGCCGCCGCTGCTGCCGCCGGGGACGCGGGACGTGTCCCAGGGATTGTAGGTGACGCCGCACGCCGAGTTTTCGGTGGACGACCCCATCGCAAACTCGTCCATGTTGGTCTTGCCGAGCAGCACCATCCCGGCGGCTTCCATGCGCTGGATGTTGGTCGCTGTATAGACAGGCTCGTAGCCGGTCAGGATGTTCGAGCCGCAGGTCGTCTCGACGCCGCGCGTGGACATCACGTCCTTGATCGCCAGCGGGATGCCGAGCAGCGGGCGGTCGTCGCCGCTGGCGCGCGCTTTGTCGGCGGCTTCGGCGTCCGCCAGCGCCCGTTCGGGCGTGACGGTGATGTAGGCGTGCAGGCTAGGCTCGAACTGGTCGATGCGCTGCAAATATGCCTGCGTAAGCTCGACGGCGGAAATCTGTTTTGCGCGCAGTTGGGCGAGCGCGTCGCTGATCGTCAGACGGGTGAGTTCGGACATCGCATATCCCCGGCGTAGGTGCGGTTTAATGCCGGAAGTATAGCAGATTTTAGCCGCGTGCTCGCCGCCAGAGAGCCGCCAATGCCCGGCTGGCGAGCAGGACGAGCACCGAAGTCGCCACGACGATCACGACGACGGCGCGAACTGGAAACAGCGGTGCGGTGTCGGCTGCTGCATCGGGCGGATTGTCGGTGTGGTCGACGGGCACTGGGACAGTGGGGCGCGGCGCTGGCGCGGCGCTTGCGAGCGGAAGCACAGGGGCACGCCGGGGCTGTATTATGCGCACCAGCCGCCGGTCGAATTCGAGCAGGTAGAGGATGCAGGCAAGCGCCGTGATGATGGTGATCAGCCCACCGAGCTTGAGCAGCGGCGGATCGTAAACGAACAAAATCTGGTGTAGCTCGGTGTCGCTCGGCAGGATGACGCCAACCATCTGCCCAACGGGTTCGAGCGTGGCGGGTGCGCCGTCGATGGACACCTGCCAGCCGGGGAAGGCGAGTTCCTGCGCCACCAGCACTCGCTCGACGGACGGATCGCCTTTGACGATTAGACCGACGTGGTCATACATCTGGCGCAGCGCCGTGACTGGGGTCGTCAGCGCCGGATCCAGCGCGCCATCCCCCTGAATGGCTTGCAGGGTGGAGACCGGGACGGTGAAGGCGTAGCTCAAAACATTCTGCTTGTGCAGCAGACACGGAGGATATGGCGGGTAGGGAGAGCGGGGGCTGTCTTCGACGACCGTATAGCCCTCCTCCAGAAATTCTGGGCGCAAGTTCGGCTCGTATACCTGAGCAAATTCCACCGGTGCTTCACGCAGGTCGCCATTGTAGAAGCGCGAAGTCATTCCAAGCAGGTGGTAATCGCCGGTGAAGTGGCTGAAGCGAATCTGATTTTCGATGTAGGGGGTGAGGGTAATGTAGTCGCGCGTCCAGACGGCGACCGGCTGGTCGGGATACTGGTCGCGCAGCCAGCCCATGCAGTTGGTGAGCAGCACGTCGACCGTTTCACCCGAACCGAACGGCTCCCACGAATCGTCAGACTGGCTGGCGAGCACGAGGCAGACGCCAAGCAGCGCAACGCGCAGAACTTTGTGTATTTGCCCTTTCGGGAATCGCAGCCGACGTTCGAACCAGCCATTCCAGCGTTTCGATACCACCAACGCGCGCCACAAGCCGTCGAACCGCATGGCAATCAGCACAGCGAGCCAGAACGAGCAGACTGCTAACATACGCGACACGGCGCGCCACTGCGCGATCAGCGGCAGGTTCTCATACATCCACTTGATGATCGGATTCGTGCTCGTACCCCACGTGAAGAACCACACGATCATCACCAGCGCGACGAGGGCGATGCGGCGCTGGCTGCGTGTATCGGGGGGATGATGCAGCGCGGGCGTGATCGGCGGCAGAAACAGAAAGAGCAGGGCGGCGAACCACAGCGGGGCGGTGTAAATGTAGTAGTTCGCGCTCCAGATGTCCTGAAACGGATGCGGCTCGGTGGAGAAAAATTGTCCGATGACGACCGAGGGGCGCTCGTAGATGCGATATGGGTCTTCGTTATTGTGCCCGCCGATATAGTCACGGGTCAAAAAAACCGGCAGCAGCGTCGCCGCCGCGAGGACAATGGTCAGCAGCAGGGCGACGACGACGCGCGCGACCAGCCGCATGTCGATGCGTAACCGGCTGTGTTTGTCTTTACCCAGCGCGAAGGCGGCGGTCAGCACTGCGACCATAATCACGGCGGGCAGGGTGTAATAGATGATGCCCGCCCAGAACTGGAAGGTCAGCATCAGGGGGAGCAGCACGATTGGTGCGCGGCGCTTTGGGAAACGGATGATCGCCAGTGTCGCCGCTATCACCCAGGGGAAGTAGGTCTGGGCGGTGGCGAACTGCGGGTAGCCTTCGTTAGCGTACGAGTTGAGCCCGCCGCGCCCGATCAGCAGCAGGGCGAGCACGACCCGCCCCGGCGCGCTCATGTTCAACATGCGCCCCAGCAGCCAGCCGCCGATTCCGATGAACACGGCATAGATGGAGATACTGTATTTGATTCCGATGCGCGGACCGAATATCAGGCTGGTCGCGGTGCTGAGCGGATTCAGGAGGAAGGAATAGGCATCGTTCAGCGTCGGCTCGCCGCGCACGATCCAGGGATTCCACAGCGCCAGCCGCCCGGTCGACTGGATGCTCTGGTTGGCGATGTACGCCGAAGCGGTCAGGAACTGAGCTTCGCGCCCCGGCAGCGGGCTGTTGGGATCGCCGTCGAGGAAGGCGCGGGATGCGAACAGGGCGACCACCACGACAATTGTCAGCTCGACGAGCAAGTTGCGGCGCGAAATCGGGGAGAGGCGAACCATCGGTATTTGCCGAGACTATGGTGTTCGCTAGGAAAAGGGCGAGCCGTGCAGCTCTCTCCCTGTTCATAAGAGACCAACCCGAGTATAACATGCAGTCTCGATGCGGTGAGTAAAGACGGTTGCTACCATGAAAACCATCGGCTTAATCGGCGGCATGAGCTGGGAATCCTCCCTCGAATATTATCGCATCGTCAACGAGACGATAAAGTTAAGACTGGGCGGGCTGCACTCGGCACAATGCCTGATGTACTCGGTCGATTTCGCCGGGATCGAGCGCTTGCAGCACGCGGGACGCTGGGACGAAGCCGGGGACGTGATGGCGGACGCGGCGCGGCGGCTGGAGCGCGGCGGCGCGGATTTCGTCGTGCTGTGTACCAACACCATGCACCGGCTGGCGGGCGCGATTGAGGCGGCGGTGAGCATCCCGCTGCTGCACATCGCCGACCCGACCGCCGAGGCGATCCGGGCGGCGGGGATCACGAAAATCGGCTTGCTGGGGACGGCGTTCACGATGGAGCAGGAGTTCTATCGCGGGCGGCTGACCGAGAAATACGGGCTGGACGTGCTAATCCCGGAGGCGGACGAGCGGGCGGTGATCCACCGGGTGATTTACGAGGAACTGGTGCTGGGGATCGTCCGGGAGGACTCGCGGGCAGCGTACCAGCGCATCATCGACCACCTGATCGCGCGGGGGGCGCAGGGGATCATCCTGGGATGCACCGAGATCATGCTGCTGATCGCGCCGGAGGACTGTCCCGTACCGTCGTTCGACACGACCACGCTGCACGCGGTCGCGGCGGCGGATTTCGCGCTGGAAACGCACATCTCCGGCTCATAAAGCTCTGCTATCATGATGCCCTTTTGCAGAGGGAACATGATATGCACATCGTAACCGACGGCGCGGCGGATATTTCTCCGGAGCAGATGCACGACCTAAGCATCCACACCGTCCCCATTTCGTTCACGCTCGACGGAAAGACCTACCGCAGCGGCGTCGACATCCAGCCGGATGCGTTCTACCACCTGCTGGGCGAGACAAGCAGCTTTCCGACCACCTCGCAGCCGTCGCCGGGAGATTTCGCCGACCTGTACCGCCAGCTTGCCCAGACCGACCCTGAAATCCTCACGATCCACATCTCCGGCGGGCTAAGCGGCACGGGCAACGCCGCGCGGCTGGGCGCGCAGATGGTTCCCGAAGCGAAGGTGACGTTCTACGACACGCGCACGCTGTCGGGCGCGCAGGGCTGGCACGTCGTGGCGGCGGCGCGGGCGGCGAAAGCGGGCTGGTCGCTGGCGCAGATTCTGGAGATGCTGTCGACGATCACCGAGACGACCGAAACGCTCTACACGCTGGCGACGCTGAAATACCTGATTCACGGCGGCAGGATCAGCCACCTGCGCGGGCTGGTCGGCTCGCTGCTGGACATCAAGCCGATCATCGGCGTAGCGAAAGAGGACGGCAAGTACGTCCAGCGCGGCAACGGGCGCTCGCTGAAAAAGGCGATTCTGGTCGTGCCGCAGTTGATCGCGCGCCAACATGCGCCGGGCAGCGCGCTGCGCTGTCAGGTGATGCACGGCGACAACCTCGAAGGCGCGCACCAGCTCCGCGAGGCGGTGAACGGGCTGTACCAGTGTACGTGGCTGCCGCTCGCGCCGATTGCGCCGGTGCTGGGGGCGCACACCGGCTCCGGGCTGGTCGGCATCGTGTATGCGCCGCAGTCGGCGTTCGCCGGGCTGCCGTGAGGGAATAATCCTGCGCTCACAAGGTTGAGATAAAGCACCAGGCGCGCCGACGTAAGACGGTTATGCCTGCCCGTGTCCAGATTCGAGAGCCGACAGGTAGAACCCAACGGGGAGATCGAGATGCGGATTGCGATTCTGGGCGCGGGCAATATCGGCGGGGCGCTGGGCAGGAAGTGGGCGCAAGCCGGGCACAGCATCCGGTACGGCGTGCGCGACCCGAACAAGCCGGACGTGCAGACACTGGTGAGCGAACTGGGCGAAAACGCTTCGGCGGCGCGCGTCAGCGAGGCGATCAGCAGCGCCGAGGTGGTCGTGTTTGCGATCCCCGGCGTGGCGCTGGTGGAAACGGTCGCCCTGCACGCGGAGGCGCTCGACGGCAGGATCATCATCGACGCCACCAACAACATCCGCGCCGAGACGATCAACAACATCGACGTGTTCGCCGAGCGGACGCCGAACGCCAGCGTGTACCGGGCGTTCAACAATTACGGCTGGGAGATTTTCGCCAACCCAATGTTTGACGACAGCGCCGCCGATCTGTTCTACTGTGGGACGGACGGTGCCGCGCGCGCCGTCGTCGATGGCTTGATCGCCGACGTGGGGCTGCGCCCGATCTACCTGGGCGGGCTGGACAAGGTCGGGCTGGTCGATGACATCCTGTGGCTGTGGTTCGCGCTGGCGCGCGAGCAGAACATGGGGCGGCGGCTGGCGTTCAAGGTGCTGACGCGGGAATAGTTCGAAGCGGGAAGGGAGCGGTCTCCATGTCGATTGAATCTGCGAACGATATTGCGGGCTTGCTGCGGATCGGGAAGATCGTCGGGCTGGCGATCAAGGCGATGCGCGAGGCGCTCGAACCGGGCATCACCACCGCCGAGCTGGACGCGGTTGGCGCACGCTTCCTGCGCGAGAACGGGGCGCGCTCCGCGCCGCAGCTTGCCTACAAATTCCCCGGCGCGACCTGCATCAGCGTCAACGACGAAGTGGCGCACGGCATCCCCGGCAGCCGGGTAATCGCTGCTGGCGACATCGTGAATATCGACGTGTCGGCGGAACTGGACGGCTACTTCGCCGACGCGGGCGAGACGGTCGGCGTGCCGCCGGTCACGGCGGATACCGAGCGCCTGCTCGAATGCGCCCGCCGCGCGCTCGACCGCGCCATCGAAGCGGCGCACGCGGGCAACCGCATCAACGCCATCGGGCGGGCGGTGCAGACCGAAGCCGAGCGCAGCGGCTACCACGTGATCCGCGACCTGAGCGGGCACGGCGTCGGCAGAGGCATCCACGAGAAGCCGTCGGTACCGAATTTCTTCAGCAACCGCGCCAGCCAGCGCCTGACCGAAGGGCTGGTGATCACGCTGGAGCCGTTCCTGACGACCGGGACGGGGCGCATCTACACCGCCGCCGACCGCTGGACGATCAAGACGATGGACGGCAAGCCGTTCGCGCAGTTCGAGCACACCATCATCGTGACGAAGGACAAGCCGATCCTGGTGACGGCGGTGTAATACGGAATGATCGGGGGAACGGCAGCGCCGTGCCCCTACGCATCCCCCGCACCCCTCAACCCGCGCGCTGCACCCCAAAAACCGCGCAATTCCCCGGAAACTGCATCCAAAATAGCTGATCGCTCGTAAAATGGGATAAATCCAGGAGCGAGGCAAACCATTTATGGACAGCGCGATGGCGTTCAACCCGCTTTCGCCGGAATTTCAGGCGAATCCGTACCCGTATTACGAAATGCTGCGCACCAACGCCCCGGTGCTGTACTGGGAGGCGTGGGGCATGTGGTTTCTCTCGCGCTACGAGGAGAACGTGGCGGCGCTCAAGGAGGCGCGGCTGGGGCGCGAAATCCTGACGGTGCTGACGCGCGAGCAACTGGGCTGGCCCGCCGAAATTGACGAGAGCGTTCGCCCGCTGGTGCTGATGCAGCGCGAATGGATGCTGCTCAAAGACCCGCCCGATCACACCCGGCTGCGGATGCTGGTGCATAAGGCGTTCACGCCGCGCATGATCGAGCGGCTGCGCGAGCGCACGCAGGTGATCACCGATGGGCTGATCGACCGGGCGCTGGCGGATGGCGGCATGGACTTGATCGGCGGGTTCGCGCTGCCGCTGCCGGTGACGGTGATCGCCGAGATGCTGGGCGTGCCGCCGAGCGATCACGCGATGTTTCAGCAGTGGTCGCGCAATCTGGCGGGGACGCTGGAACTGACCGAGGCGCAGGAAGTCTACCAGCGCGGGTCGGTGGCGACGGTCGAATTTTCGGCGTACATCCGCCAGTTGATCGATCAGCGGCGGCGAGCGCCGCAGGACGACCTCATCAGCGCGCTGGTCGCAGTCGAAGCCGAGGGCGATCAACTGACCGAGGACGAGATGGTCGCCATGTGCATCCTGCTGCTGGTCGCCGGGCACGAGACGACCGTCAACCTGATCGGCAACGGGATGCTGGCGCTGCTGCGCCACCCGGATCAGTGGGCGAAGCTGAAAAGCGACCTATCGCTGACCCGATCTGCGGTGGAAGAAGCGCTGCGCTTCGACAGCCCGGTGCAGATGACGGCGCGCTGGGTGCTGGAAGATTTCGAATTCGCCGGGCACACGCTGCGCACCGGGCAGCAGGTGGCGATCCTGCTGGGCGCTGCCAACCGCGACCCGGCGCGCTTCGCCAACCCCGGTGAACTCGACATTACGCGCGACCCGAACCCGCACATCGCCTTCGGCAACGGGATTCACTTCTGCCTGGGCGCGCCGCTGGCGCGGATGGAAGGCGGGATCGCGCTGGCGACGCTGGCGCGGCGGCTGCCGGACGTGCGGCTTGCGACCGACAACCCGCCGTACCGCGAGACCTACGTGCTGCGCGGGCTGGCGTCGCTGCCGGTGACCTTCTAGCGGCGGAGTGGCACAATAAAAAGGGTGCATTGCCATGCGCCCCAACAAAGGTGGAATTGTTGGTGACGGATCAGGGCTGCCAGCGCGCTCCGGCGAGCGGCGCGCCGCGATCCGACAGATAGGCGAGCGCCCCGCTGCTGAGATCGAGCGCGTTCAAACCGCCGGACGTTTCGACGACGGCGAAGCGGGCGTCGGACGAGACCGCCCCGGCAACCGCCCCGGACGCGACCGTCTGCGGGCTGCACGCGCCGCCATTCAGGCACGCCAGATCGACGCGGCGCACTTCGCGGTCGTTCGGGTCGTTGGGATTCTGGCTGTAGGCGCTGTAGACCAGCGTATTTCCGGCGACGTACAGCCCGGTCTGCGGCGCGGCGTTGGCGGCGACCGAAACACGCGGCGTGCTCTGGCAGGTATCGCTGGGCGCGCAGGCGAGATTGAGCGCGGCAATCGTGTCGCCGCTGCGGAAGAACAGCCACGCGCCATCGGTGGCGGCGTCGGCGTCGGCGGACGCCAGCGCGATCCCGGCTTCGAGCGGGTTGGTCGCGCAGGTCGCTTGCAGGCAGGATAGATCAGCCAGACGGATGAAACCGCCCGCGTCGCGGAAGATCAATTGCAGCGTACCGGGACGCCACGCCAGCGGCGTGATCGGCGCGCTGCGCCCGCTGTCGAGCGTGACGGTCTCGCCGTCGGCGGCGTCGGTGACGCTCAGCACGCTGTTGCTGGCATAGCCCCAGTAGGCGACGACCGAGCCGACATCCGCCCACAGCCCGTTGTAGCGCGCGCCGAGGTCGTTACGCACCGGGTTGAGCGGCGGCGCGGCGGCGTTGGTCGATAGCAGAGCGTAGCTCCCGTCGCCGTTCTGGTAGAACACGAACGATCCGTCGGGCGAAATCGAGACGAACTGCCCCGGTATCTGCCCGATTTCGCCCGCGCTCTGCTGGCTGACGGCGGCGGCGCGCAGGCTGGCTGCGCCGCCCGTGCCGACGGCGAAATACAGGCGCGAGCCATCAGGCGACCAGCGATAGTCGCCCGCGAGCGCTTCGCCGGGGTTGGTGATGATCCAGCGGAAGCCGCCGTCGCCGCTGCTGACGACCAACTGCCCGCTGCTGTTGACGAAGGCGACCAGCGCGGTCGACTGGGCAGCCGCCGGGAGCGCCGCGACGAGTAAGCAAAAAACGACGAGAAGGAGCGCTCGCCCGTTTTTGAGATGCCGTAAGGTGTGCACGTCTTGAACCTTTTACACGAGTCCTGTTTAGTTTATACAACAGAATATCGGATACATCCCCCTACTATTTCGGGGCTTTGGCGCAACAATTAAGCCTGCCGCGCGCCTAGCTTAACATTTGTAGAGACTTCCGATCCAAATCTGTGCCTGCGACCGTTAAGTATGTTAAGCTATGACACTAGACGCACTTTCGCTGCAAGACTCGCCGGGCTTTATGGACTGAGGATACTGGCATGTTCCGGGGACGCACATTAGGGGTCGCCATTTTGTCCGCCATCCTGGTGGCAGGGTGCAGCAGCCTGCCGGGGCTGCGAGTTCTCACCGGGCAGCAGGGGGACGCCACGATCTCCGACAGCACCGTGCAGTCGCTCGACCTGGTGATGGCGGACAAGTCCGAATCGACCGACGCCGGGCTGACGGCGGCGGCAAACC
Source organism: Anaerolineae bacterium (assembly GCA_046328655.1). Classification (GTDB taxonomy): domain Bacteria; phylum Chloroflexota; class Anaerolineae; order Aggregatilineales; family Phototrophicaceae; genus Flexifilum. Next base: position 45,818 of record JAXLWE010000036.1, on the reverse strand, counting down.
GTATCGAAGCTGCCGACGACATGATCGACATCATCGAGGTGCGCAAGGACACGGACACGCGCATGTTCACGGTCGACATGCTGTTCAACCCGCCGCAGAGCGACACCAGCACGCTCGACGGGCAGATCACCCAGTACGAAGCGCTGCGCCGCGCCTTCGAAGTGACGTGGCAGGGCATGATGCAGGTGAGCGAGGGCACGGATACCATCGAGATTCACCTGCTGGGCGCGGGCAATATCGCCACGCTCGATCATGGGGAGAGCTTCGTCGGGTATCTGGTGGCGCAGGGGACGATTGAGCGCTCCGCCGCCGCCAGCTATCTCTCCGGGGTGCGCAACCTGAATAACTTCGTCGATATGGTCGTCAACGGCACGCTGACTTACCAGACCACGAATCAATTCGTGCCGTACCAGGGCACGCCGAACCACCCCATGTTCATGCTGCCGCAGTCATCAAGCCAGTAGAACCCACCGTGCCGGGGCACACCGCTCCGGCACGTTCCCTTCTGTGATGTCTGTTGAGTTAGAAGGACGATCCTCATTATGAGCCTCGCCAAGCTCGAACCAACCGGCAACTCGCCCGTCCCGCAGCGCAAACGTTATGCGTGGGAGACGGAAGAAACGCTGGTCGAACGCCGTCGCAAGCGGCTGCGCTACCGCATCCAGCGACTGGTCAGCAGCATGTGGATATGGGTGCTGCTGATCGCGCTGGTGATGCTGGCGCTGCTGGACGCGAACGTCATGACGACGGTGATGAATTTCCTGCCGTTCCTGCTCCAGTTCATCGTGCTGGCGGCGCTGATCATCGGGCAGTTCGCGCTGATGTTCTGGTTCCTGGGCAGGACGCGCATGTACACTATCTGGCCCGGCTCGGAAGGCGTCAGCTTCGATGACTATCGCGGGCAGCCGGAGCTGCTGGAGCAGGCGAAGCAGGTCGTTAAGCTGCTGCGCGGCGTGCGCGTGTTCGAGGAAGCGGGCGGCGAGCCGCTCAACGGCTTGCTGCTGGAAGGTCCGCCCGGCACGGGCAAGACGTGGCTGGCGCAGGCGATCAGCACCGAGGCGAACGTGCCATTCTTCTTCGTGGACGCGTCGTCGATGAACTCGATGTTCTTCGGCATCGCGCCGCTGAAGGTGAGCAACCTGTACCGGCGCGCGCGCAAGGCAGCGAAGGAATACGGCGCATCGGTGATCTTCATCGACGAGATCGACGCGATTGGCGCGCGCCCCGGCGTGGCTGGCTCGGATAGCTCGGTGATGTCGCCCGACATGCTGCCGATGATGTTCGGCGGTATGGGTTCGGGCAACATGGGCTTGCTCAGCACGCTGCTGATCGAGATGAGCGGCTTCAGCCTGGAACACGGCTGGTGGGCGCGCAAAAAGACCTGGTTCTACAAGACCTTCCTGCGCCGCAACCCGCCCAAGCCGCAGAAGCGCGTGCTGACCATCGGCGCGACTAACCGCATCCAGACGCTTGACCCGGCGCTGCTGCGCCCCGGTCGGTTCGACAAGAAGATTCGCATCGACGCGCCTGATCTCGAAGGGCGGCGCGACATCATCGAATACTATCTCTCCAAGATTTCCCACGACGAGAGCGTCGATCCGGTGATTCTGGCGAGTGAAACGCCGTACTATACCCCGGCTGACCTGAAATACCTGCTCAACGAGGCACTGCGCTACGCGCTGTTCGACGGGCGCACCTACGTGACGATGAACGACGTCCGGCTGGCGCAGCCAGAGCACGAATTCGGCGTGCGGACACCGATTAAGAATCTCGCCAAAGAGGACAAGTACCGGCTGGCGTCGCACGAGGGCGGTCACGCGATTGCGGTGCGGCTGTACATGCCCAATTACCGGATCGCTCGCATCACGATCATCCGACAGGGCGGCGCACACGGCTACGTAAGCTACTATCCGGCGACCGACGAATTCCTCGGACTAAGCACCTATGAAATGCTGATGAACCGCTTGCGCGTGGCGATTGGCGGCAAGGCAGGCGAGATGGAATTCTGCGGCGTCGGTTCGCAGACGCTCGGCGTTGGCATTGGCTTTGGCGACTCCAGCGACTTCGGGCACATTCGCGCTGTGCTCTACCAGATGGCGAGCGCGGGCATGTTCGGTCCGTTGGGCGCGAACATGGGACAGGACGCCGACTCGATCAACCCAACGCCGGAGATGCGCGAGGCGATGGACGAGACCTTCCGCATGGTGCTGGAAGAAGTGCGAATGGCGCTACGGCTGCATCACGAGATGGGCGAGGCGCTGATCGAGCTGCTGATGCAGAAGGATGAACTGTTGGCGAACGAAGTCGAGGCGTTCTTTGACCATTACGGTTACTACACGCCGAAAGTCAACCTGAACCCGGAACACGAAGAAGATGTCGTGGTGGTGACGAGAGAAGACGAGCGCCAAGCAGCGACACCTGCGCTTAAGGACGAGGAGCAAAGCAATGTCGGTCATTAAGCAGGCTCCGAACCAGCCATATATCGAAACGCAGGGCAAATTCGACTGGGAGAACGAAGAAACGCTGGTCGACCGCCGCAAGCGGCTGCCGTATCGCCTCTGGCGGCTGGTGCGTCGGACGTGGTTCTGGGTGCTGCTGCTGGTCATTTTTATCGCGGCGCTGCTGGACGCCGACGTGATGACGGCATTCATCCAGGTCGCGGGGCTGGGGCTGCAAATCGGTCTATTCATCCTGATCTTCGTATCCCAGTTCGTGCTGATGTTCTGGTTCCTCGGTCGCTCACGCATGTACACGATCATGCCGGGGGCGGAGGGCATCGGTTTTGAGGATTATCGCGGGCAGCCCGAAATTCTGGAGCAGGCGCAGCAGATCGTGACGCTGTTGCGCGGCGTTGCCGCGTTCGAGGGAGCGGGCGGCGAGCCGCTCAACGGCTTGCTGCTGGAAGGTCCGCCCGGCACGGGCAAGACGTGGCTGGCGCAGGCGATCAGCACTGAAGCGGGCGTGCCGTTCTTCTACGTCGATACGTCGTCGCTGCAAGCGATGTTCATGGGCATGGGCGCGTTCAAGGTCATGCGCATGTATGGCAGGGCGCGCAAGGCGGCGAAGGAATACGGCGCGTGCGTGGTGTTTCTGGACGAGATCGACGCGGTCGGCGCGCGCGCGGGCGTCAGCTCGGTGGGCGGCGGCACGGACATGCGCGGCATGTTCGGCGGCGGCGGCGACATGGGCTTGCTCAGCACGATGCTGATCGAGATGAGCGGCTTCAGCCTGGAACACGGCTGGCGGGCGCGGCTGCGGACGTGGTTCTACAAGACCTTCCTGCGCCGCAATCCGCCACCGCCGCAGAAGCGCGTGCTGACCATCGGCGCGACCAACCGGATGCAGGCGCTCGACCCGGCGCTGCTGCGCCCCGGTCGCTTCGACAAGAAGCTGCGCATCGACGCGCCGGACGCGCAAGGTCGGCGCGACATCTTCGATTATTACCTGAGCAAGATGGCTCACGACGACTCGATGGATCCGCTGGTGCTGGCGACCGAAACGCCCGGCTACACACCGGCAGACATCAAATACCTGCTGAACGAAACGCTGCGCTACGCTCTGTTCTCCGGGCGACGCTATACGACCTACCGCGATTTCCAGATGGCGAAGCCGGAGCATGAGAGCGGCTTGCGATCCCCGATCAAGCACATCTCAAAAGAGGCGCGCGAGCGGCTGGCATTTTATCAGGCTGGGCGCGCGCTGGCGGTGCGGCTGTTCCTGCCCGACCATCGTATCGCGCGGGTGACGATCATCCGGCAGGGGCAGGCGTTCGGGCACGTCTCGCATTTTCCGGCGCGTGAGGCGTATCAGGGGATGAAGACGCGCGATCAATACCTGAATCTCCTGCGCGCGTGGGCTGCCGGGCGCGCGGCGGAAATCGAGTTCTTCGGCATGAAGAGTCAATCCCTGAGCGTGCTGGCGAACATGGGCAGCCGCGAAGGTGATTTCGGCAATATCCGGCGGATGCTTCAGTATATGGCGCGCGCCGGGATGCTCGGTCCGCTGGGTGGCTCGCTGCGAGTCGGCATCACCATGACGGGGATATCCACGTCGGTGTCGCCGGAGATGGTCGAGGCGATGGAAGAAACATTCCAGCGCGTCATGAAAGAGACGCGCAAGGCGCTGCGCGAGAACGAACACATCATGCGGGCGCTGGTGCAACTGCTGATGGAGCGCGAAGAATTGCTCGCCGACGAGGTGAAAGCCTTCTTCGACCAGTACGGTTTGCAGACGCCGGATCCGACCATGATCAAGGATGGCGAGGAAATCAGCATCATGAATCCGCGCCTGACCGAGGGCGAAGCCGAGGCTGGCGATTGATATAAGGCGCGAAATTGAGGGACAGCATTGGGTTGTAGGGGCGTTCAATTGAACGCCCCTACTGATTCCGGTGGCGACACGGGCGCACCGCCGTGCGCCCCTACCAGTTCATTTCAGGCGAAATCCCAGCGGGTGGCAGTGTGCGGAAAGTCGTGCTCCTGCCAGGCGAGCGCGGTTGCCGGGCGCAGCGCGTACCACAGCCCCGGCGTCTCGTCGCCGACCGGATCGTAGGGCGGGTATTTCTGCGCATACGCTTTGCCGACCTGCCGGAGCAGAGTTCTATCGATGATGACTTCGACCACGCCTTCAAGGATCACGCTGTCGTCGCCGCTTTCGAGATGCACGACCACGTCCGGGCGGGCGGCGAGGTTGCGCGCCTTGCGCGATTCGGTGTCGGTGCTGAAGTAGAGGACGCCCTCGTACCACACGCCCCACACGGGCGCGGCGTGCGGGCGACCGTCCGGGCGCGTCGAGCAAATCCAGTAGCTGCGCGCCTTCGCCATCTGCCCGTCGACCCAATCCCATGACATCAGCCCTGTGTCCTCAGTGGCGATGCCGTAATTGCGCATGGCGGGACGCCGTCGCATACCTGGGTTCATCATATTTGATTCCTTTCGTCTGTGGCAGACTATTATGCAGCGCCGGGCGCGGGATGTGAAAACATCTCGGTGATCGGATGTCGACAAACGGCGCGTTCCGGGTTACAAATTCGCGCCGTCTGAAAGCGAGACATCGATGCTGTTTCTGATCGCACGTGGTTTGACGCTCGGCTTGACGGCGGGGATCCTTCCCGGTCCGATCCAATCGCTGATTATCCAGATGACGCTGACCCAGGGCTGGCGCAAAAGTCTTGTCCTGGTGTTTTCCCCGCTGATCTCCGACATCCCGGTGATCGTGCTGACGGTGTTCGTGCTGGCGCAGTTCCCGCCGGAGTTCATCCGTGCCATCCAGATCGTCGGCGGGCTGTTCGTGCTGTGGCTGGCGCGCGGCGCGTGGCTGAACTTCCGCGCGGGAGTCATGATCGGCGCGGGCGGCGAAACGCTGGCTTTGAGCGTGCGGCAGCTTCTGGCGCGCGGGCTGATGACCAACCTGCTCAGCCCCGGTCCGTACCTGTTCTGGGGGACGGTGAACGGTCCGCTGCTGGTCGATGGCTTGCGGCAGTCGGTGCTGCACGGCGCGGCGTTCCTGATCGCGTTCTACGGCTCGTTTCTGGGCGTGCTGGCGGCGTTCGTGGCGGTGTTCAACCGGGTGCGGACGCTCGACGCCCGGCTCACGCGCGCCCTGCTGCTGATCATCACGATCCTGCTGCTGGGGTTCGGGCTGTCGCTGGTCGGGCAGGGGCTGGGGGTGATTTAGCAATAATGCCGCGAGCGGTTTAAACCGCTGCCAACCTCACCTCCCAACCCCCTCTCCACGAGGTGGAGAGGGGGAGTCACCCGAAGGGTGGCGGGGGTGAGGTCAAACGACTGATCAAAAATCATGCAAAGTTAATCTATTCTCCGTATAATCCCTCATCGCACGACGAGCCGTCGGGAGATGCATTGACCGAACACCTGCTGATCGGAATTGCCAGTGTCCTCGTGCTGGGGATCGCCGCGCAGTGGATCGCGTGGCGCATTAAGCTGCCGTCGATCCTCGTGCTGCTGACGTTCGGTTTCCTTGCCGGTCCCGTGACCGGCTTTTTGCACGTCGACGATATGCTGGGCGACCTGCTGTTCCCGATTGTGTCACTCTCGGTCGGCGTGATCCTGTTCGAGGGCGGGCTGAGCCTGAAATTCGCCGACATCCGCCAGACCGGGCGGGTGATCCGCAACCTGATCACGATTGGCGCGCTGACGACGTGGGTGCTGACGGCTGCCGCCGCCTACCTGATTCTGGGGCTGAACGCGGCGCTGGCGGTGCAGCTTGGCGCGGTGCTGGTGGTGACCGGTCCGACGGTGATCGGTCCGCTGCTGCGGCACGTGCGCCCGACCGGACAGGTCGGCTCGATCCTGCGCTGGGAAGGCATCCTGATCGACCCGGTGGGGGCGACGCTGGCGGTGCTGGTGTTCGACGCGATTCTGGTCGGGGACGTGCAGAGCGCTGCCGGGGTGACGCTGGTCGCTATCCTGATGACGATTCTGGTGGGCGGCATCGCCGGGCTGATCGGCGCGGGCGTACTGGTGGCGGCGCTGAGGCGCTACCTGCTGCCGGATTACCTGCAAAGCGCCTTCACGCTGATGCTGGTGGTCGGCGTGTTCGCCGGGGCGGAACTGTTCCAGTCCGAAGCCGGGCTGCTGGCGACAACCGTCATGGGCATCGCGCTCGCCAACCAGAAGATCGTGACCATCCGGCACATCGCCGAGTTCAAAGAGAGCGTCGGCGTGCTGCTGATCTCGTGCCTGTTCATCCTGCTCTCGGCGCGGCTGGAAATCAGCGCGCTCCACAGCCTCGGCTGGAATACCGTCCTGTTCCTGATCGTGATGCTGGTATTGGTGCGCCCGGCGACGGTGCTGATCTCGACGTTCCGCAGCGGCTTGAGCTGGCAGGAGCGACTATTCCTGTCGGCGATGGCTCCGCGCGGGATCGTAGCGGCGGCGGTGTCGTCGATCTTCGCGCTGCGGCTGGCGCTGGTCGGGCATCCGCAGGCGGAGATGCTGGTTCCGGTCACGTTCGCCGTGATCGTCGCCACCTGCACGATTTACGGCTTGTCGTCGCTGCCGCTGGCACACTGGCTCGGTCTGTCGCAGGCGAATCCGCAGGGCGTGCTGATCGTCGGGGCGCACGACTGGGCGCGGCAGATCGCCGATTCTCTGCGCGTCGCCAGACAGCGCGCTATCCTGCTGGATACCAACTTCGGCAACGTGCAGGCTGCCCGGCTGATGGGGCTGGAAGCCTACTACGGCAGCGCGACCGCCGACGTGCGCGACACGCTCAAGCTGGACGGTATCGGGCGGCTGCTGGCGATCACGTCGAACAACGAGGTCAACGCGCTGGCGGCGATCCACTTCATCGAGGATTTCGGACGCGCCGAAGTGTACCAACTGCCGATCTCGCGCAAGGAGGGGCAGCCGGAGGAAGCGGTATCGCGTGAACTGCGCGGGCGGCTGCTGTTCAGCCCGGATGCCAGCTTCGCGGAGCTGAGCCGCCGCTTCTCCGAGGGCGCGGTGGTCAAGGCGACGCCGCTCACGCGCGAGTTCGACTACCGCGCGTACCAGTCGCTGTACGGCAGCAGCGCGCTGCCGATGTTCCTGATCGACCCGACGAGCCGCCGCCTGTCGGTGTTTGCGACCGACGGGACGCTCGCGCCGCAGCCGGGGCAGACGATTGTCAGCCTGATCTCGACCGGACAGCCCGATACCCGAACCCGAAGAACAAGAGGTGGTGATGGCATGATCGACAATACGCGGCTCGAAAACGGCTTGATCCACGTGGCGCGGCGCTACGCCCCCGGACTGATCCCGGCGGGCTGGCAGAAGCCGGGCGACTACCCCGGCGCGCTGCCCGAACTGGCGCGGTCGCTGGCGACCTATAACGTGCTGGTGATGGCGGGCGAATCGACGCAGCCGTCGGTCAAGACGTGGACGGACGGCTATCAGGAATTCTACCGCCTGCTGAGTAAGGCGCTGTTCCCGTCGTTCGAGCGCGTGACCGCCTTCTACGTCGATCAGGGGCAGCCGCTGATCGTGGCGGTGTACGGCGAGGCGACGCCGGTGATCATCGCGCTGGCGGGATTCGTCGCGCCCTACGTGGTAGCGCGGCAGGGCACGCGCCCGCTGGAAGTCGAGGTCGTCGGCATGATGGACATGATCCTCGAAGAACTGGAAGCGACCGATCTGCCGCGCGACGAGTACCGCCACCTGCGCGATAACGGCGCGGCGACGCTGCGCCAGCTTCTCGATTCAGCCGTGCGCCAGCTTCCGCTGACGCCCGCCGCCCGCCCGATGTTCGAGGATATGGCGGCGCAGCGCCCGGCGCTCCAGACGCAGACGGTCGTGACCGCTCGCGTCGCGCCTCCGCCGCCCGCCGATCTGCCGGAGCCGCCCACCCCGCCGGACACGATGCCGGAGGAGATCCAGGCGCCGCCACCCCCCGATCTGCCAGAGACCCCGAAGCGCACGTTCGACCCCAGCGCTGTGCCGATCTTCTTCAACCCCGGCACGAACGCGCAGCGCGGCAGCACGCCGCCCGTGCCGCCGCTGCCGCCGAGGAAATCGGGTTAACCGCCAAGCACCCCCGGTAATTTTCGTAGGGGCGCAGCGCGCTGCGCCCTTGCATCTATCGTGCCCCTACGTTTTTATTCGCTGGGGACGGTCACGGTCAAATTGAGGACGAACAGCCCGTCGGCGCGGGCGTCGAGCGACCCGGCGACGGCGGTCACCGGCAGCGGCGGGACGCGCTGCCTGCCCAGCGAATACAGATCGATGGTGCGCGGGTCGAGATACAACAGCGCCTCCTGACCATCCCCGAAGGCGGCGCGCCACTCGAGGGCGGGCGACGGCGCGGTCTGGCTGGCGCTGGCGATCACTTTGGGCACGCTCGTCTCCATCGTCACGAACAGTACATTGTCATTGATCAATCCGAGCGCCGGACGCTCGCCTGCGCCGGGCGTGCCGATCAGAGATACGTCCACGCCGTCGATGGTCTGGTGCTCGACGGCGACCAGCGGCGTCCCGTTGGCGGGATCGGTCAGGATCAGCCCGGAAACGTGATCGAGCGTGTCGAGGATGCGCTGCGGGTCGGGCGAATACAGATACAGTGCCGCGCCGATGGTCGGACCTGCGCCGGGGAACACGGCGACCGCGTACTCGCCGCCGACCAGCCCGTACAGCTCGTCCAGCGACATCCCCATGAGCGACTCCGCCTGCGCGATGATCGGCTGCACCTGGGCGATGATGGCGTCGGCGGTGAGCGGCGGCGCGGGCGTTGGCGTGGGGGTAGGAGTCGGCGTTGGGGGTGGCGTGCCGTCCAGACTGGCGACGATGTTGGTGAACACATTGCTGACGGTCGGACCGAGATACACCAGCCCAGCGAACGGGAGCGCCGCCAGCGATACGTCATACGAGGCGAAGGTGATGAAGCTGTCGCCGGGGATCAGGTCGAGCAGCGCCGCGCCCGCCGTTGAGGTCGCCAGTGTCGGCGCGGGATAGCTGGTGTCGAAGCTGAGCGCGGCGGTCAGGTCAAGGCGGTCAGCGCTTGCCCGGAAAGCGAAGCCCGCGCCGTCGAGCGGTGGGAATTGCAGCAGCGCATCCTCCGCCGGAGATTGTGCGGGGTGCAGGCGCAGCGCCGCTTCCAGCAGGACGGCGGGCGACGGCGAGCCGGGCGGTGTCTCTGGCTGCTGTTCGGCAATCGACTGATTGACAGCCGCGCCGCTCAGGTAGCCGGTCGCCAGCGCGTCGGCGGGCAGCGCGGCGCGCACCCGCTGATACGCCGGATTCTGCGCCAGCGTCCCGTCCGTGCCGGGAAGCACCTGCTTGACCGCGCCGGGCGCGCCGAGCCAGATCGCGGCGTCGTTCACCGCCATCGAGAAGGTGCCGCCGTAGTGGAACACCGTCCCGTCGGGCAGGATGTCGCGCTCGACGACGCGCGGCGCGAGCTTTTCGACGAAGGCACGCGCTCCGGCGGCGTCGGCAATCGGCAGCACAAACACTGTTCCGGCGGACTGAATCGATTCGCCCGCCGACGGCAGGACGAACGCCACCGCCAGGCGATCCGCCAGCCAGGGCAGTACGTCGGCGCGAAAATCGACGCCCGCCGGGAAGATGCCGGTCAGCAAATCGGTAAAGCCGACCTGCGCGGGCGCGGGCACGCTGGACAGCGCGGCGAGGCGGGCGACCTGCTGGTCGAAGGCGGCGAGCGAGGCGTCGTCGCTGCGGATTTCGAGATACGCCGCCGTCTGCGCGGACAGGTACGCCGCCGGGTCGGCGGGCGCGTCCTGCGCGATCACCGGGGCGCAAAAAGCGGTCAGAATGACCAGAAAAATGAACAGGTGTTTCATCGCGGGCTGCTCCCTGAATCGTCGGGTGACTATACTGCGATGTTGGCTATTTCTGCCAATCCGGGAGCCTCGCCTGTCACCGAAATACAGGAGAAAACTCACTTTATCGTTTGTTGACATTCGTTTAATCTTGACATAAACTACGGGTATTCTGGTACTGCTAGGAAGTGCAATGCACGAGGGAAAAATCTCGAAGATTCCTGTTTCGTTCGACCGTTCAGGCACGCGGCGTTGATGAGACCCCGCGTGCTTTTTATTTACTCGGAAATAACAAGTGGTTCAGGAGGGTAAACGCTATGGATTACGGAATGATCGGCAAGATCGAAAAGGCGAAGCGTTACGCCGAGCAGCCGGAACGCATCACTTTTCTCTCGCTGACGGTGGATTTCAAGGGTGACAACAACGCCTATCGCATCAACCTGGGACCCGAAGGCTGGGACTGCTCGTGCCCCGGCTTCCGTACACATGGGATTTGCCCGCACGTCATGACGCTCGAAAAAGAGTTCCGCGCGATGATCAAGCGCAGCCCCCTGCCGTATGCGCCCGGTCAGAACGTGGTCAGCGACGTGGAAAAGGCGATGCGCTACGCCACCGAGCCGGATCGTCTCCAATTCAAAGCGTTCGAAGTCCAGTTCGACGGGGATAACAGCCCGCATCACACCACGTTCAACGAAGATGGCTGGCAGTGCGACTGCTCGTTCTTTGCGAGCCGGGGCGTCTGCTGCCACACGATGGCGATGGAGCGCATCCTGAAGGGGATGATCGCCAGCAAAGAGGCGGTCGTCGGGTAACGCCAGTGCTGACCAGAGGCAAAGAGGGCGTTCGAGGGGAATGGCTCGGACGCCCTCGTATTTTCGACGGGAAATGAACCTGTTCGCCCCCGTGTGTGTACTAACAACGAGGCACACCCCGGCAATTTCTACGTTAAAAATTTGCGTAGTTTGACAGCTTGTGCATAATCTTTGGCACTCTCTATAACAATCCTTAAAAGATACTGTTATCTGTGAGTATCGTACTTAAAGGAGGATCGACGCATTGGGCGTATTAATGGATGTCAAAAACCTCGTCACGAGGTTTTATACGCAGGAAGGGACGGTGTACGCCGTCAATGATGTTTCGTACAAGCTGAACGAAGGCGAGACCCTCGGCGTAGTGGGCGAGAGCGGTAGCGGCAAGAGCGTCCACGCCCTGTCGATCATGCGTCTGATCCCCACTCCTCCCGGCAAGATCGAAAAAGGCGAGGTCTTCTTTCACGGGCGCGACCTGCTGAAGCTCTCCGGCGACGAGATGCGGCTGGTGCGCGGCGCGGAAATCGCCATGATCTTCCAGGACCCGATGACTTCGCTCAACCCGGTGCTGACGATTGGCACGCAGATCACCGAAGCGCTCAAGCTGCACATGGGCATGAACGACAAGCAGGCGAGCGAGCGCGCCGCCGAACTGCTGACGATGGTCGGCATCCCGGATGCGTCCAAGCGTCTGAAAGCCTACCCGCACCAGTTTTCCGGCGGTATGCGCCAGCGCGTGATGATCGCTATGGCGCTGTCGTGCAACCCCAAGCTGCTGATCGCCGACGAGCCGACGACCGCGCTCGACGTGACCATTCAGGCGCAGATCATCGAGCTGGTGAAGCGGCTGAAAGAACAGCTTGGCATGGCGATGATCTGGATCAGCCACGACCTCGGCGTCGTCGCCGGGCTGTCGGACACGGTACAGGTGATGTACGGCGGCATGATCGTCGAGCGCGGGGCGGTGATGGACGTATTCAAGGACACGCGCCATCCGTACACGCTCGGCTTGCTCAAGTCGCTGCCGCGCCACGACATGCGCCAGGCGGATAAGAAGCTGACACAAATCGAAGGCTCACCGCCGGACATGCGCATCGTGCCGAAGGGCTGCCCGTTCTTCGCGCGCTGCACCTATCGTATTCCGGGCAAGTGCGACGAGCAGATGCCGCCGCTGATTCCGGGACCGGAGTCGAATCCAAGCCATCTGAAAGCGTGCTGGGTAGACGTGCGAAACGGCGAGCCGCTGCTGAATCAAGAAGGAGAAGCGCAACATGTCTAGCGTTCAAACGGCAGCCGCTCCTACCGCCCCGGCTCGCGGCGGCAGGGAAGCGCTCGTACAGGTGCGCAACCTGAAGAAACATTTCCCGATCACCGCCGGGCTGATCTTCCAGCGGCAGGTGGGCGCGGTCAAAGCGGTGGACGACGTAAGCTTCGACGTGTACAAGGGCGAAACGCTCGGTCTGGTGGGCGAGTCCGGCTGCGGCAAGAGCACGACCGGACGCACGGTGCTTCAGCTCTACAAGCCGACCGAAGGCTCGGTCGTGTTCGAGGGCAACGAGTTGACGACCCTGCCGCCGTCGGAGCTGCGCAAGACGCGCCGTCGTATGCAGATGATTTTTCAAGACCCGTTCGCGTCGCTCAATCCGCGCATGTCGGTCGGCAACATCGTCAGCGAGCCGCTGCGCATCCACAAGGTGATCAACAACCGCTCCGAGCTTCAGGAATACGTGGAACACCTGCTGGAGCGCGTGGGCTTGAACCCATACTACGTCAACCGCTATCCGCACGAGTTTTCCGGCGGGCAGCGGCAGCGCATCGGCATCGCCCGCGCGCTGGCGCTGCGACCGAGCTTCATCGTCGCCGACGAGCCGATTTCGGCGCTCGACGTGTCGATTCAGGCGCAGGTGGTCAACCTGCTGGAAGAACTTCAGGAAGAATTCAACCTGACGTACCTGTTCATCGCCCACGACCTGAGCATGGTGCGGCACATCTGCGACCGCGTGGCGGTGATGTATCTGGGCAAGATCGTCGAGCTGGGCACGACCGACGACGTGTACGACAACCCGCTGCACCCGTACACGCAGGCGCTGCTCTCCGCCGTGCCCGTCCCCGACCCGATCAAGGAGCGCGAGCGCCAGCGGATCATCATCGCGGGCGACGTTCCCAGCCCGGCGCGCCCGCCGATTGGCTGCAACTTCAACACGCGCTGCCCGGTTGCCATCGCGGGCATCTGCTATCAGGAACCCGATCCGGCGCTGGAAGAAGTGACGCCGGGACACTGGGTGGCGTGCCACCGCGTGACGCCGTACTAACGTGTGACTCGACATCAGCGGTCAGCTTTCAGCAAACAACTGAGGGTTGACCGCTGAATCATTTTTATGCTGCGCGGCTTCGCTTGTATCTATAGCTTGAACCTCCCCTGAGTACCCATGTTTCGAATCTTCATAAGCAGCACGAGTCGAGATTTGCACGGCTACCGGCAAGCCGCAATCGAAGTGTGCAACCGACTAGGCTATGTTCCAATTGCGATGGAATATTTCGAGGCGATGAGCGCCGGGGCGACTAAAGGCAGTAAACAGCAGCTAGACAACGCCAACGTGTACGTCGGCATTTTTGCGCACCGCTATGGCTATATCGAGTCCGGGTTCGAGAAGGCGGTGACCGAGATCGAGTTCGATTACGCGCAGGAACGCAAGCTCGACATCTTCTGCTTTCTGGTCGACCCTAAGTATCCTTGGCCCCCCGACGCGATAGATTACAGAAACATTTCCCGGCTAGAGTCGCTCAAGGCGAACATCGAGTCCAAATACATACGTTCTTACTTCACCACCATCGACGATTTTGCTAACAAGCTGATGAAGTCGCTGCTGGAATGGCGGCTTCAAACGGAAGCGTCACGCGGGGATCAAGCCGACGTGACATCGCGCGCAGCAGGCACGATCAGCCTGATGCCGCCGTTCCCGGCGCTGGTCGTCGGGCGCGAGAGCGATCTGGATAACGTGCGAAGTAAGCTCACGGCGCAGCAGCCCGATCAGATGCGCCGGGTGACGGTGATTCGGGGCTGGCCCGGCGTGGGCAAGACGGTGTTCGTTACCGCGCTGGCGCACGATGCGAAGCTTCGTGCAGAATTTCCCGATGGTCTGTTGTGGTTGTCGCTGGGCGAGCAAGCCAACCCGCTGACCGGACTTACGACCTGGGCACGCGCGCTGGGTATCCACGATGCCGATGCGGTGACATCGCTGGAAGATATGATCGCGCTGGTGCGCGCCAGACTGGAAAACAGGCGCGTTCTGCTGATCGTCGACGACGTTTGGGAAGTGGAAGCCGCAACCGCCTTCAAGCTGGCGGGCGCGGGCTGCACCCTGCTGTTCACGACGCGCTTTACCGATGTCGCGCGCGAGCTGGCGGTTACCCCGGCGGATATATACGTGCTGGGGCAACTGAGCGAGGCAAACAGCTTGCAGCTTCTGGCGCAGATCGCCCCGATGACTGTCGAAAGTTACCCGGACGAAGCCCGTCAACTGGTGCTCGATCTCGAAGGCTTGCCGCTGGCTCTGCGGGTCGCCGGAAGGCTGCTGGAGACCGAAGCGGCGATGGGATGGGGAATAAACGATCTCCTCGCGGATTTAAGGCAGGGGGGGATCATCCATGAGCCAGCGACCGACGATTATTTTGATCCCCGGACGGGCACAATTCCGACGGTATCGCTGCTGCTGAAAAAGAGCACCGACCGTCTGGACCCGGAAGTGCGCGACGCGTTCGCCTATCTGGGGGCTTTCGCGCCCAAGCCCGCCACGTTCGACCTGCCCGCGATGCAGGCGGTATGGATGGTCGATGACGCCCGTGTGCTTGCCCGTAAGCTGACCGATAGAGGCTTGCTGGAGCCGATCATCGGCTCCGGGCGTTTTCAGATGCACGCGATTTTAGTGATGCACGCCCGCAGCCTGTTGCAAGATGGTGCCTCGACTGATGCCGGAACTGTACCAGGCTGAACTCCGCCACGCGCGCTACTACCTGAACCGACTGCGCACCCTGAACCATGCCTATCATGGCGCGGGTGAGCGAACACGCTATATCCTCGACGAATTTGACCTGGACTGGCACCAAATTCAGCACGGGCAGCACTGGGCGAAAAACCACCTGCACATCCGGGACGCCGCTCTGATCTGTTCCGAGTACCCGGAGGCAGGACGGTCACTGCTGAGTCTGCGGCAGAGCGCGCAAACGAATCTGGAATGGGCGGACGCGGGTCTGCAAGCCGCGCGTCTGGCGAACGACCGCCAGCGCGAGGCAGCTAACCACAGCGAAATGGGAAAGGCGAATCACGACCTCGGTGCGTTCAAGCTGGCGGTCGAACATTATCAGCAAGCCATCGCCATCGTCCGCGAGCTGGGGGATCAAGCGAGCGAAGGCATCTACGAAAATCACCTGGGCAGGAGCTACAGCAGCCTGGGGATGTACGAGGCGGCGGTCGGCTGCTATGAAACCGCGCTCAGGATTGCTCGTTCGGAAGGCAGCCAGATCGATGAAAGCAGCTCGCTGCAAAATCTGGGGCTGGTCTACACCGACCTGACCGAATACCCGCGCGCGCTGGATTACCATCACCAGGCGCTGGACATCATCCGACGGATCGGCGAGCGGCGTCAGGAAGGGAACGAGCTTGGCAATCTGGCGTGGGTGTATTCCAGCATGGGTCAATACCGGGAAGCGCTGGAGCATTATCAGGCGGCATTGACGATTGCGGTCGAGCTTGGCGACAGGCGCGGGGAGAGTAACCGGCTTGGCAACATGGGGATGACCTACCGCAACCTGGGCGACTTCCCCCGCGCCGTCGAATGTCATGAGAAAGCGCTGGAAATCGCTTATGAGCTGGGCGATAAACGGGGCATCAGTATTCGCTTGGGGAATCTCGCGCTGGCTTATCACGGCATGGGACAGTATCCACAGGTGATCCAGTATTATGAGCGGGGCTTGAGCCTCGCCCGTGAGATCGGCGACCGGCGCGGCGAGTGTTTCCGCTTAGGGGGATTGGGGCACGCCTGGCACGATCTGGGCGAGTATGAAAAAGCACTGGCGTACCAGCAGGAAGGGCTGGAACTCGCTCGCAAAATCGGCATGAAGCAACTGGAAGGGCATCGCTTTGCGGGGCTGGCGCGTACCTGTATCGCGCTGGAGCGCTATGACAGGGCGCTCGAATACGCTCTTGAAGCGCTGGCTATCGCCCAAAAGACGAACAACGCATCGCAATTACAGTCTCGGCTAATGACCCTTGCTCAGATTCACCTGCATCAGAACACGGTGAAGCAGGCACAGGAAACCATCCGGCAGGCATGTGAATACGATGCGACAGACAACAATTATCAGGTCTATACCCTGAGCGGGATCATCAATCTCGCGGCGGGCGACGAGGCGGCAGCGGCGAGCGATTTTGCCCGCGCAGTGGTTTTTGCCGATCAGAATCTGCAAACGAGCGCGTCGTCGTCATTTATCATCTACGCGAAGGCGGTGAGTCTTTCCGGGCTGGCGATCTTGTCGCTCCACGAAGAGCGGGCGCTGTACCTGATTCTGGCGAGGGTCGCTTTCTCTGCCGCTTACGGCTACTGTCACGAAGTCGGCATCGTCGGCGACGCCGAGCGGCTGCTGGCGCTCATGCTGCCTGTCGACCGGAGCGGCGTATTACTGGCGATACGTCCGGTACTGCACCCGCGCTAGATATTCTCCATATCCACGCCCCACATCTGTATGGCTTCGCCGACGAGCGGCTGCGCGACCGCCAGAATAATCGTCCCCTGGCTGCCCGCCTTCTGCCGGGCGATCTCCAGCGCGTCCGGCAGCGCGCGCGCATAGTGAACGTCGTGGTGATAGCGTCGGGCGGTGGCGAGGGCGGTCGCCTCGCTCGGAAAGCGAATCTTGTCGTTGATCGACGTTTCGGTCAGCACCAGCGTATCGCTCACTTCAGCGAACACCTGATAAACCCCCTCGAAGTTGCGATCCTGCGGCACTCCGAGGATCGTGACCAGCGGTGTCGTCAGCTCACCCTCAAGGCTTTTCAGTACCGAATGGGCGGCGACTACATTGGTCGTCCCGTCGAGGAAGATGGCGGGCGAGTCCTGCAATTTTTGCAGGCGACCGAGCCAGCGCACGTCGGCTAAGCCCCGGCGGATTGCCTCGACATATTCCAGCGAGCCGTGCGCGACGCCGGGCAGCCGGGCGTGCATGTTGCCCGCGCCCTGCACCGCCAGCGTCGCGTTCTCGACCTGATAGCTCCCGCGCAGCGACAATTCGACATCGCCGTAGCGCCCCAGCCGCATGAGGATGCCGTTTTCGGTATTGCCGATATATTCGCCCATGTCCATCACCATGATCCAGGCGAACTCGGCGTCCTGAGCATCGGCTTCGCTTGCAGCACTTCGAGGACTTCAGGAGCCTGCGGGACGCTGTAGGCGTAGCTGTGCGGCTTGATGATCCCGGCTTTGTGCCAGGCGATGCGCTCCAGCGTCGAGCCAAGCTGCGCGGTATGTTCGAGCATGATCGGCGTGAACAGGGAGAGACGGTTGGGCACGACGGCGATGTCGTCGAAGCGCCCGCCGCGCCCGACTTCCAGCACGGCAGCGTTGACGTTCTGCTCGTCGAACCAGCGCAGCGCAATCGCCAGAAAATTCCCTGCGGGCTGAAATACTGCCGCTCGCCGAGCGTGGCTTCGATGGCGTCGATCTCCGGCGCGAGGTCGTCCAGAATCCGCCGCAGGTCGGGTTCGGGGATGGCGCGCCCGTTGACGCGGATACGCTCGCGGTAGGTGACGAGGTGCGGGCTGGTGATCGTGCCGACAGTATGCCCCAGATGCTCAGGAGCCTGCCGGTGATAGCAGTGGTCGAGCCTTTACCCTTGCTGCCGGTGACGACAGCGTACTCGCGCCGGAAGGTCGAGTTGTCGTCACGCAGCAGCGCCGACTGAAGTCCGGTCGTCTGCAAGAGGCGGCGGGTGGGGCTGGTATCGCGGGCGATCTCGTCAGGGCGGGTTTCGACGCCGCGCAGTTTGCGCATCGACCGAAACACGTAAGTGATCGCCTGTTCTTCGTTCTCGAAACGCATTGGGCTTCCGTTCGTCAGCCGTCGGGCACGCGCCGCGACGGGCAGTACAATACAAACAACAGGACTGAGGGCTGAGTGCTGAGGACTGAGCGAATGCCATCTCAGTCCTCAGTCCTTTGTCCTCAGTCCTGACTTTCATGAAACGACTCGCGCTGCTGATTGTCCTCATTCTGGCGGGTTATGCCAAGCCCGCGTTTGCCGACGCAAGGGGCAGACACACGGGTCTGCCCCTACGCATTCCAGGAGAGGAATGAATATGGCGGGACAGAACACGTATCTGGAGAGCGACGGCAAGTCGGTCGCGGTGACGCTGAGCGCGTCGGTGGACAAGAATCAGGTGGCGTATGTCGACGGATGGCTCGGCATCGCCAATCAGGACGGCGTGAGCGGCGACGTGATCACGCTGTCGGTGGACAGGCGCGAGTACCAGTTCACCGTGCCGTCGGGGCTGTCGGTGAGCAAAGGGGCGACAGTTTACGTCGACGTGACCGACCTGACCGGGCACATCCCGGACGACACGGCGTATTACACGGCGAGCGGGGCGAACCGGGCGGCGCTGTTCAAGGCGACTGCGGCGAAGGACGGCAACAACGTCGTGACCGGGGTGCTGATCGGCGGGTGAGGTCGAACCGCCAAGACGCCAAGGACGCCAAGAAAAGATTCAACGCAAAGGCGCAAAGAAGCAAAGGGTTTTGTCAATAACACTTTGCGTCTTTCTTTTCACCTTTGCGTCTTTGCGTTAGGTTTTATCTTTGACAAAGCCGCGCCACCTGAGCCACACTTTTCGGCGAGATATCGCAACGAAGGCGAACACCATGAAAATTACACAGATCGAGCTGTTTCTCGTGCCGCCGCGCTGGTTGTTCCTGAAGATTTCGACCGACGAAGGCATCGATGGCTGGGGCGAGCCGGTCGTGGAGGGGCACGCCGCGACCGTCGCCGCCGCCGTTGGCGAAATGGAATCGGCGCTGATCGGGCAAGACCCCGACCGCATCGAGGACATCTGGCAGATGCTGTACCGGGCGCGGTTCTATCGCGGCGGTCCGGTGATGATGAGCGCCATCGCTGGCGTGAACCAGGCATTGTGGGACATCAAGGGCAAGTGGCACGGCGTCCCGGTGTACAGGCTGCTGGGCGGTCCGGTGCGCGACAAAGTGCGCGTCTACGCCTGGGTGGGTGGCGACCGCCCGGCGGACGTGGCGACGGCGGCGAAGGAGCGGCAGGCGCTCGGCTTCACCGCCGTGAAGATGAACGCCACCGAGGAACAGGGCTACGTCGATTCATTCGACAAGGTCGAGGCGCTGCTGGAGCGGGTGGCGGCGGTGCGCGAGGCGACCGGCTCGGCATTCGGGATCGCGGTCGATTTTCACGGGCGCGTCCACAAGCCGATGGCGAAGGTGCTGGCGCGTGAACTCGAACCGTATCACCTGATGTTCATCGAGGAGCCGGTGCTGCCGGAGAATAACGAGGCGCTGCGCGAGATCGCGCTGCACACGTCGACGCCGATTGCGACCGGCGAGCGCATGTACTCGCGCTGGGATTTCAAGCCGCTGCTGGAAGCGGGCTACGCCGACATCGTGCAGCCCGATCTGTCGCACGCGGGCGGCATTTCGGAAGTGGTCAAGATCGCGGCGATGGCGGAAGCCTACGACGTGGCGCTCGCGCCCCACTGCCCGCTCGGTCCGATCTCGCTGGCGTCGTGCCTGCAAGTCGATGCCGTCGCCCACAACGCGCTGATTCAGGAGCAGAGCCTCGGAATCCACTACAATCAGGGCAACGACCTGCTCGATTATCTGGTCGACCCGGCGGTGTTCCACTACAAGGACGGCTTCGTCGCGCTGCCGACCGCGCCGGGGCTGGGGATCACGGTGGACGAGGTGGTAGTGCGGCAGGCGGCGAAGTCCGGGCATCAGTGGCGCAACCCGGTGTGGCGGCTGGACGACGGCTCGATTGGCGAGTGGTGATACGCAGGAGTGTCCAATTCTGAGGATGTGCCGCGTAGGGGCACGACATGTCGTGCCCCTACAAACCCCCGTTCTTAAATGCTTCCGGATGGGTCTCTCCTTTGCGTCTTTCATCCTTTGCGTCTTTGCGTTGGGATTGTGCCTTTCCGCGTGCGAATTGCGCTTCGGGCGACGGCGACGCCCCAGCCGACGGCGACCGAGCCGCCCGCGCCGGTGCTGACGGTCGTGTGGACGCAGGGCGACGGTAATCTGCTGGCGTGGCGCGAGGACGATCCGACGCCGCGCCAGATCGCCAGCGGCGGCGTGATCTGCCCGTATCTTTCGCCCGATGGCGAGCACGTCGCCTTCACGCGCGGGGCGCAGGGCGACGCGATCTCGCTGTGGGCGGTCGGCGTCGACGGTACGGGCGAGCGCGAGCTGGTCGCGCCCGGCGTGATCCCGTCGATCCGCGACGGGCATCCGCAGATCGACCGGGTCGCGTGGCTGGATGACCAAACCGTCTACTTCGACACCTACCAGCAACACAATCGGGCATATCCCGCGACGACAATCTGTACCGCGTCGCGCTCGACGGCGCGCCGCAGTTGATCCTGCCGCCGGGGTCGGGCGGGGAATTCGCCTTCAGCCCGGACGGACAGCACATCGCCGTCGTGCGGGCGGGCAGCTACGACATGCAGAAGGGCAGCGTCGCCGTGCTCGACCCGCGCGGCGTCGAGATCGACGAGAAGCTGACCTTCACGGCGATCAGCGCGCCGTCGGAAGCGCCGTTTTACCCGCCGCCCGCCTGGAGCGCCGACAGCACGTTCGTCCGCGTGCCGATCCCGACCGCGACAATGACCGCGTGGCGCTGTGGCGCATCCCGGTCGAGGATGAGGCGCAGATTTTCGGCTACATCACGGCGGCGCGCGAGGGGCTGCCGGTGTGGGGCGGCGCGGCGGAGCGCATGATCTACTGGCGCTACGGCGAGAGCGGCACGCCCGAACTGATGCTCGCCGACGCCAACGGCGAGAACGCCGAGGTCTACGCCAGCGGGCACGTCTCCAACCTGCGCTGGATTGATAGCGAGAGGTTCGCCTTCGACCGCGACGGCGCGGTGTGGATCGGGGAGCGGGGCAAGCCGCTGCGTCGGCTGGAAGTCCCGACCGATCAGGTAGTGTTCGCCGGGGCGGATCGTTTCGTCTATCTGGAGAGCGACGGGCTGCTGGCGGGCGATCTGAGCGGCGGCATGACGTGATCGCCGGAGCGGGGGCGATCTCGTGGTTTGACGCGGTGGTCGCGCCAGCGCAGGACTTCGCGCCAGCGGAGAGTACTGCGCCATGACTCGCGCGCTGGCGGGGGCTGGCATCACGCTGTCGCTGGCGTTCGCGCTGGCGGTCGCCGGGCTGCGCCTGCTGCCGCTGGACGAGACGGTCAGCGCCTTTTTCGGGGACTGCGCCGCGCGCTGCTGGCAGGATGTCCAGCCGGGCGTCACGGCGCGTACCGACGCGCTGGCGGGGCTGAAGGTGCGCGGCTGGCGCTTCGACAACGAGTGCAACGCCGCCGTTTACAACCGCTGCTACACCTTCATCGACACCGACCGGCATCACATCGCCTACCTGTACATCGAGCAGGAGCGGGTCGTACAGATCGCGCTGGTCAATTCGGGCATGACGCTGGGCGACGTGTGGCTGACGTTCGGCGCGCCGGATTACGCCGCCATCCCCGTGAATCCGGGCAGCGCGACGACCTTCTTCACCTCGCTGTGGTTCGGCAGCGCCGGGATCAGCACGCGCATGGGCGTGCCCTGCCCGGCGAAATTCCCCGACGTGCTGCGCAGCCGGATCAACACGATTCTGGTGTGGGAGCCGGGTACGGCGATGCGCGGCACGGTGATCGGCACGATGACCGACCTGCGCCAGACGCTCCGGCGGATATGCAGCGGGTGAAGCGCCTGGGCAGACACGCAGGTCTGCCCCTACAGATGACCGCATGGGCGCGAGCGCGCTACAATAGAATGGCGTGAGGTGAGAGGCGAACCTGATGTTCCGGCTGCTCGCGCGCTCGGCGCTGCTGCTGGCGGTCGTCACGGCGGGGGGGCTGGCGCTGATCCGGCTGCGCGGCTACGACGACAGCGCCGTAAGCCAGTTCTTCGATTCGTGCACGCCGATGCCGTGCTGGCAGGGCATCCGCCCCGGCGAGACGACGACCGACGCGGCAATCGCCATTTTGCAGGTGCATCCCTGGGTCGATACGGTGCGCCGGGCGTTCGGAGAGCCGTACCCCGGCGCGCCCACGACCACGCTGGTCTACTGGACGTGGAGCAGCCGCTACCCGTTCGCCGAGGCGTACCCGTTCACACGCCAGGGGATGCTCGTCACCGATCAGGGGGTCGTGCAGCGCATTTCGCTGACGACCGGCATCCCGCTGGGCGACATCTGGCTGGCGCTGGGCAGCCCGGACGGCGGCGCGGTCGACTACGCCTCGTACACGTCGCACAGCGTGCTGATCGAGAACACGGCGCTGTTTTCGCACGCGGGCGTCGCCGCGACCGCGAATCTCTCGACCGACTGCGCCTTCCGCTACCCGAACCTGTGGGATACCGCCGTGCATCTGTGGCTGCAGGACGGCTCGACGCTGGGCGTGGAGCACGTCGCCTACCCGATGTACCTGAAGGTCATGCGCACGGGTTATCATCGCATCCGGGCGTCATTCTGCTGATGTCGTGAAAGGACGACAGGATTGGACTCGATCATTCCGCCGGAAGGCTTCCGCCATCATTACCCGCTTCAGGTACGCTGGAGCGACATGGACGCGCTCGGTCACGTCAACAACGCGCGCTTTCTGACCTATTTCGAGCAGGCGCGCATCAATTACGTGCGCGGGCTGCGGCTGTGGGACGGCGTGCCCGACAAGCTGGGATTGATCATCGCCCGCGTCGAGATCGACTTCAAGCTGCCGCTGTTCGCGGGCGACGACGTACACGTGTTCACGCGCTGCGCCCGGCTGGGCAACCGCAGCCTGGACACCGAGCAGGTGGTGGCGCGGCGCAAGGACGATCAGCTTGAGGTGGTGGCGCGGGGCGTGATCACCATCGTGGTGTACGACTACAACGCCAGCCAGTCCGCGCCGATCCCGGCGGAATGGCGCGATCTGGTCAAGGCATACGAGGTGACGCCGCTGAACGAATAGGGCGAACACACGGGTTCGCCCCTAGACCACCAATACTTATTTGCCGGGTGTTTTTGTAGGGGCAGACCGATGTGTCTGCCGGCTTTTGTAGGGGCGAGGCATGCCTCGCCCCTACACCTAAACCTAGATAGTCATCTACTACGGCATCAGGCGAAGGCGACCCGACGGGCTTTCGATTCGGCGCGCGCCTTGATCCCCAGCAGCATTTTGCGCTCCATGACGAAACCAATCGGCTCCATCAGCAGCGGACCCCACGCCAGCTTATTGGGCGTGGTCAGGGTGTAGTAGGTGCGCGCCCGGCTGATCAGGCGCGTGCGACCGTCGTCGAGCGGGAGCAGGTAGAAGCCCCAGCAGTGGTTGGGCGTGCCGGTGTTGTCCGGCTCGCCGTGCATGACCAGCGCGTGTTCCGGGTCGACCAGCGCGACCGGCAGCGGTGGGACGCGGGAGTCGATGCGGAACTCGTCGCCGATTTCGACGTGCTGCCATTCCGGGATGATGTGGTCGGCGTTGCGCATGTCAGAGCCGATCATGTTTTCGAGACCCTGATAGCTGTACAAGCCGCCGCGCCCGTAGCCCATCTGCACGACCCAGCGCCAGACTTCGGCAGGCGGGGCGTCGACGGTGACGGCGTGGGTATACGTCCATCGCGGCTTGGGGACGAAACGGTCGCCGGGCAGCGTCATGTTGACTTCGGCGCGGGTCGCGCCCCAGCGGACGCGCCGCGAGCGCAGAAATGGCGTGATGAGGGCGAACAGGATGCGCGCCGCCCCGTCAACACCTTCCACAAAATTGGTCCAGCGATTGTCTGACATAATTTTCCTGAGCCTCGTAACAAACTGTGTATCAGGCAGACAGCGACAACACGTCGCCGTTTCGCGGTGTGCCTGCTCATGATCAGCATAAATCTTGTAGAGGATTCAGGGTACTGCCGCTCGTCAAATCGGGCGGCGCAATTCGTCACATCGGTGCGGCGTTATCGAATGACACGATACTGCAAGTGCGTGACGCCGATCCCCTCGACCACCGCAAGTTGTTCCAGCTCGACAGGTGGGTCGCCGAAGTTCTCGAACAGGCGCACGCCGCCGCCGAGCAGGACGGGCGCCAGATCGACGTGGATTTCGTCGAGCAGCCCGGCTTTAAGACACTGCTGCAAGGTCGTGGCGCTGCCAACGCTGATATTCCTGTCTCCGGCGATGCGCCGCGCCTGATCGATGGCGCTTTCGATACCGTCGGTCACGAAGGTAAAAGGCGATCCTTCCTTGACCCATTCCTGCGGGACGTGGTGGGTGAGGACGATGATGGGTACATCGACGGGGTGACGACCGTTCCAGGCGTGGGCGATGTCGAAAGTGCGTCGCCCGGTGACGAGGACGCCCGACGCTTTAATGGCTCGGTCGAGGAGTGCGGCGCTCGCCGCAGAAACCCTGAACCGCCAATCCCCACCCGGCATTTTGTAATCGACATCGCCGCTGCCATACCACGTAAAGAGGTGCTCTCCGCCTTCGCCCAGCCCGTTATCGGGGTTATCGTTG
The DNA here is from genome assembly GCA_046328655.1 of Anaerolineae bacterium. GTDB lineage: Bacteria > Chloroflexota > Anaerolineae > Aggregatilineales > Phototrophicaceae > Flexifilum. The sequence goes on along the minus strand of JAXLWE010000036.1, from coordinate 20,978 downwards.
GGTCCGGCTACGAAACCATCCAGCGACATGGTCATGTTGAAAACGACTTTGCCCATATCTCACGTCTCCCGGTGCTTCTCGGCTGTATCACTGGATGACGCGGACACGCTCACGTGTGATGGAGCAGGCGGGCGATCAGGCGAAGCGGCGGCGCCGCCGGAACAGAAGCTGCGGCATGGCGATGCCGAGCGCCAGCGCCGCGAGGATCAGCCCGGTGGTGATGAAGTTGATGCCCGCGTCGACCAGAATCGGCGTGCCGGTGGCAACGTCGGCGGTGGTGATGCGGATGGCGGCGAGCATGGCGCGGTAGGCATAGGTGCCCGGAACCATCGGGATCGAGCCGCTGACGGTGAACAGCAGCGCGGGCGCGTGCAGCCGATGCCCGCAGTATTCGGCGACGAAGCCGATCACGGTCGCGCCCGCCAGCGTCGCCGGGACGATGTTCATGCCGAAGTGCATCAGCAGGGCGCGGATGGCGTGCCCCGCAGCGCCGGTCAGCGCGCAGGCGATCACGGTGCGGCGCGGGACGTTGAACAGCATGGCAAAGCCGATGGCGGCGAGCGCCGACCAGAAGGCGTCGACCAGAATGGTCAGGAATAAGTCGATCATATGCCGGATACCCCCGCCAACTGCATCGCCAGCAGCAAGCCGAGGGCGATGCACAGGGAGATGACCAGCCCAGTGAAGCCGCGCACCAGCCCGATTACGATGTGCCCCTTGATGATGTCCTGAATCGAGTTGATCAGATGGACGCCGGGCACGAGCAGCAGCACCGACGCCACCAGCGCCGTCTGAGCGTGGTCGCTAAGGTGCAGGATGCTGGCGCTGCTGGCGATCAACCCTGAGACGAAGGCGGTGGCGATCACGATCAGCAGGGCATTGAAATTGTGCCGCGTCAGCAACTGGCGCACGTACATGGCTATCGCCGCCGCCAGGAACGTGATCACGATCACGGGCAGGTCGCCGCCGAACAGACGGCTGAAGGCGGCGCACGCCAGCCCGACCGTGATGACGATCTGCCAGCGGTTGAATTCGTGGGGCATATCGCTGATGCGGGTCAATTCGCTGCGCACGACGAAGCGATCCATCTTGCCTTCGGCGACGCGGTGATTCAGGTGGCTGATCTGCTCGACGACGGTCATGTTGACGCCCATGCTGATGATGCGGCGCACTTTGGTGCGGAACTCCGCGCCGCTGCTGGTGGTGACGATCAGGGCGTTGGGCGAGACGAGCGCGTCGACGCCCTCTGCGCCCAGCTCCGTGCCGATGCTCTGGACGGTTTCCTCGACGCGCTCGGCGTCCGCGCCGTTCTGGAGCAGCATCTGCCCCGCCCACAGCGCCAGGTCGATCACGTCGCGCAGTTCTTCGCGGTCCAGCGGAGACTTTGCGGCTTCCATATTCGCGGTCATGCCTGCTCCTGATAATCTCCCGCGATTCTAAACGAAGGCGCGAAAGTAACAAGGGAGAGCCGGGCGCAGGACGACACGAAAACGGCGGGATGATGGTCATTCCGCTCTCAGGCTGCACCGATGTGATGGATGTGCAAGAGATTTGGTTGTAGGGGCGCAGCGTGCTGCGCCCCTACGGGTATATCTCGTGAGGCGCTACTGCCCGCTGAGCAGTGGCTGGATGTCCGGAGCCGACCACCACCATCACGTCGGCTTCGGTCAGTCCGTCATTCCCGGTCTGGATGCGATCCGTCGAAAGACCGAGCAGCAGGGCGATGTAGCGCGCGGTGTAGGGCTTGTTGCCGTAATCGCGGATCGTGGTCACGGCGTTGTTGGGGCTGGGCATGTTGCCGAGTTCGGCGACACTGACCTGACGGCTCGCCAGCCAGTCGCGCGTCTGCCCTGCCAGCCCGGAAATATCCGTGTTGTTAAAGACGACAATCGACGCGGCTTCAGCTTCGGCGCGCGTGCGCAGCTCCGCCTGCGACAAATCTTCGGGCGGGTTGAAAAGCTGGCGCAGCAGCGAATCGAGCGCGGCGTGGTCGAGCGTCAGCACGTCGCTGGCGATGCCGTTGAGCATGGCGGTCGCGGGCGAAGTCTGCGCGGCTCCGATCTGCCCGCTGTGGATGTTCTCGCTCGGAATCTGCTGGGCGAGCGCCGCCAGACTGAGCAGCTCCTGAAGCGACAGGTTGGTCTTGTAGCTGCCCGAAAGCTCGTCCCACAGCGCCGGAGCCTGCCCGATGAAATTGGCGATGCCGCCCGCGTTCAGGACTTCGTCGCGCACGGCTTTGATCACTTCCTGCTGGCGCAGCGCCCGGTCGAAGTCCGAGTTCTGGGTGTGGCGGGTGCGGGCGTACTGGAGCAGGTGCTCGCCATTGAGCCGCTGGCATCCGGGGTCGAAGTGGACGTGGATGATGCCGTAACCGGCGTCCGGGTAAGCCGGATCGTCGATCTCCTGCGCCGGGCAGACTTCCACGCCGCTGGGCGCGACCAGATCGACCAGAGTCGTGAACACGTCGAAGTTGACCAACAGGTACTTGTCGATCTTGATGCCGAGGTTCTGGGTGACGGTCGCCGCCGCCAGCGCCGGACCGCCGCCGCCGGGATACTCGTCGGCGTCGCCGAGGGCGTTGGCGTTGTTGATGCGGTTGGGCTGGTAGCCGGGGATGTCCACCCACAGGTCGCGCGGGATCGACAACATGCTGACCATCTTGCGCACCGGGTCGACGCTCAGGACGATCATGGTGTCGGTGCGGAAAGGACCCGTTTCGCCCTTGCGCTGGTCGATGCCGAGCAGCAGGATGTTCATGCGGCGCGGGTCTTGCCAGGTATAGCTGGCGAGCGGATCGACCGTCGCGGTCGGCGCGGGGTTGGTCGGGACGGGCGTATCGCCGGGGCGGGTGGTAGCCGTGGGCGGCGCGGGCGTCGGCGACGGCGTGGCGGTCGGCTGCCCGCTGAGGAAGGACTGGAAATCCATCCCGGCAAGCTGCACGCCGCTGCCGCCGAGATCGACGGCGGCTTTGCGGGCGAAGCTGAACGAGACGACTGAACAGATAGCGGTCGCCGCGACCAGCGCGACGATGCCGAGGATGAACAACCAGCCGGGAAGACGCATAGAAATGCCTGCGATCAGCGAACGTTATGTAGGGGCACGATATATCGTGCCCCTACGGATTATGCACACATGGGACGCCATTATAGCGTAGATGAATCGATGGAGCGCCTACGGTTTGCCTACTGCGTGCGCGCAAACGCGAGGATGGCGTTGCCGGAGAGCGCGTAGACGATGCCCTGATTGCTGTCGGCGACGACGTTGTTCAACTGCACGAACAGACTGTCGCTCTCGGCGCGGTAGGCGTTGACGAACGTGCCCGCCATCGTCGTCTCGAAGATGGTGCGCTGCCCGCGCTCGGCGAAGTAGAAGCCCTGCGCAATCGGGTTGGTGTTCATGTACATGGCGGTCGGCGAACTCATCGTCTGCTGCTCGAAGCCGCTGAAGGCGAAATCCTGCTGGACGCCGCCGGTGAAGCGCGCCAGCACGCCCGTGTTGGTCAGCAGGTATACGTCGCCCGCCGTCGTGATTGAGAAGTCGATGGCGCTGGTGATGTCCGGGCGGTTGGTTCCGGCGAAATATTCGCGCGGCAAGCCGGGGAACGACCCGGCGGACGGATCGTAGCGCCAAATCTGGTTGGCTTCGGGGTCGAGCAGATACATGCGCCCTTCCCAGAACTGGATCGCCACCGGATTTTTCCACAATTCCATGCCTTCGAGCTGCTGCGCCGTGCAGTCCTGAAGGAAGCGCGGTGGGCAGGCAATCAGCACGCCGTTGCGGTCGAGGGCGGTGACGACGTTGCTCTGCGACAAGCCCGCGCCGTTATCCGCCCAGGCGATGTCGATCAGGTCGCCGATGTCGTAATTGAGGACTTTACCGCTGCGGCGCATCGCCGGGATCGGCGTATACGAGCCGGGCAGGACGCTCCAGCCGTCCGAGGACAGCGTGACGCGGTAGACCTGCTGGTTGGCGGAATCCAGCACGTACATATCTTCGCCCTGAAGCACGCCCTGGGTGAGCATGGCGCTGGTGAAGGTGTAGATCGGCGTGATGGCGCGGCGCGAGACAAGCTGCATCTGGTCAAGCTGCGCCTGAGCGTCGGTCTGCATCGCCTGGATAGCGGCGTCGTCCGGCTTCAGCGCGCTGCATTCGAGCGCGACCGCCAGCACCGCGTTCCATGCTGCCGTCCTGCCGGAAACGTCGCCGGTCGAGATGTTCTGCGCCGTCTCGTAGGTGGTGTTGGCGCGGTTGACGCACTGGTCGTACTCGCTTTCGCCCGTACCGCTGATCCAGAACAGCACGACCAGCACGACCACGATCACCGGGATGAGCAGGGCGACAGCGGCGGCGGCGGGTGACGACAGCCAGCTTTTCTTGCCTTCCGGCGGCGTCGGGATCAGGCGGTCGAGCAGGTGGACGATCAGGTCGAGCAGCCCGGCGACCAGCCCGGCAATCCGCGCCCCGATGCTCCGCAGGAGCGCGCCGCGCCGCGCCGAACGGCGCACGCCGCCGGGGGCAGTGGGTGACTGCGGGCTGGCTTCGGCTTCGGGGGCGGGCGCTGTCCCGGTGATGACCGCCGACGACTCGCCCACTTTGGCGGGCAAGCCGACCGGCTGGTTGGGCGCGACGAACTCGACCGCCATCGCCGTGATCTGGCGGTGGACGTGCTCGCGCATATCCGCCAGCAGCGCGCCGATGTCCTCCATGCCGAGGCTGGCGGTCAGCGTATCCATCGGGAAGTCGAGCAGGGTGGAATCGGAGAACAACAGGCGCGTGCCGCCGTTGACCTGATAGCGCCCCATGCGGATTTCGGCGTCCTTCTGGACGCCGAGCGGCGGAGTGTTCAGCGCCTCACGGTAGCTGAAGTCGGTCGGGAACGGCTGGGTTTCGCCGTTGTGCCGGAACAAGCCGACGCCCGACCCGACTTTGCCGACGTACAAGTCCGAGCCGCGCAGGACGGCGCAGACCATGCTCGCCTCGTAATGGCGCGGGTCGCTGGCGTTGTGCTCGTACAGGTTGGTGTTGAGGTGGGTGAACGCGGTCTTGATGCCCGCCGTCACGCTGCCGGTGCTGTTGAAATACTGCTCGGCTCCGGTGCGTGCCATCTCCTCGTAAAAGGCGGCGGGCGCGACGGTCTCGCCGGAAGGCAGCACGAGCGTGAAGAACGTGTCCAGCTCGCGCCCGCGCGCCACCTTCTTGGAGGCGATTTCGACCAGTGTTCCGGGTGGCGGCGCGCTGATGGAGCGACCGCCGACGACGTAAAGATAACCGACGAGGACTTCGTACTCAAAGGGCATTCGAAAAACCCATTTTCACCTTGAACATTGGGTACAGGTGCAACCTGCGGTTGCCTGGTCGCGCTCCTACACACTCCGGTTGCGACTCAACGAATCTGACAGCCATTCTACACCAGAACGGAATCGCGCGTCAGGTGATGAGGTCCGACGGCAGATGATCGATGCGATTGACGTAGCGCATGATCAGGTATTCCGGCGTAATGTCCAGCCGGGTGATGCCGGTGTTGTAGTGGCTGAAATAGTACTGGCGGTTGGGAAGCTGCCCCATGAATGCCTTGAGCATCAGGTCGATGAACGTGCCGTGCGTAATGATGGCGATGCGCGAGTCCTTGTACTCGCCAGCGGCGCGGCGGCGCAGCTCCATCGCTACCTTAATGGCGCGACCCGCGCCGGTGTGCATCTGCTCGTAGCCGCGCGTCGCGTCGTACCAGCCGGCATCGGTGATGGTTTCGGGCAGCACGTAATCCGGGAATTCGCCGAGGATTTCCGGGCGCGTCTTGCCGGGGTAGCCGACCTTGCCGCCATCCTGATCGAGATACATGCCGCCCTGCTCGTGTACGTCGAGCCAGATTTCCGGCTTCAGCCCCAGCGCCCGCGCGACCGGGGCGGCGGTCTGGAGCGAGCGGTACATGGCGCTGCAATACAGGTGGGTGATGGCGAAGCCGTTCGCGCCGAGGTCGCCCGAAAAGCCGCTGCCCGTGTTGAAGCGTGAGTCGTGGCTGGCGGCGAGCGCCTGGGCGAGCCGATCAGCCTGCTGCTTGCCCAGGTCGGTGAGCGGCGGGTCGTAGGTGCGAAGCGATTCGTCCTCAAGTACGTTGTTGGCGGATTGTCCGTGACGGATGATGAAAAGCTGCATGGGACTGTCGGATTTGTGTACTGTATGGGATACGAGCCGCCCATTTTACCTGATATGGGCGCGATTTCTACCGGGAGGATGAACACGAGCCGTGAAGCGGGGATGTAGGGGCGAGGTATGCCTCGCCCCTACGGGACGATCTGCGTTCGGCAGAGTTGCGTCTATTCCAGATTCCCGCGCAGCCGGGTGATGGCGAACACGACCAGAAAAATGGCGGTGCTCGTCAGGACGATGACCGCGCCCGACGGCACGTTGAAGCGCCACGACAGGTACAGCCCGACCACGCCGCTGACCATGCCGATCAGCGCCGAGACGAGCATCATCCGGTGCAGCCGCCTGACCAGAAGCTGAGCGGTCGCCGCCGGGGTGATCAGCATCGCCAGCATCAGGGCGATGCCGACGGTTTGCAGGCTGGCGACAATCGTGATGGCGATCAGCACCAGCAGCAGCAGGCGCAGGGCTTCGCCGGGCAGGCGCAGCGTGCGCATGAGCGCCGGATCGAAGCTCTGGGTGAGCAGCTCCTTGTAGAACAGGATGATCGCGCCGATGACGACCACGCCGGACACTCCCATGATCACCAGATCGGTCGTGCGCACGCCGAGGACGTTGCCGAACAGGATGTGCGTCAGGTCGACGGCGTAGCTGTTGGCGCTGCTGATGATCAGGATGCCGAGCGCGAACATGCCGACGAACACCACGCCGATGGCGGTATCCTCGCGCAGCCGTCCGCGCCCCGTCAGCCAGCCGATGCCGAGCGCGGTCGCAATCCCGGCGATCAGCCCGCCGACGAACAAATCCGCGCCGAAAATATAGGCGATGGCGACGCCGGGTAAAATCGAATGTCCCAGCGCCTCGCCGAAGAACGACATGCCGCGCACGACCACGAAGCAGCCGATCACGCCGCTGATCGCGCCGATCATGAGCGCTGCCAGCATCGCGCGCTGCATGAATTCGTAAGTCAGCGGCTGGACGAGCAGTTGGTATAAATCCATCGCAATATCCCTCGGCGCTGGTTTCAGTGTTCGTCGACGACGAAGAAGCCGCCGTCGCGGAAGACGCCGAGGTGACTCCCGTAGGCATTCTGGAAGTTTTCGGGCGTGAAAACTGCCGCCGGCGTGCCGCAGGCGATCAGCCGCTGGCGGATGAGCAGGACGCGGTCGAAGCGCGTTGAGGCGAGATTGAGATCGTGCGTGGCGATCATCACGGTGACGCGCTCGGCTTGCAGGCGGTCGAGCACTTCCAGTATTTCATGTTCCGCCGTCGCGTCGACGCCGCTGAACGGCTCGTCGAGCAGCAGTACGTCGGTCTCCTGCGCCAGCGCGCGGGCGATGAACACCCGCTGGCGCTGTCCGCCGCTCAACTGCCCGATGCCCCGGTCGCGCAAGGGACGCATCCCGACCTGATCCAGCAGGTGATTGACGATCTCCCAGTCGTGGTGGCGAGCGAAGCGAAACCAGCCGATCTGGCGCAGCCGACCCATCATCACCACGTCGGCGACCGTCGCCGGGAAACGCCAGTCGACGGCGTTGGTCTGGGGCACGTAGCCGACCAGCGAATGGCTGGTGCGACAGTCCTGATCGTGGATCGAAACGCTGCCTTCGCTGAACGGGATCAAGCCGACGATGGCTTTGAACAGCGTGCTTTTGCCCGCACCGTTGGGACCCAGCACGGCGACCCGCTCGCCGCGCGCCACGTCGAACGAGACGCCCAGAATGGCGTCGCGGGCGTTGGGATAACCCGCGCTGACGTTCCGCACCGACAGGACGAGCGCGGTATCGGCGGGAGTGGCTGGCGGCGCGGTTTTTTCCTGAAGCATGAGGCGATTTCCTGAATGGTTTAGGTCGTTCAACTGAACGCCCCGGCGAAAGCCTGCTGTGATTCGATGCTGCGAACGGTCGAGAACTTTCGCCTGGCGCAGCCTGGCAGACGACCAGAAGAAATTCAGTGAGTTCTCGTAGGGGCAGACCGATGTGTCTGCCCAGCTCTTGTAGGGGCGCACGGCGTGCGCCCACCTAAACCCGGATGGTCGTCTACTAACGCAGCGCGTCGACCACCGTCTGAACATTGTAGCGCATCAGGTCAAGGTAAGTCGGTACGTCGCCGTCGCTGGCGCTGAGCGATTCGGCATAGAGCGTGTAGAACTTCGCGCCGGATTCGTCGGCGACCTGCTGCGACAGCGCCGGGCTGACGGTCGCGCTGGCGAACACCGCCGGGACGTGCTGCGCCCGGATGGTGTCGATCAGCGCGGCGACTTCCTGCGCGCTTGGCTCAGCCAGCGTGCTGACGCTGGGCACGACCAGCCCGACGATCTGGAGATGATACGTCGCGGCGAAGTAGCCGAGCGCGTCGTGATCGGTGACCAGCACGCGCCGGGCTTCCGGCAGGCTGTCGATCTGTTCGGCGACCGACTGGCGCATGGCTTCGACCTGCTCGATATAGGCGGCGGCGTTGGCGGCGTAGATGTCGGCGTTCGCCGGATCGAGCGCGCTCAGGGTGTCGCGGATAGTCAGCGCCCACATCTCGACGTTATAGGGATTGAGCCAGACGTGCGGGTCGCAGTTGCCTTCTTCCGCGCCCGCCTCGACCATGCAGTTGAGCGCGTACAGCCTGCCGAGCGTCGCGTATTCGGGCGCGGGTGAGCCGATTGCGTCCAGCTCGGCGGCGCGGTCGGCGCAGGGTGGCGTGTCGGCGGCATCCCCGGCGGGCGCAGGCGTTTCGGCTGCAACCGCATCGGCGGCAGGGGCTTCACCGAACGGCAGAATCTCGACGCAGGCGGAGACGACGACCGGCGCTTTGTCGCCCATGACGCTGGCGATGGTCGTCAGCAAGCCCTGCTCGAACTCCGCGCCGCTGATCAGGACAACGTCGGCGTCGGCGACCGTCGCCAGATCGTTGGGCGTCGGCGTGTAGGCGTGCGGGTCGGCGTCGGGGGGGATGAGCGAGATCACGTCGGCGGCATCCCCGGCGACATTGTGGGCGACATCCGCCAGAATGCTGAAGCTGGCGACCACCTGCGGGCGCGATTCCTGAGCGAAAGCCGGTACCGCCGCGAGCAGCAGTACCCCGATGAGCAGCACGAGTTTCTTCACCAAGCTGACTTCTCTCCATCGTGTAAATGATACTTGGTATCAATTATATGCATGGAAGCGCGTTTGTCAAATGGGAAGGATCGCGCGGAGCGTAGGGGCACGACATGTCGTGCCCCTACAACAAATTGCCTCAGGTTGAGGAAGCGGATTACCGTTTTCGCTTGAGGTCGCTGCCGCGCTGGATGATGTGCTCGCCGAAGCGGTCGCGCAGGTCGTCGAGGGCGGATTGCAGGCGTCGCTGCGACGCCCGGTGCTGCTCGTCGCTGGCAGTATCTTCCTGCCACAGCCCCAACTGCTGGTCGGCGTCGTCGAAGCCGCTGACGCCCACGCCGAGCAGCCGCACCGCCTGACCGGGGGTCCACACGGAGCGGAACAGCTCCTGCGCCACGCGCTCGATCTCGGCGTCGTCGTCGGTTGGCTGGGGGAGCGTCTGCTGGCGGGTAAGCGTCGTGAAGCTCGACCAGCGCACTTTGACCTTGATGGTGTTGCCGCGCAGCCCGGCTTTGCGCACGCGCCAGCCGACGCCCTCGGCAAGCTGGCGGATCGTGCGGGCGAGTACTTCGCGGTCGGTCACGTCGCGGGTGAATGTGGTCTCGCGGCTGACCGACTTGGCGTCATGTTCCGGCTCGACCGGGCGAGTGTCGATGCCGCGCGCCTCGCGGGCGAGGTCGGCGCCGTGCTTGCCGAACAGCGTGGCGAGGTCGGCTTCGCTCCAGCGCGCCAGATCGCCGATGGTGTCGATGTTCATCGAATGCAGGCGGGCGGCGGTTTTGGGTCCGACGCCCCACAATTCCTCAATCGGCAGCGGGGCGAGGAACGAAGCTTCTTCGCCGGGCGGCACGACCATGATCGCGTTGGGCGGCGCGCCTTTGGCGGCGCGGGCTTTGCCGACGGTGTTGGCGATCTTGGCGACGAGCTTGTTGGTGGCGACGCCGAGCGAGCAGGGCAGATGCAGCTCCTCGTTGATCTGGGTTTGCAGGCGGGTCGCCAGCGCCGCGCCGGGCTGGGGAGTCACGTCCATGAAGGCTTCGTCAATCGAAATCTGCTCGATCAGCGGCGTGACCTGGCTGAGCCGCTTCATGACCTCGTGCGAGGCAGCGCCGTAGGCTTTGTGATCGCCGGGGACGATGATCAAGCCGGGGCAAATGCGCACCGCCTGCGACATGGGCATGGCGGAGTGGACGCCGAAGCTGCGCGCCGGGTAGGAGCAGGACGCGACGACGCCGCGCGCATCGGGACGCCCGCCGACGGCGAAAGCTTGCCCGCGCAGGGCGGGGTTGCGCCCCTCTTCGACGGCGCAGAAGAAGGCGTCGAGGTCGATGTGCAGGACGGTGCGTGTCATGAGTCTATTATCGAACGATTGTGCACGCCCGCCAGTTCGAAAAGGCTAACGAACCCCCTATTTTTGAAGGATTTGTTCTGCTGACAAGAAATATAATAGACTCATAACAGTACCTATAAGGCGGGATGAGATGACACGTCTGCGTAGTCTTCTTCTAGCTGCAATATCAGTTGGGCTGGTAGTTGCTGAGGCTATAGTATATGGAACGGGCTTTCCGGGAAAAACGCTGTGGGATTGGCTTGGTTTGCTGATTGTCCCTGCGGCGTTGGCTTTCGCTGGATATGTTATTCAGCGAAGTGAGCGAGATAGGACTGATGATCAACTTAAGGAACAGGCTTTGCAAACTTATCTCGACCACATGAGCGAATTGCTTTTAAGTGGAAAGTTCGATCATCCAGACATCAGAGAAAATGCAAAGACGGTTGCTAGAGCGCGAACTCTGACAGTGTTGCGCGGCTTGGACGGCGAGCGGAAAGGGGCAATGCTCAGATTTCTATACGAATCAGGACTGATTAACGGGGATTCACCAACTATTGACCTGAGAACAGCCGATTTCAGTCTAGCTAGTCTTCGGGAAGCTAATCTTGAGCGAGCAAACTTGAAGGATACGAACTTAGCGCAAGCACAACTGCAGGGAACACAACTTAAAGGGGCAAACCTGGAAGGGGCAAACTTGGAAGGAGCGAACTTATATGGTGCAGACCTACAGACAGCAAACCTTGATATAGCGAACCTACAACGCGCGAACCTTATTATTGCCAATCTTCGTAGCGCGCACCTTTGGAGCGCAAGGCTTTGGGGAGCCAAACTTGAAGGTGCAAATCTTCGCGGGGCAAATCTTGAATTGGTAATACTTATCCCTGACGAGCTTAAACTGGCATCGTTGGACCAAGACACGATTCTTTTTGACGGTTCACACTACGAACCTCACTCCGCCTACAAAGCCAATGCGTCCTCCAATTGTCTTAGAGCTACACGAGAACAACCACACTCAGGCGCAGAAATGAAAACGCGCCACAGGGCGCGCTTCAGAGCGGAGTCGATAAACTCGTCGGTCGTCAAGGCACTTCTTCACCATCCGCGATCAAATCCTCGATGTAGAGGTCGATGGCGTCGCGAATGTTAGCAAGAGCTTCTTGTTCGGTATCGCCTTCGGAGATGCAGCCGGGCGAACTCGGCACCGTGACGGTGAAACCACCGCTTTCGAGATCGGGAATGAGGATCACCTGACGCATGAGGTTCTAACTCACTCTATCACAATGGATTGAGCATAATTGTGGCGCCGAAGCCGTCACACTATATCTGCGTGCGGTTGGCATTCTCACTCTAAAACCCGCTACAATTCTCGCGGCACGATGTCAGCGCGAAATCCGACAAAATAGACGATAGTCTCATATACAGACTTTTGGAGCAGACCATGAAGTTAAAGGTCCAGCCCGGTCGCAGCTACCCGCTTGGCGCATCGGTCTACCCCGACGGCGTCAATTTCAGCGTGTTCTCGAAGAACTGCCATTCGGTCGAGCTGCTGCTGTTCGACGAGGGCAGCTACGATGAGCCATCCCACGTCCTGAAGTTCGATCCGCAGCGCAACCGGACGTTCTACTACTGGCACATGTTCGTGCCGGGGCTGAAAGCCGGGCAGGTCTACGCCTACCGCGTGCATGGTCCGTTCGAGCCGGAGATCGGGCATCGCTTCGACGGCTCGAAGGTGCTGATCGATCCGTATTCCAAAGCAGTCATTCAGGACGAGCATTACAATCGCGGCGCGGCGACGGTCTACGGCGTGGACAACTGCGCCGAAGCCATGAAAAGCGTGGTGGTCGACACCGCGTCCTACGACTGGGACGGCGACCAGCCGCTGCGCACGCCCTACACCCGCACGGTCATTTATGAGCTGCATGTCGGCGGCTTCACCAGAAACCCGAATTCCGGCGTCACGCCCGAACTGCGCGGCACGTATAAGGGGCTGATCGAGAAAATCCCGTACCTGAAATCGCTGGGCGTGACGGCGGTCGAGCTTCTGCCGGTGCAGCAGTTCGACCCGCTGGACAAGCCCTTCAGCGCCAAGTCGAATTACTGGGGCTATACGCCGATTGCCTTCTTCGCGCCGTTCCGGGGCTACGCCTCGTCGGACGCGCCGCTCGCGCCGGTGGACGAGTTCCGCGACATGGTCAAGGCGCTGCATAAGGAGGGCATCGAGGTCATCCTCGACGTGGTGTTCAACCACACCGCCGAGGGCAACGAGAACGGTCCCTGGCTGTGCCATCGCGGGTTCGAGAACCGGGCGTACTACATCCTCGCCCAGCAGCAGCAGTATTACATGAACTTCAGCGGCTGCGGCAACTCGTTCAACGCCAACCAGTCGATTGTGCGGCGGCTGATCATGGACTGCCTGCGCTACTGGGTGAGCGAGCTGCACGTCGACGGCTTCCGCTTCGACCTGGCGTCGGTGCTGTCGCGCGACGAGCTGGGCTTCCCGCTGCCCAGCCCGCCGATTCTGTGGGAGATCGAGTCCGAGCCGGTACTGGCGGGCACGAAGATCATCGCCGAGGCGTGGGACGCGGGCGGGCTGTATCAGGTCGGCACGTTTATCGGGCATCGCTGGGCGGAGTGGAACGGGAAGTTCCGCGACGACGTGCGCCGCTTCGTCAAGGGCGATCCGGGCTTCGTCTCGGCGATGGCGTCGCGCATCCTCGCCAGCCCCGACCTGTACCCCGACCCGAACCGCACGCCCAACCGCAGCATCAACTTCATCACGGCGCACGACGGCTTCACGCTCAACGATCTGGTGTCGTACAACGGCAAGCACAACGAAGCCAACGGCGAGAACAACACCGACGGCGAGAGCAACAATCAAAGCTGGAACTGCGGCTGGGAAGGCGAAAGCACCGATCCGAACGTGGAGCGGCTGCGCCAGAAGCAGATTCGCAATTTCCTGACGATCCTGCTGGTCTCGCAGGGCACGCCGATGATCGTCATGGGCGACGAGGTGCGGCGGACGCAGTACGGCAACAACAACGCCTACGGGCAGGACAACGAGCTAAGCTGGTTCAACTGGGATCAGGTCGAGCAGCACGGCGACCTGCTGCGCTTCACCAGCGGGTTGATCCGCTTCATTCGGGAGCACCGGATTTTCCACAAGGACAGGCTCTGGTCGTCGCTGGACGAAGATCACGGCATGGAGATCACCTGGCACGGCACGCAGATCGGTGAGCCGGACTGGAGCGAAAATTCGCGGACGCTGGCGTTCTCGCTCGGTCATCCCGGCGGCGGCGACTATCTCCACGTCATGCTCAACGCCCACTGGGAGCCGCTGGCGTTCGAGCTGCCGCCGCTGAAGGGCAAGGAACAGTGGAGCCGGATCGTGGACACGGCGCTGGAGTCGCCCAACGACTACTGCGACAAGGGCAAGCATCAGGTGATCAACGGCGATTATTACATCGTCGAGGATCACGCGGCGGTAATCCTGCTGGCGCACGAGGACAAGTAGGCAAATCGGCGCGGAGAACGCGCGAGGCAGAGAACGTCGCGCCGGGAATCGGCTGCTGGACAACCCTTTTGAGATAATAATGACGACAAAAATGATGTCGCATATTCTTAACTCAGGAGTCTATTCCAGTGAACCGACTGAAACGTCCATTTTTTGTCCTGCCGCTGGTGGTCCTGGTTGTCACCATGCTGGCGGCGGTCGTGCCCGCTTCTGCGGCTCCGGGTGGTATGCTGTCGAGCTATACCCTTAACGCAGCGGGATGTTACGTGGACATCACCGCGCAGGTCGAAGATGCCGGTTTCTACGCCATCAATATGTGGGACGATGGGAATTTCCGTGCGGGCGCGGGGGAAAATGTCCCGGCGGGCGGCACGTTCACGGTGCGCTTCACCATCGGCGGCGTGATCCTCCAGGGCGCAGCCGGCATTGGCGTGTACCTTGAAAACGCGGTCGGTGCGGGCGCGACCAACACCTATGACGCCGACGGCAGCGCCCAGCTCTGGTCGGATCAGGTCGGCACGGACTGCGCGAATGCCTCGACTCCGTGGGGCGCGTCGGTGTTAGGTGGAAACTGCACGTATCCGCTGCCTGCGGGGGCATACGTGTATAACGTCCCGGATGGCGCGCTGGCGTACTACGCCGCCGACCCCAACACCTATACCGGCTTCAACCTGCCGCCCGGCACGTGGTACATCTCGGAATTCGGGGAGCAGTTTGCCAAAGTCTGGATTGCCTGCGAAGCGAACCCGATCTGGATTCCGGTGGGGAACGTGCTCCGGTAGCGCTTACTGAGCATTGCGAATACAGGTACCTGGCAGGGGCACGATAGATCTATCGTGCCCCTGCGTTGTCTACCGTACAGATATAAATCCGCCTTTCGTCAAGGAACACATGCCGGATACGGGCATTACAGCCGCCGGATCGCCGTCACGATCTCCGGCGGCGCTTTGTGCCGCGCCAGCGAATTCAGCCAGACGACGTTCGCGCCCGGCTGATGCAGCACCACGCCGCTCAACTGGCGGTACTGTTTGAGGAAGTCGGCAGCGCTGGCGAAACCGCGCCGGGCGAAGAAGTCTTGGGCTTTGCCTTCCGCGAGCTGGCGCAGAGTCACCGCCGCGCGGCTCAGGTCGGCTTCGTCCAGCGCGCCGTCGGCGGTCAGCCACAGCAGGTTGACCACGCCCGGCGGCATCTGCCCGACTTTGTCGCACAGCACCGCCATCAGCTTGCCGCTGCGCGATTCGGCGTCGGCGTCGCTCAGTTCGGCGCTGCGGACGCGCCGGACTTCGACGTTGAACGGGGTATTCGTCCTGAACGTGACGGTGAAATCGGGGCTGCGCCCGCCGGAAGCGGCGTGCTTCTCGTATTCGAGCGCGAACCGCTCGTCGCGCAGCAGCAGCGCGGCAGCTTCCAGCTCGGCGCGCAAATCCAGCAGCCCCGCTTCGTCGCGGGCGTTCCGCAGCTTGGCGCGGATTTTGCCGCGATACGTCGTGGCGAACGCCTTGAACCGCCGCGACGCGCGCGCCCAGCCCGCGAACTCGGCGTACAGCGCGGGCTGCCTGCCGTCAAAGATGTCGTCGATCAGGTCGTCGAGCGGGGGCATGGGTCGGTCGCGTCCGCCGCGGCGCCTAGAACGGCTTGAAGACCATCAGCCACAGGATGCCCGCCGCCAGCGCGACCGACACGCCCATCAGCAGCGGCGGATTCGTCGCCTGAATCAGCGCCGCGATCTCGGCGTCGCTCGCGGGTTCTCCGGCGGGCTTTTCGCCGCTCCGGTCACGATATGGCAGCCCGACTGCCTTGCGAATCGGAGTGTAGTAGCGAAAGACGTAGGAATACATCCAGCCGAACACCACGACCAGCAGCACCAGCGACGCCCAGATCCAGCCCCGCGAGAACCAGTTGCCCATGATCCCGGCGATCACCCCGGCGATGACCAGCGCCAGCACCGAAAAATACATCACGGGCAGCGCGGCGCTGGACAGGTCGAGGATCGCCTTGATGCGGTCAAGCTGGCGCTCGCGCCGGAGCTGGAACGCCATCGCCGCCGACGCGCCGTGCGCCATGAAGAACGCCAGCGCGCTCAGGATGTGAACGAACACCACCCACTGATACATGATCGCCTCCCCATCACCCCATCTTTGCATTATATGTCAGGGCAGCCGCGCCGGCGTGAAACCCGGCTAGGCTGCTGTGAACGCCTTCCGCTTTTCCGCTCCCAAATGCCTGCGCCGTCGCAGGCGATATTCAGTACAATGAAATCATCATTCTGCATCCGGGGATACTGACGATGCCGCCCAGCTTCTGTTCAAACTGCGGGAAACCCATCACCGATGCTCAAGCCAGGTTCTGCTCGAACTGCGGTCATGCGCTCACTTCCACTCCGTCGGTCCAGCCGATTCAATACGAATACCACGACTTTGAACTCCACTGGGATCGCTTCGTCACGACCTACGGAAAGCTCGTGAGCGATGCCCAGGCGCCGATTTACTTCTGGAGCCAGGTTCAGGATAAAGTGCTCGTCCGTCTGGGCGAATGGCTTGAGCAGGGCTGGGAGCCGGTCACGCCGGTCGGTCCATCCTGTCTGGTGATCAAGTACGGGCAGAAGTTCAACTGGAAATGGATGTTGACCGAGAACACGGCACAGTTGATGGAGTGCCGGATCAAAGCTGGCCGCCTCAAGCCTGATAGGCGATCAGCAGGTCGGCGCGGCGAAGTCATGCCCCGCCTCACGAACACCCCATCCTGCCCCGTATCCTGTGCTACACTGAGCGCATGACGAGACGCCTGATTTGCCTGATCCTGCTGTGCCTGATCGCCGTCCCGTTCTGGGGCAGCAGCCGACGACTGTGCCCGTGTTCCCGCTCAAGCCGGGCACGATTGAGGGCAACCTCAACGATGCCGCCCCGGTCGTGCGCTACAGCTTCGACGCCAACGCCGACGACAGCGTGTCGATCAGCATGGAGACGACTTCAGGCGATCTCGACCCGTTCCTGTTCCTGTACGCGCCGGACGGCACGCTGGTCGAGCGCAACGACGACCGCGAGAGCGGCAACCGCAACGCGCTGATCGCCCTGACGCTGGTGCGGCGCGGGACGTACATCATCGAGGCGACGCGCTTCGAGCAGGCGAGCGCCCCGACCAGCGGCACGTTCCGGCTGACGCTGACGATCTCCGGCGCGCAGGCGACCGGGACGCCGGGCGACCCGCTGAGCGCCCCGCCCACCTTCGCCGTCCCCTTCACGATCATCGACTACCAGAGCGTGGTCGCCGGGAGCATCAGCGACGACGCGCCGCAGCGCTTCTACGCCATCGGCGGGCAGCAGGGCGACCTGATCCGCGTGATCATGACGCGCACCAGCGGCGACCTCGCTCCCAGCCTGCACGTGCGCGGCGACCGCGCCGACGACCTCAGCCGCTCGACGCAGACGCGGGCGGGCGAATCCATCGCCTACGTGACGCTGCCGCAGACCGGCTGGTATCTGATCGAAGCCGGGCGCGAAGCCGACAGCGCGGGCACGGGCGGCTTCGACCTGTACGCGACGCGGCTGGCGGCGGCGGTGCTTCAGGTGGGACAGCCGCAGACGGCTGCGTTCACGCCGGAGTCGCCATCGCTGTCGTACATCGTCAACGCGCGCATCGGCGATGCCCTGACCGTAACCATGTTCACCACTGATGGCGCGAGCGGCGTGCAGCCGCAGCTAGAGCTGCTCGACCTCAGCCTGAACACCGTCGAGCGGGCGACGGGCGAGCGCTTCGTCACGCTGCGCGCCCCGGTTCCGCGCAGCGGCATCTACATCGTCCGCGCCAGCAATCTGAACCCGAACGCCAGCGGCGGCTTCAGCCTGCGCCTGACCAGCGCGCCGGGCGTGCCGTTCACCGCCCAGAGCATCAGCTACAACAACCAGTACAAGGGCGCGATCACCACCGGGCAGCCGCTCAGCTTCTACCGCTTCAACGGCAAGACCGGCGAGCTGGTCACCATCGCCATGAACGCCAGTTCCGATCCGTCCGGCGGCGATTTGAACGCCTACCTGATCCTGATGGACAGCGACCTCAACGAGCTTGCCGCCAACGACGACGTCAGCACGCGCCGCGATGCCCGCATCACCCAGTACCGGCTGCCGAAGGACGGCGAATACGTCGTGCTGGCGACCCGCGCCGGGTTATCGAACGGGACGACGACCGGGGCATACGATCTGGCGCTGACGGCAGGCGAAATCTCGCTCAACGCCGGGGCGCTCACGGCGACGCTGCGCTGGGCGGGCGGCGCGGACTTGAACCTGTTCGTGCGCGATCCGAGCGGGCGCACGGTGTCGTGGAGCAGCCCGCAGGTTCCGTCCGGCGGCGTCTTGCAGATCGACAGCAACACCCGCTGCGAGACGCCCAGCGACCAGCCGGTCGAGCACGTCTACTGGTCATCGCTGGTGGGCGGCGATTACGAGGTGTGGGCGTGGTACGAGGACGGCTGCGGCATCAACGTGAGCACCGAGTTCACGCTCGACGTGCGCGTCAACGGCACGGAGACGCTGCACACCGTGGATCGGCTGCGGACGGGGCAGCGCTATCAGGTCGGCTTGCGCGTGACCGACGACGGGCAGGGTTTCGTCATCGACCCCGGCGCGATCATCAACCCGTCGCCGCAGCAGCGCGCCAGCGAGGGCGGCGACAGCGTGATCCGCTACGGCGAGGCGCTGACCGGGACGATCAGCAGCGAGGTGTACGCGCTGTTCTACCAGTTTGCTGGGGCAGCGGGCGATCAGGTGACGATCAGCGCCGAGCGGCTGTCGGGCAACCTCGACCCGGTGATCGTGCTGCGCGACGCGGCGGATCGCCCGCTGCCGGACGGGATGAACGACGACGCCGACGCGACGACGCAGGACGCGCGGCTGACGTACACGCTGCCCACCGATGGGACGTACAGCATCGCGGTGACGCGCTACGGGGTGCGCAACGGCACGACGACCGGGGATTTCCGGGTGAGCGTGGGGAAGTACTGACCTCACCCCCAGCCCCTCTCCACAGAGTGGAGAGGGGAGCCAAGGACATCTATTAAACTTGGATCAGAGATGGAAGGAATAGCAACGATTGTGCATAAAGTTGATGGGTTTAGAGGAAAAGGACTTGGTGTAGTCCGTAACTAGAGGTTACGTTCCAGAGAATGTCACGCAGTTTCTCAGGAGTATCAAATCCACGATGTTCTGCCAGTGTGAACAGATTTTCTGCTTCGCTAACAATATCTGGATAGGCATTCTTGAACCACTGAGCAAATTCCCCTTGCGTCAGGTCGATTTGATCCTTTACCAGTTTCCATTCAAGAAGAAAACCAAAGTAGTTAAATATCCAATGGAAGCGCTGTAACTGATTTTGGGGTGGAGGTGAGTTTCTCGTCTGCCGAAAGGCGTCGTCGCTCTCGCGTCTGCAGTCCTTTGACAAGCTGAACCCGTATCTCTGCAACCTTGTGTCTACAAGAGGATCGAGAAACGCACTTGACAGCGCAGAAGCTAGGTCTTCAAATTGCCTATAACGAGCGCCGAGAGAAGGAAATCCATAGTCATCCAGAATCAAATGTGTAAGCTCGTGAGCGATCTTAAATGCATCTTTCTGGATGGCGGGGATTCTTCTTAATCGCACCATTCTAGTGATATCGCCTGATTGCCCTTCTCGTTTCCATCTGGTCGTGCGAAAGTCGATTCCCGGCGGTAGGCTAACATCTCTTGCCCAATAGACTACTCCTTGTATCAGAGCACGGTCACTCTGATAGAATGCTGTAAATTCCTTGCTTAGTCTAAAGATATCTCCGATTACGAAATCTTCTGAGTAGGTTGTAAAACCTTGAACCATTCCCTTTTTCTTTAGGCAACAGTTCTTGTATTTGCGCCTGCTTCCGCAGAGACACGGTGCATTTCTGTCGTATGGTATCATTAATGTATTTCCATCTCAGCGTCACCAATAAACATATGTTCTCATAAGATGTGTAAGATTTTCGTAGGAATCATTATTGAGAGCAAATAAGATAGCCTTAAGTCGCCGCTGACTATCTCCCCTCGCCACGCAGTGGAGAGGGGCAGGGGGTGAGGTAAAATGCGCACGCCGCCCGCGCTCTGGGAAAAACTCAAGCCGCTCGCTCGCCAGATGCGCCACGCTCCCACGCCCGCCGAACGAAAGCTGTGGGCATATCTCCGCAGCCGCGCCGTTCTCGATTACAAGTTCCGCCGTCAGCATAGTATCGACCGCTTTGTCGTCGATTTCGTTTGTCTGGAAGCCGCGCTGATTATCGAAGTGGATGGCGGCGTACACCAGTACACCGCCGATGAGGATGCCATCCGGCAGGAATTTCTCGAAAGCCTCGGCTTTCGCGTGCTACGCTTCACCAATGAGCAGGTACTTCGAGAAATAGAGGAAGTTCTAAAGCAGATTGGAGAAACGCTGACCTCACCCCCTACCCCCTCTCCACCCTGTGGAGAGGGGAGTTAAGCCTCGTGATTCTCTCCCCTACTCGCTGTCCCCGTCGTGCTTCAGCCCGCGCGCCAGCAGGTCGGCGATGTGGACGACGCGCTTGCTGCTCTCGCTGCGGCTCAGCCCGCCGTTCATCTGCGTCAGGCAGCTTGCGTCGCCGGTCACGATCACGTCGGCGTCGGCGCGCTCGATGCTCTCGACCTTCTCCTCCAGCATTGCCCCGCTGATCTCCGGCATCTTCACGGCGAACAGCCCGCCGAATCCGCAGCATTGGTCGGCGCGCGGCAGATCGGTGATGGTCACGCCATCGACCGCCGACGCCAGCGCCTGCGCCTGATGGTCGAGGTGGAGCAGGCGGTAGCCGTGACAGGCGTGATGGAAGGCGACTTTCGTCGGGGGCAGCGCCGCGCCGATGTCGGTGATGCCCAGCCCGTCGACCAGATATTCG